>JBMFOH010000084.1:0-503 GCA_049969715.1 bacterium | reverse complement strand
GTTGCTAATCCTGTTGATAATTTTTGTTTGTACTCTAGAGAATTACTTACTACTAAATGAACAACTTCTACATCTGGATTTTGCTTGTTGAATTTTTGAATAATCTGATCCATATAAGCACCATCAGTACCACTCAATGGGGTCATAAATGTTATTTGAGTCTTAGCTTGAGGTAATGCTATGTTAGATATATTTACAAATAATATTAACAATATACATAATACGAGATACTTTTTCATGGAACTTTACCTCCTCAAATTTTTAGTAGATTTTCGGAAACTCTAAAACCTCTTCTAATCTAGTCTTTCTAGATAGCAATCTTATACTTCACCCCCACTTTTAGACCGCTGTATTAAACTTTCAAGGTACACTTACTCAAGACTGCTACCTATAACTACCCTTTCGGGTTAACTTGACTGTGACACTTCTTGAAGCTCTTTTATAACCCCTATATTTTTTCTTTCAGGCATCACTCTCCCTTCTTTCCCATTTTCCATCTAAAC
>JBMFOH010000083.1:0-519 GCA_049969715.1 bacterium | reverse complement strand
CCTAACTTTTACCATAATCCTTTAGTAATTTACTTAGTGAATTCTGTAAATAAAGATGATTCAGATATAAAACTTCTTTTTGGAGAAATACTAAATTTTGCCCAAAATATAGATGAAAATCTTTTAGAAAATGTAAAAGAGGAACTTATACAAGAGTTAAAGGATAGTGAATATACCTTAGGAGATGGTGATCTTAAGTTTATGGAAGGGATACTTAAAGATATAACTGTTGAAGATATATACAAGTATGTTTATAACTCAGAGGGAGCAGGAAATATAGAATACGTCCACTATCCAGAGAACTATAAAGAGTTAGCATTAAAGCATACATCAGGGGACAAACCTTTTGCACTTATCAAGCTTGGCACAACAAAAGATATAATGAGAGGCTTTTTGTCTGACTATTCAGAAACAGAGACTTATGAAGATCAAAAGTGGTTTGAGAATTTAAATAGCAATGACAGTCCTTTTAATTTACTTATAGGTTCTAGGGCTTTTTATGAAGGTTGGGATAGTCCA
>JBMFOH010000082.1:0-519 GCA_049969715.1 bacterium | reverse complement strand
GACCTTATTCATAAGGTAACCACCAATCCAGAAACCACCACCAAGGTAATTGTTGCGTTCCACAATCAATATTTTGAGCCCTAAACGAGAAAGCTCTGCACCTGCCATCAAGCCACTTGGCCCTGCACCTACAATCACAACATCGCACTGTGCGTACTCCTCAAGCTGTTTAAGATATGATCTTGCTATTGCCTTTGTTATATCCGCCTCTGTAACATTGGCGAACAACCCTTGCCTTTTTTCCATAAAAACCTCCTGAATTTTTATTTCCATGGAGGCCGCTGTTTGCTGAGAGTGCGCTGGGTTGTTGACATAAGAATTGTTGATAAGATCAACATCCATTCCCTGCGCTGGTATTATCCAGATCAGGTTCAAAGGGTTTATCCTTTAAGGATTCTCAGCCTTTTACAGCTCCCCTTGGATGTTTATTTGTATATGTAAAGAATAATAGGATGTCAAGTTTTTGTAGAAGCATAATAAATTGGGCTGAGCAAATTGATTAACCCGAAAAATGCATTT
>JBMFOH010000081.1:0-592 GCA_049969715.1 bacterium | reverse complement strand
GTTTTTCTATAATTTTAGGATGAAAGGGTGAACTTTTATTAACTAAATAAAAACTAGAATATTCGTGTCAAGAAAGATTTTATCTTCCATTATTGTAAATTTCTTCTCTTCTAAGAGTACCTGTAATCATGCCTAATTCTCTAACAGGTAATTGAGACAAAATTTCATCAATAGAGTGGATAAACTTTTCTTTCTTTAGAATAATAACTTCTACTTCTCCTGGACTCATTTCAGGGATAGAAATATTAAGTACTCTATCTTCTCCTATTTTTACTTTTAATTTCTTTACTACCACTTTCAAAGTTCTCTCCTTTCCTTTAAGATGTTTCCCTCAGTGGCTAATTCTACCCAACGTTTATTCATTTCTCTTCTTTCTTCTTACCGAGGTCTTGCACCAACTATTATGTCCTTCTTTCTATAAATTTTTCTCAAGCTCCTCAATAGTAATTTTAGCCTGTCGTAGTATAGATCTTAAGGTTTCAGGTTTTAAGTCTTTATTGTGTATAGGAACAGTTACTAATAAATTCCCCTTCTTAAGCTGTAAATGACTCCCTTTACTTCTAACTACTATGAAGCCTAATCTTTGTAAAGC
>JBMFOH010000080.1:0-603 GCA_049969715.1 bacterium | reverse complement strand
TGTTTTGCTGGGTTGGTTTCGTAATCATCGGATTGAGTAAGGTTTAGTATCTGATTTACAAGACTTTCTATCTGCTGGACTATGTACTGGTTTTGATGGCTTATTTCTTTTATTGGAAGTCTTCCTATGTAGTATTCATCAAAATGCATTGTTCTTATTGCTCTATTGTATATAAACCAATAGTAAAACCACTCTGCAAGTCTTGAGTTTAAAATACCAAGGATATACTCGTAAGAGTATCTATCTGAATTCAAAAAAGTATTCATTACTGTATCTAAAGTTATTAAACCTTCTTTATCGTAAGTAGCCATAATCAGTATCCTATCGGTAGGTTTGGTTATGTGTGCTACAATATTTTGTGAAACGATTTTGGGCTTCATAATCTTTTTTACTTTTTCGTCGTTTAATTCTTCATTTGATAAGTTTATCTTGTCTAAAGGTTTAACTATACTAAATTTTTTTATGTTGCTACCTCTTAAAACTGGATAACCATTTTGAGAATTATCTTTTAAAACTTTTTTCTGATACGGTAAACCTCTAAATGTTTTTGTTATTTCGCCTAAATAAATGCTGTTTTCTTTCATTTTCTTATAAACTGCTAAT
>JBMFOH010000079.1:0-679 GCA_049969715.1 bacterium | reverse complement strand
AACTTTATAGCAACCTTTGGAAATTTGCCATAAACTCTAATCCCAACTGGATTATAATCACCTCTTTTAATGAGTGGCATGAGGGAAGTGAGATAGAGCCTAGTGAGGAGTACGGAGATACATATATTAATCTTACTAAAGAATATTCCTTGAAATTTAAAGAGACAAAATAAAAGGGTCTGTAAAGAAACTGGGGATTCTTCAACTTTTTGCGTGGAGGAAACTTAAAAATATCCTCTCCATAGCTTATAGATCTACCATTTGAAGGTTATCCTAAACATAAATTGTCTATTTTTAGTTTGTTTTTGTGTAAAACCTCTATATCGTGCTTGAAATATTTTAACAATTGTTGTATTTTCATCTGGGGAAATATCCTTTTTTCAAGAGGGGTAATTCCCCTTTTAAATTCCACGCAAAAGTTTATAGAGCCTTTATCTATTTGACATTTATTTATTCTTCTGCTATCTTAGAGTAAGAAAAACTTATTACCAAGGAGGAAGAAGATGGCAAGGGCAACGAAAATAGTGAACTTCTCCTTACCCCCAGAGATTTTGCAAGAGATAGAAAAGGCTGCTAAGGAAAGGGGAACTTCAAGAAGCCAGATCTTTAGGGAAGCATTAAAACAATATTTGGCTTCAGAAAGAAGATGGCAAAAGATAAGGAGGTGGGGAGAAGAAAC
>JBMFOH010000078.1:0-682 GCA_049969715.1 bacterium | reverse complement strand
CTCTCTGTAGAGCTCTGGCGTTTGTAGCTAACCTATAAGGGATTGAAACAAATAGATATAGAAAAAGAAAAAGAAAAGGAGGAGAGTTTGTAGCTAACCTATAAGGGATTGAAACATGCATATTTTCATTTATTGTCCACCTCCTTTAGTAGTTTGTAGCTAACCTATAAGGGATTGAAACAGTATGATATAATAGATATAGATAAAAATAGAGAAAAGGTTTGTAGCTAACCTATAAGGGATTGAAACGAGGAGATGTGGATTCCTATAATCATTACCATTGCAGGTTTGTAGCTAACCTATAAGGGATTGAAACTAGTATACCTCCTTCACTCCACCCTGCTGGCATCCTAGGTTTGTAGCTAACCTATAAGGGATTGAAACTCCAAGTCGTAGGAGTAAATGATTCAGATACTAATTTTGTTTGTAGCTAACCTATAAGGGATTGAAACCAAGCTTGTCCAAAACTTTATCTCGAATTACTATCTGGTTTGTAGCTAACCTATAAGGGATTGAAACTAATAAATAGGAATCCAGGAATTCCTGGATTCCTATTCGTTTGTAGCTAACCTATAAGGGATTGAAACACCTTTCAGTTTTAGTAAAACCATGACCCCATAAAGCGTTTGTAGCTAACCTATAAGGGATTGAAACTAGTAACCTTAACCTGAAGTATCTCCAT
>JBMFOH010000077.1:0-715 GCA_049969715.1 bacterium | reverse complement strand
CCCCCCATTTATAGATCAGTTCCCATCTTTTTTCCTGCATAATATATACTTCTAATGCTTTCTTCAAAATTTCACTCCTAGATACTCCTCTTTTTTTAGCCATTTCATCGGCTTGGTTATAGATATCTAAGGGTAAAGACATATTTACAATCTTGGTCTTTCTTGCCATAGTATCCTCCTAATAAAGAAATTTCTTTACTTAAAATATCAAAAAATAGATTTCCTGTCAATGCTAGGATGGGAGGGTCAGAAATTACTCAAATTAGAATTACTCCCCCCTCTGGAGGGTATCTTTTCATTACCTCCAAAAGAAAGCTCCATTCTTATTCCCAGTTATAGAATTACCTGTGAGAGGGATTAGAAGGAGTATGGTGTTACTGTTAGAAGCTAAATTTTTCATTTTTCAATCTCTATCGTTCGGAAACATAGTCCTAACTTTAGACTTATTAGCTTTTAACAAACTCTAGAGGAGCCATTATACTTATCTCATCAAGCATTCCCAGTTTAGAGGCATCCAATATCTCTATCTCAAGAGGCAATCCTTTTTCATCAAGATGAAGTATTACCCCCTCTTTTAAATCGATAGAATCTGTAAGAGTACCCTCTCTAAGCTTAATTAAAAGTATATCAGCCGACTTTGAATATTCTATCTTCATAAGTTTTCCCTCCTTGATAATAACGCTTTTTATAAGGGAAATATACTGTAATAAGCACT
>JBMFOH010000076.1:0-730 GCA_049969715.1 bacterium | reverse complement strand
AGGGGAAAGCTCAATATATTGTTACTGGAGATAAACAGCATCTATTGCCTTTAAAAGAATATAAAGGGATAAATATCCTTTCCCCGTCTGAGTTTCTAGAAGAGTTCGAGAAAGTATAAGCAGGGAAGCGGGTCTGTAATCACTTTTGAATACCTCTAACTATAAGGACTAATCTTCTTGCCTTGCTTACTTTTAAGACCCTCTAACTCTTCCTTTTATCTCCATAGCTTAGATATTCTAACTTCAGTAGACTTTTCTCGTCTCTAAACATCTCCTCTATCTTCATAAATCCCTTATAGAAGTGATTACAGATTAGGGAAGTTCTTCTTACAAAACTGTATAAGATGTTGTATACTAACTTTTACCAGGTTTCACTAATGAGCTTGACACCTTGAAACTTTTTATGTTACATTGTTACCAATAACCTAACGTTAATATCTGGAGGAGCGATGCCAACGATATATGATGTAGCAGAGCGCGCAGGGGTCTCTGCTATGACGGTTTCAAGGGTAATAAATGGTAAAAGGGATGTGAAGCCTTCTACAAGAGAGAAGGTTATGAAGGCTATTGAAGAGCTTGGATATGTTCCAAATTCCTTTGCCCGTAGTTTTGTCCTTCAAAAGACAAGTAGCATAGGACTTGTCATCTCAGATATTACCAATCCATTCTTTACTACACTTGCTCGTGGGGTAGAGGATACAGCAATGAAGAATCAATTTAATGTCATCCT
>JBMFOH010000075.1:0-808 GCA_049969715.1 bacterium | reverse complement strand
CCCTCCTTCTTAACTAATTCATTCATCTTTTCTTCTATCCTAGGTGGAATAGATATAGTAACTACTTTTGTTTTTCTTCCCATTAGTTTCATCTCACCTCTTTATGATATTACTTAGTATTACTATACCAACTTTTAATGGTTAAAGCAATATGTAAAAGACTCTTCAACGTTAAGATACATCTGTCCAAATAGTAGATCTATGGGCTATGGAGAGGATATTTTTAAGATCTATTACACGCAAAAAATTGAAGAGTCATCTTATCTTTCATCACGCATTTTCTTTAGGTCCTCAAGATTAAGGTCAAATGAATCATAGTTACCTATAAGTGACTTCAGTTCTTCAATCTTCTTGTATCTCAGATATTCCTTAAGAGCAACTAAAATAGCCTTCTTTTTTGTCTTTGTGCCTGAGATCTTCATAACCTCAGAAATGAGGTCGCCATTTATGTCAATAGTTGTACGTATTATCAACCTCTATATATGCATAAATATTTAAACTTATAATATATATTATTTTAGCACAATTAGACATATTTATAAATCCACATTTGAGCCTATCAACCATTTCTGCAAGAATCACAGTCTATCCTAGCATTGACAGGAAATCTATTTTTTTGCTATTTAGTGAAATTTTGAAGAAAGCATTAGAAGTATATATTATGCAGGAAAAAAGATGGGAACTGATCTATAAATGGGGGGAAGAAAAGGCTAAAGAATTAAAGATTAAAGATGAAGAAGATGTAGAAAGGCTTATACAAGAATTTCGAAGGGAATACACTTAGCTTTAATGCTTAAAGTTGTTTTTG
>JBMFOH010000074.1:0-825 GCA_049969715.1 bacterium | reverse complement strand
GTGAAGCGGGAAAACATTTCGATCCTAGAGTCGTAGATGCCTTCCTTAAGGTGATAGAAGAAAAAGAATAATAAATAAATTCGCATAATATGTCTTATACGAATCTTGATATCTCTTTTATTCGCAATAGTTAGTGTCTTAGGGATAAAACTTAATTGCTATGCGAATAGAAGATTCAATAAGGTATCTTTTTACCTTATATCACTGATTAAGATTTATATAGTTATTTTCTTTGCTTACCCGACTCTTCAACTTTTTGCGTGTATTGGACAGATGTATCTTAGTGGATGTCTACCAAGGCAATGAAGATGTATCTTTATGTGACATTGTTCACATATGACTTTACGTTTTTTAAGTCTTACTGATTAATAATTTTCTCACAAACTATTTTTAGATACCACGCAAAAGTTTATAGAATCGGTTTGTAATTGAACCTAGTTATGTATATAGATATCGTTTAATCTTCTGTGTTGGAGTCTTTTCAAATTCTTGGTCTATAATTTTAAACCCTTTAAGCTGAGAAAAGCTCGGAAGCTTTTTATTTGTCTCTTTTATAAGATTATTAAAGTATCCTTCTATCTTTTTAGTGGCAAGTTTAGGCTCAATATCAAGGAGTTTTAGTTCACTATTGAGATACTCAAGATCAGGATATATGTAGGCTATAAGCCTTCCGTCTTTTTCCAAAACAAGCGTTTCTATAATACCTCTATCTTGGGTAAGAAGCTGTTCTATCTCTTCTGGATATATATTCTCTCCATTAGAGCCAAGGAGGACATTCTTACTCCTACCTTTCAGATAGAGATAGTTATCCTTGTCGAGGTATCC
>JBMFOH010000073.1:332-902 GCA_049969715.1 bacterium | reverse complement strand
TAAGATAGTGTTTCATTCAGCTAGAGGTGGATATTATAATATCTGGATAATGGATTCAGATGGGTCTAATCTAACAAAACTTACTGATACTTCAGTTTATGATGGTTATCCTTGCTTCTCTTATGAGGGAGGTAAGATAGCCTTTGAATCTGGTAATACTGGTAGTCGTGAGATATACATAATGAATGTAGACGGAACAAACCCGATTAATATTACTAATAGCCCTAATGACGACAGATACCCTTCTTGGGGGTTATAGGAGGAGAAGGATAGAATACAGATAAACGTGAGGAATGCCTTCTGTAATTATCTAGATTCTTGCAGAGAGTAGCAATTTGCAAGCATATTGAGAAGTTAGTAGCTCTAACCCACATTCTGCAGGTGTCATTTTCAATTATAATATTTTTCACACTCCTTACCCATTAACATTAGAATTTTCTTAGGCACTTCCTTTATTTTGGTCAACTTTACTACCTCATGATGAAGTATTATTCAAGGGATGGACAGGGAAAATAAAGGATTGGCACTTGATACTGGCGGATAGATTAGGAGGTAGCTCTAGAAATAAGA
>JBMFOH010000073.1:0-322 GCA_049969715.1 bacterium | reverse complement strand
CTGGGGAATTTACACTAGTTTCTTGACAGACCCTAATTCTATTTACAAGGTATCAGATAGAGTCTCTTGTCCTTTCTCGAAAGAAGATTCCTCTGATCCAAGCTCTATCTCGTGCTCTCTTGCAAGCTCGTATATATAATACGGACTTCTATCCAAGAGTTCACAGGCATATGACAAAGAGATCCTTCCAGAGGATAGAAGTTTAAGGACATACTTTTCTGTCCTCAAGATTTCAACATTCATATTCTTTAAGATTTCCTCTAGTTCAAAGGCATCTTCATAAAATACCTCATACACTTCTTCAGGGATAAGACACTTATAG
>JBMFOH010000072.1:0-1106 GCA_049969715.1 bacterium | reverse complement strand
TTGTTAGACAGGTGGTAGAGGTAGTAAAAGAGATGGGAGGAAAACCTTTCCTTACAGATGCAAATACACTTTATAAGGGAGGTAGAGCAAATGCTGTAGACCATTTGGAATCAGCCATATACAATGGATTTGGATATTCATCTGTAGGAGCACCCCTTATAATAGCAGACGGAATAAATGGTGACTACTTCAAAGAGGTTGAAGTAAATCTAAAGCATTTTAAAAATATAAAGGTAGCAGGTGGTATCTATGATGCAGATTTTCTCCTTGCCCTTACACATGTAAAAGGGCATATAGGTGCAGGTTTCGGAGGAGCAATAAAGAATGTAGGAATGGGAGCCGCACCTAGGTCTGGAAAGCAGATGCAACATGCCCAATTTAAGCCAGATCCAGACCATAAGATATGTATAGGGTGCAGTAGATGTGTAAGACACTGCCCTACTAGTGCCCTTCGTCTTGTGAATAAAAAGGCAGTGCTTACTCCTGAGTTATGTATAGGTTGCGGAGAATGCGCAGTAGTGTGTCCTACGGGTGCTATTAAGATATCCTGGAATGAATCGGCGGTAGGGCTACAGGAAAAGATGGCTGAGTTTGCTTATGGAATAGTAAAACCTAAAGAACCTAAAGTAGCATTTATAAACTTTGTTATGGATATAAGTCCTGACTGTGATTGTGCAGGATGGCACGATGCCAATATAGTTCCTGATGTAGGAATCCTCGGTGGTTGGGATATAGTAGCCATAGACCAGGCTTCAGCAGATTTAATAAATCAGCAGACAGGATTAAAGACATCCGTACTTCAGAAAGAAATAGCTCCTGGGGAGGACAAACTTCGAGCAGTACATCCAGATATAGATTGGAATATACAAATATCTTATGCGGAAGCAATCGGCCTAGGAGCGAAAAGATACACTCTAGAGAAGGTATAGGATGAAGACTAGTCTTAGAGTGATTGCCCAAATACAAATTGATTTTTAGAGAATTTAGATTTATAATAATCATATCCTTATAAGAGAGTAATAAGGAGGTTTAAAATATGAGGCAGAATCTGGCTATGGTAAGAAAGAGGAGGCTACAGGGGATTTTATTTATATCTCCTTGGCTAA
>JBMFOH010000071.1:0-1173 GCA_049969715.1 bacterium | reverse complement strand
AGAAAATGCGATAAAACATAAAGCAACCGTTTGTAGCTAACCTATAAGGGATTGAAACAACTATTGTCAATACTTTTGAATCAACTTCTTTCTCGTTTGTAGCTAACCTATAAGGGATTGAAACGTAAATCTACTCATTTATATATACTCACTCCTTTCCTCGTTTGTAGCTAACCTATAAGGGATTGAAACACGATAAAGAGAGCGTGCCTGTAATTTGCTAATTCTCCCGTTTGTAGCTAACCTATAAGGGATTGAAACTAGGAGGGATATATGATAAAAATAGAGGTAAGCAAAGTTTGTAGCTAACCTATAAGGGATTGAAACGGTAGGAAGTGCTAGTCCTACTTGGGTTTTGAATGTGGGTTTGTAGCTAACCTATAAGGGATTGAAACTATGGAGGAAGTTGGACATATGTTATATAAATTACTTCCTGTTCTATTAGTTGTATTACTTTCAGGTTGTATGCTATTCCCTTTTTTTCTTATATTCAAGAAGAGGTAAGCATTGGACAAGCTCAACAAGCACTTAGCCTTGCTATTATGCAAGAAGATAAACCATATGTCTTAGGCGGTCAAGATCCAAAAGTTGGATTTGACTGCTCTGGACTTGTAGTTTGGGCATATGGCAAGGTAATAAGCAACATTTTATTCTTAAGAGAAGGCAGGATAGTATCCGACGTAGAGGTAGAATATTTGTATTCAGAAAATACTACCCCCTTAAAACTAGGAGACATTGTCCCAGGAGATATTGTCTTTATAGCAAATAAAAATGGCATTGTAAATCACTGTGGTCTTATTGTGTCTACAGATTCAGATTCTATAAAAATAATACATGCATCAGGAGGTCTAGGCAAAGTAACTATAGAAGATTGGAAGATCGGAGAAGAGATTAGAGGAGGACACATCCATTCATTTGGTAGGCTTAAAATTATGAAAACAGTAAGGTAATATCTAACCATTGGCACTTATTGGAATTTCAAAATTCCAATCAATAAGGAGGGATATCCGTTTGTAGCTAACCTATAAGGGATTGAAACCTCGCTGGATTGCTTTTATTGCTGAGGCTTGCCCAGGGTTTGTAGCTAACCTATATCCTGATCTGTAATCATTTTGCCCACCCCCTTTCCAAAGACCGTTTGAAACATTCTAATACGATGGGTAATCCTAGATA
>JBMFOH010000070.1:0-1637 GCA_049969715.1 bacterium | reverse complement strand
ATAGAGGTGCTAATAATGGAGCGGGGGAGATAGGTCATACAGTTGTGTCTGAAGATGGTGAGATCTGTAACTGTGGCAAAAGAGGATGCCTAGAAACATTTGCTTCTGCTAGAGCTATTGTAAAGAAGTTTAAAGGAATCTCAGGAGATGAGGACAGTGATATAAATGAAATAAAGACTGCTATAGAGAAAGGAGAGAATAGGGCTATAGAGATAGTAGAAAATGCAGGGTACTATTTAGGAGTTGGTATATCTAATCTTGTAAATATGTTTGACCCAGAGATGATAATCCTTTCTGGAAGAGTAATTAGATTAGGCAAGACTCTTCTTGATCCCATGAGGAAGTCTCTTGAGAATAGGCTTTTCTCTACTAATAAGATAAGAATAGAGATTTCGGAATTAGGAAAAGAGATAGGACTATATGGGGCAAGTGCATTAGCCCTTCAGAAATTCTTTTATGAGAAGGAGGAATTATGAATATAGGCATGGTAGGAGCTGGCAGGATAGCCAGAGCTCACTTTGAAAGACTTATTAAGAGGGAGGATGTAAAGATTAGAGGGGTAGCTGATATTATATTCTCCAAAGCAGAAGAAATGGCGGAGAAGTGTGGTGCAAATGCATATTCAAGTTTTGAAGAACTTTTAGATTATGAGAAGGCATTAGATGCTTTATTTATCTGTACTCCACCTTACAATAGAGAGCCAGAAAACTTAATAAAATCTGCTAGAAGAGGTATTCATCTTTTTATCGAGAAGCCACCTGCTAGGACCTTAGTAGCTGGAGAAAAACTATTAGAAGTTTTTGATAAGGTAGATATTACAGTAAGTGTTGGTTTTTTGTGGAGGTACTCTGACCTTGCAGCAAAGTTAAAGGACTATCTTAAAGATAGAAAATGCGCAATGATAGTTTCTAGATGGTATCATACTATTCCACCTATAGCCTGGGTAAGAGATAAAGAAAGAGCTGGAGGACAAGTTGTAGACCAATCTATACACCTTATAGACCTGATGAGATACTTATTAGGAGAAGCAAAAACTGTATACTCCCAGAGTTCAAAAGGTTTATTTCCGGAGATTGAAGATTTTATTAATGATGACGCAAGTGTAACTGTCATAACATTTCAAAATGGTACTGTGGCAACATTGGCTTCTACATATTCTCTCTTTCCGAATCCTGAACACGGACCTAGGATAGAATTTATTGCCAAGAATCTTAGGCTTGAAGGAAACCTTAATTATTTAAAGGTATTTACCCCTGAAAATATGGAGAGTTTTGATTTTTCTGATGATCCTATGGAGAAGGAGCAATCTGCATTCTTTGAAGCTATAGAGGGGGGCAGAGATAAGATACTATCTACATATGAAGATTCTCTGAAGACATTAAAGATATCTATTTCTGCAAATATCTCTATGGATACAGGGGAGGTAACAGCACTATGAGAATATTGTACTTAGACATAGATACACTAAGAGCTGATCATTTATCCTGTTATGGATATCATAGGGAAACTTCTCCGAATATAGATGCGGTAGCTAGAGAAGGAATAAGATTTAATAGATTCTACGCATCGGATACTCCCTGTATGCCATCTAGGGCTGCACTCTTTACAGGAAGATTTGGTATACATAATGGTATTGT
>JBMFOH010000069.1:0-1950 GCA_049969715.1 bacterium | reverse complement strand
GTGTTTGAGATATTTTAATAGACTTAGTATCATAGGTCTAACCACTGGATAAAGTTTTATCCTATTAATAATTTTCTCACAAACAAAGTAAAAGGGGAATACCTACAAGGAGTTAGTGGGTATTCCCCTACTTTTACTATTTTTAGATACCACGCAAAAGTTTATAGAGCCGTATGAAGGGAAAGATAACTTCAGAATCTAATTGCAAGTATCACGTTCGGTAAAGGCTCCACAAGAAAATTTCCATTTTCATCTAATCCTGGATATAAATTTATTCCAAAACCGACCTCTAGTCCGTCCTTGTTAGTGTAGATTGTCCCCAGCCCTAAATAGGGAATGAATATAAGCGTACCCAACTCACCATAGGCAAAAAATTCTTTGTCTATCTTAAAGTATTTCCTAAATCCTATTCCTGGAAGCACCCAAAGATTTAAACTCAATCCTACTAGAGTGTCAGGCTCTCCTCCTTCACCTACGGATGTATATACACCGAGAGGGATAGTATCTATACCAACGTGTATAGTCTTTTCTTTTAGTGTCTTAGGTTTTGGTGGAGGAACCTCTGTCTTAGGTTTTGGTGGAGGAACCTCTTCTGTAACTATTACTTGATAATCAAGCGTATAATAGACTATTTCTCCACCTTTTTTAATCGGTATAACCAAACTAAACGATGGATTTTTATACCCTTCAAGAGGAGAGTCAACTATCCAAGTATTGAATATAGAATCATATCGGACAAGGTCTGCAGCAACAACCATAGTTTTAAATCTACTATTTGGGGCAAGTGTTACAGGAGGCACTTCCTCCGTAGCTTTTATATACTTTACTCCTTCATATACCGCTCTGTGAGCCTTCCCTGATGGGTCTATAAAAGAAGCAGTATTCCAATCTATAATTAAAATATCTTCCGAAAGGTTAGTAATTGTAATTTGTGGTAACAATCTATTCTTAAAACCATAGTAAAATTTCATAGTACATATAATCTCTACTACTCCATCGCTAAAAATAGCTATATTATCTGAATTAGAAATTTTACCTTCTGGCTTAGTCTTAACAAGTGAAACACTTAGAGTCTCTTTAACTAAAGGAGTTTTTTCATGTTCACATCCATCTAACCCTGTCGCAAATAAGCCGAGTATTAAAAGAAGTGCTAGAAGCCTTAAGTATTTCTTCATAATTCTTACCACCTCCAAAAAATTAATGTAGATTTTCTCCAAGCTCTAAGATTTATCAAGTTAAATTTATTCACATTCATTCCTAGCTCCTAGCTAGAATTATACCTCGTTTATTTAGGCTGTCAATGATAGCAAAAGGTTAGATATATAATTTCTATCAGTAATAAAGCTTCAGAGATGTTCTATTAAATCTTCTATTCGCATAGCAATTATTATACGAAGAAAGCTTTTTTATACAGATATAAATGTAGTTTATATGTTTATAGAGATTTGAATAGAGAAGGATCCAGTGGAAACTCTCCTGTACCTCGTATATTAACCTCTGTCTCATCTGGAATTCCACTTGTGGAGTCTAATTCTGCCTCGACCTTATACGAAGTCCCTTTTCTAGAGTTAGAAAGCTCCAGTTGTACCATGCTAGAATTTAATTCTAGTAAAAGTTCCCGATAATTCGATTCTTTATTCCACTTTATATAAGCTGACCCTTCCCAAGACAGTGAACCTGGCACCTCTTCAATGTATTCATTTCCGAGAGAGCCAACTTCAGTGAAATCCCTATAGATAGAAATTTCCCATTCTTTTATTTCCGCTACAGTCTCTTCCTTAAATATTACTTTTCCGCCATCTCCTGATAGTGAAAAGGTTTCTTTTTTGTATCTGTTCATTTTCTTCAAATCATTCCTCCCTTCTAATTATAAAATTTATAGAATATCTTCTAAAATCTCATCTATCCTGTCAAACCAGTACCCTTTATATTCTTTAGGTACTTTTGAGA
>JBMFOH010000068.1:0-2095 GCA_049969715.1 bacterium | reverse complement strand
ATTTACCATACATTACACCTCCAAAAGTATTTTTAAAAATTTTAGCATACTCATAAATAAATTAAAAGTCTACTAATCTATTTTCTATGTATTTTGGATTAGCCATTCTACTAATCTTTTCCCTTCTTCTAAACTTCTCAGATCTAATTGATAAACAATACCTTCAGGTCCAAGTTCCTTATGAAAGGTCTTTATCTCATCTATCGATTGTGGATAAATTATAATCTTCTTACCTGCCTCCTTGATCTTTTTAAATAAATCAATCCAATAGATATGGGGTTTATTCCCCTCTCCTGGTACCCATTGAACTGCATCAATTTTCTCTATAGATAAAAGGTCATCGAGATGTCTCAATACTCCTGGCCCATCTACGTGAAAGATACAATGATCAAGAAAGTTTGCCTCCTCTTCAATATATGGCAGTGCAAATCTCCTAAACATCTCTTGACTTATCATATATGTGAAATCACACTGAAGAACCTCGTATTTCCCTTCACAATAAAGAGGTATCCATGATGTTGTCCCCCACTCTTTCATATTGGTAGAATTAAATATTTCTGTATATATCTCTTTGAAAAAGCATTTTACTTCCTTCAGTCTCTTTTCAATCTCATCAGGGTTTTCGATTAGATCTATACAGAGCTCTTCACTTCCTCTAATTGCCCTTAACAGGTCAAGATGTGTATGAGCATCTGGCATTTGAAGTAAGAATTTTCCCTCACCTCTCTCACCTGCATATCTATAAAAGTCCATAAATCTTTTATACCAGATATTCTCCTTATCTATTTCAATCCTATTAATCTTTCTCCAGTCATCTACAAAAGGTTCGATCCATGCAGTTCCACTTCCAACTCTTACCTTTGATTCCGCCCCTTTAATAAAATAACTTATAGTATCTGGGCCAAAAGAAATCGTAAAGTTTGGAATACTCTCAGCAAAAAATATTGTATTTTTTGCCCAATTCTCATAATCTTCAACAGCTTTCTCAAAATTTCCATCAATTCCAGAAAGGTATGGTGGAGAAGAGACAGGATTATCTCTATCCTTAGGTATACTAGAGATTAAAAGGGGTCTATCAATGATTTCTCCTTCCCAAAATGTCCTCCAATATCTTTTTGTCTCTTCAAAATCATCTTTGTACTTAAGTTTCATAATAATCCTCCTGATTATGAATCATTCTATACCCTTAGGTGGACCAAACTCTTCGATAGCCTTTACTATTTGAGGGAAACTCTTTCTCCATACTCCAGGAGGAACGTTCTCCGAGATTTGAATCCAAAGTCTCCCTGAATGTCCAGCTTCCTTAAGAATCTTCTTAGCTTCCTTGTAGATTTCTTCAGGTTCCTCTAAATGGACAGAAGAAGGAAAGTTTAAAAATAACCTTTTTTCTGGCCAAAAAGAGATTGCCTCTAGAACACTTGTATCGTTATCAGGAGTTGGAGTAAATGAATCTAATCCATTTATCTTTGATTCTTTTATATCTTCCCATAAAGGTTTAAGGTCTCCATCCATATGGACGAATATCGGGATACCTTTACCTGACAACATATCTGCCAAAACATTATATAGAGGGATACAATACTTCCGAAAATTATTTTTGCCTATAGCATAGGCGGTAATATTATCAGGAAAATTAATGTAAGGGATATAAACCTTTTCACTAGCTCTTTTAACTATTTCAAAAGTCTTATAATGTATCTCCATTAAAAGTTTAATGCATTCTTCTACAAGCTCAGGATAATCTGCTATATGAATACAAAGGTCATTTAAAGAAACCCATTGTATCCATAATTGTTGAAACGGAGTCCTCTCCATTGTAACCATAGCTATTCCGTCATCTCCAAGCTCCGCTTCATCCCTTGTAAATCTCTCTATATCTTCATAAACAATAATATCCCTAAGATACGCCATAAAGATCTCATAGTCTTCTGGCTTCTGTATAAAATGCTTTTCAATATGGGTACTCTTATGTAACTGTTGCGAAACTGGTTGATGAAGTTTTAAGAACCTCCCCCCTTATGGTAAAATATTACTCAAAAATAAATTAATTAAAGGAGTTTAGGAATATGAGAATAGCAATTAAAACTCTTAAAGT
>JBMFOH010000067.1:0-2198 GCA_049969715.1 bacterium | reverse complement strand
TTTAAGTCACCTCCTGGAAGTTTTTTATAGAATTATACTACAAGCTTCCAGGGGGTAAAATTTTGATTACAGATCAGCCGATCGGATTCTTGCAAATGGATACTCTTATGTTATAATAATTCTAGACTATATTAAGGTAAGGAATAGGTGTAAATGAATTGGGGAAAGTGGGCTAGAGTACTAATTGTTTAATTTTAGAAAGAAGGGGGAGAGTAGTGCATTTTAAACTTATTATAAATCCAATAGCAGGTGGAAGAAAGGGTAGAGACCTTACCCAAAAGATAATAGAAAATCTAAGATTGCTAGGTGTATCTTTTGAACACGAATTTTCGAGATATATAGGACATGCTACCGAGATAGCCAAACAGTCAGCAAGAAAATTTGATGCGGTGGTAGCAGTAGGAGGAGATGGGACAGTAAACGAGGTTGTGAATGGTATATTTGGATATGATATCCCATTAGGAATTCTCCCAGTGGGAAGAGGAAATGATTTCTTCCATTCATTAAGTAATAATAGGTTAATAGATATAATACTAAGACCATTTACTGAAACCAAGTTAAGAATGATAGATGTAGGAAAGATAAATAATAGATACTTTATAAACGTAGCAGGTGTAGGTTTTGATGCCCTTGTAGCAGATATAGCTGAGCCAATAAGATTTCTAGGTCCAATAGCATATTTAGGTTCTGCACTTATAGGATTATTTAAAAATAAAGGATTTCCTCTCAATATAAAGATAGATGATAGAAAGATTGACATAAATGCTCTTCTTGTTGCTATAGCAAATGGCAAGTATTTTGGTGGTGGAATGAAGATAGCTCCAGATGCAGACCTCTGGGATGGAAGGTTTGATGTCTGTCTAATAGAGGATACCTCTAAGATAGAAATATTAAAAACATTGCCTAAGGTTTATAAGGGGGAACATATAACTCATCAAAAGGTAAGGATGATGAAGGCTATGTCTGTAGAGATATCAGCTCCGTACAGATTTCCCACAGAGGTAGACGGAGAGGTTTTTTACACAGATATGGCAAGGTTAGAGGTTCTGCCCAAGAGTATGCCTATATTAGTCTCATAAGTTGACAAGCATTCTATCTATCTGGTAAAATACAGATAACTTATTAGAGAGGAGGTGAAGAAAAGGTGATGAGAGGAGTTTTGAGTAAAGTAGCTCTTATTCTTGTATTGGTTCTGGCATTTCAGGCTCTCACAGGAACGTTTGCTATGGCAGCTGAGGCTCAGCAAGCTAAAAAGATGGATCCGGTAATAGCAGCTATAGCATCTCTAATACTTCCTGGGTTAGGACAGTATCTCCTTGGAGACCAGAGCAAGGGTTTAACTCATCTCCTAATAGACATAGGGATCTGGGTGGTTAGTATAGTCCTTTCTTTTGTAGGTATTGGTCTTATTACCTGGGTACTAGCACCT
Source organism: bacterium (assembly GCA_049969715.1). Lineage (GTDB taxonomy): Bacteria > DUMJ01 > DUMJ01 > DUMJ01 > DUMJ01 > JBMFOH01. Next base: position 769 of record JBMFOH010000067.1, on the reverse strand, counting down.
CTATGGTCAATCTACTCTGCTATTGATGCCTATAATATGGCGTCAGCAAAATAGTAAGGATGAGGTTCTAATAGGTGAGGGCGTCAAATGTTGCCCTCCCTTCTATTTTTATTATTATCCTATTCGGTACACATATAATAGATTGCGAGGTTTTATCTATCCATCCTTGTTTCATACAGAGTTTATCTGGACAGGGGGAAAAAAGCATTCTTACTTTTCTATTCTTAATTTCAATTATACTTTCTCCTAAAGGTCCCTGAACCTTAATGGTCTTATCTCTATTCAAAGGAAGACGGATAGTTTCTTTACCTGATACTTGAATTATTACAGTGGTACCTAGAATAGACTTAAAAGAGTTAAATAGATAAGTTAAGAAGATGAGAGCAAAAAGAGAAGAGATAATGACGAGGTCTTTTCTTTTAATAAGATGCATTTCTTTTCCTCTAAAAAAGAAAGCCCCCGGAAAGCCCGGGGGCTAGAATATAGTCTATTAGAATGTTACTGCAACTGTAGTAGCTAGAACATTAGCGTCTTTTCCATCTTTATCAATAACGTGTTTGAGATCTACTGTTAGATTGGCATTGTCGCTCCACTTGTAAGTATAGGTAGCTCCTGCAGACCAAGATATCTTATCATCAGAATAATTTACATATTTGCCATAGAGAGATATTGCATCAGTAAGCTTGACCTTCCCATCTACAAAGAACTGGGTACTTGGAGCATTTGGATCCTGGTCAAATTGAGCCTTTAGTGTAAGGAAGTTAAAGAG
>JBMFOH010000066.1:0-2345 GCA_049969715.1 bacterium | reverse complement strand
CTTACCGTGGTCTACATGTCCTATTGTGCCTACATTTATATGTGGCTTTGTCCTTTCAAACTTCTGCTTAGCCATATAATCTTTATTCCTCCTATACCTCTATTTTAAAATTAACTATGGAGCCCACGACCGGGATCGAACCGGTGACCTTATCCTTACCAAGGATACGCTCTGCCTACTGAGCTACATGGGCTTTAAATTGGAGCGGGAAACGGGACTCGAACCCGCGACACCCAGCTTGGAAGGCTGGCGCTCTACCAACTGAGCTATTCCCGCTCTGGTGGGGAGGGAGAGATTCGAACTCCCGAAGGCAGGCGCCAACTGATTTACAGTCAGTCCCCTTTAGCCACTTGGGTACCTCCCCAATGGAGCCGACGATCCGACTTGAACGGACAACCCGCTGATTACAAATCAGCTGCTCTGCCGATTGAGCTACGTCGGCCTACCATATTAATTACGGGATTAATTATACATTAAGAAGATTCTAAATGCAATAGGTTCGGCACCAGTTAGACCTCTATCCTACACTCCCCGAACCCATCTCATACTTGCCTTGAATACCCTTTACAACCCTTCCTGCTCTCCTATTTCTAAAATAGGAACCAAACATAGAGGAAAGTCTAAGTGCTTCTTGGGGATATTTATCTATAAGATTATTCTTTTCTTTAGGATCCTCGTCTAAATTATAGAGTTCATCTGGTTCTCCCTCAGGCCTCTGCACATAGCTCCAATGTAGGTCTCTAATGCATCGATCTACACCTTCATAGTAGCCCATAATTACAGCGTCACGATGGTTATCTCTATCACCCTTTATTACTGGCAAAAAGCTCTTTCCATGCATACTGCATGTATTATTCTTAAGTCCAATTATCTCTAATATCGTTGGCAAAACATCCGGAAACTGAATAAGTGCAGAAATTTTCTTACCAGCATACTCACCTTTAGGGAATCTCATAATAAATGGGACTTTAAATAGCTCGCTATACATCCTATCAGCGCCTTTTAAAAATTTTCCATGGTCACAGAGAGGATGTCCATGGTCAGCGGTTATAACTATAAGGGAATCATCATAGTATCCCAGTTCTTCTAAAATATCAAATAGTGCTCCTAAACAATAGTCTACAAATTCTGCCTCTCCTGCATATAGTCCCTCAATATATCTTATCTCTTCAGGAGTTGCCCAATCACTTGCCTTTCCTCCCATTGGCAATATCAATCTAGGACCTTTATAGCTTGGGTCAGTATACCTGTCAAATCTCTTTGGAGGGTCCCAAGGTTCGTGTGGATCGAAAGAGTCTATCCATAAGAATATCTTCTTATGGTCTCTACTTTTCTTCAACCAATCTATGGCTTGAGAGACAACTTGGGCAGGAAATCTCTTATCCTCTTCTTCCATATCATCTGTATTACTCAAGTATTGTTCTACTCTAGCCTTCCACTCTGGAGTATAATTTCCATTCACATAGTCTTTTACATTTCTTCTAGACCTCCAAGAGGTATATGGGTCATACTCTTGTCCTCTTATCCATCTGTAAGAATGGAATCCCCTATGAAAGTTCATCCCAGGAGCTCTATAGTGGTATGTATCAGATATAAGTCCACATACATAACCTTCCTCCCTAAGAATTTCTGCTACTGTTACGTCTTCTCTTGTAAGAGGCTGCCAAGGTCTATAAGAAAGAGTAAACTGGCCAGTCATCAGTTCTGTCCTTACCGGAATAGTCGGCAATCCCCCTGGGTATACATTGTAAAATACCACACTGTCCTTAGCAAATCTATCTAGATTTGGAGTTTTACATGGAGGAACCCCTTCGAACACATGCTTACCTTCATTGTATAAACTTATATGGTCCTGTCTAAAACTATCAAGCATTATAAATATAAGATTCATCTAAATCATCTCCTTTCTTTACATTATGGATAGAACTTTCTATTTAAGATATTTGGCTTTTCTCCTTCTATCTCTTCTATCCTATCTAATAGTCTTACTTTCAACTCGTCAGCAACATCCCTATATTCTCTTCTTCCTGCAAGATTGATAAGCTCGTAAGGATCGGCATAGAGATCATATAGTTGATATTCTACATAGGTATTACTCTTAGAATCTAGCCAACCATCCTTATCTTCCGCTATTACACAATACTTCCATCTCTCAGTCCTTATAGCCCTAGCGACACAAGATTCGCTAATCTGAATAAAGACCTCATTTTTCCAGCCTTTAATATTTCTATTAACAAGTGGCATAACACTCTTACCCTGCATACTTTTAGGGATAGAGATTCCTACTGCATCTAAAAGCGTAGGGGCAACATCAACTAAGCTCACTAATTCCGGAATCACTAAAG
>JBMFOH010000065.1:0-2474 GCA_049969715.1 bacterium | reverse complement strand
TTACATAAGGATCTCCTATAGATCTAGATCTTGTCCCATTCTTTGCTATATAAGAAGACTTACAATAGGGGCAACTACCTATAAAATCTTCCGGAATACTCTTTACTTTAGGAGTTTTAATTGCTATTCTCATATTCCTAAACTCCTTTAATTAATTTGTTTTTTAGTAATATTTTAGAATAAGGGAGGAGGTTCTTAAAATTCCATCAACCAGTTTTGCAACAGTTACGGTTACTCAAAAGACTTCCATTTTCTTTTTATATATGTTATTATATAAGAGATAGTTTTTATCCTATCCCTCGGATAAAAACTATTATACGAGGGAAGGAGGTGAGTGAGGGTTTTCTTTGTTTAAAAGAGGGATAAATCTTTTAGAAAGGAGTTGGTTTATAATGAAAAAATATATTGTTAAGCTTGTATTATTTGTTCTCCTGCTTGCATTTGGTATGGGACAACTTGGCGGGTGTCTAAGTTGTACTCCTATTACTTCCACTGGTTCTATCTCAGGTAAAGTAGTAGATGCCACTAACGCAAATCCTATCAGTGGGGCTACTGTAAGTGTGGGAAGTACTACTACAACCACTGGTACAGATGGAACATATAGGCTTGATAATATCCCTGCAGGTATTCAGACTGTTACTGCATCAAAGAGTGGCTACATCTCGGATAGTAAGCAGGTTTTAGTTGTAGGTGGACAGGAGACAACTGATGTTAATTTTGCATTATCTCCTACTATGCTAACTGGTCAGTGGAGGATAGTACTTACTTGGGGGCAAGAGCCTAGTGACCTAGATAGTCATTTATTAGTCCCTCAATCAGATACTGAATCAAGTTTGGGATATCATGTCTATTATGCTAATAGAGGAAGTGATTCAGACTATCCCTACGCCTATTTGGATGTAGACGATACTACTGGTTATGGACCAGAGACAATCACAATACTAACAAGGTTTCAACAGAAGTATAAGTACTTTGTATATCATTACGCTGGCACCGGGTCATTAGCTACCTCTAATGCTGTAGTTAATGTGTATGTTGGAGATAGTCTTGTAAAGACCTATAATGTCCCTACCTCACAGACATCGGGCTATCGTTACTGGTATGTCTTTGATATAAATGCAGATGGTACTATCACAGATCAGAATGTGATACAGGGTAGTGCGCCTACCCTCCCATAGATATAAGTTTCAAAGGGGGGCTAAAAGCCCCCTTTTTGTTAGGTAAATTTTTTGGTCACTCACATTCAGAGCCCGAAACTATGCCAATAGTCTATGATAATGTCACCTAAAATGTTTTAAAAATGTCACTCAAAATGATAAGGCATTATTCAAGGGGGTGTATCTAGGGGTAGAAGATAAAGGATTGGTACTTGTTACTGGTAGAGTTAGCTGTTTATTTTGAAGACCGATTAGGAGGTAGCTCTAGAAATGAGACACTGGGGAATTTACACTAGTTTCTTGACAGACCCGAATTATAACGAGTTATGCGGGGAGCTGGACTCTCATAGGGAGTGAAGCGATTGACACACTCCCAAGTGCAAGAAATCTGCAGGCTTCATAACTTTTACTCCACAGACAACTTCTCCAACCATATGGTGGAAGTCTTTAGTATTTCCTGTTAAGAAGTAATTGGCTCTATGCCCTACTGCGGAAGCGAAGATAATCCTATCATCTTGAGGAAGCGAATTGATTCTATCACATTCTATCTCTTCTGGATTAATATCTTTTAGTATTCTTATGTGTTTAACTATATCTTTAAGGGTAGATAACGAAGATGGCCTCTTTAGCTCGAGGTTTCTAGATGCCTCTTCTAGAGCGATGCCTGACGTAACTAGTTCTATAATTTTAGCTTTTTTAAGTTCTATTAGAAGGTAAGACCTTGATCTTTCTGGCCCACTGTAAGAAATAGAAAAGATTACATTAGCATCTAAAAAGATAGTCTTTATTTTAGATTCCACTTTTTCAGTATCTCTTCCCTTTCTCCTTCTTTTGGTGTATCCTCTTGGATATAACTTTTAACTTCCTCATCGGTATATATCCTTACTGGAACTACCATAGCCTTTCTAATTATCAATCTCTCCCCATCGTATTCTATAATTAGAGGTTCACCTTCTTTTATTCCCAAAGCCTTTCTTATCCTAGCAGGGAGAGTTACCTGCCCTCTTTTACCTACAAGCACTATACTTTTATCCATTATTCATCTCCTAATTTCAAAATATCAGTAATTCTATTATACAGTAAAAGAATATCATCTTCTAGATGAAAAGGTGAGAAACAGAAATTACTCATTTCAGATCGTAAGGGATTGAAAAATGAAAAATTTAGCTTCTAACAGTAACACCATACTCCTTCTAATCCCTCTCAATTGTCTTTTTAAAAAGGGATAGCTTTACTTCCTTATAGAATCCCTAAAAGATAAATTTATTAACTCTAAATCCTTTAAGAAGTATCCTCATAATGTCCCAATGTCTTGAG
>JBMFOH010000064.1:0-2476 GCA_049969715.1 bacterium | reverse complement strand
CTTATAAACTATTTCCCATGGACAGAAATGCTCTGGTTGAAATCTGAACTCCTTATTAAAGTTAAAACTAGGGGTAAATGCAAATCGACTTAGATATTGTAATACCAACTCGTCCTCATCTAAAGTCTTTGAAATTTTGCCTTCAAAGAGCTTGGTAACGAGTAGTCCACCTATACCAGCTTCTTGGGTACAGGGCAAAGTAAATCTTTCTTTTGGCTCAAACCAAGAAGGATTGGGAGCAAAGGCGTGCTTACCAGGTTGGGAATAGAGTATTGGATGAGTTTCTTCTTTTATCTCTATATTCCTCATTGGATGATATCTTCCGTGCCAACTCCCATCTACCCTTGATATCTTCCCTTCCTTATCTGCATAAACCCATGCATGTTCTAATTCGTACAGATGTCCTATATCCCAATCCCAGTATATCGCATATTCTATACAGAATTTTTCATTATCACTTAGAGTTATCTCTCTTGGAAATGATAGAGAAGTGGATAATTTGTCTCTGAATATAGTATAACCGACCTTTATTGGGAGGAATGGTTCTTTTTCATCAAACATTATTATAGGTGCGTACCTACAGCAAAGTTCTACTTCGTCCATTATCAACCTCCTACAAGAAAATGTTTTCTAAAAGAATTATAAGATGCAAGTCTTCTATTGTCAATAGGGCGACATTCCTCAAAAATAATCTACCCGAAATTAGATTGTTTCCTCAAAATTAGTAAAAAGAAGAACCATCCTGTAGCTTATGTTATATTTATTCTAAAAAAGGAGGCTACAGGATGGTTACAACTATTCCAGAAGGAGTATACACCATGAAAGGGAAAATGTCTATAATTATCCATAACGCTTATAACTATTGTAAAGGTTCTAAGAAACAGAAAACTAACATCCTAAATGAACTAACTGAGATACTTCATATGAACAGAAAATACTTATCTTGTTTACTTAGAAATGCAGGTAAAACTTTCTATGTCAATGGTAAGACTAGAATCATAGTTGATCCTAGCTTAAGCCCAATATCCCAAAGGGGTAGAAAGAAGGTTTATACTAAGGAAATTACAAGGAGCCTCTTAGAATTATGGAGGATTTCTGGATATGTATCATCCAAACATCTGGTAGCTTTTATAAGACTCAATCAAGATAAACTTTCTACATTCTTTGAAAAACTAGAGCCTATGATAAAAGAGAAGTTGTTAAAGATAAGTGCATCTACAGTGGATAGATTACTTAAGCCTGTAAGAGATCAGATGAAGCTAAAGGACAAATACAAGAGGAATCCATTCAGCTCAAACCTGAAAAGGTCTATAGAGGTAGAGACTTGGTTTGATAAACCTAAGATATCAGGATATGTAGAGATAGATCTAGTACATCACTCAGGGGCGTCTGGTAAAGGAGATTTTCTCTACACCCTTACAGCTACAGAGATAAATACAGGATGGACAGAGTTAAGAGTATTAAAGAATAAAGCAATGATCTGGACTAAAGAGGCATTAAAGGATATAATAGACTCTATGCCAATGAAGGTAGAAAAGATACATTCAGATAACGGGTCAGAATTTATCAATGCTCATACACAGAAATTCTGTAAGGATAAAGGAATAGAGTTTACTAGGTCAAGACCGTATAGAAAGAATGATGCTCCTTATGTGGAGAGCAAGAACTGGTCATTAGTAAGGGCATATACAGGTTGGAGGAGATATGAGACAGAAGAAGAGCAAGAGATACTAGGAGAACTTCTAAGACTAGTAGCATTAAGACACAATTTGTTTATGCCTACGATGAAACTAAGCGAAAGGGAGAGGATTGGTGGTAAAATAAAGAGGAGATATAATATGGATACACCGTTTAATAGAGTCATAGAAATAGGGACTATCTCAGAAGACAGTAAATGTAAGTTGCTAGAGCTTAGGAAGTCTATAGACCTCATAGAGTTATCTCTAAAGATAGAGAAACTAGCAGAGAAACTTGACTATGTATATCAAAAGAAAATTGGGAGATATAACCATGAATAATATCATATGTATTTCAGGAAGATTTAATTTTGAGGAAAGACGCTAGTCATTAGGTCATCTTTATAGATATTCAAGATTTTAGATTCTCATATTGGTAGCTTTTATAGAAAAGATCAGTATAATCTCGGCCTAGGCAGTAAATTGCATACCAAAAGGTTAAATAATTAGCTATAATAATTACCATATGGAGTGCTATAAAATTAGTAATAGGATAGAAGAGAAGACATCTTTTCGAAAGATTGGCATCCTCTTTCTAGTAATCTTGTTATTCTTTCACATCCCTTACAAAGCTAGTAGTTGGACTACAACCTCTAGTATTTCAACTTTTATTAAGTCTCCCGGACCTAATCTATTACTGACTAGAAAGCGGATAGAAGAGGTAAAATTAGCTATATCTAGACATAATCAAATAACCATAGCAGCCTACAATGAACTGATAAATGAGGCAGATGCACTAC
>JBMFOH010000063.1:0-2560 GCA_049969715.1 bacterium | reverse complement strand
GTTATTCTCATATTCCTAAACTCCTTTAATTAATTTATTTTTGAGTAATACTTTAGCATAAGGGGGGAGGTTCTTAAAATTCCATCAACCAGTTTTGCAACAGTTACTAGTCAAGACCCCTCTTTACTTTTTTAGAGAGTAGAATTATAATTTTCTAAAAATATTATGGAGGTGAGACTTTAAATGATTAGATGGAGGTTTCTGTTAGTTGTTTCTCTTGCTGTTATTTTATCTTTACTGGGTGGGCTGGGCTATGCGGCTGACAAGAATGTTGCAAGTGTCTTAAAGGATGCTGGGAACTTTACTACCTTCTTGAAGGCGTTGGAGGCTACTGGAATGTTAGAGGAACTAAGTGGTGAAGGGCCTCTTACCGTTTTTGCTCCTACAGACGAGGCTTTTGCCAATCTAGAGAATGTCAACGAACTTTTTAGTGAAGAGAATCTTGATAAGCTTACTACCCTGGTGAACTATCACATTGTTTCTTCTGATAAGTACACTGTTGAGGACCTTAAAGGTCTTGAGGAAGGAGAACTCTTTACCAATGGAGGGAGTATAAAGATTTCTTCAGAAGGTAATCAGGTAAAGATAGGGGACAATATTAATATAATAGAAACTATTGACGCTTCTAACGGTGTAATATACGTGATAGATGGTGTTATAGTTCCTCAGAAAGAAGAGTAGGTTAATAATAGCCAGGGGCTAAAGTCCCCTGGCTTTCTATTTCTCCTTATTTTCTATCAAGTCTGCAAGTGTTTTTGTCTCTGTTACCTTGATTATATTTTCTCTTATGGTCTCCCATAGCTTTCTTGTAAGACAGGTATCTGACCTCTTACATATTGAAGGATCGATAAGACAGTCTATTAGATTTATTGGTCCTTCAAGTATGTCTATTGCCTCCTTTATCTTGATATCCTTCGGATTTCTTGCCAATATAAAACCACCCTGAGAGCCTCTTATGCTTCTTACTAATCCAGCCTTTTTTAAAGGTTCCATTATCTGTTCTAGATAATTTTCTGAGATATCTTCTTCATTAGCTATGAGTCTAGCCATAATAGGTCCTTCATTATAGTGTCTAGCCAAAGATGTCAAGGCTCTTAAACCATATCTTGCCCTTGTAGAGAGACGTAATGCCAAACTATCACCTCTTTAAAAGAATTATTAGTTATTCTATTAAGATTATAATATATATTATTTCTTTTGTCAAAAGGCTTGAAGGGCTTACTTTTTGGATAAAAATGTATTATACTATTCTATATGAAGACGAACATTGCTGAGATAAATCTAAGGAATCTATGCTATAATGTAGAGACAATAAGGTCTTACATTGGTCCTTATACTAAGTTCTTGGCTGTTGTTAAGGCAGATGCCTATGGGCACGGAATTAGAGAGATTGCCCATGCTCTTTCTGGTATAGTAGATAGTTTTGGAGTCTCTAATATTGAAGAGGCAATAGAGTTAAGAGAGATTGGTATCTCAGAACCTATTCTTATACTAGGAGACGTTTCCCCTTCCGGTATAAAAGAGATAGTCCAATTTAGTATAACACCATCGGTCTCCAGTATAGATTTTGCTAGGTTACTTTCTAAGGAAGGGAAGGTGTTAGGTAAGGTCATTCCTATCCACATTCAGATAGATACAGGAATGGGGAGATTCGGTATTTTGCCAGAAGAGACAAATAGATTTTTAGAAGACATACTTTCATTTTCTAACCTTAAGTTAGAAGGCATATTTAGTCATTTTAGTACAGCCGGAACAGATAGAGAGTTTGTAGATGTGCAATTCAGGAGATTTGTAGAACTGATCTCTCTCCTAGAGAGAAGGAGGATTTATTTTTCTATAAGACATATCGCAAACAGTGCTGGGGTCCTCTTCCATCCATATACGGTTATGGATATGGTGAGAGTAGGGATAGCTATGTATGGGATTAATCCGAGTAATGAGCCTTCTCCCATTAATTTAAAGCCAGTAATGAGTTTAAAAAGTAGGATCTTGAGCATAAGAGACCTTCCAAAAGATTGGCCTGTAGGCTACGATGCCACCTATAGGTCTAAAGAAAATTCTAAAATTGGCATAGTGCCCATTGGATATGGAGATGGGTTACCTTATCAGCTCTCAAATAATGGATACGTATTAGTAAAAGGGAAGAAAGTCCCTATAGTAGGTCGTATATGTATGGATTATACAATTATAGACCTTTCAGAAGTTCCAGAGGTTCAGATAGGGGATGAGGTAGTTATTATTGGAGAACAGGAAGGAGAGATTATCTCCGCTCTAGATTTAGCAAAACTCACCCATCAAATTCCATACTCAGTAATTACAAACCTAAAAGGTAGAATACAAAAGCAAGTTATAGAGAAGTAAACAAGCTCTATCTATTCTGGAAATTTGGATCGTGACTGTTGCACAAATGGTGGATAAAATTGCAATTTTTGTAATATTTGCTTTAGTAGGACAGGCATCCTTATCTGTCTATTGATAGAGATTGCTTATATTAGATTAACTCATCAGCCAAAATTGTAATAGTTACTTGTGGAACCACGTGATTCTTGCATAAATGGTT
>JBMFOH010000062.1:0-2819 GCA_049969715.1 bacterium | reverse complement strand
GGGGCAAGCTTTATAAATTGAGGTCTTGCACCAACTATAGAGACTACCTTGGTAAGGCTATTATCCTCCATCACTCTTCTGACTTATTATTCATTGTATATTTCTTCTGCTTTCCTCATTACTTATCACTCACTAAATCAAAGTTTAACAAATCCATTGTATCATCCTTCATCGCCATTGCATAGATTCTATTCTTTGTTAGATAGGTAACTAAGTCTTCTGGTATATAGAGAGAAGAAAATATCGGTATTATCTTCTTCCCTCTATACTCTGGAAAGTAGTCATAGATCTCTTGTAAGACATTGATAAATTCATCTATATATTCAATCTTTGGAGTAGATTTTGTCTCATTGATTATAACTTTATCATTACAAACCGCTATTACATCAAACTCTCTGACCTTACTCCTATCTTTAGTATTTCTCTTTCTTCTTCTTACCATAAGGTCTTCAATATCACTACAGCCAAAATATCTCTCTACAATACCCTTGATATTCGGCGCAACAATATCCTCTACTAGTGTCCCCATTTTATTGGCCAATTCTCCCCAACGTTTATTCATTTCTCTTCTTTCTTCTTCCCATTGTTTACTCAATCTTGTAACCTCACTTTCTAATCTCTTTAAAGCCATATCTGTGTGGACTATAAATTGACCCAATACACTCTCTAACCTATCTACCCTTTCCTCAACCACTGTCAATCTTTCTTCCACTAATTATCACCCCGCTAAACTAGATGTTACTGCAGATTATATCTCTAAGTCTATTTTACCACAAAACCACTGGTCTGTAATCACTTTCCAATGCTATCCAATTTACTCCTTGATAGCTACATTATACACTTCTCCTTTACTGGAATAATCTTTTCATCATTTAATCTATATTCATTTTTACAGTACTTACAAACCGCGTAGTTGTTTTCAAATTCTAATGTCGTACCGCACTTACAAACCCAACCAATCTGTCTTGCTGGGACTCCTACTACGAGTGCATAAGGAGGAACATCTCTTGTTACCACTGCACCTGCTCCTATAAGAGCATATTCACCTATTGTTACTCCACAAATAACGGTAGCATTCGCCCCTATCGTTGCTCCTCTTTTAACTAATGTCTTTCTAAATTCATGTTTTCTTTCTATAAATGCCCTTGGATTTATCACATTAGTGAATACCATACTTGGTCCACAGAAGACTTCATCCTCTAATTCTACCCCTTCATATACACTTACATTGTTCTGAATCTTTACATTGTTACCTATCTTTACATTTGGTCCAACCATTACATTCTGTCCTAATATGCAGTTCTTCCCGATTTTAACATTCTTTAGTATATGACAGAAATACCAAATCTTAGTACCTTCGCCTATCTCTACCGGTTCATCTATATAGGAACTCTCGTGGACAAAATAGTTCTTTTCTCCTATCACAATCTCTTCACCCTTTCGTCTATCTTTATCCCTCTTTTCCTTAATGCATTTCTAGTATCTACTATTAGCTGTGCATTCTCATAGAGGAGATTATAATCTATATTATCATGGTCAGTAACCATGAGGATACAATCAAAATCTTTGATCTTTTCCTTCGTTAAATCTATACTTGTATAAAGTCTATTATCTATTTTTATCTCCCTTATGTATGGGTCATGGTATTCTACTAGAGCTCCAAGTTTTTCTAGCTCCGGGATAATCTTTAATGCGGGAGATTCCCTTGGGTCTGCAACATTTGGCTTGTATGCTACTCCTATCACTAAAACCCTTGAACCATTGAGTGCTTTCTTTTGAGTATTTAGTGCTTTTATTACCATATCTACTATGTAATATGGCATAGAGTCGTTTATCTCACCAGCTAGCTCTATAAACCTTACATCAAAGTCATACTCTTTTGCCTTCCAAGAGAGATAGAATGGATCTATTGGGATACAATGCCCACCTAAGCCTGGTCCTGGATAGAAAGGCATAAATCCATAAGGCTTTGTAGATGCGGCAGATATTACTTCCCATATATCGATATCCATTCTCTGACAGAGAAGTGCTAATTCATTTACAAATGATATATTTACAAGCCTGAACATATTTTCTAGTAATTTCTCTATCTCTGCTACTTTTGGCGAGGAAACAGGATAGACTCTATCAGTTATATAAGAGTAGAGTTTACCTGCCAGTTCAGTTGATTCTTTATTAATACCGCCTACTACTTTAGGGATATCTTTCATAGTAAAATTTTTATTACCTGGATCTACTCTCTCCGGAGAAAAAGCTAGGTAGAAGTCTTTACCTGCTTTAAGCCCAGTTTTTTCTAATATAGGAAGAACAACCTCTTCAGTGGTTCCAGGATAAGTAGTGCTTTCAAGAATGACTAAGTGGCCCTTCTTTAAAAACTTAGCTATCTCATTAGTGACATTTACTATATAAGAGATATCTGGTTCTTTATGTATAGTTAATGGGGTAGGAACACATATAATAATGGCATCTGAATCCTTGATCGGATAAAATTCCGTATAAGCCTTAAGCTTACTGGAAGATACAACCTCAGATAATTCTTTACTATCGACATCTTCTATATAAGACTCTCCCCTATTTACCCTTTCAACCTTAATTGGATTTTGTTCTATACCAAAGACAGTTAAGCCTGATTTGGCAAACTCTAAAGCCAGAGGTAACCCTACATAACCTAAACCTACTATGGAAATCCTTTCTATACCCATATTATCTCTCCTTTCCCATTACCTATCACTTCTCACCGGGCACCTCTATACACCCCGACCCTTTAACAGGTATTGCCTTTTCCACAAGGGGTTCTAACTTAAATGGTTCATAATAGT
>JBMFOH010000061.1:1695-3144 GCA_049969715.1 bacterium | reverse complement strand
TTACCCTATCCTTCTTTCAAGGTGCAAATCCTTTTTGCATTCTAAGTATACTATATCTGTCAACCAAAAGTCAATAGAACATTGAGGCATCATTATTGGATGACATTTTCATACTCTTTTTAGCACCTATCTAACAGTAGTTGATAATACACCCACCCTAATAGTGCAAGCTAATGAATATGGGAAATATCTTGGATGGCTGGATGTAGTCTCTAATAAGTCAAGATTTATCAAAACCTGGAAAGGAAATCTTATTCTATAGATAACAAGACCCCAGAAGATACTCTATGCAAGAATAAATTGAAGGGAGCCTATCCTATGATATAATATTTTATTAAGAAACCATTTAATGTAGGAGGGAATCGTGTTAGAAATAAGTTTAAAGGATTATTCTGGAATAGTAACAGGTGGAGCCAGTGGGATAGGAAAGGCTGTAGTGAAAAGGCTACTTGATGCAGGGGCAAAGGTTATAATTGCAGATGTAAATGAAAAAACAGCGGAAGAAACAATCAGAGAGTTATCAATATATAGAGATAATATAGATTTTATAAAGACCGATGTTACAGAGAGAAAGAGCGTAGAAGATATGGTCCAGTTTACAAAAAAGAGGTTTAGAAGAATTAACTATCTTGTCAATAATGCAGGAATAAATATCCCTAGGCTTTTAGTTGACCCACAAGGTAAGGAGGAAGTAACAGAAGAAATTTTTGACAGAATAACAATGGTAAATCAGAAGGGGACAGTTCTATGCGCTCAGGCAGTTGCTAGGGAGATGTTAAAGGATGGGATAAAAGGAGTAGTAATAAATATGGCTTCAGAATCAGCTCTAGAGGGTTCGGAAGGTCAAAGTATCTATGCAGGAACGAAAGCAGCCCTCTATTCTTACACAAGGAGTTGGGCAAAAGAGCTTGGTAAGTATGGAATAAGGGTTGTAGGGATTGCTCCTGGTATCCTTGAACCAACTGCATTAAGAACTCCAGAGTATGAGAGGGCACTTGCTTATACTAGAGGAATAACTATAGAGGAACTAAGAAAGACTTATGAATCTGTGGCTATTCCTCTTAAGAGGGTCGGAAAACTTGAAGAGGTAGCAAATTTAGTATGTTTTTTGATCTCAGATCTAGCAAGCTATATAACTGGTACAGTTATAAATATCTCGGGTGGAAAATCCAGAGCATAGGAGGAGTGTAAATTGGAGAGTAAGTTGTACTTTGTTTCGTTAAGGGCAGAGAATGAAAATCAATCACCAGTTCGGAGATTAAGAAGGTTAACAAAGGTTCTTTTAGAGAGAAGGATGGAAAAAGGAGATCTTGTGGCAATAAAGATACACTTTGGAGAACCAGGCAACCATGCATTTATACGTCCTATTTTTGTTAGACAGGTGGTAGAGGTAGTAAAAGAGATGGGAGGAAAACCTTTCCTTACAGATGCAAATACACTTTATAAGGG
>JBMFOH010000061.1:0-821 GCA_049969715.1 bacterium | reverse complement strand
AATACCCTTAAATCAATATTAACTTTTCAAGGTACAGGTAATGCAATTTATATCAAAAACTATTATACGAGGAGGCTTAAAATATGAGGCAGAATCTGGCTATGGTAAGAAAGAGGAGGCTACAGGGGATTTTATTTATATCTCCTTGGCTAATAGGATTTGTCATATTTACACTTTATCCTTTTATAAGTTCTATATACTATAGTTTCACCTCTTATGATGTTATATCTAAGCCTGTATATATAGGATTAGATAACTATAGAAGCTTCCTCTCCGATCCTCTCATTGGTAAAAGTCTTTATAATACATTTTATTACGCTGTTTTTTCTATCCCACTTGGAATTATATGGGCTTTAGTAGTGGCTAGTATGTTAAACCTCAAGGTAGGTGGGATAGCTGTATATAGAACATTATTTTATATTCCAAGTATTGTGCCAGTAGTTGCTTCTTCTATGATATGGCTCTGGTTATTAAATCCTCAGTATGGAATAATTAATGGAATTCTCTACTTTCTCTTTAAGATCCCAGGACCTGGTTGGTTATCAGATCCTGCATTTTCTAAACCATCTCTCATATTTATGGGGTTATGGGGGGTCGGTAATACTGCCCTAATATTTCTTGCAAGTATGCAGGATGTCCCCCAGAGCCTATACGAGTCTGCAGAACTCGATGGAGCTAATGCCCTAGTAAAATTCAGGCATATTACAATTCCAATGATTTCACCAGTAATATTATTTAATGTAATAGTAGATTTTCTCCAAACTCTAAAACCTCTTGTAATCTCACTTCTATTTACAACCTTATTATATCTCACCCCCACA
>JBMFOH010000060.1:0-3233 GCA_049969715.1 bacterium | reverse complement strand
GCTAAAAGTGAGACTACAAGAGGTTTTAGAGTTTCCGAAAATCTACAAAATAAAAAAGGAGGTTTTAGACTTATGAAGAAGTATTTAGTAGGGTTAGTAGTGTTGAGTTTGGTGTTTAGTGTGTTTGTAGGTTTTAGTTCTATCTCTTTTGCTCAGAAGAAGTACAATGAGTCTCCAATGTTAACTGAATTGGTAAAGGCTGGTAAGCTACCCTCAGTAGAACAAAGATTACCAAAGAAACCCTTCGTTGTCGGTCCTGGAGTATTACTTCCTAAAGATGACCTAGATTTTGAGATAGGAAAATACGGCGGTATAATGAGACTAATTCACCATATGTCAGAGACAGAACTCAGCTTCTTTATTATGAATAATGAACCATTAGTAAGTTGCCCTGGAATTACTGGCGCAAATATTCAAGGGAATATAGTTGAAAGCTATAAAGTATCTCCTGATTGGAAGGTCTTTACTTTTAAACTTAGAGAAGGTCTTAAATGGTCTGATGGAACACCAGTAACTACTGAGGATGTTCAATTTACCTACGAAGATTTCCTATTGAATGAACAACTTACCCCTGTATTTCCTACTTATTTAAGATCTGGTAATAAAAGCGATGGGAAACCAATGAAGTTAGAGATTATTGATAAATACACATTCCGTATTAGTTTTGATGAGCCTTATGGACCATCTCCTCATGGTATGAGCTGGGGAGATACCCCGTGGGAAGAGGCATATAAATTGCCTGGTTCAAGACAATTAGGAATTGCCAAGAGATTATTGGAGAGATATCAATGGTGGAAGTTTGAACCACATCCTGAGTGGATAGAGGTAGAAGTCTCAGAGGAGAATAGAAAGAACAATTATCATCCTTATTGTGCAGGGATTCCTAGAGAGGTACGAATCATATATCTACCTTTCTTTTACAATAACTTTAAGATAAAGGATATAGAGGAAGGTGTTTCATATAGGGCATATCTCTTTAATCCTGCAAATGGAAATGAAATTGATATTGGAAATGTTATACCTAATGAAGATGGAAGATGGCAATTACCCGAATTGGTAAAAGGTTCAGGCTTCAGGCTTCCGATATATCAGGATTGGATTTTAGTCTTAGAGGCAAGGTGGGAGAAGGATGACAGATAGAGAAAGATTTATTAATATTATGGAATTTAAACCTGTTGATAAGGTTCCTAATTACGAGCTAGGAGTTTGGGGACAGACAATAGAACGATGGTATAAAGAAGGGCTCCCTGAAGATGTATGCTATTGGAATTGGTTTGAAGGAGAACCCTATTTCCACATAGATAGACGCGCATTTGCCCCTATAAATGTATGGATGGTACCTTCCTTTGATGAAGAGATAATTGAAGAAACTGACCGTTATATAATTTCTCGACATTCGGATGGTATTGTTACAAAGGCACTAAAAGAAGGAACGGTAAGGGGAACAAGACCCTCAATGGACCAATATCTTGAATTTCCTGTTAAGGATAGAAGAAGTTTTGAGGAGATTAAAAAACGCTATAATCCAAAGTCATTCACAAGATATCCTCTATGGTGGGATGAGATGGTTAAGGTATGGAAAGACAGAGATTATCCATTGTGTCTTTTCGTAAATGGTAGTATCGGGTTATATAGTCAACTAAGGTCTTGGGTAGGGACAGAAAATATCTCTTATCTATTTTATGATGACCCTGTCCTAGTAGAAGAGATGGTAGAATTTACTGCGGATTTCATCATTGAAGTAAGCGATAAAACCCTAAAAGATATTCAATTTGACTATTTTAACTTTTTCGAAGATTTTGCTGGGAAAGGTGGACCCTTAATCTCTCCACAACTCTTTAAGAAGTTCCTCTTTAAACATTATCGGAGAATTATAGAACATTTTAGAAAATATGGAATAAAGTACTTCTGGCTTGATAGTGATGGAGATACTAGAGCCTTAATCCCTCTAATGATAGAAGCTGGAATCAATTGTCACTGGCCGTTGGAGCAAGCTTCAGGAATGGATCCAGTAGAGTTAAGGAAAGAATATGGAAGAGATTTGATTCTCTGTGGGGGAATAGATAAAAGAGCTCTTATTAAAGATAAAAAGGCAATAGAAGAAGAGCTCTATGCTAAAATTCCTCCTCTGTTAGAAAGTGGAGGATATATACCGCATTTAGACCATGTATTTCCTCCTGATATTCCCTATGAAAACTTCCTCTATTATATGGAGCTAAAGATGAAAATCATTGGAGCAGGATAAAGCCTTATAAATGTTCAAAGGGTGGGTGCTTGGTATCTAAAACCCACCCTTCTGTTTTAATTACTCAGCTATTAAAAGTCTTATTCCTCTCTCAATTATTCCCCTTTTAAACACATCTGGAATGCCTGCATCTGTTATAATAGTGCTAAAAGACTCGATAGGAGCGATGGTTACAAAAGCGGTCTTTCCAAATTTGCTCGAATCGAGAAGAAGTATACTTTCGGAAGAAGATTCCATCAGTTCCTCCTTACTTTCTACTTCCAACACATTAGAAGCAGTAACTCCATTTTCAAACGTAAGCCCTTCCCCAGAAATAAATGCTTTTACACAATGAAATTCCTTAAGGGCAAGAGATGCAAGTTTTCCAACAAGAGAAAGGGAAATCTCTCTTACTATTCCTCCACATAAAATTACCTGAATCCCATGCTCTCCTACAAGTTCTAAGGCAGTTTTAATCCCTGTAGTTACAACTATTAGGTTAGAGAACTGTCTTCGTTTTAAATTACGCACAAAGTGTAAGGTGGTAGTGCTTGCATCTACCGCTATTGCTGTTCCGTCTTCTACCAACTCAATAGCCTTACTCCCTATTAAAAGTTTCTTCTCTCTATTACGTTGTTCTCTTAAAACAAAAGTAAGTTCAGCGCTTGTACTTTTACTAAGTACAGCTCCACCCTGAATTCTTCTTAAGACGCCTTCTCGTTCAAGTCTAACTAGATCTCTATAAATTGTCATACGGGATACATTAAAGTTTTTTTCCAGCTCTTTTACAGAAATGCTACCTTTGCGAGAAATCAGTTCAATAATAGTAGCTAAACGCTGAGCAGTAGTCAAATCTTAACACCTCTTCTCTATACAAAAGATTCTAAATTATATTTTAACACACATATAATAGGACAGGCAAAATGCTGACGACGTAACTGTTGCAAAACTGGTTGATGGAATTTTAAGAACCTCCCCCCTTATGCTAAAATATTACTCAAAAATAAAT
>JBMFOH010000059.1:0-3391 GCA_049969715.1 bacterium | reverse complement strand
AAGAAGTATTCATAGTAGAGGTAAAGAGCTCACCAGATAGGGCAGGATATGTAGATGACTTTATAGAGAAGCTAAAGATATTACCTGAGTTTATGCCAGAGATAAAGGATTATAAAGTAATTCCCATATATGCAGGGTTAACCATGTCAGATAAGACAGTAGAATATCTAACAAAGAACAACATCTATGCAATGATAGTAAAAGGAGACATATTAGAGATAGTAAACTTTGAAGACTTAAAAGATAATGAGTATAGATAGGTATTCTATTTGATGCTAAAAGACAAGGTAAGTTATCTAGTATTAGAGGTTATCTAGATAAGCTTATCTGTAATGGAATTTGTATCGGTAAGGCTTTAAGATGAAGATATAAAGTTGCTTAAAATTGAAAAGATAATGTTTTGAAGAAAATATTTAGAAACTGCGATAGAAAACAATTTACCTGTAATACGTCCTGTTTTAGAAAAGGAAAATCCAATAAACACGAGAGCTAACGATGTAGTAGAAGTCTTCAAGATGAATATAGAAATTCAGGTTCGAGCTTATGCCTAGGATGCCCATTCTAAAACCTTTCTGCCCATTAAACATCAAAACAATTATGCGCAGGCTGAAAGCCTGTGTTACTAATCTTCTTAAGAAAGCCCAGTAGTTTTATGGTAAAATAGTTTTAGAGGTATTATACTGGAGGTTCTTGTATGGAAACAGTAGCACAGAGAGTAGATAGACTTGAGAATCCATTAGGCCAATGCTATGGCAATGAATGATGATGTGATGGACCTACTAAAATTTTGGATATAATTCAAGTTTGAAGAGTTTAGAAATTTATGGGTATAATGAAAAAGATTGAAATAATTGGTATTGCAAAAAGAAAGATAGAGCAAAGAGATATTTCTGAGAGTTGGGCAAAAGAAACTATTAGCTTCCCTATGCAAATAGTTTCTGGATATGGTAATCGTAAGGTTGCTCAAAGAATGTATTTGATAAATGAAAAATAGTATTTACTAAGAGTGATCTATGAAGAAACAGAGGAGTCTTATATAGTTATAACTGTATATCTTACATCTCAGATAAAACGTTATGTGGAGAAGGAGGAGAAAAAATGAAGATTGAGTATGACCCTAAATATGATCTTATAAATATTAAATTTATTCATGATGAAAAGATTAAAGAATCAATAGAGTTCGATGGTATCATTATTGATTATTCAGAGGATGGTAGGATTATATCTATAGAGATACTTGATGCTGGGAAAAGAACGACGGTTAACCCTTTAGATCTGTTAGAACTTACAATTGTAAAAGAGAAAGTTGTGGTTTAAACTAATTAATAGGACCTGACAAGAGAGTTTCTATTGTGTTAACTAAATACGCTATAATTAGAACAGGAAATCTGTCCATTAAAATGAAAAATATAAAGTGTCCTCTTCGAGAGAACTTTATGTCTCAGCTTCTAACCCTAAGACAAGTCTAACAGCTGTTTCAACTTTTTCTATGTATTGCGGTTCTAATGAGCCTATTTTCTCTACCAATCTCTCTTTCGAAATTGTAAGAATCTGTTCACACTTTACAAAAGATGCACTTTTTAATCCATTAGTTATAGATGGCTCAATCTTTATGTGAAAGGGTACTTCTCTACCTTTTGTGCTTATAGCTAAGACGATTGTATTTGGATAATTTGGATTCATATTACCTGCATCTGTTTGGATAACTAGAGATGGCCTCAAGCCTTCTTGCTCTGAGCCTCTTCCTGGATTCCAGTTAACAAGCCAAATCTCAAATCTCTTGGGGTTTTTCATCGGCAAAGACTACCTCTTTTTGTGCTATAGATGCATATTCTACATCTTCTTCCCCTAACATACTAAATGCATCGAAAAGCAACTTCTGTTCTTTCTCTTTCAACCAATTTTTTGTGAGTTCTCTTATCAATTCATTGAGAGATTTATTTTCCTTCTTAGAAAGTTCTTTCATTCTCTTATGGAGAGATAGAGGGATTCTTACTGTAAGACTTACTGTTTTTTCCATATGTACCTCCTCCTTTATATGATGTCTAATTTTAACACCAAAATTATACATCAATTTATAATCCTGTCAAGTATATAATCCTTTTTTAATTCACAACCTGAATGAAATTCATTCATATATCGAATAATACAAATGACTTAAATGCATTTGAGCTTAGTTATGGCATAATCTATATGAGATTATGATTACTCATAAAGATGTAGCGGTATAATGTTAGTTGGAGATGTTCAATAAGAAAGGAGAGATAGTTTTATTGTGGATATTGAGATTTATGACAAAGTAAGGGAATTAGAGCGAGAAATTTGGAAGAAGGTCTAAGCGATGTGGTATAATTTAAGTTGAGGTGAATTAGATGGTTTTGAAAGAGATAACAGAGACGGTTCCAACTTTTAGAACGGAAGAATAGGGGGATATAATGAAATATAAATATAGAATAATTATTGAACAAGATGAAGATGGAGTTTATATTGCCTCTTGTCCAGCACTAAAGGGATGTTACTCTCAAGGTGATACTATTGAGGAAGCAGTAGAAAATATAAAAGATGCTATAAGATTACATATAGAAGCTCGAAAGATTGTTGGAGAGCCTATACCTATAGAAATTCTTGTCGAGGAAATTGAGGTAAGTTAGCCCTGGAGGTTGTTGGCATCTGATTTAGATGAATCTGTGCTTAATAATAACAAGTAACACGTAATGAGAGATGAGTAATAAGTGATGTGGTATAATTTAAGTTGAGGTGAGGAAGATGGAGAAAAAGAAGTTACTTGAAAGGATTACTATAAACCACTGAAGATGAAAATTAAGACAAAAATTTGTGATGAGGACTTACATCCTCATATAAGAATGAGAATGCTTCAGCGAGGAGTTACGAAAGAGGAGATAGAAGAAACTCTTACTAAAGGATGGGAAGCAAATGACTCAAAATCTGGTACATTTGGTAAAGTTTTTGTTTTTAGCTATTTATACTACTTACAGTAATAGCGAAATATGGAGAGAATTTCCCCAAAAAGGAGGAAGAAAAGTGCGGATAGAGTATGATCCTGTAAGAGATCTTCTTTATGTTTATTTTGCAGAGCCTATGACTAAGTCAGCAAAAACAGTAATTATTTCCCCTGGAGTTTATGCTGATTTTGATAAAGGGGATAAACTTATTGGAATTGAAATAATAGATGCTTCAGAAGTTATTGGCGGAAAAATAGAATTTAAATTACCAGAAATTTTTCAAATGACTCCTGTTAAATCCTAGAAATTAAAGCTAGCAAAGAGAAGATAGGAGGAATATAAGTTAAATGTCCAAGGTTGAAGAGAGAGTAGATAGACTTGAGAGTCTATTGGGTCACTTTATAGTAAATACCGATGTTGCCTTAAGA
>JBMFOH010000058.1:0-3721 GCA_049969715.1 bacterium | reverse complement strand
ACTAAACTTTTAAGGTCATACAATACTACAATCGACTGGGAAGAGTTTGAGGGCGACTTAAGACTAGGTATAGATGAACATTCATTCAGAAGATACGAGATGATAATATCAGTAAGAGAACTTACTACACGTTCCCAACTAGGCTTTATATATCCAGACAGAAAAGAGAAGCTAAAAGAATTTCTTAGGAACCTACCAATAAAAGATAAGATAAAGGAAATTTCTATAGACATGAAGAGTAGTTATATAAACAGTGTAAGAGAGGAACTACCATATGCAAGAATAGTATTGGACCACTTCCATGTTGTACAAGATGCTAATAGGGAAGTATTAAGGGTAATAGAAGTAGAAAATTTTGTAAGTAAGGGCAAATTACCAGGGAAGATATTTTACAAAGGGATAGAACGTCTAAAAGACAAAGAAAAAGAGAAGTTAAAGAAGGTACTTAAAGAACATCCTTATTTGGTACCGTACTATGCGATAAAAGAGTTAATAAGGAAAGTATACAAAGCAAGGGACAGGCAGGAAGCTAAGAGGATATTAGATACGGGGATAAACTATGGTAGGAAGATAGAAGATACAGATCTAAATAGGTGGATAGACAGATTAATAAAATACAAAGAATACATACTAAACTACTTTGAAAGTCAAGCTACAAATGCACAACTAGAGGGGAACAATCTATTAGTTAAGTTATTAAAGAGGATAAGTTTCGGATTTAGAAATCCATTAAATTACACGCAAAAATGAACGATTTATGTTTAGGATAACCTCCAAATAGTAGATCTATGAGCTATGGAGAGGATATTTTTAAGATCTATTACACGCAAAAAGTTGAAGAGTCTAAAACTGTTGAAAAATTATCTAGATTATGATACCTTATATAAAATGGCATACGGCATCCGACTGCCGATAAGTATAAAGGAGGGAATAATATTATGGATCTTTGGGCAAAATCAAACGATGTATTAGGAACTGTAAATAGAGGAGACCCTACTGAATCAGGGCTTTGTACTCTATGTATGGCTGACTGCAAGGGAAGGTGTGAAACATGGACGGCAAGTATAATAGGGAGGGAACTTTTATATCCAAGAAATTTTGGTAAGGTTACCGCTGGTAGTAAGAATACTGCCCACATTGGAGTCTCTTATAATTCATTACGAATTCAGGGAAGACTTTATGGTGCAGAGGCTGTCTCTGAGGGTAAAACTACAAGTCCTGATGATTGTCTCTTTCCAAATGTCAACCTTGAAACAGAATTTGGAGCAAGGAAAAAGACAAAATGTAGATTACCTCTAATGACTGGAGCCCTCGGCTCTACGTTTGTTGCAGCAAGATACTGGGACTCCCTTGCCGTTGGCTGTGCTATTAGTGGAATTCCTATTGTAATTGGGGAGAATGTAGTGGGTATAGACAAGAATGCCGAGGTAAGAGATGGAAGGATCTTAAAAGCACCTGAACTCGACCGAAGGATTGAAAAATATTTCAAATACTCTGACGGATATGGAGCTATATTCGTACAGATGAATGTAGAGGATACGAGAAATGGAGTGGCAGAGTATTTGATAGAAAAGTATGGCAATAGGGTTGTCCTCGAACTAAAATGGGGACAGGGAGCAAAATGTATCGGAGGAGAGATACAGGTCGATGACCTAGAGTATGCAATCTCTTTAAAAAGGAGAGGATATCTTGTAGACCCAGATCCTGAAGATCCCGAGGTCCAGAAGGCTTTTAAATCAGGTGCAATAAAGCACTTTGCCAGACACAGTAGACTAGGATACACTGACCAGGCTAATTATGAGAGAGTAGCTGAATCCTTTATGTCTCATATCGATTATCTAAGGAAACTCGGATTTGAAAGGATTACTCTTAAAACAGGGTCCTATACACTTGATGCCCTTGCACTAGCAATAAAGCTTGCTTCTGAAGCAGAACTTGATCTTCTCACTATAGACGGTTCTGGGGGAGGAACAGGTATGAGCCCTTGGAATATGATGGAACATTGGGGAATACCATCTATTATCCTTCATTCTAAGGCATATGAATATGCAACAATACTAGCAAGAAAGGGAAAGAAAGTAGTAGACTTATCTTTTGCAGGAGGGTTTGCTAGAGAAGATCACATCTTTAAAGCTCTTGCCTTAGGCTCTCCTTTTACCAAACTCGTCTGTATGGGAAGAGCACTTATGATCCCAGGATTTGTAGGTTCTAATATAGAAGGAGTACTACACCCTGAAAGAAAGGAAAAGATTTATGGAAACTGGGATGAACTTCCAAGCTTTATCAAAGAGAGAGGGAATACGCCAGAAGAGATCTTTGAGGGTTACTATTTAGTGGAAGAAAAACTAGGGATAGAAGAGGCAAAAAATGTACCATATGGGGCTATAGCCATGGTTACCTTACTTAGTAAGCTCTCTGCCGGAGTACAGCAATTATTAGCCGGAGCAAGAAAGTTTAGTGTAAAAGCCATATCAAGAAACGATATAGCCTCTGCTAACAGAGAAACAGAAGAGGTGACAGGTATCAAATTTATAGGGGATACCTATGAGGAGCTAGCAAAGAGTATCCTTGAACGATAAAATTTTAGTAACTAGCCCCGACTTTGGTCGGGGCTAGTTACTTTCCAATAAAATCTTTACTATATATTTTTAAAAGCCTCTTTATAAGGTAATAATTCAGAGAATCTATAAAGGATTGCCATCGCCTTACTTTCAGTTGGTATTCCTACTTCCTCCAAAGCAGCAATAGGATTCAATCCTCCCACTATTACCATTCCAACCTTATCAATACCTACAGAAACCTCAAGTAAGGGGCTATTTGGTTCTCCTATCTTTAGGATACCTTTTATACCCTTCTGATCGAGTTTCTCGGCAAGTTCTTTAGCTTTTTCAAGAGAAACTACCGGTATCTCTCTAAAACTAGCAAGTACCTCTCCATACATCCCTCTAATAGCACCTATAACATTTGTCATCTTACTCTTTATAAATATCTCATGGGGATCTAGGGATGTACCATCATAATTTATGATAGAAATAAATCTCTTAGGTTTTTTATTGCTGATCTCTAAAACACCACCAAATCTTGAATTTACAGGAATCCCAGATTTCAAAAATATCCCGTTTATTGTAACACTACATATAGTACCAATAGCAATCTTGTTATCAGGAACCGAAAAATCTCCTATCCTTTTTCCTCCTCTTGCGACAGCTATTCTATCACTTACAACATATGTCGAAGAAAAGATCTGACTTAGCAGTCTTTTAACCTCTTCTACTCTTTCCACTGGAAAGGAAGAGATATTAAGAATAACATTACCATCCATACTTTCTATATCGAAAGTAGTTAGAAAGGAGAGCGTCTCTATCTTACTTATAACAAAACCTAACCTCTCTGAGACCATAGCATGATTCAGCTCTATCCTACCCTTTTCAGTTATTCTTCTTCCCTCTTTTCCAAAGACCTCTGTGTAACCTCGCTCATCAAGTATCTTTAGATAATACCGTACAGTCCTCTCCGCAATACTAATCCCTTTTAATTCTAACTCTCTTGCAATCTCTCTTGAACCAACAATCTCTAAACGATTAGCAAGCACCTCAAGGATTGCAAGCATAGTCTTATTCATCAAAAATCCTCCTATCTTTTACTCTATACCTACTAGGCTTAGCTTCTCTGCAAAGTGGCAGGCTACAAAGTGGTCATTACCTAGGTTCCTTAACTGCGG
>JBMFOH010000057.1:0-3933 GCA_049969715.1 bacterium | reverse complement strand
CCTTAGTGTAGAGGAGAAGGAGGTAATAATGGAACTGGCGAGAGCACCCACAAAAGAGGGAGGGATGAGAATCTGGGAATTCCTAAAAACCTCATCTCTTCTCCCATGCTACCTCTAGCATTGCAAGAACATTTTCTAACTTTGCCCCATTATCTAACTCTGTAGTTGAGCCAATGAAATATCCCGGATATCCAATCTCAATTGCCTCTATACATACCCTCTTTACCTCTTCTGGTGTTCCATTAGAAAGTAATTGACTTACATCTATCCCACCTGCAATAAAAAGTTTATCTCCATACAGTCTTTTAACCTCTTTTAGCTCCATACCTGCCACTGTCTCTATAGGATTCAATCCATCTATACCTGTAGCTATTAGATCTGGTATTACCTCCATTATATATCCATCAGAATGAAATAGACACTTTATTCCGTGCTCATGCCAGGCATCATTTAGCCTTTTTATCCTAGGAAAGAACTCTCTCTTTAACCACTGGGGAGAATGGAGTAATCTTTCTTTTGCAGCAATGTCACCATATGGGAGGGCACAGGGCGAGAGATTTCTATCTGCTATCCTATGAATAAACCTTACCTGGAAATCGGTATATGCATCTAAGTATTCTGATATAAGACTTGGTTCATCTACTGAGAGATAAGAGAATAATTCTATGCCAAGAGCCCATCTCAATTCATCAAGACCTGTACCCGTCTCAGCATGAATCACTACCGTGTCTTTTACATAATCTAATATCTTGTTAAATCGAGCTAGATATTGTTTGGCAATCTCTTTTACATCCATCTCTTTTAGTCTTTTTATGTTGGCTTTTATCCACTCTCTTGCACCTTCTTCATCTCTAAAAGGTCTTTCCTCTATCCAAGATGTCCACCTCTCCTGTCTAATAATGAGTCCATCTTCTCGCTTATACGTTCTAGGCTCTGACGGTCCTGTGACACTCCTTGTCATATCTAACATCTTAGATATAGCCTCACAAGTTATTTTTAAGCCTTCCTCTCTAGGTGGCGGGACCTTCCCTGTAAAGTACTGTATTACTGCATCGTTATAGAGTAAGTCATAAACAGGTACCCTATCCGTCTCCTGAAGATTTAAAGTCCGTTCTACCCTTTCCTTCTTTGTCATCTATACCTCCCGTATTCTTCTATAGCTTCAAAGAAGGCTACTATATTCTCCCAAGGTACCTCCGGCTCTAAAATATGGCTTGGAGCTAGAAGTAACCCTCCGTCTTTTCCTACTGTTTCTATCCTCTCTTTTACCTCTTCCCTTACATCCTCAGGGGTTCCAAATGGCATAGTAGTTTGAGTACCTATAGTCCCCCAAAAGGCAAGCTTATCTCCATATAGATTTTTAAGCTTCGCCGGATCCATACATTCGGGCTGTACCGGATTTAGTATATCTACTCCTATCTCTATCAAATCAGGTATTATGGGTTCACAGTTTCCATCACTATGATAGAAGATAAGAATATCTGGCTTTACTTCTTTTGCAACTTTTATCACCTTTTTTAATCTTGGCTTCAGCCATTCCCTCCAAATCTCTGGGCTCATCAACATTCCCTTCTCTGTTCCTACATCGTCACCTAATCTTAATATATCTACTCCAGCTCCAGCGAATATTTTGGCTTGTTTACATCTCGTTTCCGTTATCCTATCCAACAATACTTCCGCTATCTCTTTATTTATAAGGAAATCAGTAAGAAGATTCTCCATCCCCCTTATTCCCCAAGCCACTTCAAAAATAGTAGTATAAAGTTCACCCATAGAAGCTAAATTTCTCTTGTGTAGATTTTCCGTCTCTTCTTTTATGTGCTGCCACCTGTATGGCTCTAAGAGATCAGGAAGAGGATATGCTTCAACCTCTTCTATTTCTGAGACATCCTCTAGGGCTCTGTGTATAGGACGGACAAAGTGATACTCGCTTCCAGGCATAATAACATTACCCCACTCCCAATCTATATATGCACCTTGAGGTATCTCTTTTGGTAAATATCTCTCTAGTCCCTCCCTCCTCCTTGTTGGTTTAAATGCTACTGCTCTTACCTCGTAGTTAAAATACTCAGCAGGGTCAGTTGCTCCCGTTTTTTCTCTAAATATCTTCATCAATGCAGGAGCAAAAGAACCATAGCTTAACTCTCTTGGAACTTTATCTGGTTTTTCCCGTCGCATTGCAGTTAAAACGCGTTCACGGGGAGTCATCGCTCTCATAGCCGTCCTCTTTCTACTAGTTCCTTTAGTCTTTCCATAAAATAACAGTAGTTATTAAATGATACATCAGGAGGCAGGCTATGGTCAGGGGCAGGAACATATCCACCTTCTCTTACTAGGGGTGATATTCTTTTAAGCTCTGCATCGATCGCTTCTGGCCCTTCTGCTATAGCCCTTTTATCTATTCCCCCCATCATCCTTAGCTCTTTTCCAAATATCTTACGGACTTTTATAACATCCATCCCTGACTGAACCTCAAACGGGTATAGAAAATTTATGCCAGCTTCAACCCATATGGGAATAAGAGAATTTATATTCCCATCACTATCTAGAGAGATCCATTTCACTCCACGAGATTTTAAGAAATCTATCACCCTTCTATACCTAGGAAACATATACCTTTTTACTAACTGTGGACTAATTAATGGCCCTGTCTTATAAGCCATATCCTCCCAGAATCCATACATATCTATATCAGTATAATTTAGAATCTGGTCCATCATTGCTATTATAAAGTCTGCAATAGCTTCCATCATTTCTTCTACAAATGCTGGATCATCGTAGAAGAGCATACAGAGCTTCTCTACACCAGTTAGATTTCTCAATGGTCCAAAAAAGCCTCCCCATCTATCAGAAATAATAACTAATGGAAAGTCTCTATCTCTATAACTCTGCAGCTTCTGGGCATAATCCTTCCCAATCCTACCAGCAAGGTCTGGCTGCATCCTCTCTTTCATAAACTTATGAAAATCTTCTCTAGTTTCAACTGGGAACTTGATAAATTGTGGCATTGAAGACATAGGATTATCTTTTCTTTCTCTCATAAGTATTCCTTCATGATTTATATAAAGAATAGTCCTCTCATCTTCTTGAATAACCTTTCTTTCAAATGGTGGATTAGGAAAGAACCAATGTCCTATCCACTCCCAATGGTCAGTATCAAAGAGAGGCTCCTTAGAAGGGTCATAACCTTCGCTCTTCCAACGATCAATAGTTTCTGGCCATGCTCCCATTCCTACCCCATATATACCTCTATCTACTGGTCTATATTCCATTACATTCCAAAATCTTTCCCTAGTAGTCATTTTATACTTTTAAAGCTCCAGAGGTTAATCCAGCTATAAAGTATCTCATAGTAAAGAAGAAAAGTATTATTAGAGGGATAGAAGCTATTACATATCCAGCAAACATAGGTCCCCACATCTCCAGACCACCATATTGACTTGAGAAACTTACTATACCAACGGTTATAGTCCATAATCTTCCATCTGGAATGGTAACTAATGGCCATACATAATCATTCCAGGTCCCTAGTATATTCATAATAGCAACAGTAACTAGAATAGGTTTAGAGAGGGGGATAGCTATACTGAAAAAGGTTTGCAGAGTAGATGCTCCATCTACTCTGGCTGATTCAAAGAGCTCTTCTGGTAGAGAAGCTATAAAACTTCTTAAGATGAAGATACCAAATACTTGTCCTCCAGATATATATGGTAATATCAGAGCCCAGTAAGTATTTAAAAGTCCAAGACGTTTTACAAGTAGAAAAGATGGGACTAGGGTAAGGATTCCTGGTATCATTAGTAGTGAAAGTATAGCAAAGAATAATAGGTCCTTCCCAGGAAAATTGAATCTAGCAAAGGTAAACGCAGACACACTTCCTATTAATAGGACTCCAAATACTGAGGACGTGGTAACTATACCACTATTTAGTAT
>JBMFOH010000056.1:0-4436 GCA_049969715.1 bacterium | reverse complement strand
AATAGTTAAGCCCTCCAGCGCCGATGGTACTATAGGGGAGACCCTATGGGAGAGTAGGCCATTGCCGAGTCCTTTTTGTGTTTTTAGATTCTTTTTAAGACTGAGGTGATTAATTATGTCAGGACACTCTAAATGGCATAATATAAGAGAAACGAAGCAAAAAATGGACTCAGTAAGAGGTAAACTTTTTGGAAAGGTCACTCGTCAGATTATAATTGCTGTCAGAGAAGGTGGCCCTGATCCAGAGAATAATTCAAGACTTAGGTTGGCTTTAGAAAAGGCAAAAGAGGTCAATATGCCTTCAGATAATATAAAAAGGGCTATCCAGAGAGGTACTGGGGAATTAGAAGGAGTTAACTATGAAGAAGTTATATATGAGGGCTATGGACCTGGTGGGGTAGCAGTAATGGTAGAGGCTACCACCGATAATCGAAATAGGACTACTGCTGAACTAAGGCATGTATTCCAACGTAATGGAGGAAACCTTGGAGAATCAGGGTGTGTCTCTTGGATATTCTCTCGTAAAGGGTACATACTCTTAAGTCCAGAAGAAAAAGAAGAAAGGGTCTATGATGTAGCACTAGAAGCAGAAGCAGAGGATATAAAATCAACAGAAGAAGGTTATGAGGTAATTACTGCGGTAGAAAATTTCGAAAAAGCTAAAGAGATCTTTACTAAGGCAGGGCTCAAGATTATCAATGCAGAGATTACTTATCTACCAAACAATACTATTAGATTAGAGAGTGATGAAGCAAGGCAGTTATTGCGACTTCTTGACCAGTTGGAAGACCTAGAGGATGTTCAAAAGGTCTATGCCAATTTTGACATCCCTGATGAAATCCTTGTGAATGCATAATCAGGTTATCATTGGTATAGATCCAGGCTCTCGAATAACAGGATACGGAATAGTAAGGGTGGAAGGGGGGAGATTTCTTTCTCTCAGTTATGGAAGTATCGACACATCTACTTTAGGTTCTAAATCTGAGATATTGGAGATTATTTTTAAATCGATCTCAGAAAAAATAGAATCATTTAAGCCAGATATACTTTCTTTAGAAAGAATCTTCTATTACAAGAATATAAAGAGTGCTTTTATATTAGGAGAAGTTAGGGGAGTAATACTTTTATTGGCTGGGCTATATAGGTTAGAACTTATGGAATTTACCTCTACTGAGGTAAAGAATTCTCTTATAGGGTATGGAAGGGCAAAGAAGTCTCAAATATCCTTTATAGTTAAGAGACTTCTTAATTTGACTGGGGATTTAGAGCTAGATATTACAGATGCCTTAGCCTTATCCTTGTGTGCAGGACTTAGGGTTATGGGTGAAAAGTGTTTGCCTATCTTGAAGGGATAGTTTCACAGGTTCAAAAGGGCTCATTGATACTAGATGTAAATGGTATAGGATTTCGGATCTACATTCCAAGTTCTTTGGCAGAAAAAGTTAATGTAGGAAGATCTTATAGAATCTTTACCCATCTGATTTTAAATAATAATTTAATAGCAGTATATGGGTTTCTTTTGGAAAAGGAAAGAGATCTGTTTGAGAAACTTATTTCTGTCTCTGGAATTGGTCCTAAGGCTGGTTTATCTCTTA
The DNA here is from genome assembly GCA_049969715.1 of bacterium. Lineage (GTDB taxonomy): Bacteria > DUMJ01 > DUMJ01 > DUMJ01 > DUMJ01 > JBMFOH01. The sequence goes on along the minus strand of JBMFOH010000056.1, from coordinate 2,841 downwards.
TAAGTGAACTAGGCTATGAAGAGATAATAAGAGGGATAAAAACTGAAGATATAGAGCTATTAAGTGGAGTTTCTGGGATAGGGAAGAAAAAAGCCAAGAAGATGCTTTTAGAGCTGAAGGACAAGATCGCTATAGGAGAGGAATCGGAAAAGGAAAATGCTAGACTTCTCTTTGAGGTTTTGAAAAAATTAGGTTATAATAGAGGAGAAATAAAAAAGGTAATAGGTGATTTGGATATGGATGGTAATTTAGAGGATTTAATTAAGACCTCTCTGAGAAGACTATCAGATAGAAATGGATAAAGAGATCTTTTCCCCTACTATTTTACCAGACGAAAAGATAATAGAGGCATCTTTAAGGCCTAGGACCTTGCAAGAATTTGTAGGGCAAGAGAGAGTGAAGGCTCAATTAGAGATATTTCTTAAGGCATCTTTAAAACGTGGTGAGATGTTAGACCACTTACTCTTCTATGGCCCTCCAGGTTTAGGTAAGACTACTCTTGCCTATATAGTAGCAAGTGAATTGGGGGCTTCTATCCAAGTTACATCTGGGCCTGCTATTGAAAAGGCTGGAGATTTGGTAGCTATACTTACAGCCCTAGAAGAAGGGAGTGTATTATTTATCGACGAGATCCATCGATTAGGGAAGTCTATAGAGGAGATACTTTATTCCGCTATGGAGGACAAAGAGATAGATATAGTCATAGGGAAAGGTGCTGGAGCTAGGGCTATAAGGATTAGACTACCTCGGTTTACATTAGTAGGAGCAACTACTAGATTTGGATTACTCTCTCCCCCATTGCGAGAGAGGTTTGGAATAGTTGAAAAACTAGATTATTATAGCTCTAATGAATTATTTAAGATTCTAGAACGTTCCGCTAGGATACTTGATGTAAGATACGAAGAGTTAGCTCTCAATGAGATAGCTCTCAGGTCTAGAGGAACGCCAAGAATTGCCAATCGATTGATAAAGAGGATAAGGGACTATGCTGAGGTAAAGGGAAATGGTTATATATCATACAGAATTGCCTTAGATGCATTATCTCTCCTTGAGATAGATCAGTACGGTTTAGATAGAGAGGACATAGCTATACTTGACGCTATACTTCGAAAGTTTAATGGGGGGCCCGTAGGTATTGAAACCCTTTCTACTGCATTAGGAGAATCTCCAGAGACTATTGAAGAGATATATGAACCTTATCTGATAAAGATGGGCTACATCGAGAGGACTCCTAGAGGGAGAATTATTACTGAAAATGGAGTCAATGTAATGAAAGGAAAGGGAAGATGAATATACTATTACATATATGCTGTGCTAGATGTGCTATATATCCATTAGAAAGGCTTGCTGATAGGTTTGAAGTTACAGGATACTATTTTAATCCTAATATCCATCCTACTACTGAGTACCTCTTGAGAGGAGAAGCTCTTAAGGAGTATGCAAGATCCAAAGGTGTGAATCTTATCATAGGGGAATATGACCCTAAGATATATTTTAGAGAGGTTTCAATTTTCCAGGGTGATAGATGTGAAGTATGTTATATAATGAGATTAAAAGAGATAGCAAGGTTAGGTAAAGAATTGAAGTATGATTATTTTACTACTACACTTCTATCTAGCCCTTATCAGAAACATGAGAAGCTTAAAGAAATAGGTGAGAAGATAGCTAAAGAATCAGGTATTGACTTTTATTATGAAGACTTCAGATTGGGATGGAAGGATTCACAAAAGATAGCTGATGAGCTTGGAATATATAAACAGAAATACTGTGGATGCATATTTAGTGAATACGAGAGGTATGAGAAGAAAGTAAAAAGATTTACTCATTCATTCTAAACGAGGTGATGAGTATGCAATTTTTTGGAAAGACACTTATCTTATTTGGAATTCTTTTTGTGATAATTGGAGCATTCCTTCTGTTTTTTGAACGTATTCCCTACCTCGGCAAGCTACCAGGAGACATATTTATAAGAAGAGGTAATACAGTAATATTCTTCCCTATTGTTACCTGTCTCCTATTGAGTGTAATCTTATCTATTATTCTTAATCTCTTAAGAAGATAGATCCAGGATCTATAAAATATAAAAATCTTCTGTTTAAGATAAAGCTACTAGTATTTATAATGAAAAAGTAATACGGGCAAACAGCCCGTATTACTAGGCTTTATCTTTCTAAAATAATTCTATATATCTAATGGTTCAGGTTTCTGGGCTGTATGAGGATGCTCGCTTCCTGGATATACCTTGAGTTTTTTAAACTGCGATTCTCCTAGAGAATTATGTGAGAGCATACCTTTTACTGCATGCTCTATTATCCTTGTTGGACTTTCTTTTATTATCTGAGCAAAGTTTTTTACTCTAAGTCCTCGAGGATAGAGGGTATGATGATAATAGAGCTTTTGGGTAGATTTTTTCCCTGTAACCTTAACCTTTGAGGCATTCACTACTATTACAAAATCCCCCGTATCTACTCCTGAGGTAAAACAAGTCTTATGTTTGCCTCTCAATATGGAAGCTACCTTACTAGCCAATCTCCCGAGAGGCTTATCGGTAGCATCTATTACATACCATTTACGTTCTACTTCTCCTTTTTTAGGTAAGTAAGTTTTCATTCTGATTCCAATCCTCCATCTAAATTTGAATTGCCTTTTAATTTTAATAGAATCTTACTCTCTTGTCAAGGTTTTGTGACTCTGTAACTGTTGCAAAACTGGTTGATGGAATTTTAAGAACCTCTCCCCTTATGCTAAAATATTACTCAAAAATAAATTAATTAAAGGAGTTTAGGAATATGAGAATAGCAATTAAAACTCCTAAAGTAAAGAGTATTCCGGAAGATTTTA
>JBMFOH010000055.1:0-4438 GCA_049969715.1 bacterium | reverse complement strand
ATTAATTTATTTTTGAGTAATACTTTAGCATAAGGGGGGAGGTTCTTAAAATTCCATCAACCAGTTTTGCAACAGTTTTCTCCACGCAAAAAGTTGAAGAGTCCGACATAGTGTTATATAATAGTAGCAAAAGTTTTTTATAATAATATGAAGCTAATCTTTTATGAGTAGTGGTATTATATTTGATATACAGAGATTTTCTCTACACGATGGACCAGGGATTAGGACCACTGTCTTCTTTAAAGGTTGTCCTTTAAGGTGTCTCTGGTGTCATAATCCTGAATCTATAAGCCCTAAGATTGAATTGGCATTCTATAGTCACAAGTGTATAGGGTGTAATTCCTGTGTCCTAGTCTGTCCTACCGGAGCTTTGCAGAATGATAATTTAGAAGGGAAAAGGTATGATGAAAAGCTCTGTCAATTCTGTTTTAAGTGTGTAGATGCCTGTCCAACTAGAGCCCTTGTATTACAGGGTAAAATTTATGATTTAGAGGAGGTCTTAGATGAAGTTATCAAAGATATCCCTTTTTACAAACAATCCGGAGGAGTTACACTTTCTGGAGGTGAACCAACATTTCAATTCGATTTTTGTCTAGATCTATTAAAGTCTTGTAAAGAGAATGGTATCTCTACAGCGTTAGACACGTCTGGTTTTGTCTCTTGGGATAAGCTTAAAGACCTGTTACCTTTTGTTGACATCTTTTTATACGACATTAAACATATGAACTTAGAAGAACATAAAAAGCTCACAGGGGTTCCAAATGAGATAATACTAGAAAATCTTTATAGACTAGATAGAGCAGAGAAATGGATAGAGATAAGGGTCCCTATTATACCTGGATATAATGATTCTAGAGAGAATATAGTAGCAGTTGCCAATTTTATAGCCAAACTTAAATCTGTAAGAAGAGTAAAGCTCTTACCCTATCACAAATTAGGCTTAAGTAAGCCATGGTTATTCAATAGTAGAAGAGGAATTTTAGAGCTAGAGCCTCCAAAAAAGGAGGATATAGAGGAGATTAAAGATTTGATGGGAAGATATATCGATAGAGAAAAAATCTATTAGGAGGAATAGATATGGCTATTTTAACTTATCAAGAGAGAATAGGTCTGCTTCGTGCTAAGAAATTGGAGCATACAAGAGAAAAGCAGGAAATTGTTGGTTTTATGGACCATGATGACTGGGGACTGATCCTCCCTCCTCAGGAAGAAAGAGAAATAGTAAAGTCGATTAGTTCTTCTGGAATGCCCATAACAGATGTTCTATTAAAAAGCTTTAAATTTATTCCCAATCATCCGAGTGGAGGATTCTTTGGACCTAAATCTTGTGGTGAAAACTTCAGGAGACTTTTAGAGGTGCATCCTGTATATATAGCCCCAATAGGTTCTCTTGCTGGGGCTTATATGGTCAACTTTATGTCCTATAGAAATCCTTATTGGAATCCGGATTTTGATTATTCCCATCTTCATAGGGAGCAGAAGTTATATCAGTTAGTTACAGGTATTGGCGCAGCACAGCATTTCTGTCAGGATATGGAGATAGGACTTAGATTGGGATGGAAAGGCATTTTAGATAAGATCAGATACTATAGAAAGATGAATAATCCGGAATCCTCTGAATTTTATGATGGTTTAGAATCTGTAGTTTTAGGGATTCAGAATTGGATTTATAGGACTGCTAATACGGCAAAGTCTATGGCTCAGGACGAGGAAGATCCAGAATTAAAGAAGAACCTCTTAGAGATAGCAAAGATGAATGAAAGACTAATAAATGAACCACCTAGGACTTTTAGAGAGGCATGTCAGTGGATACTCTGGTATCTAATAACTGCTAGGATGTACAATGGTAGCGGTTCTCTAGGAAGGCTCGATGTAATGCTCTATCCTTTTTATAAGAGGGATAGGGATGCCGGAATCTTAACCGACGAAGAGGCAATATTCCATATAGTATGTCTTTTACTGAGAGATACTGCATATATACAACTTGGGGGTTATGATAGAGAGGGTAGAGACGTAACAAATCCTCTTTCTTATCTAATCCTAGAGGCAGCGCATAGACTAAAGATCCCTGCTAACATAGGTGTCTGTGTTGGGGATGGGTTAGACAGAGGTCTTTTATACAGGGGAGTAGAGATTTTACTTGATGATAAAACGGGAATTCCCAAGTTTCTAGGTACGGATAGTGTAGTAAATGGGTTTGCAAGAAATGGGTATCCTTTAGAGATAGCTAGAGAGAGGGCATATGCAGGATGTCATTGGTATGGCATACCGGGAAGAGAATACACAATAATGGATTGTGTAAAGATTAATTTTGCTACAATATTTGATGTTGCTCTCCGTGAGATGATGCAGGAGTCTGGATGTAATCCAAGTACTAAAGAGTTGTGGGATAGATTTACCAAACATCTGAAGATAGCCATAGATACTATAGCTAAAGGGTTGGATTTTCACCTAGAGTATATGTATAAAGTTTTTCCGGAGCTAGTCTTAGACCTCTGTTCTCATGGTCCCATAGAGAAAGGTCTAGATGCCTCACATGGAGGGGTAGAATTTTATAATATGTGCGTAGATGGTGCAGGTTTGGCTACAGTTGCTGATTCTTTTGGAGCGATAGAAGAGAGGGTTGAAAAAGAGGGAAGGATAACATGGCAGGAACTGATGTACTATCTTGATAATAACTGGGCTGGACCAGATGGCGAAAGAATTAGATTGATAATGAGGAATACCCCTAGATATGGTAGCGGTAGTTCTATTTCCGATGAGTATGCTGTTAGAATCTCTAAGACATTTACCAAGATGGTTAAAGAGAAGCCTACCCCTAACGGGTATAATATGATCCCAGGATTATTCTCCTGGGCAAATACTATCCCTATGGGTAGAAATTTAGGGGCTACCCCTAATGGAAGGTATGCTGGTGACCCTATATCTCACGGTGCTAATCCCGATCCGGGTTTTAGGAATGATGGTGCAGCTACTGCGATGGCCATAGCTATTGCAAGTGTTCAGCCTGGGTACGGCAATACTGCCCCTATGCAGATCGAACTTGATCCCCTTATTGAAGACGAAAAGGAAGCAGTAGAAAATATTGCTAATCTTATAAAGGTACACTTTGATCTAGGCGGAACTATGGTTAATATAAACATTATAGATAAGGATAAAATCTTAGAGGCACATAAAGACCCAAGCAAATACCCTGATTTGATAGTTAGAGTTACTGGCTTTAGTGCATACTTTAGTAGTCTCTCCCCAGAATTTCGCCAGTTAGTGGTGGATAGAGTTATTTCAGGGGGATAATTATCTTAATAATTAGGAGGAGGTTCTTATGAAAGTAAATATATTAGATTACGGAGCTATAGGTGACGGTATTACTCTTAATACCTTGGTTATTCAGAAAGCAGTTGATGATTGTGCTCGAAATTTAGGTGGAACGGTTATTATCCCTCAAGGGATATACCTATCCGGGACCATCTTTCTTAAGTCAAATGTAACCTTAGTTATTGAGAATGGTGGGGTATTAAAAGCTTCGAGTAATATAGGCGATTATGAAAAGATCGATTATGAAAAGATTAAGTTTATTGATAATAAGTGGGAGAAGGTTACTTCTTTAATCTATGTGAAGGATGCGGAGAATGTAAATATCGTAGGTAATGGGACTATTGATCTCTCGGGAGATTCCTTTATGGATTTTACTAGGGTTCATAATAATTTTGAAGAATTGAATTTACTTACTTTAGACCAAATTCAAGAAGTAGAATGTAAAACTTTAGAAAGACCAAATCAACCAATTTTCTTCCTTAATTGTAGGAATGTGAGTGTAAAAGATGTAAGGATTATGAATTCTCCATGTTGGACAGTCTCTTTTCATTCTAGTGAAAACATTAGGATAGAGAACATCTCTATAGTAAATAATCTGAGGATACCTAATTCTGACGGGATTCATTTATGTTCCTGTAAAGATGTAATTATTACCAACTCTAATATATCCTGCGGCGATGATTGTATAGCTATTACAGGTATTACTAACTGGGATATGCCTAGTGAACGTATTATTATCTCAAATTGTATTCTTAGGACAAGGTCTGCAGGGCTTAGGATTGGTAACTTAGACAGTAAAATTAGGGATGTAATAGCAAGTAATCTTATTATTAAAGACTCCAACCGAGGGATAGGCATATTTGCAGACGGTAAAAATGGTTGGGTTAGGTCTGTTAAAATAGCTAGAGTTTTAGCGGAGACCAAGATTTTTGCTGGGACTTGGTGGGGAAAGGGAGAACCCTTAGTTCTCTCTGCCCCTAATTCAGGTAGTGTTATTAGAGATGTATCAGTAGAAAATCTGAGTGCAGTTTCTGAGAATGGAATTATAGTTATAGGGGAAGGAGGTAACATAAAAGATATAAACATTGAAGATGTTACTCTTAACTTTAGATATAGTAAATAT
>JBMFOH010000054.1:0-4826 GCA_049969715.1 bacterium | reverse complement strand
GGGGTTGGGCTGTGGGGGTGAAATGTAGTAAGGCTATAGCTAAAAGTGAGACTACAAGAGGTTTTAGAGTTTCCGAAAATCTACTTTTTAGACTGAGGGGTGATTAATATGTGATGAGTAACTGAAAAATTTTTTGGAGCCCCATTCAACAATTCTAAAGGGGTATAGATAGATTTATATAGATTAAGCTATAGAGGTAGGGTATAGGTGGGAGTGAGCTTACAAGAAGTTTTAGAGTTTGGTAAAAAATCTACCAATATATGGAGGAGGTATAACTATGAGAAGAATATTAAAAAGTATGGTAAGTCTAATATTAGTGAGTATCTTTCTTAGTATATGTTTAATAAACGTTGTTTATGGTGAACAGATTACCTTGGTATATGCCCATTGGTTTGGTAATGTAGACTATGCCGCCCAAGCAAAGGCAGCTGTAGAGGCTTATATGAAGTTAAATCCTAATATAAAGATAGAAATTCTTCATATCCCTTGGGCTCAATATTGGGTCAAAATACCTGCTATGTGTGCGGCCAAGGAAGGGCCAGATGTATTTAATATAGATAGTGCTACTCTGAGAGATTTTGTCGATATGGGAGTATTAGAAGAGATAACTCCATCTTTATTAAAAAAGCTAGATATAGACCTTTCTACTTATCATCCCTTCGTATGGAAAGAGGTAAAGATATATGGAAAGATATGGACTATACCCTATGGAATTTCTCCTTCTTATCTTATATACAATAAAACTATGTTTGAGAAAGCTGGAATCAATCGTCCAGATGTAAACTGGAATTGGAACGATTTCTTAACTGCTGCCAAAAAGCTAACAGAACCAGCTTCAGGGGCAACTCCAGGTAAATTTGGTACTTTTACTAATCAAGCTTTAGCAAATTATTGGGCGCAGTATATATGGCAAAACGGAGGCGAAATACTAAATACTCAGCATACTAAGTGTCTATTAGATCAGCCTAAGGCCGTAGAAGCTATGCAGTGGATACAGGATTTGATAATTAAACATAAAGTGGCTCCACTTCCAGATGCCTTACAGGCTATGGGAGGTCTCCCGTTTATGAGTGGACGTATTGGTATGTATACAGGATGGACTGGAATAGGAGTATTAAGTTATAATCAGATTAAAGATTTTGAATGGGCAGCAACAATACTCCCTAAACATCCAACTACTGGGAAACGAACTCCTGTTGCAAGAGTAGGAGGAGAACAAATAGCAATATATAAAGAGAGTAAACATAAAGAAGAAGCAATAAAATTTGCTAAGTTTTTAGCAGATTATATGGGCACCGGAGGAATAGGGTTTGTTCCAGCGAATACGAAATTATGGGAAAAGTATTTCATTAATCATCCTCGTACTTCTAAAATTGCTAAAGCTTCTATAGAAATGTTTAAGTATGCAAGACCAAATCCTTATACTAACAAATTTAATGAATGGGATACCGCCACTCAAGAAGAGGTAGTCCTTATGTTTTCAGGAGAAAAGACTGCTGAACAAGCGATGAAAGATGCCACTCGGAGAGTTGATGCTATATTAGCTTCTATTAAAAAGAAGTAAAACTATATCAAGGGGGGAAGGCTTTCCCCCCTTGAATTGGGAGGTTTCTATGAAGAGAAGTCAGATACAAAAAACACTGATTGGATACAGTTTTCTGGCACCTAGCCTTATTCTAATCTTTACATTTGTTCTATATCCTATAGGATGGTCTATATATATTAGCCTATGCGACTGGCCTAGCTTTGGTACCCCAACATATATTGGCTTCGAGAACTACATAAATTTACTTCGAGATTCTAGATGGTGGAGAAGTTTAACGCATTCAATTTATTTTATGGCCAATATTCCTCTCTCTATAATATTGGCAATGTTGATAGCAATAATAATGAATCAATCCTTAAAGGGTATCACTATCTTCAGAACTTTATACTATCTTCCAGTTATAAGCCCATCGATAGCAGTAGCGTTAGTATGGGCTTTAATTTATAATACTGACTTCGGTATATTAAACTATTTCCTATCTCTCTTAGGGATAAATGGCCCAAGATGGTTGGCTAGTACTAAATGGGCAATGCCTGCAGTGATTTTATACAGTATATGGAAGGGCTTGGGTTATAATATGGTAATATACCTTGCTGGGCTTCAAGGAATTCCTGAAACTCTATATGAAGCAGCTAAAATAGATGGAGCTAATTCCTGGATTTTATTTCGATATATCACTCTACCTATGCTTTCTCCTACTACCTTCTTTCTTATGGTTATGGGAATTATAGGGGGATTTAGAGTATTTGATGTAATATATGTGATGACTAAAGGAGGTCCAGGAGATGCTACCGTTACCCCTTTGTATTATCTTTATCAACAGGCATTTCAGTGGTTCAGAATGGGATATGCTTCAAGTATTGCATGGTTACTCTTCATTTTTGTATTTTCTGCAACTTTAGTCCAGTGGTATATAAGAAAAAGCTGGGTATTTGGAGAGTGAGAAAATGAAATATAACTTTAAAATGTTAGGAAAAGGTACCGCTAGCTATATTTTCCTTATCTTTACTAGTTTTATTATGATTATTCCATTTATGTGGATGTTATCTACTGCTTTTAAAGAGCCAGCGGATGTATTTAAGTTACCGCCTCAATGGATTCCAAGACCAGTGAGGCTGAAGAATTTCCAAGAAGTGTTCCAATTTCTACCCTTTGCCCGGATGTATCTTAATAGTGTGATAGTAGCTACTACTATAACTCTTGGACATTTATTAACCAGCTCACTAGCTGCTTTTGCTTTTGCCAGGCTAGACTTTCCAGGAAGAGATATAGTCTTCCTTATATATCTATCATTGCTTATGCTTCCTGAGGAAGTAACAATTGTTCCAAGATATATAATGATGAAAAACTTTGGTTGGATAGATAAATATCAGGGACTTATGATCCCCTTTTTATTCTCTGTCTTTGGAATTTTCTTATTGCGGCAATTCTTTATCACACTCCCAAAAGATTTAGACGATGCAGCCATAATTGATGGAGCTTCATGGTATAAGGTGTATTGGCGGATAACCCTACCGCTTTCTAAACCAGTACTCTCAGCACTAGCCATTTTCTCTTTTACAGGTTCATGGAATAATTTTCTATGGCCATTAATAATAACTAACTCAGATTGGATGAAGACTATCCCTGTTGGGCTTGCGATGTTTCAGGATATTTATACTATCCAGTGGAATCAAATAATGGCAGCTTCAACAATAGCAGTTATTCCAGTGTTAATCGTGTATATTCTCAATCAAAGATTTTTTACTCAAGGGATCGTGCTTACAGGACTGAAAGAATAAATATTTGCTTATAAAGATTTAGGAATTATACAACGGAAGGATGGTGGTAAGAATGTATTTGGGCTTTTCTCTGCTTATTAGAGAAAACGACGATATTAAAGGCCTGTTTTCTAAGATAAAAGAGTCAGGTTTTGATGGGGTAGAACCTACGTTCCATCCACAGGGGATACCATCACCTGAGAACTATAGAGACACAGCACCTAAGTTAGCTCAGATAGCTAAAGAGATAGGGCTAAAGATCCCATCTATGCGTGGAGGACCACTATTCTGGACTACTTTCAGTTCAGACGACCCTATCTTGAGAAATGAAGCGATAGAGTTAGCAAAGAAGGCATTTGAGTGTTTAAAAATTATGGGAGGAGATACCCTATTGGTAGTTCCTGGAAAATGGGAAAGTAATATCTTGTATTCTAAGGTTTACAATAACGCTTTAGATACAGCAAAGAGAATTTCCCAAATTGCTGAAGAGTATAATATTACAGTAGGACTAGAAAATGTAGAAAATAAGTTCCTACTTTCACCTTTAGAATGGTCTCAATTTATAGATAAGATAAATAGCCCTCGAATAAAAGTCTATCTAGATATAGGAAATTTGGTATCTTTAGGGCTTGGATATCCTGACCTATGGATAAGAGAGCTAGGTAAAGAAAGGATAGCAAGGATTCATTTTAAAGACGCAATTGAGTTTAAAGGCACTACCTATCTTCTTCAAGGGAGTATAGAATGGGATAAAGTTATAAATGCTATCAGAGATGTAGGGTACGATTCTTGGATTATAGTAGAATTACCCTTATACAAATATCATCCAGAGGTAATGATAGACCAAACAGGTAAGGCATTAAAAGCCATCCTAGGATAAATACACCGAATCATATAGATCTATAAGCCTAATATAACTCATATACAATTTAGGGGGCTTCCTTCAGGAAGCCCCCTTTCTATGCCTCTAGAAAGTCTAGCTATTCTATCCCTTCGAATTGGTGGTCTATCTCAACACCATCTTGATCTGCGTGCCCTCCACCAGGAAGGTTTTCGTTCTCTGCCTCAACAGCTGATTCCTGTGTTTCATTTGTTTCTTGAGCCTCTACTGCTTCGTTAGCCTCGTTTTCTCCTTTATCCTGAATACTCGTCTGTTGGTTCTGAGCTACGGTATAGCTAGGAGTGGCAGATGTTGATGCTACTGGATTACTGGCTACCTTTATCCCCTTGCCATAGGATATTCCTCCTACCAGACCTAAGGCAAATAACCCTAGTACTACAAGCACAACTATGCGTTTCATACTTCTTCGCCTCCTTTCATTAAAATTTACAAGGACATTATATAGGGCAAAGATGAATTTAATATGAAGAAAATAGGGTATAATTAAGGTATGCGGATACTAGTAGTAGAGGACGAAGAAAAGTTGGCACTGGCAATTAAGAAAGGCTTAGAGAGAGAAAACTATACAGTAGACTGTGTCTTCGATGGAGAGGATGCCCAGTATCGAATAGAGACAGGC
>JBMFOH010000053.1:0-5200 GCA_049969715.1 bacterium | reverse complement strand
AGGGATAATGCTAGGGGGAAGATAGACTTGAAGAGTTTAATAGCATAGAGAAAATCTAAAAGAAGACTAAAAAGGGGATAGAAGAGGATAGAATAGATCAACCATTTCTGCAAGAATCACGAAGCCCCTTCCTCTTTTATCTTAGGTAGAAATATTCTAGAAGATAAAAATCTAAGAATAGAAGAAAGGATGAATAAATAGTGATAATCTGCAAGATGAAAATGGATTGTATTCTCGAGGAGGGATGATATTAAAGGGGAGATATTCTCTATAAAATACCCACCAGTGATATATGCCATAGCATTTCCAATAACTCCTACAAGAAGATTTAGTACTGCAATATACATAGACCTATTCTCATCAGGAGAAAGTGAGAGGGCAAAGTTATTATAAGTTAAATCCACTCCAGGCCAGAATAGACCTGCTAGAAATTGAATCAAAATAATAAGAAACAGCCATCTTTGAGGAGTAGTAAAACACCATAACAGAGGAAGAAAAGAAACTGTAGTAGTACATATCAATGCCACAGGTTTATTACCAAATCTGTCGATCATCCTCCCCCATACCCTTACAAATATTACAGTAGCTAGATTTGACACAAGTTGAGCATATAAAGCGATCTCAAAATAACTCATTCTAAGATATTTTATCATATAGAGATTAAAGTAAGGGACAACTATATTTAGACTAAAACTCCAGATTACAGAGAAGAGAAGATATTTTGAAAAGTAATGGTGAGTCAAGACCTTTTTAAAGATATCTGAAAGATTCTCTTTTACTTCAGTATTAGCCTTCATAGGAGGGTCATAGACCTTTAAATAGCAAGAGATGTCTAGAATCCCAAAAAGGGTTGCTATTCCAAATACAATAGAGAATCCTAGAACCCCTGGAACAGTATCTAGGAATTTGCCTATGACAAGTCCACTTGTAAATGATACTATCGTCGATAGCATACTCCTATGGCTAAAGAATCTGCCTCTAATATCTATGGGGACTAAATCTCCCATCCAGGACATAAATGTTACATTTAGGAATGCTCCTCCTATAGAGCTAAATATCAAAACAGAGACAATAAGATAAAAAAGAATGATCCTATTAGATATAAGGAGGGGCAAAATAGCGACAAAGATCCATAAGATTCTATTTATAAATCCACTTAATAAGAAGAGTCTCTTTCTTCTCTTACTTTTTTCTAAAACAAAGGAGGCAAAGATTTGGACTGTTCCACCAAGAACAGGCATAGCCAGCATAATACCGTAGAGAAGGTCCCCAAATTTTAGCTCTTTAGCCAATCCAGCAATAGGAGTTCCTGTAGTTACATTAAAAAATACAACTCCGAAGCAGATTCCTAAGATAATAAAGTTTAAACTTTGATTTAAGTCCTTATCTCTGACAAACTCTGTAGCCAGTAGCTTCTTCATAGAAAAATTATAGCATAATTTATAATCCTATCTTAAGGCTAAAACAGCAATTATATTATTAGAGTTGTAAGTAAAAGATTTTAATGCCTTATATATAATTCCATTTGTTTTTACATCATAAAAATATACTTTTGTATCAGGGAAATCTCTTGCTAACTCCTCGCTAAACTTTTTAAGTCCAGGATTTTCACTACTGGGATGAGTAGTCTCTACTACTGCTACTCCGCAATCTAATGTATATCTTATTGCATACTCATCTATTTCTCCTACAAGAATTACATCTACATTATACTTCAATAATATCTCCCAAAAACCTATATTAACAAAAAGTCCCATTCCTCAATATTCTGTAATCAATAGATAGTCTAACAATCCGTAAGCCCTAAACACAGTAATATTGCTTTTGGACAGAAGTCCTAGCCTTTTTCTATTTGTCCTCCAACTTAGGACATCTCCAAGCCCTTCCGGTGTTACATAAGGAAGAGGAGGGAGTTATCTACTCCCTCCTCTTAACAATCTCTACTGAAGATACTTAACCACTTCTTTAGAGACTTTCTCTAAGAACTGATCAATACTTTGTTTCTGAAGCATTACTCCTTCCCATTCTGTATTTATGAGTCTCCAGAAATCGGCATCTTTCTGTCCATCATCAAGTTGTGGAATATACTTTGCTGTATAAATCGCCTTATGGAAGACTGTAAGATTCCTAGCTTTATCTCCTGGCTTAAATTCTTTCAACCAGATAGGGACTATAGATTTTCTAGTTGGTTGGTATCCTCTCTTTACAGCCCAAACTTTCTGGATCTGTTTTGAAGAGAGAAACTTGACAAACTCCCATGCTTCCTCTGGATGCTTGGTTAACTTAGAAATACAGGTAGCACGAGTATGTATGAATCCTGCACGTTTTTTGGTATATGGACTCATAAATGTTGGAGCAATATCCCAAACGAACTTTTCTATAGGAGCAAGATAAGTGTTATTCCATGAAGGAGAATCCCACATTGCTACAGTTCCACTATAGAATCTAATCCACCAATTCTGCTCACTGTGGGCAGAAGGAGATACAGATATCTGATGCTTAAATATCACATCATAAAAATATTCCAATGCTTGTTTTGCCTTTGGATCTCCTAGAGTGAATTTTTTCTTATCTGGGCTTAATATATCTCCACCATTACTCCATACCCAGATTATTGGACCTGTCCCCCAGTCTAATGAGAACCCATCAGGAGTAAATGCATACTGAGTAATTTTACCTTGAGCGTCCTTAATGGTAAGTTTTTTCCCATTTTCTACCAAAGTATCCCATGTCCATGTATCGTCCGGATATTTTAATCCTGCCTTGTCAAAAATATTTTTATTGTAATAGACTCCAGAGGCGGCAGTCCACGTGGGAAGCCCATAAAGTACTCCTTTATATCTCCATTCATCAAGCATACCAGGATAGAAGTCACTGGGATCGATTTCTTTTTTATCTCTTTCTAAGAATTTTTCTATATCTAAAAATGCTCCCTTACTTGCGTAGGTATGGGCCCAAGGTTTAAAAGAATATAATACGTCAGGCGGATTTCCAGCAGCCATTTGAATAAGATATTTCTGGGTATAATCCGGCAAATTTTCAGCTATAACCTCAATATCCGGATGTAACTTATTAAATTCAGCTACATCAGCCTGTACTTGAGGCCAGTCTGTCTTTGCATCCCATCCTCCCATATACCTTATAGTTACTTTGGCAAACAGGGAAGAAGTTAAAAGGATAGATATAATCACTAAAATAACACTCACAAATATTATCTTTCTCTGTAACACTTTACTCACACTCCCTTTCTAATAGATTTTAATAACATAAATACTTTTTAGTAAAAATAACATTTATCTCGACCCTATTAATCATCACCTCCTATGCATAAGATTTATCCTTTTACTCCCGTGATTACTACCCCCTGTATAAATTGTCTTTGAGCAAAGAAAAATATGAGAATACAAGGTAGCATAAGTAAGAAAGCAACAGCCATGATAAGATTCCAACCACTAGATCTAAATGCTGTTTCTGCTTGAAAAGCGGCTAAACCTAGAGCTACAGTTCTTTTATCCATAGAGTTTATATATATTAATGGACCCATAAAATCATTCCATTGCCACATAAATGAAAATATAGCTACAGTCCCAAGAGCTGGTTTGGCTAATGGGAGGATAATTTTTAAATAGATATTAAAGTTATTACAGCCATCGATACGAGCTGCGTCATCCATTTCTAAAGGAATTGTAAGGAAAAATTGACGGAGTAAAAATATAAAAAACGCTCCACCACCAAAATAAGCAGGTACTATTAGAGGTTTAAATGTATCAATCCAGCCTAGATAACGGAATAAAATATATGTTGGAATCATAGTTACCTGATAGGGAATCATCATAGTAGAAAGCATTACAAAAAATAAGGTGTCTCTTCCTGGAAATTGGAGTCTAGAAAATCCAAAGGCAACTAGAGAAGCAGAAAATATCTGACCAATTAGAGTTAATATTATAATGGTGACTGTATTTTTTAGATATAACCAGAAAGGTAAGGTGTTCCATCCAATAGCAAAGTTTTCCCAATGGAAAGGATTTGGAATCCACTGAGGAGGGATAAAAAAGGCTTCTTCTTGCCCTTTTAAGGCTGTAGAAAGCATCCAAAAGAATGGAATCATCAGTACAAAAGCCCCGGCTAGAACTATCAAATATAAAATTGCCTTTGCGATCACATCCTTGACACTCTTTCTTTCCCAGAATGATGGAGATTTTATAGTTTCCGTAGCCATACTACCCCCTTCTTATCCCTTCATAATAGACCCAACCTGCGGAGGTCTTAAAAATTACAATAGTACAAGCTAATATCATTAAAAACAAAATCCATGCAAGTGCGGATGCATAACCCATCCTTAATTCCTGAAATGCTCTTTGATAAAGATAGAGAATATAGAATAGAGAGGCATTTTGAGGACCTCCTTGAGTCATTATATAAGCTTGGGTAAACGTTTGGAAGGAACCAATGACTCCCATAACTAAATTAAAAAATATTACAGGAGACATCATAGGAATAGTGACAGCTATAAATTTAGCCCATTTTCCAGCTCCATCTAGCTCTGCTGCCTCATAGAGTTCTGTCGGAATCCCTTGAAGCCCAGCAAGATAGATTACCATTCCACCGCCTACACCCCAAAGGCTCATAATTACCAAGGCTGGTAAAACCCAATTAGGGTCTCCTAGCCACCTTGGACCTGTAATTCCTATTTTACTTAGTAAAATATTAATAATGCCTACATCAGGCATAAATATCCATCTCCATAAGACAGAGACTGCTACCCCTGAGATTACAGCGGGCAGATAATATATGGTTCTAAAAACAGAGATTCCCTTTAATTTCTGATTCATTAGAAGAGCAATTAAAAATCCAAATATAAGTTGTAACGGAACAGAGCCTAAGGTATATATAATAGTTACTTTCAATGCTTGCCAAAATAAAGGGTCTTCTCTGAAAAGTACCCTATAATTTGAAAATCCTATAAATCTAGCAGGATTTATAATGTCATATTCTGTCATACTTAACCAGAAAGAAGCTACAACTGGCCCTACTGTAAATATAATTAGTCCTAATAACCACGGAGAAATAAAAAGGTATCCTTCTATAGCACTTCCGAGTTTCTTTTTATTAACTTGCATAAATATCCCACCTCTTTCCTTAGAGAGTAGATTTTCGGAAACTCTAAAACCTCTTGTAATCTCACTTCTATTTACAACCT
>JBMFOH010000052.1:0-6433 GCA_049969715.1 bacterium | reverse complement strand
CTGTAATGGCCGCGGTAATTCTCTGAATCTAGCAAAGGTGAAATAATGTTCCTAATAGAATCTTTGGAGACTCTCTTAGGAGCAGAGGACAAAGAAATCCTTAAGGCTCTTCACTATGTAAAAAAACCTCCTGTAAAGCGAATAATCTACATTGACATTCTTCATCCTAGCGGAATCCCAATGGAGGTAACGGATGATGTTATAGAGGGTAAGTGGTCTTTTGTTTTCGATCAGGCCGAAAATAGGCTCTGGAGCGAGGCAGCTATACTAGCTACTCTGATATAATGATACAATTTATCCATTTTTTTATTAGTCTAATTTATTAGTCTAAAGATCGCCCCTAAAGTAACATAAGCCATAAGGACTCTTAATTTCCACGATGGCAACATGCGATATATCTGATTAAGATAGATAGTTGTCCGTTTTTATTTTTCGAGCTTTTCCTTATAACTCTGGAGGCCATACATCTGTCACAAAAACACTTAATATAGAGACCGCCTCTTATCATGAATCTGTTGCTGAGAAAGTTTTTTGCATTCTTATCCCCCAAGCTAAGCTCATTCAGCACAATCCTTCTCTCTGTATGTTTCTTTTCCTGTTTTATCGAAATATCTTGCTAGAAGAAAGGCAGTTATTGTCTGAACAATTGTATTTCATGTTTTTTATAGAATTTTTCTGATATTATCATTTTCTCCCTTAATCACTTCTCCAACTCTGATAATGCTACTACAAAAACTTTCTAGGCTTGCTGAGGGATTACTCTCTCATTTCTGCTCAAAATTAGTTATCTCTAAGGCTTTTCTCTAATAACATAATGGTATTGTAGAGGTAAGGAATAAAAATAAAATTAAGAAGGATAATTAATTGTAAATCAACTAGAACAAGAATTCTGTGCTATTATTGACTTTTTTTCAGATTGTTAAGATTCTCATTGGAAAAGTTTTTATATAAGCCCCCCAACTATCTAGGGGGGTACCTGATGGCTGATAAAAAGGTGAAAATCCATCTTTCAGCTAGAAGGGGTCTTCCTAAAAGACATGGTATATCCAAGCTTACTCTTAGTGCAACAATTCTAATAATAGCAGTCATCATAGCCATTTTTGTTGCATTCTACATTTACTCTCGGCCCGTTACCGAAGAGAAGGTGCTAAAAATAGGGGTAATAACACCTCTTACAGGTGCTCTATCCTATGGAGGTAATGACCTAAAACAAGGAGCAGAATTGGCCGCTGAGGAAATAAACTCTCAAGGAGGTATAAAAGTAGGAAATACCATCTATAAGATACAACTTATAATAGAGGATGATGAGGGAAAGCCTGATAAAGGTACTTTGGCGGCACAAAAACTCATTACCCAAGATAATGTGTTCGCAATAGTGGGTTCTTACAGTTCAACAGTTACGCTTGCCATGCAACCAACTATTATGGAGAACAAGAGGCTGTTAGTTGTACCGGTTGCTGTTGCCACCAAAATAACAGACGCGGGCTATAAATATACGTTCAGAGTGTGCGCTAATCAGAGAATGCAGACTACCCAGAATGCTGAATGGGTTTATAACAATCTTAAACCCAAGACATTTGCAGTCCTTCTAGAAAATTCTGACTACGGGAGAGAAGGTGGCCAAATATGGAGCTCTTATATGGAGTCGAGAGGGGTAAAGAAACTAGCTGAGGAGTACTTCAACATAGGATCTGTCGACTTCTACTCACAATTATCAAAGATAAAAGCAGCCGATCCGGATGTTATATTTACTATAGCTAATACTAACGATGCTGCCAACATATTGAAACAAGCCAAAGAAATAGGTCTCAATAAACAGTTTGTTATGCTGGGTGGAGTAGCCATGGACGAGTTTCTAAAATTAGCAGGAGAGAACGCTTTAGGTCTCGTTCACCTCAGTTATTTTGAAGCAACAAGTAAGAGACCTAAAGTAGTGGCTTTTGTGGACGCGTTCAAAAAGAGATGGGGCAGATCTCCGGCGATGTATGCTGCTGGAGCATATGATGCAGTATATGCTATAAAATATGCTATAGAGAAAGCAGGAAAGCTAGATGTAGATGCCGTAGCAGACGCCATGAGGACTCTTGATTTTGAGGGAGTTCAAGGAAGGATATTTTTTGACGACAAAGGACAGGCTCAGACCAAAGTACTAGTAGTCCAAGTTCAGCGTGTACAGGATGGAGTCAACGGTCTAGGGAGAGTAATTCTTTATCCTCCCGAAGATAAGCAAGGGGATTACATACCGCTTGAAGCATTAAAGAAAGGATAGGGGGTGCATACGCGAAGACCCAACTCTTCTCTTTTTTAATCCAGCTTAAGGGGGTGATATGCTCTTGGTTATTTCTGAGATCGTTGAGCAGGTTATCTATGGTATAATGGCAGGCGGAATCTATGCCATGATCGGAGCCGGTCTATCAATGATATTTGGAGTTATGAGGTTCAGTAATTTTGCTCATGGCGAGTTTTATATGTTAGGCGCCTACATAACTTATATAATATCTATAGCAAGTGGACTGGACCCTTATCTAACAGCGCCATTAGCAGCAATGGCTGTCGGGCTATTAGGGATCTTAATAAATATAAGTATAATAAAGCCATTGTATGAAGCTGTGGGTAAGGCTAGAAGAGCGTCTGTTATCTACTTTCAAGATCTTAATTTTATTCTGCTTACTGTAGGTCTTTCAATATTCTTTGTGGATTTGGCATTGATCATATGGGGTCCTATACCACTCCGAGTTCCCACTGTACTTAGTGACATAAATCTTTCTATAGGATTTATAAAATTTGGTTTTCAGAGATTAATAGCTCTTGTAGTAGCATGCATTTCTCTAGGAGCTTTTTATTTATTTCTGAAAAAGACAAAAATAGGTAAAGCCATAAGGGCGGTATCCCAAAATCCAACAGCTGCTATGTTGACAGGAATAAACATCTATAAAATTTATAACATAACAATATTTGTATCTCTCTTCTTGGCCGCTCTTGCTGGCGGAATTTTGAGCCCTGTATTCAATTTATATCCAAGAATGGGGCTTGACATCGTGGTAAAAGCCTTTGTGGTGGTTATACTAGGAGGTCTGGGCAATATAGTTGGAAGCATATATGCTGGATTTCTCCTAGGTATCATGGAGAATTTAGGTGGCTTATTCTTGGGGACCCAGTACAGAGAGACCATTGGGTTCGTAATGATGATATTAGTGCTTTGGCTTAAGCCTAAAGGACTATTCGGAAAGGGGTGAGCAGTATATGCTTAATAGGATTCTGAAGGAGAAATTATTATATTATCTTATTATAGGAATAGTATTTGCCTTAGTTCCTTTACTGGGAAATGACTATATGTTACACATAATAATACTCTCTCTTATATATGTTATATTAGCATCAAGTCTAGATGTACTGGTAGGGTATACAGGTGCCTTGAGCCTAGGACATGCCGCCTTTTATGCCATAGGTGCATATACCACCACACTTCTCTCCATGAGCTGGAGATTGTCCCCTTGGTTGGGGCTACTTCTAGGAGGTATTTTTGCAATGGCCGCAGGCTTAGTTCTAGGAATACCATGTCTTAGACTCAGAGGTCCATATCTTGCTATATCCACCTTGGGTTTTGGAGTAATAATTTACATGTTGCTAATGAACTTGGATTGGTTAACTAGAGGTCCTTTGGGTATACCTGGGATACCACCTCTGCCAGGATTCGGAATTTTAGATTTTACTAACAGGATTATATATTACTACTTTACTCTAATTTTAACATTACTATCTATATTCTTTTTACGATTATTAACAAGATCTAGATTCGGTATAATTCTGGTAGCTATAAGAGAAGACGAAGATGCCGCTAGAGCTATAGGGGTAAATGTTGCACTTTACAGGTTGCTAGCTTTTATGGTGGCCACTTTCTTTGCTGGTCTAGCCGGAGGAATCAGGGCGCACTACATCCGATATATAAGTCCAGATCTATCCGCGCTAGACGAATCTATTGTCATACTCTCTATGACCCTAATTGGTGGTTTTGGAACTATAATAGGACCTGCCATCGGAGCTTTCTTGCTCACCACAGCATCCGAGACATTTAGATTTCTAGTAGAGTATAGACTATTGGTTTATGGAAGCCTTATAGTCTTTGCTGTTAGGTTCATGCCAGGAGGCATAGCCGGCACAGTTATGCGTTACTTAGAAGTTTATGTAAAGAAATCTAAAAGGGGATTTAGATGAGCATACTAGAAGTGATAGATCTATGGAAAAGCTTTGGAGGCATGATTGCTGTAAAAGGTGTCAGTTTCAGCGTCAGGAAAGGCGAATTACTTGGCATTATAGGCCCTAATGGCGCTGGTAAAACTACTTTATATAATTTGATAACAGGATTTTATAGACCAGATAGAGGTAGGATATTACTTTATGGAGAAGATATAACGGGAGTACCACCACATAAGTTAGCAAGGAAGGGTCTCGTGAGGACATTTCAGCTTGTAAGACCTTTTCTTGGGATGACAGTACTGGAAAACGTCTTAGTGCCTATCTATGCAAGGTTTGGTATGCTAGGAGGAAATAGGAACGAGATAATAAAAGAAGCTAGAGAGAAGCTAAAAATTGTTGGATTACTTAATAAGGAGGAATTGCTGGCAGAAGTTCTTTCTCACGGAGAGAAGAAAAAACTCGAGATAGCTAGGGCCTTAGCTATAAACCCAGATATACTACTCTTAGATGAGCCTGTGGGGGGCTTGACTCCTAAAGAAATAGATGAAATAGTGGATCTGATAAGAGAAGTTCACAAGAGTGGAATTACAGTAATAATTATAGAGCATAACATGAGAGCTATTATGAATCTATGCCGTAGAATCTTAGTTTTAAATTTTGGTGAAATTCTAGCGGAGGGAACTCCAGAAGAGATAAAATCAAATCCTAAAGTTATAGAGGCATATCTAGGTGAGAAATATGCTGTTGGAAGTGGGTGATATATCTGTATACTATGGTAAGGCTCTTGCTTTAAACAGAGTGAATTTGAGCGTGAAAAATGGGGAAATAGTTGCTCTGATAGGCCCTAATGGCGCTGGTAAAACTACTACGCTTAGGGCAATTTCTGGTGTTGTGAATATATCCTCTGGTCATATAATATTCAATGGAAGAAGAATAGATGGAATGCCTCCTTATAAGATAGCAGAAATGGGGATAGCTCACGTTCCTGAGGGTAGAGGTCTTTTTCCTCAGATGAGTGTAATGGAGAATCTTGAGATGGGTGCTTTCCTTAGAAGAGATATAGATAACGTAAGATCAGACCTAGAACTTGTATTTAATCTCTTTCCAATTCTTAAAGAGAGAAAAGACCAACTCGCTGGAACTCTAAGCGGTGGAGAACAACAGATGCTTGCTATAGCAAAAGGCCTCATAGCAAATCCGAAGTTATTGCTCTTAGATGAGCCATCGGTAGGCTTAGCTCCGAAATTAGTGGAGCGGATCTTTGATGCTATCAAGGAGATAAATAAGCAAAAAGGTCTAGCTATATTAATAGCAGAACAAAATGCATATATGGCCCTGCTATCTTCAGACAGAGCATATGTAATGGAGAACGGCAGTACTGTGATAAATGGTTCTAGCAAAGACTTACTGGACGACCCACGGGTAAAGCAAGTATATTTAGGCATGTAATAATTGTTATATTCTTCTATATCTGTCTTTTACGGACGCTATATTTATGTATCTTTCTTTATCTTTTTCCTTATTGCTCTGTAAGCCCTACTCAGAGGCAACCTTAGCTCAAATTTTTGAAAAAGTCAATATTAGAAAATTCACTTCTCCTGCCGAAACTTCATAACGAGCCTCGTTATCAATTCTCCGTCTTCACCCAGAGCACTTTTGATGTCTTTAAATATACTTTCAGCTCAGAACCACCTTATTATCCCCACTTTTCTGTCCGTGAAGAAGTCTATCACATCGATCTGCGGATGGTGGCTTCCTAGGCCTGAAAGCCTCCTTCCACAGAATGGGAACCAGCCAACTGGAGCTGCTATCCCTATGTTCACCCCAACATTCCCTCTTTCTGTTCTTCATCCCATATGGATTGATTACAGCAGAGCTTGGCTCAGCATGGCCAAGTGAGGGAGGGATTTATGTTTGGGTCAAGGAGGCATTTGGGGAAAAGCTGGCTGTGATGACCTCATGGCTCTACTGGGTGAATGTAGCCCTATGGATGCCATCCGTTTATATCCTCTTCAGCGGAACTCTATCCAAGGTTTTTGCACCAAATCTGGATATATGGAGCCAGACAATAATAGCAGTAGTGATGACGTGGCTCACTGTGGCTGCTGGCATCTTGGAACTGGGGAAGTCAAAATGGATACCAAATATAGGAGCTGTGGTGAAGGCATTTGTCCTGATAAGCCTGGGAATTTTAGGAGTCTACTGGATATTCATAAGGGGATTTGCAAATCCCTTC
>JBMFOH010000051.1:0-6621 GCA_049969715.1 bacterium | reverse complement strand
CTAGGAAGTAAAAATTCTGAAGGTTTTGGAATGTGGGAAGTTTGGAAAGGAGGTGAAAGAGATGCTTGAAGCGGTAAGAAGAATAGGTAGATCTGTAAGTAGCGGAGATAGAGATTTTGTGTCAGGTCTAGTCGAGTATGACTCTATAGATATTGAAGATAATAAAGAGAATCCTCTATATATCTTAGTGATAAACTTTAATACTATAGAAGATATAATTGAGCTGGAACCTAAGGTCTTAGATAATAAACGTTTAGATGAGTATCTATGGATAGGGAATGCTAAAGGTAATCTGCCCCAGGATAGGTTGACTACAGATGGATTAAAGTATCTATTAAGTGACTCTCTTGTGAACCTATATAACGAACTTAGGGAGTGTGAATTAAAGGAGATATTAAAAAGGATACTAAATAACTTTTTTATCACCCTAAGAGTTAGGGATAGGGATGTTTATATCTTAGATCTTAGGAAGATAAACTTTCTAAAGACTAATCCGGAATTTACATTACCCA
Source organism: bacterium (assembly GCA_049969715.1). Lineage (GTDB taxonomy): Bacteria > DUMJ01 > DUMJ01 > DUMJ01 > DUMJ01 > JBMFOH01. The sequence goes on along the minus strand of JBMFOH010000051.1, from coordinate 6,109 downwards.
AGGAGAAAAATGAATGTGATAGTTACAAAGACTTTGTAAAGAGCCTAAAAACTCTATATGAGAAGACATTCTTTGATATCATTAAAAAATATCTAGGTTTTGATAAAAAAGATATAGCACTATTCTCTATTACCTTTGACGGAAAACCACCATCCTTATTACCAGATTACAGGGAATATATAGAAGAAAAGATTATAGAGGAAAGTTTTAAGGATGGATTCGATGGTATATGCCATATCTGTGGACAGAGAGATACTGTTACATATAACACAGCAAGGTTTCCAGTTAAGTTTTATATAACAAAACTAGTAACTTTTTCTTCGGAGCTAGAAGGTAAAAGTTTTAAAAAGGGTTTTTCCAAAAACTTTACACTTTGTAGAGACTGTTACAGGGATGTTGTCCTTGGAGTTAAATATATAGAGAACAGCCTCTCTGGAGAGTTAGGAGGAAACGATCTCTGGATTATCCCTGGTTTATTCTTCAATCCTATAGGGGAAAAGCTTATAGAGGGATGGACTGAATATTCTAAGGACCTTACCATTTCTACATTTACTATTGATAATTTCCTAAGTTTTGAGAAGAGGATTGAAAAAGAATTAGAAAGATATAGGAAGTATAAGAGACTTATAGATTACTCATTTGTTGACCTGCTCTTTTATGAAAAGAATAAGAAGAATAAAGAGGTTTTTAAGATTAGAGAATTGATAAAGGATGTCCCATTAAGAAAGGTAGAATACATACGTGAGGCAATTAGAGATACTCAAAAGTTAGGTGATGATGTATTTGGTGAAGATAGAAGATGGTTTATAGGTCTTGATAATATTTATTATCTTATACCAATAAGGAGGGGTAAGGGTTCTGAGTATAAGAGGATTTTAGATCTCTATGAGGATATCTTTCTTGCCCATAGAGTGGATAGAAAGAATCTAATAGATAGTTTTGTAGCTCTCTTTGGTGTCTATAGATTCGAAAAGTTTGCCCAGTATAACATAAGACCACCACAGAGTAATGTTGAACTCTCAATGGTCTTTGCAATCTTAAAGACAAATCTTCTTTTGAAGTTATTTGAAAGATTAGGGATGCTTACAGGAGGTGAAAGTATGAACGAATCATTTGAGGGAATACTCGATAAGGATATAGAGTACTATATGGTAAAGATGGAATATAGTGAGGAGGGGTCTGCTCTGTTCTTACTTGGTTATCTTATAGGTGAGATTGGGAATGAGCAGATAAAAGGTACAGATTTTAATGCCAAAAAACCAATATTAAACAAGATAAACTTTAACGGTATAAGTGCAAAAAATCTTATAAACCTATCGAATGAAGTATTTGAAAAGCTAGATCAGTATAGAATAAGAGGTTATAACGAAAAGGTATATTCTATTATGAAAGAGCTTATGGATAAACATATAAGAAACTGGAGTCTTTCAGATGCCGAGAATGTCTATTACATAATGTCTGGCTATGCCTACAATACCTATAGGAGGATAAGGAATATTAGAAAGGAGGAAAAGAGTAATGAGTAACTATTATTCAAAAAATTCTGAAATACTATTTCTATATGATGCTAAGTTAACAAATCCAAACGGTGACCCGGATGATGAGAATAAACCTAGGATGGACTATGATAAAGAAGTAAATCTAGTAAGCGATATAAGGCTTAAAAGATACATCAGGGATTATCTAGATAGTAAAGGATATGAAATTTTTGTAACTAAGATGGAGGGAGAGACAGTAGATGCAACAGAAAGAATAAGGCGTCTTCTAAATAAAGAAAAACTTTCATCTTTAACTAGAGAGGATATAGATGTTGTACTTTCAAGACTTATCGATGTAAGACTCTTTGGAGCGACTATGCCTATAAAGGCACAGGAGGGTGAGAAAGGTGCTAGCTCTACATTTACTGGACCGGTACAGTTTACCTGGGGCTATTCCCTAAATAAAGTAGAACTAGTAACATCGAACTCTATAACATCTGTATTTGCAGGTAGAACCGAAAGGGGTAGAGGTGAATATGGTACTTTCGGCAAGGATTGGAGGCTTTATTATTCTCTCATTGCCTTCTATGGTATAGTTAGTGGATACAGGGCAGAATATACTAGACTTACTGAAGAAGACATCCTTTTGTTAGACTCTGCAATGGTCAATGCTATTTCTCAAATGGCTTCTACTAGGAGTAAAGTTGGTCAGAAACCCAGATTATATCTAAGAGTAGAGTATAAAAATAAAGGGATCTTTTTAGGAGACTTTAGAGGTAAGATTAAACTTGATAAAGTAGAAGGCTTAAGGGATATATCTGATTACGAATTGGATATGTCAGATCTATTGGTATTTCTCTCTACCAATAGAGAGAAGATAGAGAAGATATACCTTTATGAAGATCCAGAGCTTAGAATAAACGGGGGAAACTTAAGTTCGCAGGTTAGTAACAAGCTAAGCGATGTAAGTATCATAATGTTGAGTCAGAGTTCTGGTGATTAATTATGAGGGTTCTTGTCTTTGATCTTATAGGCAAGATGGCTCATTATAGAAAATACTATACAAATTCCTCCTCTTTATCGTATTTCTTTCCACCTAGGACTACCATAACAGGTCTAATAGCGGGGATATCAGGTTTTGAAAGGGACTCATATTATGAGATCTTCTCTCCGAAATGCTCTAATATTGGTATTTCGATAAAATCTCCATTAAGAAAGATATTACAGGTTGTAAACTATGTATGGGCTGAGAATATAAGTCAAGTCAACTTAAGTAGTAGACAGCATACCCAGATACCCCTAGAAATTGTAATACCAGAAGACTGGAACTCTAGTATAAAATACAGGATCTACTTTGCTCATAGTGATAAAGACCTCTTTGAAAAGGTGGTAGAAACTGTTCTCTATGAAGATCTAGAATTTCCACCCTATCTAGGTATAAGTGAGTTTATAGGAGAGATCGAGCCTTTAGGTATCTTCGAGGCGCAAGAGGTAGGATTTAAAGACCCTATGGAGATAGACTCTATATTAAACTTAAATCTCATAGAAGATAAAAGCATCTCTTTAGAACCTTATATTGGGGCCATATATGTAAAGGAGAAGATGCCGTACTCTTTTGGGAAAGGCAGAATAATAGACGATTCTCCGAGAGAATTTATAGGGGAGATAAAGGGGAAAAGGATAAGGATTAGAGGAGAAGGAATTTACTACCTAATAAATGGAGAGAAAATCTTATTTATGGAGGGTTGAAGATGTTCTTTTCTCACGTGGAGATGAAGGATAATATGGTAATTGAAGAGAGATCTATCCTTCTAAGAGACCATCTTAAAGAAGTAGCATATAGAGCTAAGAAATATTTCTTTTTTGATTCGGAAGAAAATATTTCTGATGTCGCCTACTATATAGGACTGACGCATGATTTTGGTAAATATATGACTTACTTTCAGGATAGGCTTTTGGGAAGAGGTGACTATGGAAGATTATCAAACCATGCCTTCATCTCTTCCCTCTATTCCGCATTTGTTATGGAAAGAGTTAAGCTAGATAATATAAGTGAGGAAATCAAGCTTTTCCTCCCTCTTATAACATTCTTTGTGGTCTATCACCATCACTTAGATCTGACTTCCCTATCTCTCCTGGAGGATCATCTTAATGACGAAGATTACATAGATATTTTGAAGAAACAGATAGACAATATAAAGACAAATGAAGAAGAAATTGATAGGGAATTGGAAGAATTGGATTTATTTAGAATTGATGGATTCGAAAGGGATTTCAATAATTTGATAGAGAGACTTTTAGAGATAGAATATAGATTTGAGAAAAAGGCTAATTCTGATATTAAAGCTAAAGGCTCTATACTTACACTCAGTCTATTCTCCGCACTTATAGATGCTGATAAGAAGTCTGCAGGAAAAGTAAAAGACATAGAGAGAAGAGTAATCCCTTCTGATATTGTAGAAATTTATAAGAGGAACCTTACAGATAGAACTGATAGGATAAACCTTATAAGGGAAGAGATATTTAATAGGGTGGTCCAGAAGATTGATACCATAGATATAGAGAGGAACAGGATATTTACCTTTACCTCACCTACAGGTTCTGGCAAGACTCTAACAGGTTTCTCCTTTGCATTAAAACTCAGGAAAAAGATAGAAGATAAACTAGGCTATACCCCTAGGCTCATATATTCACTTCCCTTCATATCTATAATAAACCAAAATTACGAGGTCTTAAAGGATGTCCTTTCTAATATAAAAGAATTTGCAGGAAATAGCTCTGCTTACTTAATTGGTCATCATCACTCGGCTAAAGTAGAATATGAGGCGTATGACGAAGTAAAAGACACCGAAACCTCTCTTGCTCTTCTTGAATCCTGGGAATCTGAAGTTATAGTAACTACATTTGTTCAGCTTCTCCACTCTACCATAGCTTTTAAAAACAGCTTTCTTAAAAAGTATCACAATATAGCTAGGAGCATAATAATCCTAGATGAGGTACAAAACATACCAGTGGAGTATTGGTCGTTGGTAAATAACATATTAAAGCTTATGACAGAATATCTTGGATGTTACATAATCCTTATGACAGCAACCAAACCTTTAATCTTTGATCAGGATAAATCTTTAGAACTCCTTGATGGTAGTGAAAATTACTTTAAAGAAATGGATAGACTCGAATTGAACTCTCAAGTTGTGGAGGAGAAGACTCTAGAAGATCTCTTTTCTTGGTTCAAGAATAACTATGAGAGTAATAGGTCTTATCTTATAGTCTTTAATACGATTAAATCATCTATAGAGTTTTACAATAAACTTAAACTTACTTTAGGAGAAAGGACTACGCTCTACTATCTATCTGCCAATATAATTTCTAAAGAAAGATTAAAAAGAATACAGGAAATAAAATCACTTTTGAAAGAAGGCTATAAACCAATATTGGTATCTACTCAGGTTGTTGAGGCTGGAGTAGATATAGATTTTGATGTAGTGATAAGAGATATAGGTCCACTAGACTCTATAATCCAGGTATCGGGGAGATGTAATAGGAACTTTAGGGAAAATAGTGGTACTGTATGGGTTTTCTATCTAGTTGACGAAAGAGGTAGAGATTATGCTACCTATGTCTATAAGAAAGTATCTCCATCTTTGGCGAGAGAGATTTTAAGAGAGATAGAGAAGATAAGAGAAGTAGAATTTATAGACTTAATAAACATCTACTTTAAAAAATTAAGGAATAGAGAATCTTTTCAAGATTCTAAAGAGATATATAAGGCATTAATGTCTTTAAGATTTTATGATGAAAATGAAATATCAGTGAAGGACTTTAAACTCATTAAGGAAGAAGGATTAATCTATCCTGTGTTTGTAGAGTTAGACGAAGAGGCAAAAAGGATTTGGCAGAAGTTTATGAGTATCATAAACGATAACTCTCTTGAAAGATGGGAGAAAAAAGTAAAGCTTCTAGAGATTAAAACGGACTTAGATAGTTATATAGTAAATGTTAGAGTTAGAAAAGGAGATACAGGAATCTTTGAGCTACTTCTAGAGAAGAATCTAGGGTACATCCCATTTAATAGGGTAAAAAGTTTTTATGATATAGAGACAGGAATTAAAAGTGGGGTTCATTTGGAGGCAGTAGTCTTCTAGAGGGTTTATATGCACCATATAAATGGAACACTTATAGCTAGTTATTTTGTATGTGAGAGAGAACTATGGCTTATGGCATATGAGTTAGTACCAGATCAGGACAATACTTTTTTAGAGGTGGGTCGTTTTGTAGAGGAAAGTTCTTATAACCGGGAAAGAAAGGGCTATCTTATAGGTGATATAAAGATAGATCTCATTAAAAAGGATAATGAGGCTTTAGTGATTGGAGAGATAAAGAAGTCTAGTAGGTCAGAAAAATCTGGTCTAATGCAGCTTTCTTATTATCTAATGATTTTAGAAGAGCTTGGCATTAAGGCAAAGGGAGAGGTTTTTATCCCTAAAGAAAGGAAGAGAATTCCAGTAGAACTAGATGATGAGAAGAAGAAAGAGATAAATGAAGCGATAAATAATATTGAAACTATCATTCAGAATCCTCTTCCCCCTCCAGCTAGGAGGATTAAATATTGCACTAACTGTGCGTATAGG
>JBMFOH010000050.1:0-6677 GCA_049969715.1 bacterium | reverse complement strand
TGCGGAGCAGGAATTAAGTTATCTAGGATTACCCATCGTATTAGAATGTTTCAAACGGTCTTTGGAAAGGGGGTGGGTAAAATGATTACAGGCCAGATATGGTTAAGATGCTCGAGGATATGGCTAATTCATTGAAGGATATAGAATTGCTTAAGGGGTTAAGGGATGATCTCCTAAGTTTAGGTGTAAAGAAAGAATTGATAGAAGAACTGGATAAATATTCAACTATGGCTGAGGAAAGAGAGATTGCTAGAGGTGTAGTATTAGGAGAGAATAAGGGCTCAGTTAATTCTAAGAATGAAGACGACGTAACCTTCTTTTAGATTACCTTATATTCTTTCCTTTCCTGAGAGATATCTTCTTAGCTGCAAAAGTTATGTTATAATAGAAAAAAGACCTTAGGAGGGTGTGATGTGATTAAGGTTGACGAGAAAGCAGTTGATTTTTCTTTACCGAATAAAGAGGGAGTTAAAGTAAACTTAAAGGATTTCTTTGGGAAATGGGTTATCTTGTACTTTTATCCAAAGGATAATACTTCTGGATGCACCCTTGAAGCTATAGGATTTACAAACCTTCTGAAAGACTTTGAAGAACTAAATGCAGTAGTGTTAGGTATAAGTAAGGACTCAGTAAAGTCGCATCAGAATTTTGCTAGAAAGCATTCTCTTGCTATAGAACTCTTGAGTGATGAAGAAACTTCTGTCATAAAAGCTTATGGTGCCTGGGGTAAGAAAAAGATGTATGGTAAAGAATACGAAGGAATAATTCGTTCCACCTTTATTATTAATCCAGAGGGCTATATAGCTTATATATTTGAAGATGTAAAACCAAAGGGACATGCGGAAGAGGTCCTAGAAAGATTAAAGAAACTGCAAAAAATATCTAAATAGAAAGGAAGTGATATAAATGAGATATATCGATATCGGTGGAGAAAAGATGAAGGCTTCAGAGATCTCATTAGGATGTATGAGGATCGCTGATAAGCCAATAAAAGAGGTAAAAGAACTTATAAATACAGCCTTAGAAGAGGGAATAAACTTTTTTGACCATGCCGATATATATGGTGGTGGTAAATCTGAAGAAGTATTTGCCGAAGCTATAGAGATGGGCCCAAGTATTAGAGAAAAGATTATTATTCAGACTAAATGTGGTATTAGGAAAGGCTATTATGACTTTTCTAAAGAGCATATACTAGAGTCTGTAGATGGAAGTTTAAGAAGACTTAAGACTGACTATATAGATATCCTACTTTTACATCGTCCTGATACGTTGATGGAACCAGAGGAGATTGCTGAAGCCTTCTCGATACTTCATACCAGTGGAAAGGTTAGAAACTTCGGGGTAAGTAATTTCCACCCTATGCAGATTGAATTACTTAGTAAGTATCTAAATCAGCGAATTATCGTGAACCAGTTGCAGTTTAGTATTGCACATACTGGTATGATTGATTTCGGATTTAATGTGAATATGAAGGTTGATCAGGCAATAAATAGAGATGGTAGTGTTTTAGAGTACTGTAGGATAAAGAATATTACTATACAGGCTTGGTCACCATTCCAGTATGGATTTTTTGAAGGAACATTTATGGGAAGTAGTAAGTTTAAAGAACTTAACAGTAAGATTGACGAGATTGCCAAAGAAAAAAAGGTCCCAAGCATTGCTATCCCTATAGCCTGGATACTAAGGCATCCGGCAAAGATACAACCAATAGTTGGCACAACTAATCCATCTAGAGTAAAAGAAATATGCAAAGCCTCGGATATCGAATTAACTAGAGAGGAATGGTATGAACTGTACCGTTCCGTAGGGAATAAACTACCATAATCAGAAAGGGAAAACTCTATAGCTTATTACCTATAACCATAGATATATATCCACCAATCTTTTCTGTACCCTCCATAGGTCCCATCTTTTCTCTTCCCTCTTTAGACATTCTTTGGTACCTATCTTTGTCATTTAAAATAGAAATAACCTCCAAGGCTATTTTAGATGGGTCTGAGTCAACTATAGATATAGCATCTCCAAGAAGTTGTTTTTGCCCCTGAAGAAATCTTGGAGTACTCTGAATACTACTTCCTTTAAATGTCACTATAGGCTTACCTAGTCCTGCAGCATGTTCTATTGCTGTTCCAGCCTGTCCTACTACTATGCTTGCCTGATGGATTAGCGGTACATAAAATTCTCTTAGTAGAGGCACTGTAAAGTTCTTCTGAAACTCTATTAAAGGGATATCTATATTATTAATATTGACAGATTTCATATAGATACCAGTCTCTCTAAGATTCTCTGTAATCCTTTTTAGGTCTAATCGGCTAGATATGGCTACTATTACTCTTATATTAGATTTCAAAGCGTATAAAGCATTAATAATTTCTATCTGCTTAATAATTTTATGATAGGCATCTTCTCGGCTTCCTGGCAAGAAAAGAACTAAAGGAAGATTCTTGTCTTGTCCCAGCTTAGATAAGAATCTATCGAAATCTCGAGCCTGAGATTCATCTAGAACCACATCATCCATTACTGGATTCCCTACATATCTCGCATTTATTCCAAACCTTTTCAGCGATTCCTCGCTTTCTTGATCTCTAGGAAATACATAAAGACAGTAATCGCGCATAAAACGTCTCATCCTATTAGTCCCCATTTCCTTCCCTTTTGGCAGATATCGAACTGAATCTGCAATTGCAATCCAAAACATAGGCTTCTTTAGAATAAAACCATTTATCTCTAGACTTACCCTATCTCCAATACCTATTATAAGATCAAATCTATTTCTATTATGAAAGAGAAAACTTAACTGTTTCAATAAAAGGCTTATTAAACCTGACTTTAAGTCCTCTATTATACTTGAAAAACTCAGATAGGAGAGTCCTCCACTGGGTAACTCCTTTTGAACCCCTACTGTAGTAATATTAGCCTCTTTATAGGCATTACCCTCTCCTACTATAGGAAAAGCAAAAACCTCTATGGGAATGGAAGAATTCTTTAGAAACCAAGTGGCAAGCCTTGAACCTACTATATCTTCTTCATAACCATTACTAATAAACAGGATTGTTACTTGGCTCCTAAAAACCATTTTCTTTCTTAAGGAATTTCATAAATCCTCTTAGTCTTTATGCACATTTTCTCTAATGTAAATTCTTCTCTGTACTTTTTATAACCCTCTTCTCCTAAAGAGATTCTTAGTTTCTGATTATTAATAAGTTTTTCTATGGCTTGAGCAAGAGCTGTAGGGTCCTTAGGAGGGACGAGAAGCCCAGTTTTACTATCTTCAATAATCTCAGGAATTCCACCAACATCTGTTGCTATAACAGGGACCTTCTGAGATATAGCCTCTAGGATGGTAAGACCAAATGGTTCAGAAAGAGATGGAATGACAAAGATATGAAAATTCTTAAAATAAAACCTGGCATTGGGAAGAGTTCCTAGAAAGAAGACCTTATCCTTTACATTTAGTTTTCTAGCTAGTCTCTCTAAATTTCCCCTTTCCTCCCCATCCCCTATTATTACAAGATTTAAGTCCCTATACTTATCGTAAAGGTAACTAAAGGCTTCTATAAGATAATTTATCCCTTTAGATTTTACAAGGCGGGATGCTGTCCCTATAATAAACCCTTCTACTTGTACAGGAAGTTCCTCTTTATTTGAAGTCTCTGATACCCCATTATGGATAAGTACAACTTTATCTGATGGTAGTCCAGCCTTAATTAGATTTTCTCTTTCATAGTTAGCTACTGCTATGACTTTGTCTGCCCATCTTTTATTTATAAAGGCAGATATTTTATAGTCGATAGTAGGGAAGGACGTATTATATCCATGACAGGTAAATACTATCAGGGTGTGAGGTGTAATACTCCTAGAGATATAGACCAATTCATGAGCACCATGTATATGAATTATATCTGGTTTGAACTCTTCTATTATCTTTCTAAGCCTTTTTTTGTACTCTCCTACATTTATAAGTGTAAGCGGTATAATCTCTCTATAGGGTATACTATTCTCTTCTAGTAGCGTAAAACCTTTTCCATATGGAGCTACTACTAATATATGATAGTAATCTCTAAGGTATTTAGAGAGCTCTAGTATATGGATTTCTGTTCCGGCAATGCCAAAATACGGTATAAGGTATACGATTTTAGGGTTCATAAATTTCTAAAGTACTTATATATTTTAATCTATTTACCTGGTTCTACTAGCCTACCTATGAATAGTATACTACCAGAGCGTAGGTCTCTTATGAAAAAGATAAATGGTCTATCGGCACGGAATATAGTAGGCATAATAACAGCTTTAGTACCCATTATAACCGCAGTGGCAGCAGCCGCCTCTGTTCCCTCTTCATTTACCTCTACGAAGGCTTGATGGATAACACTAGATATATGTAAATCTGGTTTTGGAGTCATCCCTGAAAAGTCTGCCTTCATCATATCGAAGGCATCAACCATACCCATCTTCTGTAGTGGATCATTAAGTACAAATCTTTTCTCTATTTTGAACCTCGGTATATAGACCTCAATTTCTCTTTCTGAAAGTGTTGATAACCAATTCTTTAATTTCTTTGTTGTAAGGCTTCTCTCCACCTTAGAAAGTGGAACATCAGGTTTAGGAAGAATAATGACCATAGATAGGTCTTTTCCAGTATAAGGCATCTCTAAGACCTGAACGTCTTCATCCTCTGCATAGTTAAACTTTGACTTTTGGTACATCATAGGTATATCTACTTTAACCTTTTCAGAAATATAGAAAGGCATATCCTTAGTGTTTTTAGGATCAAACTGCAATTCCCACTTTCCTTTAAAGTATATTGCATTAGTTAAGACAAGACGGGTAAGTTCATTTAGGTCTCTTGGACCTAAGAGATTCTTTATCTTGCCGTTAGTCTTATCCTCTACCCATTTATTTATCATCTGTCTAGTCTCTTCACGAGCAGTTTCATCTATGAAATCTACCTCTTTGAACCCAGCATCATAGTATTTGTTTGTTATAGCTAGGAATTCTTGTAAAAATTTATAATTCTTTTGCCCCCATAAGGCATTGGCTATAGACACCTGGTAATCCTTAGTATTAGACTGTAATAGTTTTGCTAAATCATAGAAGGCTTGATACAATTTCCCTTGAGGAAGTGTAAAATGTAAAACTCTAGCCATCTGCTTAGCTGTTTCTCCCCTTGCCCCTGCATATGTCATACTAAGGGCAGAAGAGATACTATAAGGAGAAAGGAAGATATTCCCTTTTTCACTAACCAATCTTCTATATATTTCTATGGCAAAAGTATTATTACCAGAAACGAGGGTACTCATATCATTAGCTATAGCACTTTTAGGAATAATTTGGACTACCATAAAATTAAATAATAATAAGACCTTAAATAAAAAATACACATTCTTCATAATTCTATCACCATCCCTATCACAATTTTATGAAGATACTATATCATAGAATAGAGAAAAATTATAGAGGATTGACATCTCTTATTTTATATGATACTATATCGATGTAGTAATGATAGGACTTCTATAATGAGAACGAATAAGATAAAACCAGCTACATTAAAAGATATATCAAGGACGCTAGGAGTGTCTATAAGTACTGTCTCCCATGCCTTGAATAATTATTCAGATATTAGTGAAGAGACTAGATTAAAGGTTATAGAAGCTGCCAGAAATCTAGGATACCAATTAGATGTAGGTGCCCATGGGTTAAGAAGGCAGCGTTCTCTCCTCATTGGATTTGCCTATGTCTCTCCTGCCAAAAGGGCTAATGTATTTGATCAGTTTGTCTTTGAGGTCTTCTCAGGATTAAAATGTTTTCTCGGGGAGACAGAGTTTGACCTTATGGTTGCATGTTTTCCTACTGATAGGAGAGAGTCAATTATCGAAATAACCCAAAGGCGTAAGGTGGAGGGTATCGTTGTCTTAGGTCTAAGAGAAACAGACCCTGAGATAGAGAAACTCCTAAGATTAGGAATTCCTACCGTTTTTATAGATATACCTATAGTATCTTCCCAGTGTGGGTTTGTGAGTTCAGATAATATAAAGGGAGGATACTTAGCGGGAAAACACTTAATCGAACTTGGCCACACAGATATTGCATATATAAGTGGAGAAAAAGGTTCCTGGGTTTCTAAAGAAAGAGAATTGGGACTTATAAAGGCTTTAAGTGAATCTAATCTAGAAATTTCTGCCTCTTCTCCAGGATATTTTTTAGAAGAAGGTGGAGCCCAAGCCACTTTGAAGATTCTAGAAAAAAAATCCAACATTACTGGGATCTTCTATGCAAGTGACATTATGGCTATGGCTGGAATAAAAAAATTGAGAGCTATAGGAGTAAAGGTCCCCGAGGATATTTCAGTGATAGGTTTCGATGATATCCTTGCTAGTAGATATACATATCCCCCACTCACTACTATTCGACAGGAAAAATGGAATATCGGTTACGAGGCAGGTAGATTGGTCCTTGATATTATATTTGGGAAGCAGGGAGAACATAGAGAGCTTGATATAACACTTATAGTAAGGGGGACTACTCAAAGGAGGTGACAGATACTTTTAAGCAAAAAAAATCTATTAGGCTCTATAAACTTTTGCGTGGAATTTAAAAGGGGAATTACCCCTCTTGAAAAAGGGATATTTCCCCAGATGAAAATACAACAATTGTTAAAATATTTCAAGCACGAT
>JBMFOH010000049.1:0-6755 GCA_049969715.1 bacterium | reverse complement strand
AATAGTTAAGCCCTCCAGCGCCGATGGTACTATAGGGGAGACCCTATGGGAGAGTAGGCCATTGCCGAGTCCTTTTTTCTTAGCGAAAGGAGATGGTTCTGATTCAAAGTAATATTAGGGGAGTAAGAGAGTTTTTTATTGTCTTTTTGATATCTGTAGGGATAAATTTTGTCATTGGTGAGGTCTTCAGTATAGAAAATCGGATAGAAAATATCTATAAAGTTAGAGAAAAAATAGAGAATAGAGAGGTCGTTTATATCTCTGAAAAAGGGGGAAAAGAGATAGAAAGATTAGGACTCCAAATAAAGCCTGTCAAAATAGATCTGTCTTATAAAAAACCCTACTCTTTAGTATTAGCTAAGTGGTATGAGGTAAAAGAGAGACAAAAGGTTTCTTTTCCTATCGAGAGAAGATATAGTACTTCATTGCCATATGGAGCAGTAAAGGTAGAACCAGGTAAGTCTGGTGAGATAGAGATACTGTGGAGAGAGTATAGAAGGGGAAGTATAGTATTAGATAGAAAAAAGGTTAAAGTAACTATGATTTCTCAGGCAAGACCCCAGATAGAGTATATAGGTCGTGGTTATATGTTAGCTTCAAGAGGGGAATTTGCCGGAAAACCCTATCTGGATATGATAGCTACCGGATATGATCCAGGTCCTATAAGCTGTGGTCCATATGCAAGTGGTTATACATCTATTGGATTGAAAGCAGGATATGGAGTAGTAGCGGTTGACCCTACAGTGATACCCTTGGGGAAAAGGCTTTATATAGAAGGTTATGGCTATGCAATAGCTGGAGATGTTGGAAGGGCAATAAGGGGGCTAAGAGTAGACCTCGGATTTGATACCTATAGAGAGGCCATAAATTTTGGAGTTAGAAGGGTCAGAGTATACATACTCAACTAAACCTAAAAAGTCGCTAGGGCAATATTATCTTAGAGATAAAGGTATTCTAAAGAAACTTTTAGACTCTCTAGGTTTAACTGGAAGTGAGACTGTTTTAGAGATAGGTGCTGGACACGGAGAACTTACCTACCATATAGCACAGAGAGGGAAAGAGGTATGGGCTGTAGAGCTAGATAGAGAGAATATACAGATCTTAAAAGAAAGGTTAAAGAACTTTTCTAATGTCCATATCATAGAAGGCAACATACTGAATTTTTGCTCTGATGTCTCCTTTGATCTTATTGTAGGGAATATTCCTTATTATCTCTCTGGTATGCTACTGGGTTCTTTGAGTGAGCGATGGATATATAGAAAAGTGATACTAACAGTTCAGAAAGAGGTAGGTAAAAGACTCTCTGCTCTACCTGGGACAAAGTCTTATGGTGTATTAACATTGGCAGTGTGGTATAATCATATAGTAAGGATATTATTTGATATCCCTAAGGATTGTTTTTATCCGGTTCCCAAAGTGGATAGTGTAGTGGTAGAACTAAATAGAGTAGATAATAGAGAGATAGAAAAGTCTTTCTTTATGAGGATAGTAAGAGCTGCATTTAACAGTAGACGTAAGATGTTACCAAATGTTTTAACGAGTTTAGGGTTAGGTAGAGATTATATAATTGGATTGTTAAAAGAGATGGGTATTAACCCTCAAAGGAGAGGTGAGACCCTTTCTTTAGAGGAGTTTTTGTCTTTAGGAAAGAGATTGTATGAGGCTTTTATCTTCAGCGAAGCTTAATCTTTATTTAGAGATTTTAGATAAAAGTTCAGATGGGTATCACAATATAGAGAGTATAATGCAGACGGTATCCCTTGCAGATGTAGTAGAGGTAGAGGCATCTAATGTAGAAGGGATATCTTTATCATCTAATTTACCTATCCTACCTAATGATGAAAGAAATCTGGCTTATAAGGCAGCAAAACTGTTTATAGAAAGATTCGGATGGATATCAAAAGGTATCCAGATTAGCTTAGAAAAGCATATACCACTTGCCAGTGGAATGGGAGGTGGAAGTAGTAATGCAGCGACGGTACTGATTGCGATGGCTCTTCTCTATGGGATAGATATTCTAGATTCAGCTCTCTTAGAGATAGCATCTATTATTGGGTCTGATGTTCCGTTTTTCTTCTATGGAGGGACAGCGTTGGCAAAAGGTAGAGGGACTAATATAATTCCTTTACCTCCATTAAAGAGTATTCCTGTATTACTGGTTGTCCCTAATATTGAGGTATCTACTCATTGGGCTTATAGGAATATCAGGGTCCCATCTGATCCCAAGAGGATTCCTCTCCTTCTATTGAAACTATTAAAGAGAGGAAGAGTATCTATTAAGGAGCTTAATAGATTTCTGTTTAATAGATTTTCTAACCTTGTTTTTGCTTTACCTCAGGTATTAGAAGTGAAATCTATCCTAGAATCCTTTGGGTTAGAGAATATTTCTCTTTCTGGAAGTGGGCCTACCCTCTTTTCTTTAATAGAAGATAAAGACAGATGTGATTTCCTTGCTTCTTTATTGAGAGAGAAATTTAGCCTGAGAGCATTTAGTGCAGAGCTATCAGGGGGGATTATAAATGTATGATTGTATAGTTTTGGCTGGAGGGGGAGAAAAGAGTGCAGAAGTATTAGGGAAAAAGGCGTCGAGTAAAGGAGCTGTGCCTATATTAAATAAGCCCATGGTCGGATACGTTTTAGAGGCTGTTAAAGGAGTATCTTTAGTAAATAGACTCCTTTATATAGGAGATACATCTGTGTTATCTAAACTTGAGATAAGTATTCATTATTCCTATCCAGATACTGGAAGTATATTTGAAAATCTTATAAAGGGTTTAGAATTTTTTCAAAACGATAATCAGGTGCTTGTGGTAACCTCTGATATACCTCTTATCAGGTCCTATATGATTGAGGATTTCCTATCTAGATGTAGTAGTGATGCTGTATTTTGTTATTCTTTTGTGAAGAAAGAGGATTCTGAGAAACTTTTCCCCAAAGCGCATAGAACATATATTAGACTAAAGGAAGGTTCTTTTACTGGAGGGAACATAGTTCTTCTGAGTCCTTCTTGTATACTAAAAAACAGGAACCTGCTCTATAGTGTAATCTCTAATAGAAAGAATCCTTTTAATCTGGCAAAGGTAATAGGATGGGGAATTATGATAAGGTTTATCTTTGGTTCTGTAGATATTCCAACATTAGAACTAAAGGCATCTAAGATATTAGGGGGGCGGGCTCAAGCAGTGCCTGTAGCTTATCCCGAAGTAGGTTTTGATATAGATAATGAAATTCAGCTTATTTTTGTGGAGGAGAAACTTGGCAAACAGACTCTCTAGACAGGAAAGGCTCATTATTCTATCTCAAGAACTTATAAAACGCTCTGGTGAGCTCATTTCTCTTGATGAATTGGCTGGAAAGTATAAGATTGCACGCTCTACTATAAGTGAGGACCTCTCGCTAATAAGAGAGGCATTGGAAGCTTCAAATATTGGAGAGATGCAGAGTAGCTCTGGAATTGGTGGGGGAATCAGATTTGTTCCTATAGTGAATTCTGAAGAGGCAAAGGACTTTTTAGAAAAGATAAGATGCAGATTAGAAGAGAAAGGGAGGGTATTGCCAGGGGGATTTTTATATACTACAGATTTATTTACACATCCTTCTATTGCAGCTAAATTCGGAGAGATATTTGCTACTATATTTAATAAATTGGCTCCAGATGTGATTGTATCAATGGAGATGAAGGGTGTTCCAACAGCTATTATGACTGCTAAGTATATGGGCTTGCCGTTAGTTATCATAAGGAGAGAGAGTAGACCTACAGAGGGACCAACTGTATCTATAAATTATCTCTCTGGTTCTACCCAGAAGGTACAATTGATGAGTCTAGGAAGGAAATGCTTAGAGGGTGGAGAGAGAGCAATATTTATAGATGATTTCTTAAGAGGAGGAGGAACTGTAAGAGGGGCTATCGCCTTACTAAAAGAGTTTGATTCTCAAATAGTTGGGGTAGGGGTAGTAATTTTAGGCTCTTCTAAGATAAGGGATGCCTTTTCAGTACCTGTTACTTCACTTTTTATATTAGAAGGCATTAATGAGATTACAAGTGAGGCAAAGCTTGGAATCTCAGATACAATTACAGATTTCTTTAAGTGGTAGAAAATTTTAGGAGGGAAAGAAGATGGTTTTAGAAGCAAAAGAGACAGAAAGGACTAGTGGGTTTTGGAAGAACAAATACGTATTGATCATTGGTATAGTTATAGTGTTGGCTATAGCAGTAGATGTAGGGATGTACTTTTATTTAAACTCTCCAGCTAGGATTGGAGTGGCTTCTGTAAACGGTCAAGTGATAACAAAGGATGAATTTATAAAGGCTATTATTTCGCAGAATGGACAGAGTGCTTTAGATGGGTTGATAGAGAATACACTGATTCGTCAAGAAGCCAAAAAGGAAGGGGTTACTGTTACTGATCAGGAGGTACAGGACAGGATAAACAGTTTTAAGACTACACTCGGATCTGAAGAGAAGTTTGCCTCTCTCCTATCTATGTATGGGATAACTGAAGAGACCTTGAAGGAACAGCTTATTCCACAGATGTTGGCTGAGAAACTTATAACAAAGGATAAAACTATTACTGATAAGGAATTGATGGATTTTTTTGTAAAGAATAAGTCTTCTTTTGATGAAAAAGAGATGGTTATGGCTAGACATATACTAGTGAAGACCCAGGAAGAGGCACAAGACGTTCTCAACAGACTTAAGAGAGGAGAAGATTTCGCTAAGCTAGCTAAAGAGAAATCCATAGATACAGCAACGAAAGACCAGGGCGGAGAGATGGGCTGGATAGGTAGAGGAGCAGTAGACTCTGCGTTAGAGAATGTATTATTTTCTCTAAAAAAAGGAGAGATGACCCCTATCGTCAAGACAGCTTTTGGTTATGAGATAGCTCAAGTACAAGATAAAAAAGCGGCAAGGTCTGTTCCCTTTAATGAGGTTAAAGACAAGGTAAGAGAAAGTTATATAGCTGATATGGTTCAAAAAAATTACTCCACCTGGATACAAGGGTTAAAGGCAAGTGCCAATATCGTATACTATATAACGAAATAATGAGACTTGACCTATTTCTTAAAGCCTCAGGGCTTATCAAGAGACGTACATTGGCAAACGAACTCTGTGATAGAGGGTTTGTTTCTGTAAATGGAACCAAAAGTAAGGCTGGGAAAGAAGTTAAGATTGGAGACATAATAGAATTTAAAGTTGGGAAATATTCTTATAAGCTAGAGGTTCTTTCTCTTCCTGTGAAAAAGGGAAATAGACTCGGAGGAGAAAGTTTTAGAATAATAGAAAGCAATGTGGAAGAGGATACCTAATCCTCTTTCTTTTTTTATTCCTTCCCAAGTAAAGGATGCTTTTGGAAAGGACCTAAAGGCAAGTATCTTGGCAGGGATATTTCTTGCCTTTACTGGTCCTTTTATTGGTGTAATTGCAAGGAAGCAGCTAGGAGCTACTCCTTTCCAACTCTCCTTTATCTCTGCGACTAGTGGAATAGGCCAACTTCTAACCTTTTATTGGGGATGCTTAGTCAGAACAAGAAGTAATAAGGTTAGAATGGTTACGCTTCCTGGGATTGTATCTAGAAGTATGTTTCTCTTTATGCCACTTGTATATTCAATTAATCTATTCCTTTTCCTCATCCTTATGTACCAAATAATAAGTTTTATCTCTACTCCTGCCTATGCAGAAGTAATAGGTCTTATATATCCTGGCCCGTTGAGAGGGAGCTTAATGGGCACAGTGAGGATGATTACTAATCTTGTAGTGATAATAGCAACTCCCATAGCAGGACAGCTTGTCTCTAACCTGGGCTTTAGGTGGACATTCTTTATAGGAGCGCTATTTGGGATATCTTCTAGTATAGTCTTTAGTAGGGTAGAATTAAAGGTGATCCCTAGACAGCCAGAACATAATTTGTATATCAGAAAGGCACTAAGTATTCCTTTTAAGGATAAGGTCTTTGGCTCATACCTAGCTATATTCTTTATGTATGGAGTAGGGAATTGGCTTTCAAACCCTATATATCCAATAGTACTTGTAGATAGATTACATGCTACAAGTCTTCAGGTTGGACTTCTATCTACATTTACATCCCTCTTTGCTTCTCTTTCCTATATATTCTGGGGAAGATATATAGATAAAAATGGTGCCATTCGCAGCTTATCGGTAGCATTTTTTATCGCTGTAGGAGTCCCTTTAGGATATCTTTTAGCCACTAATACCTCTATATTTCTACTCGTCTGTCTTTCTGCCATAATTAGTGGGGTTGTAAATGCCGGAATAGACCTAGGGGTAATGGGTACAATCCTTAAACTTTCTCCTAAGGATGAGATACCGAATTATATGGCTCTCCACTCTACCTTTGTTGGAATAAGAGGTATCTTTGGACCATTCTTAGGTGCTTTCCTTTATAGATTTATAGATGCATCAGGAGTATTTTTTATAAATATTGTGCTTATCCTTATAGGAGGTTTTCTGATGTATAGATTTTGGTCTAAGTCAATATAAGTAATAGGGTAAGGTCAGCTACCAGGATAGCATTCTGGCAGCTGACAAGTCTTTTGCGCCACAATATTTTCTCTATAGCCACTTTAGATGAGCCCCACCAGCGAGTAAGAGTGTCAGCAGGGTAAAGAGCACAGCCCCTATCTTTTTTAACATTCCAATACACCTCCTTTTTTTTAGATTTTTCTCTATAGCCACTTTAGATGAGCCCCACCAGCGAGTAAGAGTGTCAGCAGGGTAAAGAGCACAGCCCCTATCT
>JBMFOH010000048.1:0-7647 GCA_049969715.1 bacterium | reverse complement strand
TCTTACTGTTATAATGTTTGGCGAGGTTTCAGTTTTTATTAGCTCTATATAGTGTTTTAGATATTTTAATAGACTTAGTATCATAGGTCTAACCACTGGATAAAGTTTTATCCTATTAATAATTTTCTTACAAACTATTTTTAGATACCACGCAAAAGTTTATAGAGCTTAGTTTGTATGTAACCCTAGGAGATCAGCATAACTGAAAGGCTTCTGAAAGTGCATTATCTAAATCTTCTAGCAGATCTTCAACATCTTCAAGCCCTACAGAGATCCTAATAAGCTGAGAAGGAAGGACCATATTATCTTTTCTATTCTTCTCAAAGGCAAACCTTCCTGGAAAGACAAGACTCTCATACCCTCCCCAAGAAACTGCAATCTTAAAGAGCTTAAGGTTATTTATGAAACTTTTTAACTCCTTTTCTTTACCCTCCATCTCAAAACTCATAACTCCACTGAATCCTCTCATAAGAGTCTTAGCAAGATTATACTGAGGGTAAGAAGAAAGTCCAGGATAGTTTACTTTGACGATCCTTTTATGTGTCTCCAAGAATGAAGCAATCTTCATAGCATTTTGATAATGAGCATTCATCCTTAAAGGGAGCGTCCTTAAACCTCTCAAAATAAGCCAGGCTTCAAAAGGGCCCAATGTCCCTCCTATAAGAGAGGCCTCTCTTTCTATATTTCCAATCAATTCTTCCCTTGTAACTACAGCTCCTCCTACAAGGTCACTATGACCTCCAAGATATTTACTAGCCGAATGAACTACTATGTCTATTCCATACTCTATAGGATTCTGGAAATAAGGGGTAGCCCAAGTATTATCTATTATAGTATATATTCCTCTATCCTTGGCAATCCTAGCTATATTTGGGAGGTCCTGAATCTCAAAGGTAAAACTCGTTGGACTTTCTAAATATATCAACCTAGTATTAGGTCTTATAGCTTCTTTAATATTCATTATGTCCTTTCCATCTACGAATGTAGAAGAGACATCAAATCTTGACAGATAGGTAGATATTATCTCATATGTAGGGTTATAGACGCTACTTACTCCTATAATATGGTCCCCAGACCTTAATAGAGATAAAAGGGCTGCCGATATAGCCGAGACCCCTGAGGAGAAGACCTTGCATCTTTCTCCCTTTTCTAAAACGGCCAATTTATTTTCTAATATCTCAGTAGTCGGATTTATCCCCCTGGTATAAACATACTTCTTTATCTTTCCTTCTTGATACTCTTCTAACTCTTCATAGGATGAAAAGGCAAAATTTGACGCCTCAAATATTGGTGGGGATATTGCCCCTAGAAATCTCTCGGGATCTTCCCAATAATGGGATATAAGAGTCTTTACTTTTTCTTTCATCAACTCCTCCTTAGCTATTAAATTTTCTAATCACTTCTAGTGATTATAGCACAATTGTAAAATCAGCAACTCATCCTAATCCCTTTAAGAAAGATATCCTCCATTATAATAGTTTTATGCTATAATAGAGAATAATTAAATCTTTATAGCGTTGGAGGTATGTTTTATATGGGAAAGCATATTAAGGTAATTTTAGAAGCACCAATAAAGAAGGAAATGGAAAAACTTAACTGTCAGGAATGTCAGACTCCCTGTAGGTCGGCATGTAAGACTAGTCTTACTGTGAGTAATCTGGTATGTGAGGTAAGACACCCAGTAGGAAAATGGACTTGGTAAAAAAAGACTGGCATCTATTTAGTATTAGAGGAGAATATTTCCTCTTCCACTCCCTTGGCTCTCTCTATCAGCTTGATAGAGAGAGTTACGAAGTTATAGGTGATATCCTCAGCGGGAAAAAACCTAAAGGGGAATCTGCAGAAATACTTGAGGAATTAAATGAGGTATTAACTGCCGTTCCAGATTTTTATCCAGAAGATGTAGGAGAGCTCACTGTTAAGTCCCTATGTCTCAATGTTTCACATAGTTGTAACATGTCTTGTGACTACTGTTTTGCTAGCCACAATTTTTCTTCTACTAGTAATTCCCTAATGACTCCCGAGATAGCTTATAAAGCAGTAGACTTTCTGCTTGAATCTTCTAGGGATGTAAAAAATATAGAGATAGACTTCTTTGGAGGTGAACCCCTTCTGAATTTAGAGACAGTAAAAAAATCTGGGGCATATGCAAGAGAGAGGGCAATAAAATATAATAAGAACCTAAGAATCAATCTTACTACTAATGGCTTACTATTAGATGAAGACACCTTGAATATCCTAGATGATTTAGATATAAGTATAGTACTGAGCCTTGACGGAGGAAAGAATATCCACGATCGCCTAAGACACACTGTCACTGGAAAAGGAACATTCGATTATATACTCCCTAATGCTCAAAGGTTAGCCGAGAGAAGAAGCGATGGCGGATACTATATAAGAGGAACATATACTCAAAAGACATTAAATTTTTCTGAAAGTTTTAAAGAGTTAATGTCTTTCGGATTCAAGTACATATCTTTAGAACCAGTAGTTACTAAAGATCCTGATCTTTCTATTAAAGAAGAGCATCTACCAATATTGAGAAAAGAGTACGAAAGTATAGCAGAAGAATGTCTGAAGAAGGATGTAAAGTTCTTCCATTTTGAGCTACCTTTAAATGATGGAGCATGTCTACCCAGACTGGCACGTGGCTGTGGAGCAGGGGTAGAATATCTGGCAGTCACTCCAAACGGTGATATATATCCTTGTCACCAATTTGTCGGATACGACTCCTTTAGACTTGGTAATGTAAAAGATATGAACTTAAACTTGGATATGAGAGAAGAATTCAAAGCCGTAAATACAATAAACAATAAACCTGACTGTAAAGACTGTTGGGCTAGATACCTCTGTGGAGGGGGCTGTCATGCTAATAACTATATAATAAACAAAGATATCTACTCTCCATACAGGTTAGGATGTGAGCTCCAGAAATTAAGAATAGAATATGCCTTATGGTTAAAGACAAAGAAATTGGAGGTATGTGTATGAGGTCTAAGATTGTTTTAACTATCTTCTTACTTCTAGTATCTTGTGGGATAGCTAATGCAAGTTCGATATCTAACTGGGGACCAACAGGAGTGATGGAGATCCCGACGGCTGACGTCTTAGGATTTGGAATAGGAACGGCCCCAAATATAGTCGTCTCTTCTGATGGAACTACAACCTTAATTAGGGTCCCATTTATCTTAGGAATTGGAGACGGATTAGAGATTGGAGTAACAGATACTACAATAGAATGGAATGGTTTGGAGGCTTCAGGTCTAATTCTCCATGGGAAGGTCTCTCTTATATCAGAAAGAACCCTCCTCCCAGGAGTAGCTATCGGTGGTATACTTGATACGTCAAATATCCTAGGAACAAATTCTCTATATCTGGTGATTTCTAAAGGATTAGGTAATATTAGGGGACACATAGGACTGGGGAGTGGGATATATGATGGTGTCTTTGGTGGTTTAGAGTTTAATATCACCGATAGCACAAAATTGGTCACCTTTCTGAAGTCTCAAGAGATAGGCTTTGGACTTAAAGTTAACCTACTACCCTCTGTAAGTATAGATATGAGCTATTATGGAGGGTTAACCTTACAGATCTCCACTTCCATCACACTGTAGATATGAAGCAAATTTTAGTGATAGATGGCCTAGGTGGAGGATTAGGGGCTGAGCTAATAGCTAGGCTTAAAACCTTTGAGAATATAAGCCTTATAGCTATTGGGACAAACTCTTTTGCTACTGGAAATATGTTAAAGGCGGGGGCTCTAAGGGGGGCCACAGGTGAAAATGCAATAAGGGTTGGGGTTGAAGAGGCAGATATAATTGCTGGACCCTGGGGGATAGTAATTCCTAATGGTCTTATGGGGGAAGTTACCCCTAAGATGGCATTAGCTATAGTAAGAAGTAAGGCTATAAAGGTATTAATACCGATATCTCATCCAACCATTGTCTTGATAGAAGAATCCTCTCCTCCATTGAATAGGCTAATAGAATTAGCAGTAAACAGAATAAAGGAGATAGCTAATGAGTGAAGAAGAATTTACATACCTATGTGGGGCTTCCTCTGAGATGGAGGCAGATGTAATAAAGAGTTACCTAGAGAGTAATGGTATAGAGGTGCTATTAACAGATTCTATAACTCCTTACTGGGATAGGGCTTATATGGGATTAGGTGGACCTGTAGATATATGGGTCCATCCAGGATCAAAAGAAGAAGCATTGAGACTACTAAAGGAGATAGAGGAAGAACCGACCAATGATACCACTAAGGGATAATATCCCTTCTCGGAGGTTTCCTATAATAAACATACTCTTAATAATAGTAAACTTTATAGTCTTCTTCTATGAAATCTCCCTAGGTAACGGATTACAGCGATTTATCTTGCAGTATGGAATAGTTCCGGCTAGGATAGTAAAGGAAATAATTAGCTTTAAATCCTCTTATATCCTTTTATTAATAAGGCCTTTTTTCTCTGCAATATTCATCCATGGAGGATGGTACCACATATTGAGTAATATGTTATATCTATGGATATTTGGAGACAATGTAGAAGATAGGATGGGACATTTCAGGTACTTAATCTTCTATCTTCTATGTGGATTCACATCTAGCATTGCCCATATCGTAACCAATATGTCTTCTACTATTCCTACCATAGGAGCAAGCGGGGCAATCTCAGGGGTATTAGGGGCGTATTTTGTTATTTTCCCTGAAGCCAGGGTAATGACCTTACTTCCACTTGGGTTCTTTCTCCAAATAACTGCTATACCTGCCTTTCTGTTTCTAGGATTTTGGTTTATCTCCCAAACTTTAAATGGAGTGGCAAGTTTAGCAGCAAGGACATATATAACTGGAGGGATAGCATGGTGGGCACATATAGGAGGGTTTCTTACTGGAATTATCATAGGAAAAAGATATAGAAGACGGTATAGACCATACTATGGTTGGTAAAAGGAGGAAATAAATGAAAGAACATCTAAAAACAGCTTTATTGCTAGCTTTTATATGCTTATTAGCAGCAGGCTCATTAGGTTATTTTTATCAGCTTACTGAGCCTATCATAGTTCAACAACAGGTAAATGCTAAACTTGCAATAAAAAAGGAGCTCTTATCTCAGGCTACCGAATTTAAAGATGTAAAGGTAAGGGGTCAAGAGGTAAGTCTGGGGATAGATAACGGAAAGATAATAGGAGGTGTTATTACATTAAGTGTAAAGGGTTACGGAGGACCTATAGATATGGTTGTAGGAGCTGATACTGACGGAAGGATTACTGGAGTAAGAATAATTTCTCATAATGAGACCCCTGGATTAGGAGAAAGGGCTACTAAGGAATCCTTCCTCTCACAGTTTATCGGGAAAGACCAAGAAGAATTAAATAAGACCAAACTTATAACAGGGGCAACCATATCTAGTAAGGCAATAAGAAATGGTATAAAGGAAGCACTAGGCATAATACTGGAGGGCATAAAGAGATAAGTATGGATAAAAGAAGAGTTTTCTCTGCATCAGAGGAAGAAATACTTAGTGGAAAGACGGCAGACGTTTATTTTGAAAGGACATATAGAGTATTAAAATCCATAGGATTACTCAATACCTATGTTGTAGGAGAGATATTCGCCAGAAAAAGAGCCTACTTGGGAGGAGTAGAAGAGGTTCTGAACCTTTTGAAAGATAAAAACATTCGGATATATAGTCTTGAAGAAGGAGAAGAATTTGATGAAAAAGAGGTAGTAATGAGAATAGAGGGACCATATGGTGAATTTGGCCTATTCGAAACTGCTATCCTAGGTATTCTTTCATCCTCTAGCGCCTGGGTAACTGCAGCTAGAGAATGTAAGGATGCAAGTAATGGAAAGATGGTGTTCTCTTTCGGTGCTAGACACATTCATCCTGCTATAGCTTCAGTTATGGACAGGGCAGCTACAGTTGGTGGGGTAGATGGGGTGAGTTCTATTTTAGGAGCAGAGCTTGTTGGTATCACGCCGTCTGGAACAATGCCTCATGCTCTAATATTAATAGTAGGAGATACAGTAGAGGCAGCTAAAGTCTTTCACAATGCATTACCAGAGATTCCATTGGTAGTTCTTATAGATACATTTAAAGATGAGGCAGAAGAAGCTATAAGAGTAGCAAGAGAGTTTGGAGCCTCTCTCTATGGAGTAAGGCTAGATACCCCAGGAGAAAGAGGGGGAGTAACTCCAGATCTAGTCTATGAGGTAAAGACAAGACTTGTCCAAGAAGGTTTTGGAAATGTAAAGATATTTGTCTCTGGTGGACTAAACCCATCCAGGATAAGGCTCCTTTCAGAGGCTGGAGCAGATATCTTTGGCGTCGGCAGTTACATAGCAAGTGCCTCTCCTATAGAAATGACCCTAGATCTAAAAATGATAGACGGAAAGCCAATTGCTAAGAGAGGAAGGATTCCAGGGATAATACCTAATCCTAGACTCAAATTACTCCAAAATAAATTGGTGCCGGAAGCCGGGGTCGAACCGGCATGAGCTGTAAAGCTCAGCGGATTTTAAGTCCGCAGCGTCTACCTATTCCGCCATTCCGGCACCTTCAACTATTAATTATAACAAGAAACAAAACTATGTCAAGGTGCCTTGGCCAAAATCTGTACACCTTTTTAATGCCTCTAAGTATACATTAGTAAGAAAGGCTGTAAGAGCAAAGCGCTTAAAGTTATAACTTCTATTAGACCTTAAGATCTCTATAACCCTCTTTTCATTTATATAGCCAAACCCGGTAATAATATTATTAAGTATCCTATGAAATGGAGTAAGCTGTATCATAAGCTTTACTTCTAATGAATGATACTTTTTATAGAGATATATAGCTGTCTTAGCCCTTTCCCTTTCTTTCTCCTTAAGCATCTCAAGTTCCTCTACACTCGGCAGAGGTTGATAGTGATATCCAACAGCATTGGAATTTTTTACTGATCTTACTCCTAACCTCTTCAGCTTAAATCCAAACTCTATATCTTCCCAACCATAGACATTAAAGAGTTCATCAAACCCTCCAACTTGGAGAAAGAGATCTTTGGATAAAGATACATTTCCAGAAGCAAAATAAGCATTAGAAAAATCAAGGAGAGAACCCCTCTGAGGAAAGCTTTCATTTAGATTAGAGATACCTATTACTGGACCCACAACCAATATCTTCTCTCGATGGGCTTTATGAGTATTTATATGTTCCTCTATAAAATTAGAAAGGGTGAATATGTCACTATCAATAAATAAGAGAACCTCTCCGGTACTTTCCTTTACCCCTAGATTTCTACAAAAGGCAGGTCCCTTTCTTTCTGGAATAGAAATGTATCTAAAGTTTTCAAATCGAGAAAAATCTTTTAAGACATCCAATGTATCATCTTCACTTCCATCATCAACAACTATCACTTCATAAGGAGAATAGCGCTGCAGGAGTATACGATTCAAACATTCTCTAACAATCTTCGATCTATTCCTAGTTGGAATTATTACGCTTACCTTCATATTACCCTCTCTACTCTGATCTCTAAAACTCTCTAGAAAGATTATATCATCTTTATAAAGCTTAACCCAAATAAAAGTATCTGATCTGTAATCAAAATTTTACCCCCTGGAAGCTTGTAGTATAATTTTATAAAAAACTTCCAGGAGGTGACTTAA
>JBMFOH010000047.1:0-8126 GCA_049969715.1 bacterium | reverse complement strand
TTTAATTCTAGGATAAGGAGGCAAAGAGGTAAAAATCAAGGGGTTGGGCTGTGGGGGTGAAATGTAGTAAGGCTATAGCTAGAAGTGAGACTACAAGAGGTTTTAGAGTTTGGAGAAAATCTACCCATTATTGGGTAACAGTATAGGTAGCTGTTTAAAAATTTCGTAAAGGAGGTTAATTTGAAGTGAGTAAGAAGTTGGAAGTCTTGGTTTTAACAGTAGTCTTTGTCCTTAGTGGTTTGGCTTTGGCCATCGGGGCTGAAAAGGTTACTATTAAATTTAGTACCTGGGGTAGCCCTGAAGAGGTAAATATCAATAAAGATCTTATCGCTGAATTCGAGAAAAAGAATCCTGACATTCATGTAGAGCTTGTATACATTCCTGGCGATGAATATTGGCAGAAGATCCAGACAATGGTAGCTGGTGGAACCCCTCCTGATGTGATGTTTAGTGGTACTATGTGGTCTTATGATTTATTTAGTAGAGGGGCAGTAATAGATTTACAGCCTTACTTCGAGAAAGATCCCAGATTTAAGAATATAAAGGATTACTATATATTCAAGAAACCTCAACTTTCATCGCTCTATAAAGATGGAAAAGCCATGTTTGCTTTACCTGCCCGTAGTAATGTAAACCTCCTCTACTATAATAAGAGTGCTTTTGATGAGGCTGGATTAGCTTATCCTACAGATAAATGGAAATGGGATGACCTTCTACAGGCGGCTAAAAAGCTTACAAAATTTGATGGTAATAGAATGACACAGGCTGGTTTTTCTGTAAGCAACTGGCATGCATGGATAAACTTATGGATCTTCCAAAACGGGGGATTTATGTTTAATAAATTTGCCCATCCTACTAAGTGTACTATGGATTCTCCAGCTAGTGTATCTGCTTTACAGTTTATTCAGGACCTTGTATATAAGTATAATGTTGCTCCTACCCCAGCTCAATCACAGGCTTTACCTGGTGGATTCATGACCGGTAAGATAGCTATGGTGGTAGGTGGAGCTTGGTCAGTAGAGCAGAATAGGCAGATAAAGGAATTCAAGTGGGATGTAGCCCCACCTGCTGGTAATAAAATTAGGGCAAATCACTTAAGAATAGGAGCTTATTCGATACTATCTCAATCTAAATATAAGGATGAGGCATGGAAATTTGTAAGTTTCTTATTCTCTCCTGAAGCACATGAAATTGCTTACTCTAAGGTAGCAATCTGGAACCCAGATCTAGTTTCTGTTGGTAGGGATAGAAACAGTTACTACTATAAATTATCTGGATTACCAGAACATTACTATTACAGAGTAACTGAGATGGAGATTCCAAATATATTCCCTGGAGAGATCCTTCATCCTAATGCTTCTAAGATATTAGATACAGAATTACCTAGAGGGTTAGATAGTATGTTCTTAGGGAAAGAAAGTGCTGCTGAAGCTGTTAAGAAGCTAGTACCTAAGATTAATGCCCTCTTAAAGGAGAAATAATTATTTCAGGGAGGGTAGAAGATTCTACCCTCCCTGAAATATAAAACGAGATGTCTATGAAAGAGTATAGGAGCAAGTTAGCTAGAAAAGAGGCAATAGAAGGTTATCTCTATGCCATTCCTTGGTTTATAGGTTTTGTCGTATTTACTACCGGACCAATAATTGCATCTTTTCTACTTTCTTTCACGAATTGGGATTTAGTTAGAACTCCAAAATGGATCGGATTTGGAAACTATAAGACATTAATAGAAGATCCTCTTTTTTGGCGGGGATTAAAAGTAACTTCTATATATGCTGCCTTTAGCGTTCCATTAGGCATAGCAGGTGGACTAGCTATAGCAGTTCTTATGAATCAAAAAATTAAAGGCCTTTCAACATTTAGGACGATCTATTATTTACCGGCGGTCGTTTCTGGAGTAGCAGTATCCTTACTGTGGTCGTGGATTTTTAATCCTGACTTTGGAGTACTAAATTATTTACTGTCTTTGGTTGGCATAAAAGGGCCAGGATGGATTTACGATGAGAGATGGGCCTTACCGTCTCTTATCATAATGAGCCTATGGGGTGTAGGTGGAGGGATGGTGATATATTTAGCTAGTCTTCAAGGAGTTCCTACAGAGCTTTATGAGGCTGCGATTATAGACGGAGCTTCTAGTTGGCGAAGATTCTGGTCTATAACTGTACCAATGATAAGCCCAGTAATCTTTTTCCAGTTGATTATGGGGATAATTGGCTCGTTTCAGGTCTTTACCCAAGCTTATATAATGACAAACGGAGGACCAAATTACGCTACTTTGTTCTATGTGCTTTATCTATATCAGAATGCCTTTCAGTGGTTTAAGATGGGCTATGCCTCTGCATTGGCTTGGGTACTCTTCTTAGTTATACTGATTCTTACCTTTGTACAGTTTAGAATAGCTAACTATTGGGTATACTATGAATCAAGGAGGTAATTGATATGACTTTAGGATTAAAGACAACTACTATAATTATTCGAGTTCTAATATATGCAACTATAATAGCAGGAGCTTTTATTCTTATGATCCCATTCTTTTGGATGCTCTCCACCTCTCTTAAGGATGAAGGGGCAGTATGGTTGTTTCCGCCCAGATGGGTTCCTAAACCAATCATATGGGAAAATTATAAGACAGCCTTTACTATGTGGCCCTTTGGACTCTATTTACTAAATAGCACCAAACTAGTTGTAATAAACATAATTGGTGTCCTTTCTTCTTGTTCTTCAGTTGCCTTCTCTTTTAGTAGATTGAGATGGCCAGGTCGAGACTTTTTCTTCCTATTACTTATTTCTACTATGATGATTCCAGGCCAAGTAACAATGATCCCTGTTTTTGTTCTTTTTCGTAGTCTTGGTTGGATTGATACATTTTATCCTCTCACTGTCCCTGCATTTTTTGGCTCACCATTTTATATATTCTTACTAAGGCAGTTCTTTCTTACTATACCAAAAGAGATGGAAGAAGCAGCAAAGGTAGACGGATGTAGCACATTCCAAATCTTTTCTAGAATAATCTTGCCTCTATCTAAACCAGCCCTAGGAACAGTAGCTATCTTCACTTTTATGGGAATATGGAATGATTTTATGGGACCACTTATCTATCTAAATTCCGAGAGTAAATGGACTGCGTCTCTTGCATTAGGCTTCTT
The DNA here is from genome assembly GCA_049969715.1 of bacterium. Classification (GTDB taxonomy): domain Bacteria; phylum DUMJ01; class DUMJ01; order DUMJ01; family DUMJ01; genus JBMFOH01. The sequence continues at coordinate 4,980 of JBMFOH010000047.1, read as the reverse complement.
TAGGTCAGCCTGGTACGGAGGCACTCATACTGCGGTATTAATGGCATCTTCTATGATAGTCATGCTCCCCTGTCTATTTCTCTTTTTCTTTGCCCAGAGGTATTATATCCAGGGGATAGTAATTACTGGGTTGAAAGGATAAACTCTCTAATGACTTCTAGAGAAAGGGTTTCTCTAGCATTAGAACATAAGGAACCAGATAGGGTTCCTACTTTTTATAGAGGTATTTCTCCGCCAGCAGATTGGATATTTGAAATAATAGATATAGCTTCTTATATATACTTTAAGCCTCAAAAGAACTTTAAACCTAGAGAGCAAAATGGGATTATTTTTGAGGAACTAGGTATAGGCCGTAAAAAGGTAGGACCCCATTTAGAGATGGTCTATCACCCTTTAGCGGATTTTGATGATCCAAAAATTCTTGATGACTATCCTTGGCCTGATCCTTTTGATAAAGCTAGGGTGGTTGGAATGAGAGAAGAGGTTATTGAATGGCAAGAGAGAGGAAAGATGACTGCAGTGATGACATCTTGGGGAGGATCTACTGGTATCTTCGAATGTAGTTGGTATATGACAGGTTTAGAGAAGTTTCTAACAGATATCTACGTTAATCCTGCTTTTGCTGAAGCTTTATTAGATAAAATGCTAGAGTTACATAAGGGACTGATAGAAAATATTCTCTCAGAGATAGGAGACATTATAGATATAGTCTGCACAGGAGACGACTTAGCTACTCAAAAGAATCTTTTAGTATCTCCTACTTGGTATAGAAGTGTCCTTAAGCCTAGACAGAAGGAACTGATAGAGCATATTAAAAAATTTACTAAGGCAAAGGTGTACTACCATAGCTGTGGAAATATATTACCATTAGTAGGAGATCTTATAGATATAGGTATAGATATACTAGACCCTATCCAGCCCAAGGCCCTGGATACTGTTCAGTTAAAGAAATGCTATGGAGACAAACTGATATTTTTTGGCGGGATAGATGAGCAAGAAATATTACCTTTTGGCTCCCCAGAAGAAGTAAGAAAAGAAGTAAGAAAAAGGTTTATGGAGCTAGGTAAGAATGGAGGACTTATCTTAGGTCCAGCTCATTGGATACAGCCAGATACGCCTAAGGAAAATATTATAGCTATGTATGAGGAGATTCTAAATTGTATCTATTGATGAAAAGAAATCCATATAAATTTTTACTCTACACCCTTCTTCTAAGTTTTATATTACTAAATTCTAATATATCTTTTAGTAGAAATGAGTTAATTAATTGGGAAGTAATCCACGGGCACTGGGAAATTAAAGACGACGTTATAATGGGAGAAATAGATAGGGGCAAGGCAATTATTCATTCAAAAACAAGCCTATGGAATGTTGAGATAGAATGCCTTATAAATCCTCTCTCAGAAAGAGCTGGAATAATATTTAATATGCAAAACCTTCTAAATTATTACGAACTAGTTATAGAAAAGCAGAATATTTTACTTATATTAAGAACAACTGAGACTACTAGGTATCTCGCTTCTAAAAAGATACCTAAGAGTAAAGAATATCGGCTTAGAATAGTTCAGGAAGGAAATAATATAAAGATTACCTCGAACGGAGACACATTATTTATAGTAAATGATACCACGTTTAACTCTGGATACTATGGTCTATCAGTCCAAAACGGAAAGGCGTATTTTTCTAGTATTATTGTGAAAGGGAGAGAACCTATAAAAATGGAAAATAATTTATTAAAGATCTCAATAGATGAAGTCACAGGGACCATAAAGAGTCTTGCCGGTTTATTAAATAATAGAATGGTGCAGTTTTGTGATAATACACCACTAGAACCTAATAATCCATGGGGATGGGGTACGGTTGTTTTAGATTATGGAGAAGGGCTCATTACAAGTAATAAGATGAAACACAGGATATATGATAATAAAGATGAAAAGACAGTAGAATACACAGGGGATAAAGTTAAAATAACTGTAAAAAGGATGCTATCCGACTCATTTTTAGATGAGACATATACTATTAGTAGCCTTCAAAAACTAAACCTAAATACGCTAGGAGTAGTATTTCGTCCAACTATCACTATGCATGTTGGAGAACAATCCTCCTATTTTCTAGTTGATAACACCCCAACAGTTTATCACTGGTTTACAGGTAAGAATTTAGCCTATCTTTTATTAACACATAATAACGGGAGATCTCCCCATTTAGCTATAGTCTTAGTAGACGGAGAAATGAACGGTTATACTCCTTTATATAATCTAGGGATAAGACATATCCCCTTAGCATCATCTCCAGTTTTATTTGTTACAGGAAGAAGTATAGACAGCCGGGACACAGAATACCATCAGCCTGAAATAATTATAAATCCAGATAAACCTTTATCATTTACCCTCAGATACTTTCTCTTTGAAGACTGGAAAGATATGGAGCATAAATTTATAGATATCTGTAGCCAGCCAGTTTTCCACTATTCAAGATATATTCCTGTTGGAAAATACTTAGAGATTGAAATTGAGACTCCATCTAATCTCGATATAACTTCAGTAAAGATGAACAATAATAAGCTATCATTTACTAAAGTAGCAGATAATAAGTATCTTATTAGAGCTCTAGTTAAATTTAGCGGTCTACAGAAAGTAGAATTTTCTTTTAACAATGGTAATAAGACATTTATTCTATTTGAAGGTATGAGAAATTTAAGAGAATTAATAGATAAGAGGGCTGAATTTATTCTTAGATATCAGTTTGATAATAATCCAAATTCTGTTGGTTTTTCTGGAGTCTTTCCCGTAGACTTACTCACTAAAGAAAGTATGGCTGATCCAAAAGTAGGAAACTGTCAACAGGCAGGCACAGGAGAGATAACCGCTTCTACACTAATAATTATATACAAAAATCTTACAGATCCAAATAAGGAAGAAATTGCAAAGATAGAAAAATATGCCAATGAATGGCTTAGGAAAAAGTGTCAAGATAATAACTACGCATGTTATCTAAATCCTCTAGATAAGGCTTTAGAAGGAAATAGGATGGGATTTAGAATATGGAACGCTAATTGGATTTCTACTATCTACTATTATCTATCTCTATTTGACGAAAAGTATTTAACACTTCAAACTAGGGATACTTACTTGTTATGGGCGTATAATACTTTAAAGTGGTTTTTCAATAATAAACCTACATACATCTCCCCTGAACCGCATATGATAAAAAAGATTATAAAAGAGCTAAACAATAGAGGATATAAAAGGGAAGCGCTAGAGCTAGAAACAATGAAAAGTTTTACTTTAGAGAGCATTATCTCCCAGTCACAGGAACTATCTAAGGAAAACAAAGAATGGACGATGGATGCAAATGCATTTGTGCCAATGGCGACATTTTTGTTTAATGAAGGATACTACAAAGAGGCTTATACCTTTTTAGAACCAACAATAACAGACTTAGGATACTCTTATGACCCTAGAACTCAGTCTGCCTTTAGGATATGGGATGATGCGGCGAGTGGTTATTTTTATAAACTTATTCCATATCCTACTATGCCTCATTTTTGGACATCTATAGTAGGATATCCTTTGCTTCTAGAGTATGAAAGGACAGGTAAAGAAGAGTTTTTAGAAGCTGCATATAATAGTATAATGTCTTTCTATGAATCTTATAACGCCGATTATCCATACAATTTATGGAGAAAATTGGACCTTGGAGAAGCCCATGCTGGATTTTTACCAGGATTAAAAGTGAATACACAGGAAAGAGCGTGTAGTGATCAAGATGGAAGCTTTTCTACTTACATAGAGACATTTGGAACAAAGTGTTATGTCATAAAATCAGGCAGGACTATAAATTGCGATATAAACAAAAATAGAATAACTTCTTGGGCAGCTTATCCTAGGGGGTATATTTTAGACAATAAAGGGTATAAGATATCTGTAGATAGCATACCTACTGTAATAAACTTTATAGAATTAGATGATAACTCAATTACATTGGAGATAGAAAACCTTATGAGCGATAATAAAGAGGCTAGTATAACTATAAACTTTAAAGATGGAAAAATAATCAAAATTAAAGATATCTTTCTAAAACCTTTTGAAAAGAGACTACTAAAGATAGATCTATAACTATGGAGGTTAATAGGATGGAAGAGCTCCTTAGAAGATACAAGCTAAAAAGACCTGTTCTAGCTCCTACCGGAAAGGTAGGAGACTTTGACAGTAAAGAGGTAGACTGTGCAAGTATTATAGTGAAGGATAACATATTTTATATGTTCTATGCTGGCTGGGATGGTAAGGTAAATAGAATCGGCATTGCAAAGAGTGAGGACCTAATACACTGGGAAAGAATAGGACTCATATTAGACATAGAAGAGAGGGGCTCTTGGGGTTCTGGATCAATATCAGGACCTTATATATATCACGAAGATGGAACCTTTTATCTATTCTATGTGGGCTTCCCTAAGATAGGGTATGAAAATGGACCTGGTGCTGTTGGTTTAGCTACTTCTAAGGATCTTGTAAACTGGATAAAACACCCCTCTAACCCTATTCTAAAGAATGTTCCCGGTGGTCCATGGGAAAGGGGAGGGTTATACAAGCCATGTGTTATAAAAGTTGATGATCTTTATTATCTCTTTTATAACGCTAAAGATAGAGAAGAGTCTCCTTGGCATGAAAGAATAGGACTTGCTTTCTCTAAAGATTTTCTTTATTGGGAAAAGTATAAAGGGAATCCGGTATTAGATAATGGACCGGAGGGCACCTGGGATAGTATCACAGTAGGAGACCCATATATAGTAAAGTTTGATGATACCTGGTATATGTTCTACTATGGCTTTGACGGTAAAAAGGCTCAGGACGGTGTAGCTATATCTAAAGACCGTGATTCTTGCAGAAATGGTTGATCTATTCTATCTTCTTCTATCCCCTTTTTAGTCTTCTTTTAGATTTTTTCTTATGCTATTAAACTCTTCAAGTCTATCTTCCC
>JBMFOH010000046.1:0-8620 GCA_049969715.1 bacterium | reverse complement strand
ATAGCAAATATTTTACTACAATACTCCCTAAATAAAAAGGCTGTCCAGAACATTACATTGATTGCATATGCTATCTTAAAAGCTAAGATACAGAGATATTTAATAGTATTGATGTTTTCAGTGATACTAGGCTTATTTTTAGGCTGGCAAAATGATTACAGTTCAGCCGATTAACTGGCTATTTGACAAGTATATACCTTCTTTTTCTACCCATTCTCCATACCTTTTTATCTCTCCAGAAGGTAAAAGTATAGCTACCCTCCCTGGGTTAAATATCTTGAAGGTTTCCTCTTTTCTTTCTGCCCATACCATTGCCATAATCCTTGTATCTGAAAGGCTATCCTTTCTAAACTTTAACTTTATGAATGACTCATAGTAATCTTTCCATCCTTCTATAGTACCATTATGGAATATTATAGGCTTCTGTCCTTTATATCTCAGCCTTATAGGAGAAACCTCACTCACTATAAATGGATGAGTAAGCTTAGGATTTATCTTCATACCACTTGAGGCATATCTAAAATGAACTATATGCGGTAAGATTCCAATTCTTTCATACTCTTTTTTAAAATCTTCAAGATGCATAAGTCCTTTTATATAATTTACTCTCCCGTTTTCAAACCAGCCTATTCCACTTCCATGTGGATTTCTTTCCCATCCAAACTCCATCTCCCCTTTAGAGAGTTTTCTACTTATACATACTGCTATTATACACATTTATCTTCTCAATCTTCTCAATCTTCTAAATTGCAACTTCATAATAAGTATTCTATCAGAAGAAAAGATGCGGGTAGCAATTATAACTAAAATGGCGAATACCAAAGTCATATAGAATATGCCATAAAAAATTTGGATATAGTTTCCTAAGAGTATATTTTGTAATGCTAAAAATGGATGAGAAAATGGTATCAGCCAAACAATAATCTTTGCAGGCAGAGAGAGGGAATTTATATCAGAGAAGATAGAAAGGAAATACGGGACCATAGTTGGAAAGATTATAAGAATGATTAGCCCTTGAGCAGTTTTTAAATCTTCTGCTAATACCCCTAGGATGATAGCCATAGAGAGTGCACAGAGGATAGCTAAAAATAGTGAGATCCCTAGAATTATATACCCCTGGACAGTAAGAGATAGTCCAAGTTCTTGGATTACCATACTCAGCTGAGTAGCTGTTGGCACTTTATTTACAAATTCCCCCATATAGTTTCTAAATCCTATCATATAAATTCCGGCAGAAATCAAGCCTACAATGCCTGAAGAGAGCATCTTTGCTAGTACTATATCTCTTCGATTTATTGGAACAGTCAAGAGAGTTTCTAATGTCTTATTCTCCTTTTCCATCGCCATTGCAGAGATGACCATCTGTGAAGAGTATACTATTATCATCATAAGTATTATGGGCAAAAAAACAGATTGGGAATAGACAAAATTGAGAACATCTTGAGGAGAACCTTGAGCAATCTTATCTTTTACAACTACAAACTCTTTATTTTTCACTGGATTTTTTAATTCTTGAGGGTCTATATTTGGAACCTTACTCTTTAATAAATCATCAGATATAACTCTATTTATTGCAGAGATGATATAATTTACTATTCCGGTGGCACTTGTGCCAGCTACAGAAAAACTTTTGATAAATGAATAGGTTTCAATATCTTTTCCTTTAAATTTTAATATAGAATCCTCAAACTGTCTAGGAATAACAAGAAGAAGACTGATGTTACTCTTTCTAGCATATTCTATTGCCTCTTCTTTATCCTTCTTTTCAAGGAGAGAAATCTTAAAGTTAAAAAATGCGAGATTATTTATAACCTTCTTAGAGAGAGAAGAGTTATCGAGATCGAGTATATATATTGTTTGAGAACTAGAAGCCTTTTTCATCTCTCTTTTCATTATATCTCCCATAAATAAAAAGAGAAAGAAGGTAAAAACAAGGGAAATAATTAATTGGAATGTAATAAGCTCCTTGACTTCTTTTCTTAATAGATTGATAAATTTTCTCATCTTACTACCTCTCTGAAGACCTCTTCTAGATTACTAGCATTGTACTTCTCCTTTAGCTCTTTTGGGGTCCCTACCTCTAAGATTATTCCTTTATCTATAAGAGCAACCCTATCAGAGAGAAACTCTATCTCTAGCATATTATGAGAGGAGAGAAGGACCGAAGTCCCCTCTTTTACATATCTTTTAATAATCTCTCTTACCTCTAAAGAATTTATAACATCAAGTCCAGATGTTGGCTCATCAAGGATAGTAAGAGGAGGCATCGTCATTAAAGCTCTTGCTAGAAGCAATTTTCTTACCATACCCTTACTGTATGTTCCTATCTTATCATTGAGACGGTCTCCAAGTTCTGCTATCCCCTCTGCCCTCTCTAGAAACTTTTCTATATCTTTAGGATTTGAAGAGTAAAATTTTGCCATGAAATTTAGGTATTCTATCCCTTTGAGATTCCTGTAAGCACCTGCTTCTTCAGGAAGATAGCTTATACTTTCTCTTATTCTTTCTGGTTCTTTCTTTAAGTCATAGTCCAATACAGTTATTCTTCCCTCGGACGGAGAAAGGAGGGTAGCAATAATTCTTAAAGTCGTTGTCTTTCCAGCTCCATTAGGACCTATAAGGGCAAATATCTCTCCCTTATTGATATGGAAGCTTATTCCTTTTAATGCCTGAATATTACCATAGTTTTTCTTTAATCCTTCTACATTAACAACTATATCCATAGGAATATTTTATTCTAGTTAAGGGAAGAATGCAACTAGCTAAGATTAAGCAGATTCTCTTATTATTAATTCATCTTTGAGAGTCTCTATACTTATCTCTTCCCCTCTTATTAAATTTACAAGTAGTTTTACAGCTAAAGTTCCAAGCTCATACTTAGGTTTATAAATAGTAGTCAACTTTGGACTCACTAGAGACGCGTATTCGATATCGTCACATCCTGCTACTGCAATATCTTTAGGGACGCTAAGTCCAGCTTCTTTTATAGCATCCATTGCCCCTATAGCCATCATATCATTTGAAGCCCATACTGCACGAGGCCTTTCTTCTAAAGAGAGTAGCCTTTTCATAGCATCATACCCACCTTTATATGTAAAGTCGCTTTCTATAATCCATTCTTCCTTTAAAGGAATATTATGAGATTTCAAAAAATGAACGAAATGTCTAAGACGAAGTGTTCCGACTATAGTCCTTTGGTCTCCAGCTATATGGGCTATCTTTCTATAGCTTTTATTCAATAGATAAGCCAATAGAGAGCTTATAACAGATGTATCATGCTTTATATGAACAAACTTATAATTTCTAGGAGGAGGGTTAAAGAGAATTATAGGGACAGAAAGAGTCTTAAGGAGTTCTAAGGTATCCTTGTTATTAAAGAAATTAAATACCAATAGACCATCTACCTGTTTCTTTACCAATGTAATTATTCTTTTCTTTTCTAAATCTGGCTTATCATCTGTATTACAGATAGCAATAGAATAACCATATCTATCTGCCTCATCCTGAGCCCCTCTAGCCACATTCACATAGTAAGGGTTTGCTATATCAGGTACTATTAAGCCAAGAAGCATAGAAGACTTGGTTCTAAGCCCTTTTGCTGCCTCATTAGGGATATAGTTATACTTCTTAGCAAGCTCAACTATCTTATTCCTTAACTCTTGGCTCATTCTTCCAGTATTATTTAATGCCCTAGAAACAGTAGATGGCGAAACCCCAAGTTCTTCTGCAATTTTATATATTGTAATTCGACCTTCTCTTGGCATAGGCTAACCTTTTATACCTGTTGCAGCTAATCCTGCTATAAATTTTCTACGTAATAAGGCAAACAATATTACAATAGGTAAGACACTAAGTAAAGATGCAGATATCATTTTCCCCCAATCCACTGACCATTGCCCCTGGAACATTGCCACAGCTACAGTAAGAGGTTGCAATTGAGATTTCTGTAAAAAAGTTAATGGTAGTAAAAATTGATGCCAACTGTTCATTGCCACTAAGACAACTGAAGTAGTTACGCCAGGTCGAGCTGCTGGAAGAATGATCTGCCAGAGAGCTTTCCACCACGATGCTCCATCTACCAAAGCTGCTTCAAATAATTCCTGAGGAATAGTTATAAAGTATGAACGTAGTAATAATATTTGAAAGGGAGATAATACAGCTACATAAACCAATATCATTCCCAACAAGGAATTTAAAAATCCAATTCTAGCAAAGATATGATAAAGAGGAACAATAAAAAGTTGGGCAGGGATAGTTGTACAAAAGAATATATAACTCATCAAAAGAGAACTTCCTAGAAAACTAATCTTTGCTAATGCATAAGCCATAGGGATAGCCGTAACTAAAACTCCTATTATTGTACCCACCGTCAAAATTATAGTATTTACAAAAGCTCTCTTAAAATCTTTATTCATTAATACGCCTATATAATTATTCACATTTATTTTAGTTGGAGGTCCAAAGGGATTTAAAAATAGTTCACCCGGATTTTTAAAAGAAGTGCTTATAGCCATATACAACGGAAATAACGTATATAATAAAAGTATTATCAAGGGTAGTAATTCAAATAAATGTATATTAGATTTTAAAGGCATCATACTTCCATCCCCCTTCGTCTAAGATAATATAATAGAGTAATTGCTAGAAGTCCAAAGAATGAGATTACCACACCAATTGCAGAAGCCGTTCCTATCCTATATGAGTAGAATGCTTCTTTATATAGAAGAGTAGCTAAAAGTTCACTTGCTCCTGCAGGTCCTCCCTGAGTAGTAGCCCAAACCCAATCAAAAACCTGAAAGGACCAAATTATAGTCATTATTTCCATTAGCACTATGGATGGCGCAATTTGAGGTAGTGTAATATAACGAAATTCTTGCCAACTATTAGCTCCATCTAGGGTAGCTGACTCATATAATTCTACAGGCACTCCTTGAATAGCACTAAAAAATACTGCACATAGAAAACCCCACCATGCCCATATATTAGCTAAGGCAATAGCATAAAGAGCAGTATCTGAATGCCCTAATAATGCTATGCCTATGATTTTCCCTATCCCTCTCATAGGGTCATAGATATATCTCCATATAATAGCAACTATTACTGCAGGTAATGTGACAGGCAGAAAGTAGAAAGATTCGAGAAAATTCCATCTAGTTCTTCTAAGGAGCTCAGCACCTAATAGTCCTAAACCTACGGGAATTGTAATAAAGATTAAAGTCCAGATAATATTGTGAATTATTGCTTGCCAAAAGCCTCTTTCAGATAACAGGGTAATAAAATTCTTTATACCTACAAAGCGTATAGGACCAAGACCATCCCACTCAAAAAAAGATAAGACTAAGGTCAAAATTGAGGGTACAAGGATAACAAACAGATTAATTGTTAAACCTGGAATTATAAATGGAGAAACATTTTTTACTTGTAAGACCTTATTTCTGTCCATGATGCCTCCTATATTGAAAAGTTGATTAGGGGATGGGGAATTCCCCATCCCCTTAACTATCTTACTTCCTTCTGGGCACTGGTGGTACAGCACCTGCCTTAACTTCTTTTCTAAAAGTCTCTTCCCATCCCTTCATATAATCTTCTGGGGTCATCTTACCTGACCATACCTGTTCGATATTTTCATAACACCAGCGCCATGTATCAGGTCCAAGGAATGTCCATGTTGTATATCCATATGCACCTTTTTTCATCAATTCAGACTGAGTAAAATAGTGCTCTATAAATACTGGGTCTGCATCCTTTGGTATAAGATCTTTCGAGATATCTATAGGTACAAGCCATTCTCCAGGAAAATCTTTTGTTAATTTTGCAATCCCTTCTTTATAGCTTAACATCCAAACCAAAAATTCAGCTGTTTCTTTAACATGTTTAGATGCCTTATTCACCGAAAGGGTCGTTCCTACACCAACTGAAAGAAGAGGATATGGGACCCCTTCTCTAAGTGAAGGGAACGGAGCCCATGCGTATTGGTCTTTAGTTGGCCAATAGGCGGGGTCTCTCATCCATTGGAATCCCCAAGATCCTACAACTAACATAGCTGCTTTTTCCATAGCGACTTGCGGTACATAGGAGTCAGGACCTATTGCAAAATAGGTATCCATTTTAGGCCAATAGTTTAGAAAATCATCCTTAAACATCTTAATTGCATCAACGAAAACTTTATCAGACCACTTCATCTTTCCTGTTAGAGCCTTATATACATTATCCGGTCCGGCATAATGATTAAGGTAACAGGTTACAAAGTGTTCGTGGGTAGGACGCCAATCACTACATCCTGATATAATTGGCTGAATCCCTTTTGCTTTAATAGCATTACAAAGATCTACCCATTCCTTTCTATTTGTAGGTGGTTTCCATCCATACTTATCAAAGAGGGTCTTGTTGTATATAATTCCCATACTCTCAAAAGTCTTTGGAAGTGAGTAGATTCTTCCCCTAAATCTTCCAAGATCTAGTGCAAAAGCAGGTAATAATTTGTTTAACCCTCCTTTTGTTACGTATGGATCGAGAGGGACTAGTAAACCTGCTTCAGCATACTTGTTAGCCTCTGCAGGACCCATAGTCATAATTATATCTGGGCCACCACCTGCAGAAACAGCTGTTCTAACGGTCTCTAATAATTGCTCTTTCACAGTTATTTCTACATGAATATTAGGATGAGCTTTTTCGTAAGGTTCTATTAAATCTTTCTGCATTGCTTCTAAATTTTGAGGAAGCACCGACTCATACCACCAAGTTATAGTTATCTTCTCCTGTCCAAAGGCACTTGCATTAAAGATAAACAATATAATTATAGAGAGGATAATTGGAAACATCTTCCTTCTCAAAAAACTAATTTTAGCCACCATAAAACCTCCTTCTTTAAGCCAAAACTTTGGCAAATTTTTACTCTAAGGTTTCCATTCAAACTTAAATCTTTAGACAGCAATCCCTTATCACTCTTTTAAAACTGCTATCTAAAACTACCCTTTCGGGTTAACTTGACTGAATTCTCAAACCTTTATAACTACTATATTCCTTTTCTCCAGGCATCACTCCCTTCTTATTACCCTTAATCTTTCATCTCTCTGATAAGTTCAATAGTCCTTTGAGCTAAGCTAGATACCTTACAGAAATTATACCCAGAGACTCCTGATTCTATCTCGTTGTTTATCGGTTTTATCCATTTCTCAGGAAGGTCCTTAGCACCTATGATAGCCCCCAATATAGAGCCTGTCGTTGCCCCGTTACAGTCAGTATCAAGACCACAGCTTACTGCATAGGTGATCCCTTTCTCATAATCAAGCTCACTATAAAGAAGAGAACTTACCACTACCAGTGCATTTGAGATGACATGACACCAGTTATGCCAGTATTCTTCATAGCGTTTTCCTTTTTCATAAGTCTGATAGATATAATCTCTTACCTCTTCAAATGTCTTCCCTTCTTCCCTAAAACCTAATATCTTGTTTATTGCCTCATAGAATCTACTTCTTTTAGGTATTACTGAAAGACCTACCCTTATCACATCTAGTATATTATCTGAGACAAATGCCCAAGCTAGACAAGCTGCTATAAACATCTCTCCATATATCCCATTTTTTACGTGGGAGACACAGGCATCCCTAAATGCAAATTCTGCTGCTTTCAGTGGATTTCCAGGTGATATATATCCCCAAAAATCTGCCCTTATCTGAGCTCCTATCCATTCTCTATAAGGATTTCTATATTCGCCAGATTTTGGAGGCATTATTAGATTTACAAGATTCTGATAGGCTACCCTTTCTGCTGTATAGGTATGAAATATAGGAAGGTTATATAGCCAAGATTCTGCCACATCTTCAGATGTAAAATTGGGACCATATTTCTCAAAGATATAGAGCCCAAGAATAGTATAGTTTGTATCATCATCCTCTACCATATGCTCTATTTTATTGATCCATCCTCTGGATTTATCGTCATTTATCCCATATCTCTCTTTTATCTCTTGAGTTACATCTGAAGAGATATATCTAGATAGAGGAAAATTGTCTGTATCTTTTAAAAAGTCCCAGATCTTATCTCTTGGCCATCCTTCTACCGGCTTTCCCAAAAGACATCCAGCAATCCTTCCTAGCCAGGCACCATAGATTTTATTGAATAGTTTTTCACTAGATTCTACTTTCGTCTGGTATAATTTAAACTCGCCATTGGCTTCATTTAGAATGCCTTCAAGATCAGATGGTTCTATATATCTAAAATCTTCTCTGAGAGGTAGTAATTGTAGTTTATCTAAGAGTTTCGCTGAAAGTTCTTCTCTTTCATCAGCCTTCATTGCTGAGACCTTTTGTATCTCTTCCTCTAGACCTAATAAATCCTTCCCTTCATCTTGACTTTGCAAGATTTCTGTTTTAAGTCTTCTATAATAACTGAGATATTCTCTTTGCATTCCTCCTCCATCATTTTAAATTGAGCAATCCATTGCTCAATAGCAATTATAATATATTTTTATCAAAAGTCAATACCCCGACTCTTCAACTTTTTGCGTGGAGGAAACTTAAAAATATCTTCTTGCTAATTCCTCTAAATAACATTTTTATATCAGGTTAGACGTTACAAATAAGTTTATTAAGAATGACCCCTTATAAATTACCTC
>JBMFOH010000045.1:0-9068 GCA_049969715.1 bacterium | reverse complement strand
ATCCCTTTTTAAAAAGACAATTGAGAGGGATTAGAAGGAGTATGGTGTTACTGTTAGAAGCTAAATTTTTCATTTTTTAATCCCTTACGATCTGAAATGAGTAATTTCTGATCAGAAAAGATAAATCTTTACTTATCTTCTAAATTATGCTATTATAATTATTAATTAATAAATTTTTTAAAAAGGAGTGATAGAAATGAAACTTGGAGAAACCATAAAGACTGAAGATTTCAAAAAGGAAAAGCATGTTCCTGTGGTAGAAATTCCAGAGAAGATAAAAGCCAGCGAGGTCTTCAATATTAAGGTAAGCGTAGGTAAGGAGGTCCCACACCCAAATACTACAGAACATCACATCAGTTGGATAAAGGTCTTCTTTAAGCCCGATGATGAGCAGTACTCCTATGAGGTTGGAAGCTTTGAATTTACAGCTCACGGAGAAGCTATAGGAGGACCTAATACCGGACCTCTCTACACAGAACCGATTGTTTCTCTAAGTCTAAAATTAGCTAAGAACGGAACTATATTAGCCCTATCATACTGCAATATCCATGGATTATGGGAAAATAGTGCAAAAATAACGTTAGAATAGATGCCAAAGGGTAGGGACATTTCTATACTACTATCGTCTTATAATTAGTATAGAATACATTCCCTGTCCTTTTTCCTCCACTTTTTACGTATTTTCTAAGTGTATAATCTACTAACACTTTCCCTCCAGATCTACCCTTACTATGAAGTGCTGCAAGCTTTGCCGCCTCTAGGAGGACTTCTCGTGGTATATTGTCTAAATTTTTTCCATTTGTCCTAATTATTACATGAGATCCGCCATAACCCTTGGCATGCAACCATATATCAGAAGGAGAAGACAACTTAAATGTGATAAGCTCATTAGATCTAGCATTCCTACCCACCCATATCTTATACCCTTTAAAGTCATACTCTATATACGGCAGTGATGTTTCAGCCTTTTCTTGAGTTTTCTTTTCCTCCTTTAGTTCTTCGAGACTTTTAATAGAGTCTATTCTTAGAATCTTTTTTCTTAAAGATTCTATCTCTTTATCTATTTTACCTATAATGTCAGGAAGAACTTCTTTCTCCTTCTTTGCCTTCTTATATCTTTTGTAGTACTCTTGGGCATTTTCTATCACAGTCTTGGTTGGGTCTAGAGGAACCTCTAGTTCTTTTCCCTCCCAATCTACCATAAATCTATCCGCCTTTTCTTCTATTCGATCCTTATAGGCAAGAATTACATCTCCATAGAGCTTCCATCTGTCATAATCTTCTAGACGTAATATGGTCCCTTTTAACTCTTCTTTCCTTTTTAATAGAACATCCATCTGATGTTCTAACTCCTTGATAAGACTCTTCTTCCTATTCTCCAATAGGCTAGATGGAACAATCCAATCATAATATCTTGTAGCCGCAGTTACCAATAGGTTATACCTCTCATAATTATTTCCCTTAAATGTAAGAGGGAATAGATAGTAAGATTCAGGATTACCATTCTCATCTACATAAACCACAGGATTTACATCCTTTAGCCTTTCCTGAAATATCTTTAAAGCCTTTTTGAAATCCTCTACTTCCTTTTCACTCAACGACGAAATAATCTTGTCTCTAGATAGATCTGCTAGAGACAAGATCTCCATAATAGAGAGCTGGCCAATTCCAGTTATATTTTTTATCAAAAACTCCTCTAGCGTAATTTCAGAGGAAGATATATAATTGTGAAGTTCAGAGATTAGCAAACTACTTTTCTTTGGTGGATATTGATACAAGAGTCCTGGCAATACCTGTCTTGCCCTGCTCTTAGAGGCATCTATCCTCTTTATAGCATCTATAATTACTTGGTCCTTACATAAGATTATATTGCTGTGTTTCCCCATAATCTCTACCATAAGGCTTCTTCTTTCTATCTCCCCCCAGAGAGTAGGTTTCTCAAATACAATCTCTAAAATCCTTTCACCTTCTATTGAGGAGATAGATGATATCTTAGATCCCTCTAGGTGTATCTGACAGGTATTAGAAAAAGAACTCTTAATAGGAGGAATCAAAACCTCACTATCAATATGTATCCTAGGGAACTGACTAGAACCCGAGATAACTAGATAGAACGAATCCCTCTTCATATTAAGTTCCAAAGCTATAGTATTATCAGGGAGAGCCAATAAACTTCTAATGGTCCTTCCTAATATTATCTCTTTCAATTCTTCACATATCCTTTTTAATACAAATATATCCATCCAAATAATTCTTCCCTTCTTCTTTATTTTTTGATATAATATCACAAAATTAGATGGTTTGGGGTTAGTTGAATCAATTATTATGGTTATCAAGAAAGAGGGAATTTTATTTGTGGTTTCAGGTCCTTCAGGGGTGGGAAAGGGTACAGTAATTAAAGAGGCATTAAAATTAGTCCCAGACGTTTATCTTTCTATATCGTATACAACAAGGCCTCCCAGGGAGAACGAAACGAATGGAAAGGAATATTTTTTTGTAACAGAGGACGAATTCATCTCTATGAGAGAAAAGGGAGAATTCTTAGAATGGGCTAGGGTTCATAGTAATCTCTACGGAACCCCTAGAAGGTATGTGGAACAGAAGTTGAAACTGGGGGAGGATGTACTCCTTGAGATAGATACCCAGGGAGCAAGGAGGGTAAAAGAGATTTTCCCCGAAGGGGTTTTTGTATTCATATTACCTCCATCCTTTGATGCATTGATAGAGCGTCTGAATAAGAGAGGGACAGAGGATCATAAGAGTATCGAGGAGAGATATAACAATGCCAAGGATGAATGTAAACAGTGGAAGTGGTATAATTATACTATAGTGAATGATTCTATAGCGGTAAGTGGGAAACTTATCGCTTCCATTGTGATGGCAGAGAGATGTAAAAGTTCTAGATTAAAAGAAGGGAGTGTATGAATCAGAAAAAAAGGATTGGAGACATATTAATAGAAAGACATCTTGTAGATGAAGACACCATAAATAGAGCTTTAGCTATTCAACAGAAAACAGGTGAAAAACTAGGTGATATACTATATAAAATGGGAGCAATAAACGAAGAAGATCTCTACTCTGCATTAGCAGAGATATATAACGTTCCATACGTAGACCTAGATACTGTAAGTATAGACCCTGAATTAGTAAAGCTCATCCCTGAACATATAAGTAGAAGGTATAAGCTTATTCCAATAAGGATCGACGGGGATAAGATCATAATAGGAATGGCAAATCCAGTGAACATCTATGCTTTAGATGACGTAAGGATAATTACAGGTAGAGAGGTTGATCCTGTCCTTGTGTCGGAAAAGCAGATAGAAAAGGCATTAGATAGAATCTATACTATCCAGACGGGAATAGAACAGACACTTCTAGATATTGGTGCTCCAGAGGAGGAAACAGAGGTTACAGTAGAGATCTTGGAGGATGAGGCTCCAGTAGTAAGGCTAGTAAACCTTACCATAAGTCAAGCAGTACAGGAAGGGGCTAGTGATATTCATATTGAACCTAGGGAGAATGAGGTTAAGGTAAGATTTAGGGTAGATGGGGTACTTCACGATGTGATGTCTCCCCCCAAGAGAATATTCCCTACCCTAGTTGCCAGGATAAAGATCCTCTCAAATATGGATATTGCCGAGAGACGTCTTCCCCAAGATGGAAGGTTTAGGGTTACAACAGGAGGAAGAATAGTAGATTTTAGAGTCTCTACCCTGCCCATTATGTATGGAGAAAAGGTAGTTATGAGACTCCTAGATAGGAGCTCCCCACTTATAGGGCTTGAAAGGTTAGGCTTCTCCGAGAATATGCTTAAGCTATTTGATCAGTTGATACAACGTCCCTATGGAATGATACTAGTTACTGGACCAACAGGTAGTGGAAAGACAACTACCCTATACTCTGCCCTTAGTAGGATCAGCACCCCAGAGAAGAATATTATCACCATAGAAGACCCAGTAGAATATCAACTTTCAGGGATAAATCAGATCCAGATAAATCCAAAGGTAGGTCTCACGTTTGCCAATGGACTTAGAAGCATCTTAAGACAGGACCCAGATATAATTATGGTTGGAGAGATAAGAGATAGGGAGACAGCAGAAATAGCAGTCCAAGCAGCATTAACAGGGCATCTTGTATTAAGTACAGTCCATACCAATGATTCAGCAGGAGCCATAGCTAGACTTCTAGATATGGGGATAGAACCGTATCTAATATCTTCCTCGCTTATAGCAGTCCTTGCCCAGAGATTGTCTAGAAGGATATGTCAGAGGTGTAAGACAGTAAAAGAACCTACAGAAGAGGAGGAAAAGGTATTAAGGTTGACAGAATCTGATACCCTCTATGAAGGAAAGGGGTGTGAGGCATGTAGGCATACCGGATACAGGGGAAGGATTGGAATATTTGAGTTACTTGTAGTGGATGACCAGATAAGGGGAATGATTGTAGACAAAAAACCAGCCAATGAGATAAAGAAGGTAGCTGTCAGTAAGGGGATGGTCACACTGTGGGATGATGCCAGAATGAAGGTAAAAGAAGGAATTACCACCTATAAAGAGATCTTAAGAACAGTATATGTAGAGGAACAATGATGTTAATAGAAGATCTTCTGAAACTTTTACAGGAAAGAAACGCCTCTGATCTCCACCTTACAGTTGGGGTTCCTCCTATGTTGAGGATATATGGAAGGTTAGTTAGAACAGAGTTTCCTAATCTTACCCCTGAAGATACTAAGACTCTGGCTTATTCTCTGATGAATCAGAGGCAGAGGGAAAGGTTTGAAAACGAAAAGGAGATAGATTTCTCCTATGGACTATCTAGGGTTGGTAGGTTCAGAGTAAACATATACCATCAGAGAGGTTCAATCGGTATAGCCATAAGAGGGATCTCATTTAATATACCAAGACTTGAGGAGTTGGGATTACCAAAATATCTCGAAGAGCTAACGAAAAAAAATAAGGGGTTAGTCCTCGTCACTGGACCAACAGGAAGTGGTAAATCTACTACTCTAGCCTCATTAATAGACCTTATAAATGAGACTAGAGATTGTCACATAGTGACTATAGAGGACCCTATAGAGTATATATATTCCCATAAGAAGAGTATAGTAAACCAAAGGGAGGTAGGGAGTGATACACTTTCTTTCGTAAACGCCTTAAGGGCAGCACTGAGAGAGGACCCCGATGTAATCCTTATAGGTGAGATGAGAGACCTAGAGACAATTCAGGCTGCTATCACTGCTGGAGAGACAGGACATCTAGTCTTTGCTACACTTCACACAAACAACGCCTCTCAGACTATAGAAAGAATAATAGATGTATTCCCTCCTCATCAGCAGGAACAGATAAAATTACAACTGAGTAATACTCTAGAGGCAGTTATATCACAGAGGCTACTTCCAAAAAGACCAGAAAAGGTCATTGCTAATGATATGTTGAGCGGGAGGGTAGTAGCAATCGAGTATCTAATTGCCACCCCAGCAGTAAGGAATCTAATACGAGAAGGAAAGATCTATATGATCCCTAATTTTATCCAGACAGGAAGTCAATTTGGAATGACTACTATGGATCAATCTCTTGTCTCTCTATATAAAAGAGAAGAGATCTCTTGGGATGATTTTATTAATAATATTACAAATAGGGAGGAGGCACTAAAGGCAGTAGGAGGTAAAATTAGATAATGCAGGAATTTGTATATAGGGCAAGAGAAAAAAAGACCGGTCAGTGGAAAGAAGGGATTATAAACGGGGAAGATGATGTTACTGCAGTAAAGACACTACAAGCCCAAGGATTTATAGTCGTCTCAATAAAGCCAAAGCCAGTTGGCATCGACCTTCAGAAGATGCTTATAGGTATGGAGCGTGTTTCCCTTCATGACCTTGTAGTATTTACCAGGCAGTTTGCTACAATGCTTAAAGCAGGGGTTGCCTTGAGCAGAGCTTTAAGTATCCTTGAAGAAGAGGCCAGAAATAGAAAGTTAAAACTAGCCATAGGAGATATAAGAAGAGAGGTAGAATCAGGAACTGCTCTATCTCAGGCATTAAATAAACATAGAGATATATTCCCTAGATTGTATGTAAGTCTTGTGAGGGTAGGAGAGACAGGAGGTTTTCTCGACATCATATTCGACAGACTCGCCTCTTACTATGAAAAGAATGAGGATACCGCTAGAAAGATAAAGAGTGCTGCTGCTTATCCTCTGGCAATTATTATAATTGCCATTGTAATGGTAATCTTCCTTCTTACCTATGTATTACCAACCTTTCTTAATCTGCTTACATCATTTAATGCTCCATTACCTCTGCCAACAAAGATAGTGATGGGGGTTAGTAGTTCCTTAAGGTCTTACTGGTATGTCATTGCCTCTATAGTGATAGTAGTATATCTCCTCTTCAGGGTCTTCACATCAAAGCCAAAGGGGAAAGGGATATGGGATAGATTTGTTCTAAAGATTCCTATCATTGGAAGATTCGTCAGACTTATAGTGATATCTAGACTCTGCCATACACTAAGCATGCTCATCTCTGGAGGTGTCCCACTAGTGACAGCTCTAGAGGTAGTTAAGGATACAATGGACAGTACACCATATATGGAGGCAGTAGAAAGGGCAAAACAGAAGGTTACAGAAGGAGGACAGCTATCAGCATCCTTTGTAGGTAATATCCTCTTTCCTCCAATGCTTGGATATATGACTGTTGTAGGAGAAGAAAGCGGGGTAGTTGATGAAATGCTAGAAAGGGTTGGCCTTTACTATGATGAAGAGCTAAATACAATGATTGCTACTATTACCTCCTTAGTAGAGCCAATATTGATAGTATTTATAGGGGGCATAATAGGCTTTATAGTAATTTCTATGTATATGCCCATATTCCAAATCATTCAGACGGTCGGGAAATTATAGCCTCTTTTATGAGAGAAGTTCCCATAAATATTCCACCATTTAAGAAGATTATATCGCTATATAGAGTTTCATCTACTATGGACGTTGCCTATATGTTAGGTAGACTTGGAGAAAGGGATATAATAGTTGAGGCAGAAGAACAATGGGCAGGGAGAGGCAAAGGAGAGAATAGATGGTTTTCAGACGATAATTCTCTTACATTCTCTCTCATTCTAGATGGAGGTTTTATATATAAATCATCTTTACTCTCTATCCTGGCTGGGGTTATGGTAAGAAGAGGTATTATTTCTGCAACAGGCATTCCTATTAAGCTAAAATGGCCTAATGATATTATATTTAACGGGAAAAAATTGGGGGGTATCCTTGGAGAGGACCGAGGGAAATTTGTTATAATAGGAATTGGGATAAATATAAACCAGAAGAGTTTCCCCTCTTGGTTAGATATGCCAATATCTCTATACCAGATAATAGGAAAAGAGAACAGAAAGGATGATATCCTACTGAGTATATTGAGAGAGTTTTCTCTTGGCCTTGAGGGATTTATAAATGGAGATGAGAGACTAATAAATGAATGGAAAAGGTCTTGTGACATCTTAGGGAAAAAGATAGCAGGATACGAAATCCCTAAAGAAGAAGGGATTGTAATTGACCTAGCCTCAGATGGAGCACTAATAGTGGAGACTAGAGATGGAAGAAAAAGAAGAATTTACTCTACAGAGGAATTATATAGGGTAGAAAGGAGGTATAGATGGAGAGAGAATACTTAAAACTCTCTGATAGCGACCTATTGTTTGTGGTAGAAACGGTAGCTCCTAGCCTTAAAGATAGGCTAGAGATTATCAGGAATGATGAAGATATAATAAGAGGGATGTTAGAAGATGAAAGGCTATTCAACAGAATAATAGGTGACGAGGATATAATGATAAAGGTCTCTCCTAAGCTCTTCTTTACTATACTAATGATTAGAGCAAGAAAGGACCTAAGAGGTGAGCTCTATACTATGGAAAGAGATAGGTATCATAAGATCCCAGTATTTGATGTAGAAAAGGTAAGAGAACTCATAGAAGATGAAGATATTTTCGAGTATCTTATAAATATGCTTGTCTCATTTACGAGGACGGAGAGTCAGACTATATACTATGTAGCTAAGGGAAAGAAAGGACTTAGAAAACTAAGGTTCTCTGATATAGACATCGCTGATATGATACGTCTAGCAGATATGGTAAATGAAGAGGTAAGGTTTCCCATATATAAGAGGATAGGAGATATATGCCTCTGGACAATTGGAATCTTTCCCGAATATGTTCTACCAAGAGATGTTGGAAGTACAAATCCTAGAGCAAGAGTAGGATTTAGGTACAGAATGAGCATAAAGGAGTATGAGGACATCGGAAGGGCCTTCTATAAGATGGCATCTAGTTCTTATGACGCAAAGATCATCGGACTAGAGAAGCCACTTTCTATACTGAGTGAAAACTTTACTATCGCCGAAAAACCTTTGAACTTTATCTCTGAGAGATATCTTGTCTTTACTAAAGACAAGTGGTTTATATCACTAAACTAAAAAATCAAACAATACCTTTCTTTATAGCGTAAGATATTGCTTCCGCCCTGCTATGGATATTTAGCTTCTGGAATATATTTGCAATATGAGTCTTGACCGTACTTTCACTTACAAAGAACTTCTTTGCTATCTCTCTGTTAGACCTTCCATTAGCAACCTCTCTTAATATCTCTACCTCCCTAGGGGTAAGCGCCTCTAACGATGGATCTATACCTCCTTTTACCATAAGTTCTAATATCTTTCGTGCTATCTTAGGATTTAACATGGCATGACCACTGTGACAGTTTTTTATAGCTCTAATAAGGTTCTCTAAGGTAATATCTTTTAATATGTATCCAACCGCACCCGCTTGTATCATCTGAAGTAAAAGGTTTTCATCTTCATATACAGAAAAGGCTATCACCTTGGTAGAAGGATTCATAGATGTTATATTCTTTGTTGCCTCTATCCCATCCATTATAGGCATCCTTATATCCATAATAATTACATCTGGAGAAAGAGTCTTTGCTTTTTCTATTGCCTCCTGACCACAGAAATTACTCAAATTAGAATTACTCCCCCCTCTGGAGGGTAATCCTGGTAAAAGTTAGTATACAACATTTTATAC
>JBMFOH010000044.1:0-10131 GCA_049969715.1 bacterium | reverse complement strand
AGTTATGGGAAACACTATAGAGTAAAGATAGACCCTAATTTTAGTTGGGATGTACTATGGGATGTGCTAGTAGATAGTTTTAGATTTGCCAGTGAAACTGCTAAATCAGCTGGATTAAAATTCTGTCTAGAACCAAGAGTAGGGGAAATTATAAGTAATACAGATGCTCTTCTTAGATTGATGGATCATGTAAAGAGTGATAATTTCGGAGCAGTTTTAGATACAGGCCATCAGAATGCTCAGAAAGAAATTTTACCTCTTTCAGTGGAAAAATTAAGGAATAGAATCTTTTACCTCCATGTGTCTGATAATGACGGAAAGGTTAATGAACACTTACCATTAGGAAAGGGGAATATAGATTGGGAAGGGATATTCCTAGCTCTAAAAAAGCATAATTATCAGGGTTATGTAGCTATAGACATAGGAAATGTTCCTGATATAGAAAAAGCATATATAGATTCCAAGAAATTCTTAGAAGATTTAGCTAAGAGATTAGGTATTTAGGAGGATTCTAAATATGTTTAAGCCATTTTTAGATGGATATTATGATGTAGAAAATCAGTTACCTGAATATGTAAAAAGAAGAGCTTTTGAATTCTTTAAAAAGGAGGATGAAGAAAAGAGTAGTATTAAAAGTATAGAAGAATTTGAAAAAAGGAGAGAAAAGATAAGGGATTATTTTATAACCGCTATTGGCGGCTTAAATATAGAGAAGACAGACTTAAATCCAATGTATACTGGTGTAATAGAAAAAGACTCTTATATCATAAAGAAGGTGATATATCAGAGTCTTCCTAAGTTTTATGTAACAGCTAATCTTTATATGCCTAAGGACATAGACAAAAAACTTCCTGCTATTCTATTTGCTTGTGGACACTGGGAGTGGGCGAAGAGTTGTCCAGAGTATCAGAAAGTCTGTATAGAATTGGTTAATAATGGTTTCATAGTACTTGCTGTAGATCCAGTCGGTCAAGGGGAGAGGATGCAGTACTACGACAAAGAGTTAAAGAGAACCATAATAAGATGGGGAACAATAGAACATTCATATGCAGGGCTGCAATGTACACTAGCAGGTGCCAATATTGCCAGATACTTCATATGGGACCTAATAAGAGCCATAGACTTTCTAGAAGTATTGCCTGAAGTTGATTCTACAAGACTAGGGTTAACTGGGAATTCTGGAGGTGGAACTCAGTCCTCCTATATGATGTTGTTGGAGCCAAGGATAAAAGTAGCTGTACCTTGCACGTATATCACATCTAGAGAAGAGTATATGAAGACAGGTCAGGCTCATGATAGTGAACAGAATATATTTAAGGCTATAGTTATGGGGCTAAACTATGATGATTTCATATCTTGTTTTGCACCAAAACCAGTAATGATAGGGTCGGTTGACTCTGATTTCTTCTGCATAGAAGGGACAATTAATTCTTACGAGAGGGCTAAAAAGATGTACAGGTTATATGGTAAGGAAGAGAATATAAAACTATACATAGCCAAAGGAACACACAGTTATAACGATGAGCTGAGAAGGGAAGCGGTGAAATGGTTTGTAAGATATCTAAAAGGGGAAGAAACGAGCAATATAGCTGAAAGTATAAATATAGAGAGGAAAGAAGTTTTAAAATGCACTAATTATGGGCAAGTATTGGCTGAGTTTGATTCTGCTAAGGATATTAGCTCATTAAACTATGAGTACTATAAGAAAAACTGTAAAAGGATATCTGGTAAAGAAAAGATAAGAGAGAAACTGATAGAGATATTGAATCTTCCTCAGGATGATAAACCTCTATACCCAAGAGTTATAGAAGAAGGGAGTTTTAATTTCCTCAATAGTACACTTAATTATAAGAAGGTCTTTATGTTCCCAGAGAAGGATATAGCTACTGCAGGAATTTATATAGAAGGAGAAAATAGGAAAAAGTGTACAATAATCCTTTTTGATGAAGGCACAAATGACATACAGAAGGAATCTGACTTGGTCAGAAGATTTCTAGCCGAAGGGGATGTCTTTGTGTTTGACCCTAGAGGTATAGGGGCTGTAAAGTGTAGAGACATAAATCCTTACGGTTTCTATGAATATTACGGGACAGAGTACAAATTAAATTTCGACTTAATGATGCTTGGAACCTCTTTAACAGCATTAAGGGTCTTTGATATATTAAGAGCTATCGAGTATGTAAAAGGCACCAATCCTAATATAAATATTGCAATAGCTGGAAAAGGGATAAGCACTATATATGCACTATTTGCAAGTGTAATAAATAAGGAAATAGAAGAGGTATACCTAGAAGACCTACTCTATTCTTATGAGGATATCATCTTTTCTAAATATTATAAGTATGACCCAAGGTTAGAAATATATGGAATTGCCAAATACTTCGACATAGAAGACCTTATACTATCTATAGGTGATAAAAAAGTGATGATAGTTAATCCTAGAGACGCTAGAGGAGAAGTAGCAAAGATAGAGGAGTTAGGTGGAATAAAGGTATACAAGTACTAGAAGGAGGAAAATAGATGAAAAGATATGCATTGGCAGGTGCAAGTAGCAGAGGATTCTACATGTATGCCCTTCCTATAACCGAAAAATTTAGAGATTATGCTAAGTTGGTAGGTGTATTTGATATAAACAGGAAAAGGGCAGAGTATATTAGTAACCATTGTGGAGGGGTTCCTATATTTGAAGATTTCGATAAGATGATAAAAGAGACTAATCCGGACTATGTAATAGTAACAACAATAGATAGATACCATCATGAGTACGCCATAAGAGCTATGGATGCTGGTTGTGATGTCATTGTAGAGAAGCCTATGACCATAGATGAAGAAAAGTGTAAGGCTATGTTAGAAGCAGAGAGAAGAACAGGTAGGAAGATAATAGTTACCTTTAACTATAGATTTAACCCATATGTCACGAGGATAAAAGAGCTATTAAAGGAAGGGATCATAGGGAAAATTCTGAGCATAGACTTTGAATGGTTTTTAGATACCAGACATGGGGCAGATTACTTTAGAAGATGGCATAGAAGAAAAGAAAATTCAGGTGGATTATTAGTTCATAAGGCTACCCACCACTTTGATATAATAAATTGGTGGTTAGAAGAAGATCCAGAGATTGTATATGCATTTGGCTCAAGAAGATTTTACGGACCAACAAGAGAAAAAAGGGGTGAGAGATGCCTAACCTGTAAGTATAAGGATACCTGTGAATTCTTTGTTGATTACTCTAAGGACCCATTTATGAAGGCGTTTTACTTCGATGCAGAGGACATAGATGGATACTATAGAGATAGGTGTATATTTTCCCCTGAGATAGATATAGAAGATACTATGAGTGTAAATGTCAAATACTCAAAGGGAGCCATATTGACATATTCTCTAATAGCATATAGTCCATACGAGGGATGGAGGATATCAATTAATGGAGCAGATGGAAGAGTAGAAGCCGAGGAGTTTCACAGTGGACATTCTGTTAAAGAACCAAATCAGTATGTAAGAGTATTTAATAGAAAGGATGAGATTATAACCTATGAGATTCCGAAGGCTACAGGAGGTCATGGAGGTTCAGATGAAAGGCTTCAAAGGATGCTCTTTCTAGAAAATCTCTCTGATCCCCTTGGACATATGGCAGACTCAAGGGCAGGGGCTATGTCCATAATAATAGGAATCTCTGCCAATAAATCCATAGCTAGTGGCAATGCTATTAAGACTAGAGACCTACTAGGAGGTATACTATGACACCTAGAGAGAGATTCATAGAGGCTCTAACTTTTGGAAAGACAGATAAGGTTCCTCTAATGCCAGGGGGACCAAGAGAATCAACCCTGAAGAGATGGAGAGAAGAAGGCTTGCCAGAGGGGAAAAATTATTATTCTGCCTTATTAGAAATACTTGGTATAGAGGAAGAAAGAACAAAACCTAGAGTAGACCTTGGAGTCTCATTTAAGATGATACCACAGTTTGAAGAAAAAATACTAGAACATAAAGATGGGCACTACATAGTCCAGGACTGGATGGGAGCAATAGTAGAAATATCAGACCAGTATGACTATACCTATCTAAGAGAGGCAAAGGACTTTGTAACTAGGAAATGGTATAAGTTTCCAGTAGAGACATATTCGGACTGGGAAGAGATGAAAAAACGCTATAACCCAAAGACTTCAGGGAGATTTCCTGAGGATTTTGAAAAGAGGTGTAAAGCGTTACAGAATAGAGATTATGTCTTAAGTCTAGGTATAAATGGACCCTTCTGGCAATTAAGAGAGTGGTGTGGGCTAGAAAACTTATGTATCTTTATGATAGAAAAGCCAGACTTTGTCCACGAGATGGTTGATTTTTGGGCTAATTTTGTTTTAGAAGTATTAAAACCAATCCTAGAAAGAGTAACGCTAGACTATGTAGTATTCTCAGAAGATATGGCTTACAAAGCCCACAGTATGATATCTCCTAAGATGGTAAGAGAATATCTATTTCCTGCATGTGAAAAATGGGTTCCTGAGCTCAAAAAGAGCGGATGTCCGATGATTTCTATAGATTCTGATGGATATATAGGTGAACTAATTCCATTATGGATAGAACTTGGGATTAACTGTACCACTCCAATAGAAGTAGCTGCAGGAAATGACATAGTAGAATTTAGGAAAAGATTCGGTAAAAGAATGGCTTATATTGGTGGCATAGACAAAAGAGCTATAGCTAAAGGAGGAAAGGTTATGGAGGAAGAAGTTATGAGGGTTGTTCCTCCTCTATTAGAGGATGGAGGATACATACCCAGCTGTGACCATGGGGTTCCACCAGATATATCCTGGCAGAACTTTATAGAATATACAAGACTTCTGGCTAAACTTACTGGCTGGATAAGGAACTATTCAGGCAGATATCTCTCTATCCTCTAGAGCAGTAAGAGCATTAAGGATCTTAAGATTTATCTCTTCGCTCCTTTCTATATTAGAGCTAAAAGGTTCAAGTCTTGGTTCTCCACATATGTCAGCTCCTATAATTATCTCCTTAGGTATAGAGGAGATAATATCTAAAAGGTAACTAACTGTAAGGTTCCCATGATCCCAATTGGTCTCTAGAGAAGAGGGGTCTAATATATCCTTATCTATACTTATGTATATAGGGGTTCTTTCTCTTGTTAGAGATTTAAGCCTCCAGAATTCGTCCCCCTCCTGGGACCCTATGTATAAGATTTCTTTTAGATTTTTTAGCTTAAGCGCCTCATTCACCCACGAGCCACAACTGATGAAATCGCCAAATGTTTTCTTAATATCGAGATGTTTATCTATTAACACCAGGTTAAATAAGTCCTTAATGCGTTTCAGAAATAAATAGGTTATATAATGAAAGTCACCACTTCCTATGAATACTAAAGAACCTCTAAAAGAGGAAATCCTTGAGTCCAATTCTTCCAGCCTTTCTATAGGACATAGGTATCTTATCCCCCTTATACCTCTTAGGTCTATTTCATTGCATAGTCTTCTTAACCTAGGCTGGTAAAAGTATGTGTCATCAAAATGTATAATGAGTGGAATATTATTTACCATCCCCTTAATTGTTTATATCTTATCCTTTATGAACTCGGCCATCTTTCTATCTACTTTATTTATGTGATTTATCCACCAATCAATCAATCAATAGATGATTCATCTGTACTGATATGCTAACCCCTATTCCTTCCTTTTCTATCTTGTCCTTCAAGGCATTGAATTCCTTAGTATACCTTTCATGTTCATTTTTGTGAACAGAGTATTCGGGGTAATTTGCTCTACTCATAAGCCTCTCCTCAGTACCAAAATGATTCACTATATAACTCTGTAAAAATCTAACTGTCTCATTAATAGTTTCTCTACTCTTATTAGAAAAATCTAACACCTCATTTATCCTCTTAAACAATTCTTTATGCTGAGAATCAATAGTTGGTATCCCGGTCTCTAGATTTTTATTCCAGTTTATAGCCATATTCCTCCTCCTGATAATCTTTATTAGTTTGATATTATTATAAAATATCAATCCATAGAATTTCTATGATAATCGAATAAATATTGTTTTATATGTTATAATATCCCAGATGAAAATGTTTCACGTGAAACAATGGAGAAAGGCATGGGAAAGGTAATGGCTGTTGCTAACCAAAAAGGTGGCGTAGGGAAGACTACTACAGTAATAAATTTGGGGTTTGCCTTAGCAGAATATGGTAAGAAGGTACTCCTTGTAGATAATGACCCTCAGGGAAATACTACTAGTGGGGTGAGCGAGGAGAGAAACTTAAAGCCAAGTCTCTATGAGGCATTAGTATATGAGATATCTACAAGAGATGTTATATATCCTTTAAGGAATGGTGATAGGTCAGTGAGAGATAATATCGATCTTATTCCCTCTAATTTAGATCTGGCTGGAGCAGAGATAGAATTGGTATCAACATTTTTAAGAGAGTTAAGACTTAAGAGGGTTTTAGATTCAATAACTAATGAGTATGATTATGTCCTTATTGATTGTCCTCCATCTTTAGGTCTCCTCACTGTAAATGCATTGTCTGCCTCGCAATATATACTTATCCCTTTACAGTGTGAATACTACGCCTTAGAAGGTATCTCTCAGTTATTAAAGAGCATCGAATTAGTGAAGAAGAATCTGAATCCTCATTTAGATGTCCTTGGTGTACTTTTAACTATGTATAACCGAACTATCCTGGCTCAACAGGTATTAGAAGACGCAAGAAGATTCTTCAAGGATAAGGTATTTAACACAGTAATTCCTAGAAATGTTAGATTAAGTGAGGCTCCTAGTTTTTCAAAATCTATACTCGAGTATGCTGATAATTCTTCGGGGGCTATTGCCTATAGGGAACTAGCAAAAGAGTTGATAATGATTGAACAGTGAGAAGAGATTGGGGAGAGGGCTATCTGCCTTGATACCTTCAAGGGAAGAAGGGACAATTCAGGAGATTGAAATTGAAAGAATATACCAAAATTCTAATCAGCCAAGAGAAACTATAGATAAACAGGCTATAGAAAAATTAGCAGATTCAATAAGGCAAAAAGGTATACTACAGCCAATCCTGGTAAGATCAAGAGATAATGGATTTGAGATAGTT
This sequence comes from bacterium, assembly GCA_049969715.1. Taxonomy (GTDB): domain Bacteria; phylum DUMJ01; class DUMJ01; order DUMJ01; family DUMJ01; genus JBMFOH01. The sequence goes on along the minus strand of JBMFOH010000044.1, from coordinate 3,032 downwards.
GCAGGTGAGAGAAGATATCTAGCTGCGAGATTGTTAGGGCTTAAGAAACTACCTGCTATACTATTAGAGGTAAATGAACGAGAAGCATATGAGATATCGCTTATAGAAAATATACAAAGAGAAGACCTAAATCCTATAGATAAGGCTAATGCCTTTCAGGGTTATATAGAAAGATATGGGGTAACGCATGAGGAATTGGCAGAAAGATTAGGCATAAGTAGGTCGGAAATAACTAATCTGTTGAGACTATTAAAACTTCCTTTGGAAGTACAAGAAAGGTTAAAGAGTGGGGATTTGACTTATGGACATGCTAGGGCTCTGTTAGGGATTGATGAGCAGTTACTTCAGAAAGAACTAACACAGAAGATTATAGATGAGAAACTTTCAGTGAGAGAAACTGAAGAGTTAGTAAGGAGAAATAATAGGATAGGTAAGATACCTGAAATAAAGGCTATTGAAGACAAACTCCAGGCATATTTAGAGACTAAGGTGAGGATTCGTCCAAGATCTCCAGAAAAGGGAAAGATTGTCATAGAATATAGAAGTCTAGAGGAGTTAGAAAAGATTACAGGAAGGTTCTTGGAATAGTTTTTCTATGATTTGTCTTGTATTTATAGTAGAGTTATAGTAAAATTAGTCTTTGTATGAGAAGGTTAGAAGAGAATGCCTTACATGAGTTATTAGTAAGGATAAACAGAAATTTTGTTATAGTCCTTTCTGTTTTATTTTTATTTATTTTCCTTTTACCAAGATTTATTACAAATCTTGTAGTCTCGATACCTATAGTTTTAGGAGCCTTTCTCGTTTCTATTTTAATTGTTAGAGCCCTTTTAAGACCTCTCTATAATTTGCCTGAGCTCTATAGAGAAGAAGGAGAACTTGTTAAAAGATTTAGAGAATTTGCAAATAAACTTGAGAAGATAGCTTCAGGTGGTTTTAGAGAGACTCTCTCTGAGAAAGAAGATGGGATAATTAGCAAGGTCTCTTCTGTATTTAATTCTCTAAGAGAGAATACAGATAAGCTTATAAAAGAATTAGATTCTCTCTCTGAGAAAACTCTTAACTCAAGTAGGCAGTTGAACGAGACTATTAGGGAGACTTCAGATACAATGGAAGAGGTGAATGCTGCCCTTCAAAATCTTACGAAAGAAACAGATAGTTTAAATTCGAATATTGAAGAGATAAATCAAGGAGCAAGAAGTGTCGAGACACTGGTTCAAGAAGGAATCTCTAAGATAGATAGCATGGAAAACCAGATGAAAGAGATTATGCAGGCAGCTGATCAGACTGCGGTAATGATAAATGAGCTCAATAGGGTAACAGACGAGATAGGAAAGATAGTAGGAGTTATCTCTAGTATAGCTGAACAAACAAACCTTCTTGCTTTAAATGCTGCTATTGAAGCAGCCCATGCTGGTGAACATGGTAGGGGCTTTGCTGTAGTGGCAAACGAGGTAAGACAACTTTCATATCAGACTCAAGACCTTCTCAAAGAGATCAAGAATATGATAAATGAACTTTCTGAAAGGATGTCTAAGGCAATTGCAGTTATCTCTTCTAGTAATCGTCAGGTAGCAGAAGGTGAAAGAGCTTTGTCAGAGGTAACCAATACATTCGGAGTGATAGCCGATAGAATCCAGGATATAGCTAATAGGATTGAAAACACAGTAAGGTCTAGTCGTGAGATAACCAAGGGAACTAGGGAGATATCCTCTGCTGCAGAACAACAGATGAGTGTTAATACTAGACTTGTAGATATGGCAAGTAATTTGGCGGAGATAGCTACAAGATTAAAGGATAAGTTAGCTGAGACCCAGGTAGGTGTATATAATCTAGAAATAGACCTGAATAAATTTGATAGAGAACTGGCTAATATCTCTGAGGCAGAGAAAAAGTCCTTAAGAAACGAGTTGGAACTTAGTAATGAATTCGTGATAGGGGTTATAGCTAGACTTGAGCCTGTGAAAGGTCATAGATTCTTGATTGAAGGGATGAAGATATTATTCCCTAAATATAGGAACCTTTTATGTCTTATAGTTGGTGATGGTTCTCTGGAGAATGAGCTGAAGCAACTTGTAAAGAGAGAAGGTCTAAGCGATAGAATACGCTTCCTTGGTTATCGTAGTGATATCCCTAAACTTTTGAGTATTGTAGACCTAGTTGTCCTTACATCTGAAAAGGAAGGTGTTCCTCCCAAGATTATATGTGAGGCTTTGGCAAGTAGGAAGCCTGTAGTTGCAACTGATACGATAGGTTCTAGATATCTAGTAAAGGATGGAGAAAATGGAAGATTAGTAAGCTATGGTGATACTAAGGCATTGGCTAATGCAATAGAGTTCTTCATTAAGAGTCCAGAAAAGGTTAAAGAGTATGGACAAGCTGGAAGAAGAGTTATTGAAGGATTAGTCAAGTGATATGTGTAGGAAGTATCCTTCTAAAGGATGATAAGATTTTATTTGTAAGGCAGGCAAAGGGCCATCCCTTAGAGGGACAGTGGAGTATACCATGGGGAACAGTAGAAGAAGATGAATATCCAGAAGAGGCAATTGTAAGGGAGACAAAAGAGGAAAGTAATATTGATGTTGAAGTGAAAGGACTTATAGGAATTCAGAATCTTCCGGAGAAGGGATGGATAGGAATTATATTTCTCTGCAGACCTCTAAGTGATAATCCTAAGCCTGATGGGTTTGAAGTAGATAGAGTTGCTTACTTATCGTTAAAAGATATAGAAAACTTTAAAGAACCAATAGAGCCTTGGTGCAAGTGGCTGGTAGAGAGGGTTTTAAAAGGTGACTATTTAGTAATTCCTCCAGAAGCTAATAATCCATATAAACCATTACTAGGGTTTCTCTAAGGTGTGTCCAATTTATTAAGTCTCTGCTTATAGCATGTCTCCAATGCATCGGTCCCCAAACAGTAGAAAAAGGATGATACTGATAGAATAGATGATAAAAACCATCCACATAAACCAAACCATTTGGATCATTCATCCACCCTTTTGGAGGGGTGAAATGAAGCCTAGGACGATGTGG
>JBMFOH010000043.1:0-10138 GCA_049969715.1 bacterium | reverse complement strand
GAGAATATACACGATTAACACTGGAATAATATTACGGCTACACCCCTCAGTCTAAAAATTGCTCTAGATGCCTCTTACCTAAAAGAAGACCTCTTTTTACCTTTTCTTCTGTTCCTTCCCACACAGGATCTTCATGCTCAATACTTATAACCCCATCATATCCTACTTGTAATAGGGTATCTATAAGCTTCCCCCAATCTACAAGGCCTCTACCTGGAATTCTATATCTCCACCAGTTTTCTCCGTATATTCCAGCTGAACTTAATTTGTCTTTAAGTATCTCCGTATCCTTTGCATGTACATGGTATATCCTATCTCCAAAATCTTTTATCGCCTTTATGTAGTCTATCCCTTGCCATACTAGATGAGAAGGATCGAAGTTTAGTCCTAGAATCTTAGATGGTAGAATATCAAAGATTTCCTTCCATATTTCTGGAGAGAAAGCAATATTTAATCCAGATGGCCAGACCCCCATCATAGGACAGTTTTCTATAGCTATCTTTATGTTATATCTTTCGGCGAATTCTATTATTGGTGGCCATACTTCTTTTACTAGCTTCAAGTTCTCTTCTACAGGTTTGGTATAGTCCCGTCCAATAAATGTGCTGACTACCGGTATATTCAGGTTTTTAGCGGATCTTATTATAGCCTTAAGTCTGTTGAGGCTCTCTTCTCTGATGTTCAAATCGGGATCAAGATTCCTTCCACCATACATAATAGCTACTATATTTATCCCATATCTTTCTTCTAAAGAGATAAGCCAATTTACATTACCTCTAGCTAGCTCTTCTATATCTACATATTTATACCAAGGGGCACCTGTAAGCTCTAAGCATTGAAATCCATTTTCTTTTGCCCACTTAAAAGTGTCCTCTAGGTCTAATTCTCTCAGACAACTATTTAAAAAAGCCAATTTCATTCGTTATCACCTGCCTCTTATGCGCTTGGGAATAATTTTGTTAAGACAAATTCTTTATGTCCTAACACCTCGGCAGAGGTTAATCTTCCAGAAATAGTCATTATCAATACGTTCCAAAGCTTATTCGCAGATTCTTCTAGTGTCTCTTCTAATGTTAGGATTTTACTTACATCTACATCTATATGTTCGCTCATTGTAGCTACAGTAACTGGATTAGCACTAATCTTAATAACTGGAATTATAGGATTACCTATGGTGTTCCCCTGCCCAGTAGGGAAAAGATGCACTACAGAACCTCCTGCAGCAAAGAGCGTTACTGCCTCTGCAGCAGCAGAAGATGTATTCATAAAGTAAAGTCCATTTCCTGGAGGTTCTTCAGCCGGTGCTAATACACCATCTACCATTGCTTTTCCTATTTTCTGTATATTCCCCATAGCCTTTTCCTCAATAGTAGTTAATCCACCAGCAATATTACCCTCTGTAGGTTGAGAGCCTAATAAACTAACACCTTCGCGTTTTATAAGGTCTTGGTATTCGTTAAATACTTTTAGGAATTTCTCTCTAAGTTCTGGAGTCTTCATTCTATTTGCAACTATATCTTCTCCTCCAGTTAACTCAGTGGTTTCTCCAAACATAACCGTTCCCCCTAGAGATATAAGTCTCTCTACCACCTTTCCTACAGTAGGATTAGCCCCTAAACCTGAGGTAGTGTCTGATTCTCCACATTTTATACTCATTACAAGTTCAGATATGTTAATCGGTTCTCTTTTTAGCTCTGAAGCCTTTTGTACAAAATCCTTTGCTACTCTACTTGCACGTTCGATTGTTTTTAAATCTCCATATCTTTCTATAGCAAAGGCTTCTACAGGCTTACCAGTTTTGGCTATGCCTTCTGCTATCTTCTCCGCCCATTTTGGTTCTATACCAATGACGATAGCTGATGCAATGTTAGGATTACATCCAGCACCTATCATAGTCTTAAAAAATAACTCTAGGTCTCTACCAAATTGGAGACGTCCATACGGGTGGGATAACACAATAGTTCCATTAATAAGCTTACCTACTCCTTCACAGGCAGTATTAGAAATATCGTCTACAGGGATAATAGCCACATAGTTCCTTACCCCAACCTTACCATTTTCCCTTCTATAGCCTAGGAATGTTACTCTCTCCATCTTTACCATCTCCTACTCTTTAGATTATGAGTATGAACATGTTCACCGATAGAAATATCTCTAGTAGCTACCCCTATTGGAACTCCATACTTTATCACTAACTCACCACTTTTAATGGAGCTGAGGGCAATTTTATGCCCTATAGGTATATCGTCTATAGCCTCTATCTCTACGGTTTTACTTCTATCTTCTATCACTACCCCTGTGACCATTTCGCCTTTGGTTATATCTTTTACTGCTACTCCTACATTATCATTTTGATTATGAATGAGAAATTTATGACTCATCTTTTTGCACCCTCCATAAACGATCTATCCTTATCTCCAACCCAATATCTAGCACCTGCAATAATCCACAAGAACTCTAATGGTTCTTCATGGCTAAATGCAGGATGGTAATTCCCTATAGGTATGGTAACTATATCGCCTGGTCCTACTGACTTTACGAAAGTTTTTTCTTCTTCCAAATCAAAAACCTCCATAGCTCCATGTCCCTTTAGAAATATGTATACCTCTTCCTGATCTTCGTGCTTGTGAATTGGCCAGGATCTAGAATACGTCTCAAAGAAGGTATATCCCCCTGTGAGAAGACTAGCTTTTTCTTCTTCCCCTAACATAAGATAGACATTCTTTCTCTTGAGGGGTCTATGCCTAGACGGATCTTTTATTACCTCTTCGAAAGATTTATACACTGCAGGAACATCTAAGTCACTTGGCGCTCTAGCTATATATAGCTTAAAATCAACATCCTTTTCATTCTTTAGTATAAACTTGGTATCTCTTGGGATATAAAGTATATCGTATCTTTTAAGGGTGTAACTATTATTACCTATTTCTACGATACCTTCACCTTCTAAACAGGAAAGAAGAGCCTCTTCATCTTTATATGATACATATGAAGAAACTCCTGTAGGCTTTACAATACAGAAGGTTAGGCTTAAAAATGAAAGGTTAGAATTACTCTGATTTAGGATGTCTCTAAATTCTACCTTTACATCATCTACACTAAATAATTTCCCTTCTTTAGGCATAATATACCTCCTTCTTCAACCTTTCATGCAGTCCATTACACTTGGTTTTTCTCTATAGATCTCTTCTAACGTAACAGGTCTTTTTTGGATAATAGACTTTATAGTTGCTAAAGAGGAAGCTAGGGCTATATATCCATCCTTTCTCCCTCTCTGGGGAACCCCTTTACCGTCTATTGCAGATAAGAATCTCTTTACAAGAGTTTTCTCAGGCCAAACACATTCTTCTAGGTCCTCCTGGGATAGCTGTATCTCTTTTGTTACTCCTCCCTCAAGTTTACATATTACCTCATTGTTACCAAAGGGGTTGTCTGTTTCTAATAATCCTAGAGGACCTATCATACCTGCCTCTGGCTTTCCATCTACTTTTGGAGGTAACCCCCAAGTTACTGTTATCATTCCTATATCTCCTGAAGAGAATTCTATAATTATACTGGCGGTATCTAAAGCTTTATACTGTATAGTAGACAACTCATTCCTGCCCTTTGAAAAGATAAAACCACTAGCCATCACCCTTACTGGTTCAGAGTTAAAGTACCAACGCATAAGGTCAAAATAATGGGAACACATATCAACAATTGGCCCTCCATTTCCATACATAGCATCATGCATGGCAAGTTTTGGCCTTATCTGACGAATGTCGGCAAACTTTATTATTACTGGACGACCTATTATATCCTTATCAATAGCCTTTTTTATCTTACGAAAGCCAGCTATATTATGGTACTGAAATCCAAAGGCTAATACCCTCTCTGTCTCTTCCGATGTTTTTATCATTTTTTCTGCTTTTTCTAAAGATAGGTCCATAGGCTTTTCGCATAAAACATGTTTTCCACGTTCCATAGCAAAGATACCAATTTCAGAATGAAAATACGCCGGCGTACATATAGTTACTATATCTACATCATCCCTATCTATAGCGGATTTATAATCTGAGTACCTAGCTTTATAACTAAACTGATGATAGACATTCTCTGCCCGTTCTTCGATAATATCACATATAGAGACTAATTCTATCCCATCTACGTTCTTCCAAACATTACTATACACCCTTCCCCTATCTCCTGCTCCTATAACTGCTACTCCATACCGTTTTGCCATTTATGACACCTCCAAGGTTATGTATTTAATATACTCTTAAGATACTCTCTACCCTCTTTTGCAACTTTAAATGGGTCAGAAAAAGGACTATCTTGAGAACCTACTATCTCTAGAACCACCCAACCTGACCAACCTTTTTCTCTGAGAGTATTAAAAAATCTGTGATAATCCACAGTCCCTTTACCAAACTCTACAAAATCGTTATTCTTTAAGTCTCTTAGATGTAGATAGCTTATTCTAGGAAGAAAGGTCTCCAAAAATTCAGAAGGTTCTCCACCTGCCTTTATTACCCATCCAATATCTGGTGCTAAGGAGAATATCTCTGGATTTAGTAGGTTTAGAAGTTCCTTCAACTCCCCATAGTTATCTTTTATCTCCCAATCATGATTATGATAGGCGATACACATTCCATAAGATTTAGCTTTATTTCCAACTTCTCTCAAGACTCTTGCCTGTTTTAAAAAGTCCTCTTTTGTTTTTCCCTCCTTCCTCCACCCACTAACTACAAGATATTTGGTCTCTACTTCTTTTGCAAATTCTAAAGCCCTTACTAGATTTGTGATAGCTTCTTCCTCCGATAATCTATCTAGGTCTCCCAAACCAGTATGAAGTCCAGAAAGGACTAGACCCCTTTCTTTAAGCGTAGATTTAAGTCTTAAAGGAGATACATTAATTAGAAATCGTGTTCCTATTTCTACCCCTTCATATCCAGCCTCTCTTGCCTGAGATAGCACCGTCTCAAGACTATTTACGATTCTATCTCCACCCCATGTCAATACCTGACATCCAATCCTGAAATTACTCATAGTATTTTCCTCCTATTGTAGGTAATTCGCTCCCGGAGACTGTCTCCGGGAGCATCATTCTTAGTTACTTCTTATACTGTGCCAATATCTTATTTACATTAGCTACTGCATCGTCTAAAGCCTGTTTAGCAGTCTTCTTCCCTCTTAAAAAGTTATCAAGCTCAGGATCAATTACATTTCTTATATTTCTAAATTCTGGTGCTGTCCATGTAGCCATACCATACTGTGCTCTTTGTCTTGCTAAGGCTCTAATGAATGGATCCTGAGCCAATATAGGAAGATTCAATGCGGTTTTTAGTCCAGGTAATCTGTACAATGTATGAGCATATTGTGCTATATATGTTGGTCTTAAATGGAACTTCAAGAACTCCCAAGCCATATCAGGATTCTTGCTCTGGCTCCCAATTCCTAACCAGTTATTATAACATAAGACTATTTGCTTCTTTCTCTTTAGTGGAGGAGCTATCCCAACCTGATCAAGAAGCTGAGGGGCATATATACGTACATCTGCTATAGTAGGTGTTCCTGACCACTGAGCCATAGCAATCTTTCCAGCAGCAAATAGAGGCATAGGAGCGGTAAGCACTGTTCCGGGAGGAGCAATCTCATTAAATAATTTCCCCCAGAACTCTAAAGCTTCAACTGCCTCTGGACTATTGAAGAGAGCATTACTTTTATCAGGACTAATCATCTCTCCACCATTCTGATAGACTATATTATTGAGTGTTTGATAGTACATATCTATAGAGCATCCCATCCTAACAAGAGTATTACCTTCCTTTTTAGTGAGCTTTAATGCAGCAGTTCTAAACTGTTCCCATGTAGACGGTGGTTTATTAGGATCTAATCCTACCTCTTTAAAAAGGTCCTTTCTATAGAGGAAGTGACGACTATCAGACGTCAAGACAATTCCATATATCCTTCCATTATATATCTGATTGCCGGTAGTAGCAGGGTCAAAATTTTTATAGTCTGGCCACGCTTTTACCCTATCTGTTATATCTATCACAATATTCTTTAGTACAAAGTCATCTATAAACTCTGCACCTCCCATAAGGATATCTGGGCCCTTCCCCGCTGCGTAACTTGTAAGTATCTTTTCTGTGTACTGTGGTCCCCATGGAGTAAATACCATCTCCACCTTTACCCCAGGATGACTCTTCTCAAATGCTGGGACAAATACCTCTTTATACCATTTCTGTGCATCTGGATTATGGTCACTATTCCATACCTCTAGTCTTATCTCTCCGTATACCGAACCAATTATCCCTACACAAAGAAGTATACTTATAAATACTATCCAAAACTTCCTCACTTTAATTCGCCTCCTACCCCCCATAAACTCATTAGTATAAGAGCAGGCTTAGACCATTGTTCTGAACCAAGCCAGAGGGGAGGATTAGCTACCCCTAAAATCCTAAGGGATGTATTTATTAAGCCTACAGAAGGATCGAAAAGCCATACCCATAACATTGCAAGAGCTACCCCAGAAACAACTGAGGGGACATAAAATATTGTCCTAAATAATGGAGTTCCTCTAAGTTTTCTATTCATTAAAAGGGCAAGTAGAAGAGCCATAGCCAATCTAAATGGAACTCCAAAAACTACCCAATAGACTGTATTATATAGAGCTGTCCAAAAGAGTTGAGCATTAAATAATTGTCTATAATTTTCTATCCCTATCCATTTGAGAGTAGTAAGTATATCATACTTACAAAAACTAAGGAATAAAGAAGCTATCATTGGTCCAGCGGTAAATAAAAGAAATCCAATAATCCATGGGGATGCAAATAGATACCCTTCTATAGCTTTTCTTCTCCTCACAGAAGATGTCATTGTAATCTCCCCTTTATTTAGGAACTTTTTCCCAGTCTTTTAGGAACTGTTCCAATCCTAAATCGGTCATAGGATGCTGGAAAAGCATTTCTAGAATTTCAAATCTCATGGTAGCTATGTCTGCTCCTACCAAGGCTGCATTTATTATATGCATAGGATTACGTATAGCAGCTACTATAATTTCAGTATTGAACCCATAATTTGAATAGATCTGTTTAATTTTGCGCACTAAATCTAAACCTTCTTCACTTATATTGTCTAGTCTACCTACAAATGGACTTACGTATGTTGCTCCAACCTTACCTGCTAATAGAGCTTGACCTGGAGAAAAGACAAGAGTGACATTTGTCTTAATGCCTTTCTCTTTAAGGATTTTTACTGCCTTTATCCCCTCTTTTATAAGAGGAATTTTTACTACAATATTAGGGGCAATTCTCATCAAGTCTTCTGCTTCTTTTACCATTCCTTCTGTATCCGTACTTACTACCTCTGCACTCACAGGACCATTTACTATGGAACAGATCTCTTCTAGGAGTTCATAGAATTTTCTATTTTCTTTAGAAACAAGTGTAGGATTAGTAGTTACCCCATCAATTACTCCCCAACTATAAGCCTCCCTTATCTCATCTACATTTGCTGTATCTAAGAAAAACTTCATAGATTAAAACCTCCTCTCTTTAAGTTAAAACAAACAGTCTTTATCTCTGTCATTTCTTCCAAAGCATATCTAATACCTTCTCTTCCTAAACCACTTTCCTTTACTCCCCCGTATGGCATAAAGTCTGCTCGATAAGATGGTCCATCGTTTATTATTACTCCTCCCACATCGAGGTGCTTAATAGCTAAGAAAGCTTCTTCAATATCATTGGTAAATATTCCCGCTTGTAAGCCATATTTAGAATCATTGGTTAACTTTATAGCTTCTAGTAAATTATTAACTGGAATTACTGTGACAACTGGGCCAAATACTTCTTCTGATATAATCTTAGCTTCAAGAGGAACATCTATAAGAACTGTAGGTTGAAGTAAAGCCTTACTTCTTTCTCCACCGGTAAGAATCCTGCCCCCCATATCTACCGCTTCTCTTATCCACCTTTCTACTCGTTCTGCCGCCTGTTCATTGATCATAGGGCCCATATCTGTCTCTTCTTTCATTGGATCCCCGACCTTTAGACTTTGCACAAGAGAGATAAGCATATCTAGATATTCATCCAGCACCTTTCTATCCACAAAGACTCTCTGAATAGAGATACACACCTGACCTGCTACTGCAAATCCTCCTCTTACAGTAGCCTGAGCAGCAGATGATACATCTCCCTTATCTGAGATTATTAATGCAGAGTTAGAGCCAAGCTCAAGGGCGATCTTTTTTAACCCTGCACTCTTTGTAATTTCTAATCCAACAGACCTGCTACCTGTAAAACTTATCATCCTAATCCTAGGGTCTCTTACTATAGTATTTCCAACTGTATCACCTGGTCCAATTACTATCTGCAAGGCATCTTCTGGCAAACCAGTTTCTAATATAGTTTCTGTTAATTTTTTACCTACTAAAGGTGTAACAGTAGCCGGTTTAAATACTACTGTGTTTCCTCCTGCTATAGCAGGAGCTATCTTATGAGAAGCAAGTACTAATGGAACATTAAATGGCGTTATAGCCCCTATAATTCCTACCGGAACTCTTACAAAGAAACCTCTTCTATTCTCAGAACCAGCTACAGAATCAAAAGGAAGAGTTTCCCCATGAAGTCTCTTTGCTTCTTCACTAGCTAAATTAAATATCTCTACAGCTCTTTTTACCTCTGTCCTTGCTTCTCTTATAGTTTTCCCTACCTCTTTTACTAAAGTCATAGCAAAGTCTTCACTTCTCTGCTGAATAAGTTCGGCAGTACGACGTAAAATTTCAGCCCTTCTATACAATGGCGTATCTGCCATTAACTCTTTAGCCTTTTCAGCTCTTTCTATCGCTCTTTCTACATCTTCTATAGTAGATTCTTCTACTACTCCTACTATACTACCGTCATAAGGGTTATACACATTAATTTCTCTTCGCACTGTTACCCTCCTTTATTGGAATTATAGAAGAAGCATTAGGTAACACAGCAATTCTAGAACCTCTACCAAGTTCTTTTAAGGCTTTCTTTAGAGCCTCATCTACACTATCGAATGGCACCATAAAAAGATTTTTCACCGTTTCTTTGGGTAAACTAGAAACCATAAATACCTTTACTCTTTCTAATGTTCTAGATAAAAGAAAAGCCTTATGAGGTCCTATCTCAAAACCTTCTCTTATAAAATTCTTAATCACTTCGCTAGGGGTTTTAGTAGAATTCATTGTTTGATAAAAAAGCTCATTCCCTATACCTTCACGACATTCAGCTACAAGGATAATAATGCCTCCGTCTCTTACTATAAGCTCACTATGTGCTAAGGCTTTTTGTGCCTGATACATATCTATATCTTTTGGAAATCCCCCCGGAGATGCGATAACTATATCTACTTCAGGGCTTTCTATCATTGATATCTGCTTAACTAGCTCTACCCCTTTTCTATACTCTTCCTTAATATCTCCAACAAATACTCCTATTATTTCCTTTTTTTCATTTAAGACACAATTTATCATTAGATCTATCCCTATAATTTCTCCTGCCTCATCTATATCTTCTCTTACAGGGTTTCCTTCAAGGACTCCGAGTCTAGCATTTTGCTCCTTTAAAAGGGAATGATTAATCTTTATAGTTTTATACCCTCCTAAGCCTATGACAACTCCTTTATTCCCCCCAGTAAAGCCCGCAAACTGATGAGGTTCGATCGTCCCTAAAACTATCCGTTTCTCAGACTCAATAAAATGCCTGTTTATAAATATAGGAGTCTTCCTTGATGTTTCTCCTAGATATACTAATACTGAATCATCGATAGCATTATGGGGTATTACTTCAACATCCATAGATAATGGAGGAATAAGATATTTAATATCCTCTTGGGAAGCAGGCCTATGTAAGCCAGAACCTATTATAATACTTATCTTTCTTACCCTAATCTCTTTAAGTTCATCTACCAAAAAGGGTAAGACCTTAGAGCTTATGTTATACCTAGTGATATCTGGTATAGCTATCCCTACTTTTTTATCTCTAAAAGAATTAAGCTTTCCATAGAGGTTTTTCTGAAATTCACTTTTTAGATTTATTGGAGGAATAGTATTCTTCTTAGTAATTATATAATACACATCTTCTGGTATATTAACCTGAAGGAAACCTTTCCCATAAGGCAGAGA
>JBMFOH010000042.1:0-11234 GCA_049969715.1 bacterium | reverse complement strand
TATAAGGGGTCATTCTTAATAAACTTATTTGTAACGTCTAACTGATATAAAAATGTTATTTAGAGGAATTGGCAAGAAGATATTTTTAAGTTTCCTCCACGCAAAAAGTTGAAGAGTCCAAATCTTATTTGACAGAAGCAAGGATAAATAGTATACTATATCTCAAAAATAAATCTATCGGAGGTGAAATAAGAATGGGTAAAAAAGGAGGCTTGCAGAGGTTAGCACTTTTAGTAACATTAGTTTTTATTCTTATATCTACCTCTCTTGCTAGTGCCCAGACATTAAACATAAACAAGAACGGATGGGTAGATGAGGTAGTGTTCTTCCCAGAGAAGGACCTTTCTAAAGCTATAGATATGATGTCCAAAGGAGATATGGATATCTTCTATAAAGAGATAGATGACCCGGTGCTCTTTAGAAGCGTCAAAGAGAATCCACAACTTACCTATGGAACGTCGTTTGGCTTATACTATGAACTCACATTCAATCCAGTAGGACCAGAGTATAAAGATGGTAGGTTCAATCCATTTAGTAACCCAAAGATACGAGAGGCAATGAACCTAGTTATAGACAGACAGTACATAGTAGATGAGATAATGGGAGGGCTTGCTACCCCAAAGTTTGTCCCTCTAAGTAAAGGATTTCCAGAGTATGAAAGATATAAATCCACTATCCAAAGCATTGAATCAACATATAAGTATAATTTTAATAAAGGCAAGAAGGTTATCTCTGATGAGCTGAAGAAAATGGGGGCAGAGCTAAAAGGAGGAAAATGGACATATAAAGGGAAAACAGTAACGATCAAATTTCTCATAAGGACTGAGGACAGGAGAAAACCTATAGGAGACTATATATCAGGCCAGTTAGAGAAACTAGGCTTTGAAGTAGAAAGGATGTATAAGACTTCTAAGGAAGCCTCCCCTCTATGGTCAAGTGGAGACCCTGCTGAAGGAAAATGGGACATCTATACTGGTGGATGGATTACTACCGTAGTATCAAGAGACTCTTCTGACAACTTCCAGTTCTTCTACCTGCCAGATTCATCTATGTCTTTTTCTCCTCTATGGAGAGCTTACAAACCGACAAAAGAATTTAGAGACATCGGCAACAAACTCGCTCAGAGAACATATAGAAGTATGGCAGAGAGAAATAATCTTATGAAGAAGGCACTATTCCTAGCAATGAAGGACTCAGTAAGGATATTCCTAGTAGATCAGAATGCCTCTTGGGCTAGGAGAAAAGGTATAGATATAGCTGTAGACTATGCAGCTGGATATGCCTCTAGAGTATGGCCTTACACACTGAAGATTTCTGGGAAAGGGGGTGGTAGTGTAAAGGCAGGAAATATAGAAGTAATTGTAGACCCTTGGAATCCTGTAGCAGGCTCTAACTGGACCTACGATAATGTATTGATAGATGCTACTCTTGGAAGAAGCTGTATATGGCATCCTACTACAGGACTACCCATACTTCTAAATATCAAAGATATAGAATTGACTGTCCGTAAAGATGTCCCCACGTTTAAGAATCCCGAAAGTACATGGCTTAAGTTTTCTAAGGTAGACAAAATTACTGTCCCTAGTGATGCTTGGTATGCATGGGATGTAAAGAAGCAGACTATGCAGACCGCTGGAGAAGCAGGAGTAAAAGAGGCTAATGCCAAGATTATAGTTGACTATGGAGATATCATTGGAAAGCTCCATTATCATGACGGTTCGGTAATGAGTCTAGCAGACTTTATAGTAGATTATATAATAGGTTTTGAAAGGGCAAGTCAGGATAGTAAGTTCTATGACGAATCATGGGTAGACACATTTAATACCTGGAGACAACAGTTTGTAGCATGGAAAGTGAGAAGTACAAATCCATTAGTAATCGAATATTATACAAATTACTCAGAACTTGATGCAGAGCTTACTGCAACAGACCTTATATTCTCTGGATACACACCGTGGCATGTCTATTCTATAGGACTAAAGGCAGAGGAAGAAGGAAAGTTAGCTTTTAGTGCAGATAAGGCTAAGGAGAAGAATGTAGAATGGACCAACTATATAGGAGGACCAAGCCTATCTATCCTTAAAGAGATAACTGATAGGAGCGAAAAAGAAGGATATATACCATTTAAGAATTTCGTTAGCAAGTATGTAACGCCCACTATGGCAAAAGAAAGATTCACATCTCTAAGAAAGTGGTATGAAAAGTATGGACACTTCTGGGTAAGTGATGGTCCATTCTATCTAGATAAGGTAGACATAGTAGCTCATACAGCAGTATTAAGGAATGCCAAGTTTTTAAAATATTAATCTTTAAGGGGGGGCAGCTAAAATAGCTACCCCCCCTATCTTAAAAGGAGGTCGACTGAGATAAAAAATCTACTAAAGTTTATAATAAAAAGGATATTTACACTCTTTCTAACAGTTCTTATTGCAGTATATCTAACCATAGTAATCGCTAATGCAGGTGGGTATGTAGATAAAATAGCCGAGAATGAAATTCGAACAAATATCGTAATGGCAATGAAGGATAATCCAAACTTCAGAAACCTATCCAGTGAAGAACAGAAACGATTTCTAGAGAGTAAAGTTCGGCATGAATTGAAGAAGAGAGGCCTAGATATGCCATTTCCAATCCGAAGCCTCTATCATCTTAAAAATGCGATGTCATTAAACCTAGGAAGGGCTATGTATATGACAAGTGATAGTGGTTCTACATTAGTGAAATCAATAATCTTGGAAAGACTTCCTGTAACAGTTCTGCTTTTTACTACTGCAACAGTAATAAATTTTTTATTGACACTATTCTTGGGTTTGAGACTCTCAAGAAGATACGGATCATTCTGGGATAAACTTGTCATATCTCTATCTCCAAGTTCAGTAATTCCTGGGTGGTTTTACGGGATATTTCTCATAATGATCTTCTACTCCTGGTTTCATATACTTCCCTCAGGAGGGCTAGTAGACTATCCTCCTCCACCTGGAGGTATATCTTACTTTCTAAGTGTCCTAAAACATATGATCTTGCCACTAACATCGTGGATTATAGCATCTCTTTTCTTAGGAATATACCAAAATAGGACGTTCTTTCTTATATACTCTACTGAAGATTATGTAGAAGTAGCAAAGGCAAAGGGACTTTCTCCCCGGCAGATAGAGTATCGATATATCTTACGTCCTTCACTTCCTCCTATAATTACTAGTTTTGCCCTAAGTGTAATATCATCTTGGACAGGGGCTATTGTTACCGAGTTTATCTTCAACTGGCCAGGATTAGGACAAACGATGTCTCAGGCAATAAGTTATTTTGATGCACCCGTAATAGTAGGAGTGACAGTAATATATGCATATCTTTTAACTATTACAATACTTATACTAGATATAGTGTATGCAATAGTAGATCCAAGAATGAGGATACAAGGATAAAACGATGGAAGGGGAAAATAATAATGAAATCATTTCCGAATATAGCCTTAAGGGGATTCTAAGAGAGGTTTTAAGTTATAGAGCTGGAGTAGCTTCTCTGATAATTCTTCTTTTTTTCCTAGGAGTCACAGTGTACACGGTAGTCTTTTTTCCCTACAGTGAAGCCATAAAAGAGTGGAATAGCAGTGAAGCACATTTAAAGAAGCCAAGAAATGCAATACCTATATGGTGGGGCATCTTCTCAGGAAAAAATCTTCCAAGGAATATATATGTAACTTTTAACAGTAACGAGGGAAATCCTTTACAGAAAGGATTCTCATTCAGTTATGATGATTTTCCTACTGAAATAAACATATTTTTTAAAGCCAAATACTCTGGAGACCCACCAATAGTAAGGATGTATTGGGAAAGACCAGATGGAGAAAGAATATTTTTAGAAGAACACACAATAAGGGCAGAAGATGATACCCTCTATCTTAGTAATGATTTTTCATTAGAGAATAGACTAAATAATGATATTAGATCTAGAATAGGAAAGCCTATAGATTTTTCAATAACTGTACCTAGAGCCCTCTTTATGAAATACTCAGACAGATTAGATGTGCTTAAAGGAGATTATAAAATAATATTAGAGACAAAATTTGCTAACAAGGGTGACCACTTGAGCGGAGAGCTTGTAGTATATGGAAGATTATATGGAATAGCAGGTACAGACCATTTGAGAAGGCCTATACAGATAGCCCTTCTCTGGGGGACCCCATTGGATCTGTCATTTGGACTTGGTGCCTCATTAAGCATTACCCTTCTAGAACTAAGTATTGCCTCTGTCAGTGGATGGTTTGGTGGAACTATAGATGCAATAATTCAAAGACTAACAGAGATATATATGGTTCTGCCATTCTTACCTATTATGATAATGATATCTCTCTTTTATAAGCTCAGTATATGGAGCCTTCTTTTTGTAGTAATCGTATTAAGTATATTTGGATCTGGGATAAAGACTACCAGAGCCATGGTACTTCAGGTAAAAAATCTTCCCTATATAGAGGCAGCACAGGCTTATGGGGCTAGTAACTGGAGAATAATATTCCTGTACATCATTCCTAAGATCCTTCCCCCTGTCATTCCTAATCTGGTAGCATCAGTTCCTGTTTATGTATTTCTAGAAGCAATACTTGCCTTGTTTGGAGTATTAGACCCTACTCAACCTACTTGGGGAAGAGTTCTAGAAGATGCCTTCCAGAATGGAGCCTTATATAAGGGTTATGTATATTGGGTAGTAATACCATCCGCCCTTCTCATCCTTACTGCCATATCATTCTCACTCTTAGGTTTTGTATTAGATAGAATTGTAAATCCTAAGCTAAAAGAGTTATAGGAGAAAACATGGACGAGGTCATTCTAAAGGTAAAGGATTTAAATATTTCTTATAGGACAAGAAAGGGGGAGGTAAGGGCAGTAAATGGAGTGAATTTTGAAATAAAAAAAGGAGAAACATTAGCAATAGTTGGAGAATCAGGCTGTGGTAAAAGTTCTCTTGGAAGAGGACTTATTCGTCTATTCCCTAGAAACATAAATAGTGTAAATGGAGAGATAATAATAAATAACAAAAATATACTCAACCTCTCTGAAGAGTCTTTTAGAAAAGAGGTCCTATGGCGAGAGGTCTCTATGGTATTTCAAAGCGCTATGAACTCTCTAAATCCAGTGTTAAAGGTAATATACCAGGTAGCAGAACCATTAATGGTCCATTATGGTATGGACAGAGATTCTGCCTTCAAGAGAGCAAGGGAAGTCCTCTCCTTGGTAGGAATATCTGAAACCTTTGCCGAAAGATATCCCTTTGAACTAAGTGGGGGAATGAAGCAGAGGGTAGTAATAGCAATGGCTCTCATCACAAATCCAAAGATTATTATTCTCGATGAACCGACATCTGCTTTGGACATTATCACTCAGGAGAATATAATAAATCTATTAAAGGCGTTAAAAAACGAACTTGGACTAAGCTATATATTTATAACCCATGATATCGCACTTACCAGTGAATTAGCTGATACAATGGCTGTTATGTATGCAGGAGAAATTGTAGAGATAAGTCCTGTGGAAGAATTCTATAACAATCCATCTCATATATATACTAAGTTCCTTCTAGAAAGTGTTCCTACATTAGAGGAGGACAAAAAGTTAAAATCTATTCCCGGCTCACCACCAAGTCTTATAAATCTTCCCCAAGGATGCAGGTTCTCTCCAAGATGTCCTTTTGTAATGGACATCTGCAAAGAAAAAGAACCACCTATATTTAAGGTAAGCAATACCCATCTTGTAAGATGCTATTTGGCTAAAGGAGAAAAGGATGCGCGATGAACTACTAAGAGTAGAAAATCTAAAGGTATGGTTTGAAATTAGAAAGGGGTTTCTGTCCCATCCTGTGTATGTTAGAGCAGTAGAGAACGTAAATCTTACCTTAAATAGAGGAGAATCTATCTCTTTAGTAGGCGAAAGTGGTAGTGGTAAAACTACTCTAGGAAAGACTATTTTGAGATTATATAAGCCTACATCAGGGAAGATATTCTTTGAAGGGAAGGATATAACAGATGTGGATTCTAACAATATCAAGTGGTACAGGCAGGCAACAGGGCTTGTACAGCAGGACCCCTTTGGAGCGCTTCCTTCCCATTTTAGTATATATAAAATACTTGAAGAGCCCCTTATCATCCACGATATCGGTGATAGATCAGAGAGGAGAGAATTGATATTTAAGATGTTGGAAGAGGTAAGATTGACTCCAGTAGAAGATTTCATATCAAAATATCCTCACATGCTCAGTGGTGGACAGATGCAGAGAGTAGTAATAGCTAGGGCTCTTATCACTAAACCAAAACTAGTAGTTGCTGATGAGCCTGTCTCTATGCTTGATGTTTCAGTAAGAGTAGAGATCTTAGAGTTACTCAAGAGCTTACAAGAAAAACTAAACACTAGTCTCATCTATATAACTCACGACCTAGCCACAGTAAGAACATTTACCCATTGGATCTTTACGATGTATGCTGGAGAGATTGTAGAAAGGGCATTAACTAAAGATCTCATTAGAGACCCATTCCATCCATATACTAAGGCCCTCCTCTCTAGTATCCCCGAGCCTGATCCAGACAACCGAAAGATAATGAAGGAGGTTCCTCCAGGAGAACCGCCTGACTTAATCAATCCTCCTAAAGGATGTAGGTTTGCACCTAGGTGTAACAATAGGATGGATATATGTAGTGACCCACCACCAGAGGTAGAAGTAGCCAGTAATCATTGGGTAAGATGTTGGCTTTATAAGAATGGAGGATGAGATTATGAAAATACTATCCGGTCTAATGGATGAAAGTTATAAGTATCAATATGGGGTAGATGGGTTAGAATCACCAGAAATATTTGAACATTCAGAGATATCTTTAGTATCTGCCAGAAGGGATTGGATAGCCTTTCAGCTATTTATAAAATCAGACGAAGACCTTATGCTATCGGTAGGTAAGAGAGCAGTATTCTCTCCAAATGGACAACTATTAAATATCAGAGTAAGCTGTAGAATAGATGATATTCCAGATGCAATAGTAAAAATGTATCCTATTGGTCTTGTAGAGGATGATGATAGAATCTATAAATCAGACCTCCTTCTCGAAGATGAAGTAGTATATGTGCCTAAAGGAAATGTCCAGCCTGTATGGGTAGAGGTTGCAATCCCTAAAGATACAAAACCAGGGATATATAGGGGAAAAGTAAAACTATATGCTCAATCAATGTTTGAGGATGAAAGGAATATAAAAATTTTCAATGTTAATCTTACTGTAAAAAACGTTGTCATACCTGAACCAAAGGACTTTGAATTTCATCTAGACCTTTGGCAACATCTATCAAATATAGCTAGGAAACATGAAGTACATCTTTGGAGTGATAAACATTTTCGGATAATAGAAATGTACGTAAAGAGTCTAGCCGAGTTAGGGCAAAAGGCAGTTACCATTATAGCATCTGAAATACCCTGGTCAGGACAGAGATGTTTTAGAGTAAAGAATTATCCTTCAGATCTTTTTGAATATAATATGGCAAGGATAGAAAAAGATGAGAAGGGTAGATATATTTATGATTTTTCTATTATTGAAAGATACATAGATATCTGTTTCTCTTATGGGATTGACAAAGAGATTGAGGTTTTTGGACTGATAAACATCTGGGTAGATCCGGAAAATGGATATGACGGTATAATAGAAGATTACCCAGATGCAATAAGGATTAGATACTATGATAGAGCCGATGGGTCTTATAAGTATATAAAGAGTGTTAACGAATTAAGGGATTATATAAAAGCTCTAGAGCAATTCTTTATAGAAAAGAGACTGATAGAGAAGGTAAGAGTAGTTGCTGATGAACCGGGGGATTTAGAGATGTATAGTAAGAGGTTAAGCCTTCTCAAGGAGATCGCTCCTAGTTTTAGATTTAAGGCAGCAATCAATCATTCAGAATTTATAGATAGATTTAAAAATGAGATTGATGACTTTGTCCCGATACTACCTTGTGTCTGTGAAAAATGGAAAGAAATAGAAAGATTGAAAGAAGAGACAAAAGGTAGATTCCTTTGGTACGTATGCTGTTGGCCACCTAAACCTAATACATTTATCTCTTCCCCCTTAGTAGAGAGTAGGCTCATTGGAATACTTACAGCATTCATTGGTTTCGATGGATTCTTAAGATGGAATTACACAGTATGGCCAGAAAAACCGAGAGAAAGGATCTCGTATAGATATCCTCACTGGAAGGCTGGGGATACAAACTTTGTATATCCATCATGGAATGGTGGTCCTATACTCTCTTTAAGATACAAGAATCTGAAACGAGGAATAGAGGACTTTGAACTTATATCTATATTGAAAAGAACCAAGAAAGATTCTCAAGCACTATTAGAAGCCTTATGGGAAAAGATATTTAAAACTAAGAATATTCTAGATTTCAGCCCCTCTTATAACAAAAGAGCTGAAGAATTATACAGTCTAGATTATAAAGACTATCAGGCTTTTAAAACGGCTATTCTGGAGGCATTAGAATAAAGGAGACTAGATTATGTTATAATCCTTCCTATGAAGAGACTGCTATTCCCAGAGTTTGTCCAGAATAAGGAATTAAATCAGAGTTTAAACTTTGTTATCTTAGGAATCTGTTTTGGAGTAGTATTTCTTAATGTAACCACTGGAACTCCCATTGCAGGTCTAGCTAAAGAGCTAAGATTTGGAGATCTCCTCTATGGTGTAATGTTAGCTATGCCTGTTCTTGGTGGAACGGTTCAGATTTTTGCTTCATTTGTCTTAGAAAAGACTAGGGAGAGAAAGAGACTCTTTATCCTAAGTGGCTTTATAAATAGAGCATTATGGATCTTTGTAGCTACTCTTCCGCTTTTTATATCCAATAGGATTCTTCTCTTCTACCTTCTTGTTTCTATCCTGGTATTTAGCTCCATAGGGGGGGCATTTCTTAATGTAACGTTTATGTCATGGATGGGAGACCTTGTCCCTTTAGACATTAGAGGTAGGTTCTTTAGCTATAGAAGTATGGTCTCAACAATAGTCTCATTCATTAGTGGACTTATTATAGGTAAATTTCTAGATACTGTTCCTGGAATATTAGGGTTCTCTATCATATTCGGAATTGCTACCTTATTTGGGATATTGGATATACTATGCTATTCTAAGGTCAACGATCCACCTATGAAATTCAGCAATAATCCTAGAGAAAACATCTTTGATACATTTAGGGAGGTTTTATCCCACAGTTACTTCTCAAAATATCTCTTTTTTTCTATAGCCTGGAGCTTTAGTCTGAATATAGCTGCTCCCTATTTCAATCTCTATATGATAAAGTACCTTAGGATGAGCTATTTTGAAATTGCTCTCTATGCTCAACTGGTATCGAATCTAGCCACAGTAATATTTGTAAGGGTATGGGGAAAAATGATCGACAGGTTCGGTAACAAACCTGTCGCCATTATATGTACTACTATCGTATCATTTCTTCCTATGTTGTGGTGTTTTACCAGTCCACAAAGTTGGTTATTCCTTATCATCCTAATTCAGCTTTTAGCTGGTCTATTCTGGCCTGGGGTAGACCTAACCTATAACAACTTTGCCCTTTCCCTCTCTCCTAATGAGAATAGGTCTATGTATATTGCAGTATTAAACTTTTTCGTAGGAATTATTGGAAATGCTATGGCCTATATCATTGGAGGCTACTTTATAGAAAATATATCCCCTCTAATATCCTCTCTTTTAGAAAACACTATCCACTTTCATCTTTCTAATTACCACTACCTTTTTATCCTCTCATCTATTCTTAGACTTCTATCATCCAGGGTATTCCTACCTAAGATAAAAGAAGAAGGGGCTTATTCTATAGATGATCTTCGAAGAAGTTTTATAAGAAAAGCCCCCCCTATTTAATTATCGCTATCCTAAAAATGTTACACTATAATTTCTAAAACTCTCTAAATCTCTCGGATCTCCTTCTTTACATTCCTTACCTATAATCTTACACTTTTTCATCCTGTAATATCTATAATTTCCCCAAGATACATCAGGAGGAACTCTATGGTCTGTATGAGGAATAAAACCTCCTCTTCTTATAAGAGGCATAAGCCTTTCAAACTCTCTATCTATTGCCTCTTTTCCACTTATAAGTGCCCTTTTATCAAAGTAGCCTCTTAGGGCTATATTTTTACCAAATTCCTCAGATATTTTATACGCATCTGTATGAGCTGCTTCAAGTGGGAACATAACATTTATCCCCCCTTCAAGCCATAATCCTACTAGCTGATTTATATTTCCGTCACAGTCCAACATGTGAAATTCACAACCAGTCTCTCTTTTAAGGAAATCAGTTACTCTTTTATATCTTGGAACCATAAGCTTCTTAAACATACCTGGTGAGATCAAAGGACCTTGCCTATAACACATATCTTCCCACCAAAGTCCCATATCTATCTTACACCTTCCGGCAATCCTCTCATAAACCTTTAACATAAGGATAGTAAGATGTTCCATCATCTCTTCTATCCATTCTGGATCATCATATAGCGTTACCGAGAGCCTTTCTACACCCATCCAATTCCTTATCCATCCATAGAGCGATCCACATTGAATAAATATTGGATAATCAGCATCGAATGTAAGCTTACATAGCTCATCTATATTCTCTGGAACTCTTCGAGGGTCATCGGGATTTAATCTTTCGTCTCTAATCTTCTCCCAATCCTTTCTCGTTTCTATAGCAAACCTAAGGTATTTAGGGATTGATGCTCCATACTCAGGCTTCATCATCTCAGCTATAGCTCCATCACCATCCTGAACTATAATATGGGTTTCTTTCTCTTCAAGGACCTTGTATTCAAATCCTGGAAGAAGTCCGACTCTAACCCTAGGCATAGGTCCATATTCAATATTATCGGTATGAAAGTAATAATCTATAGAAGCATCCTCTCCTGTATATTCCTTGGGTAAGCCCTCATTGTGCCACCTTTCTATAGTTTGATCCCATGCACCAAACTCAAAGTCCGGAATCCTATCTACTGACTCTCCTCTAAGACATCTTAGCAATCTTTCTCTATGTGTCATAGTTCCTCCTCTCTCTGGAAAATAGTATTTTATCAATAATAGTATTTTACACCAATATCCTAAAAATAAAAAGCTCAATAAGTAATAATTGACTTTCAGAAATTACTCATTTCAGATCGTAAGGGATTAAAAAATGAAAAATTTAGCTTCTAACAGTAACACCATACTCCTT
>JBMFOH010000041.1:0-11945 GCA_049969715.1 bacterium | reverse complement strand
GTTGTCTATCTCAACCCTTGCAATAGATAATTTATTTTCAACTGGAACACGGTCAACAAATACCATTTTTACTTTATTAGCTAAGAGACGAGGTATTTTTTCCTTGAATGTGTCTCCTGTGATCCTAGAGAATATTATTCCATCTACCCATCTTCTTTCTAAAGATTCAAGATATCTGGCTTCTTGAAGTGGATCACTATTACTACTGCATAGTATTACATTATACTCATTCTCTCTTGCCACATCTTCTACCCCTCTACTTAGCTCAGGGAAAAATGGGACAGTAATTTCTGGCACTATAAGGGCAATAATTTTACTCTTACGGCTCTTTAGACTGCTGGCTATAAGATTAGGAGTATATCCAAGCTCTTTCGCTATCTTTAATACTCGATTCTTCGTCTCAGAAGAACCAATATAAGTGCCTTTAAGTATCTTTGAGACAGTGCCTGGAGATACATTCGCTTTCTCAGCTATATCAACTATTCTTATCATTATATTTTTTCCACTCTCTAATATCGTTTTTTAATATCGTTTTCTAAAATCGATATTATTATATATCAGGATAAAATACAGATGCAATGCCTCAATGTTAAGATTTCGTTAAGAAAATATTAAGACTTTGTTAAGAAATAAAAAGGGCGCCGTTAGGCGCCCTAAAGTTTTATTCTAGAATCTCCCAGAGTGGTGTAAGCCTCTCTTTACCCCTTGGGCCTAGAACTATAGGCTTTATACCAAGTATCTCACAATAGTAAACTAAGGTATCTACATAATCTCCTGGTATAGCCTGGATATGATTTGCAGGGAATACATTTAAGAATTCTTCAAATGAACATTCTAATCTAGCGTGGACATGGGGCCAGGTGGGATTAGAGAGATTATTGATTGCCTTTTTCTCCTCTTCAGGAAGGTCTAAACTCTCTCCAGGGACTATAACCATATATGGTTTATTATCGTATAACCCAAGTCTAGCGAATGTCAGTTTTGTTGGGGCTGCGTCAAATGAGACTGATGCCCCTCCAGCCTTAAAGTAGTACTCAAGAGCAGGATAAAGTGTTATTTTCTTGAAATTCTCCTTTGGATCTAAACTTAGAGAGGCATAATAACTGGCATGATTCCCAGAGTTGCAGAAATCCCATACATCCTTATCTGGATAGTAAATCCTTACATCCATAAAGAGTACAGGAAGTCCACCACTTATGTATTTAAGGATTTCCATAGTCAAAGCAGCAAATGAATCCGCCTCTGTAGCACATACAGTAGGCTCTTTGAACCCATTCCAGTCATAGGGGTCATTCATAAGCATCTCTGGAATATCTCCAAGACACACATATTCTGTCAACTCTCTCTGACCCTTAAGCCCACAGAAGTCAAATCCGTTCTCCTCATTGACCCTTTTCATAGCCAGATAAAGCCTAATCTGTGTTCTTAATGTTTCTGGGGTAAGCATCTTTCCATCATAAAGAATCCTATCTCCTAATAAATCCATAAACCATTGGAACCCCTTATTTACCTCTTTTTCATCTATCTCTTCCATAGCCTTTACTAAAAGTAACTGGTCTATCTGATATGCAGTAATTCCGAATGTCTTTATGTTTGGCACTAGATGGAAGTATCCAGTCTCCATACCCATAGAGTGTCCACCATAGAGTCCATAGACCTCTCCCCTCATAGTTGTCACCGCTTGGGAAGCCCTTAACCACTTAATAACCTTTTCCTGAACCTTAGGTTCGTCTATGTCTCCAACTATCCTATGAGTTCTTCTTCCAGTCTGCCTAATCTCTCCATCTGTAGCAAGAAGACCTACATTTCCAGGATACTGGGCATTATTATTAGATAGACTCAGGATAGGGACATTACTATCTAAAGAGTTTAAGAATGGCCAAGCTAGATAAGGAAAGTCCCAGACATTATAGCACATTATTATCTGTTTGCAGTTTGCCCTGGTAAGTTCTTCCCCTATCTTTTGGGCAGTCCTAACACTTTTAATAGTTTCAGAAGCAATAACTACTTCAGGAGAGGTTCCATCAATGTTCTTTAAGTTCTTCCTTATAATCTCAGCCCATCTCTTTACCACCTGCATATTTTCTTCTTCGTTGGCTGAATAGACATGAGGTCTCCCATCATTTACCATAACAATTCCAATAGGTGCTGATCTCATTTTTCTCACTCCTTTCTTATTCTAATACTACTATCTGGTATCCATCTACTTTTGGAACAGTAAAATCTACATATCCATTATTATACACGAAATCTAGCTCTTTCATCTGGGGTGCAAGATAACATCTAGATGGAGACTTATCGAGCCTTACTTGGAGTTTGACATTGTAGATAGGTATTACATCTTCTATTATATCTATACTCTTACATCTTCTCTCTGGAATATAGTGGAGTATATGAGCAATAAATCTTTCCTTTCCATTGAGTTCTTGAGAGGTAACAGTAATTCTTGCAGTAGATGGAGCATTATCTAGGACTAATGGTTTATCTAGAAGTAGGTCTATACAGTTTTTAACTAGCTTTTTATAAACTAGATTTCCACTTACCACATAGGCTCTAAAGATAGGATAATTTATATATATCACACTGCCATTTCTAACTACCGCCGGATATATACTCTTCTTCTCTGGTGGGGTCTGGGCATGAGATGAAAAATGCTCCCAGGTTCTATTGAAGTATGGCTGATAGGTTTCAACTAAAACTTGAGCTCCATCTCTAGGCTGAATTTTTGTTCCTCTTTCATACATTACATACTCTGCAGGTTCTATATCTTTATCTATAGGGGCTAATACTCTAAAATAGTCTGGGCAATAATCACTGTCACCAAGATAATCAACCCCTAGTTCATCTAAGACAAATCTATCACCAGCTAATCCAGACTTATAGCTTACTATAAGCTTCCCTCCATCTTTTAAGTATTCTTTTATCTTCTCAGCCAGAATCTTATCAATATTTATCCTATCAGGAGCTATTATAAGCTTATATTTATTCAGGTCTTCCTGTGAATCTATAAAAGAAAATTGATAATGAGATTCAGATAGCATTCTCATAGCACCTTCATCAGAGTCGGTCCTCCACTCATTGTAGAAGGAACTAGAGATAAGAACCCCTATGTCAGACAGAGGTTTTGCATTCTTACACCACTCTTCCCTCTCAGCAACCTTTTTATAGACACTTCCTATAAGGTTATAAGCGGTCTTATCTAGCTTTCCTCTTGGATGTAACTGGTCTCCTATTGAACATTTTGCCCCTAAAGAGAGCATTGTAAAGCATTCATACTCTAATGCAGGTCTATTTTTAAAGCCGCCAAAGTCTGCCCAACTCTTATGGAACCTTCCTGTCATTCCTAAGAGGTCTTTCCCTAGGGTCTGATAGTAACGGACAAATAGAGGGAAATGATTGTATCCCCAACCGCCAGATGGTAAAGACTCTATCTCAAAGTGAGTGAAGTAGCCTGATTCTTGTCCCATACCAAGTTCAAAGTCACTCTCAAGTCTAAGCCTAGAGTTATAGAATACACTTATCTCTGGCTTTAGACTCTTTACTAATTTATCCATTCTAGACATGAAGTTTCTGCCCACGATCTGGGAATGCTTATAAAGATCCGCATCGTTTGTTGGATCAAGGCCTAGTTTCTTCATACTCTTCATACAGTGATTACATACACAACCAGGATATGTTTGCATCACTATATCAAAGAAAACACCATCTACATCGTATAGTTTAAGCACCTCTTCTGTCTGTTCTGCCACATAATCTACATAGGGAGAGTTCATACACAAAAATCTCCAACCTCTATTACCAAAAGGTGGCCTTCCAGCTAAAGTTCCATCCTTATTAACTTGTAGCCAATCCCCATGATTACTAGCAGAATATTCATCCCAGACTACACTAATATAAGCACAAACTCTAATATTTTCTTTATGGCATGCTTCTACCATCTCGCCCAAAAGGTCTCTTTTGAGTGAAGGATGCATAACTCCTACCTTGGTAGGATAATATGACATCCCATGATGACACTTGGCAAATACTGTGATGGAGTTAACGTAGGACTCCTTAAGTGTCTTGGCAAATTCCTCAGGATCGAAATCTATCCCTACATCTGGTATCAATGGTGAGGTGTGAAAATCAAGATGGACCTGCCTAAAGGGTAATTCAATCATAGTATCTCACCCCTTCATCTAACATTACTAGATAATTCTCTACTGGCACATAGTTTGTTACCGTATTCCCTGAGCCTAAGGCATACCTATATGGCATACACCTATCAAGTATGCTTCTTATATAAGCTCTGAGTTCTTTCTCTTCCAGCCTGCATAACTTATCAACATCTACCCCACCTAATACCGCTATCCTATCTCCATACTTCTCTTTAAATTCAGTCACAGGGATTATAGTATCTTGAAATGAGTGAAGGGCATCTATCTTTACATCCTCTATCAGGTCTTCTATGATCTCCAAGACGTTTCCACAGCAGTGGAACCAATACATCTTATTGTATCTATGGGCAAGTTCAGCATATCTCTTATGCCAAGGTAAGACCAATTCTCTTAAGAATTTTGGAGATAATATGGTACTTGTCTTAAAACCAAGGTCATCTCCTTGGAAGATCCCTTCCACATTATCAAGAGTAATAAGATCTTCATAGAATCTATAGATTATCTCTCCAACCCTATCAAATACTGCCTTTACTAACTCGTAGTCTTCATATAAGAGATAACTCATACCCTCAAAGCCTAATAAAGCTTCACTACTAATCTCAAAGACACCACTTGATGGACACACCAACATCTTCATCCCTTCTGGTAGATTCTTAGAGACAAACTCATAGTTGGAATAATCAAAAGACTCTTGAGTAGGCCATTTGTACTTTTCAAAGTCCTTCCAGGAAGATATTACTCCAACTGTCTCTTCTATCCAATTTCTCTCCCCTCTTGATAGGATAGCAGTATCAGAGGCAACTCTTCTTTTCTGTTCAGTGAAGTTTAAGCCTCCAGAGACCCTAATATAATCATAGCCCATTTTATACCAGAAGTTTATCTGCTGTCTCCAGAAACCTTGGGAATCTTCTTGAGGAGAACGAATAATTTTATCTCCCAAGATATTTTCTGTAATATACCAGATAATCTCTATATCTGGAAATAACTCGACAAAATGGACCCTTCTAGCTGGCTTCTTGCCTAGAAGTACATCTTTAAATTCATAGAAGTTTGGCTCAGGCTTCTCAAATGGAACCTTGAATTTCTTCATAAAGCCTCCTAAAAATCTTTTAACTTTTCTTTGAGCATCTCAATAGCCTCTTTCTCTGTAAGGTTTGCTCTTTCCATTTCTAAACGAGCCTTTAATAGTATATCTCTTAGTACATTAACCTTATTCTCAGAATCCATATAAAGCATCTTTTATCCTTCTAATCTCTCTTTCAGATACCCTATATACCTCTCCATCATCTCATCAGGTATATTTGGTGGAAGATGATTTCCTACTGCAAATATAACTCCTCTACATTTTTGGGCTGTTTCTATTGTTTTATCTATATTGGCTCTTACTACATCCCATTTACCAAGAGTTAGGTCTCTACAATCAACATAACTTCCAACTAAGACAGTAGAATCTCCAAATCTTTTTGCCATAAAACCAAAGTCATTACAGGGTTCAAAGATAAGACCATCAGCCCCCGCATTAACTATATCCTCTGCAAATTCCATAAAGTTACCATCAGAACAGAATAAGACCTTCTTTCCAGCCTTGTGTAAAGGCTTCCATAGTTCCGCATATCTAGGAATGATTATCTTACGGTATATCTCTGGTCTCATAAATGGTCCGCTAGCCCAGACAAAATCGTCATGTTGAATAATAACCTCTGCACTTGTCTTTGCCCAAGCTTCCATATGGAATAGGGTAAATCGGAAGATACTATCTAAAACCTTTTCCATCTTATTAATATCTGTTAGTGCCAAGAGAAACATCTCCCATCCAAATGCCTGTATAGCTCCAGAGACTATTGTCTTATAATAACCACCTGTGCCAAGCTGATCAGGAAACATTTCTCTTGTAGTCTGAATCATCTTCTCATATGCCTCTATCTGTTCATTGAAATCTGGCAATCCATACTCTGCTACTGCATCGAAAGCCCATACCTCTTCAGGTGTCTTAAATGGGCATTCCTTTGGAATCCTTTTATCACTCCCATTAATAGCATATTCCGCATGCCCCATATCAGTAGCTCGTCCTAATTTCTCCCAATCTTGGTGAAGTCCATCATTAGTCATCCATAAAAAGTCTATCTCCCAGAGGTTATAGAGCTTTTTAAATGCCTCAGGATTAGGAGGTGATATCCCTGTCTTTTTCAATATATAGTCTGTATGATACTCTAAACTGTACTCTGTATGAGCTAAACGCGATATTGGCTTTAAATATATCGTATCAAGGGCTAACTGTCTACTCATAAGAGTGTCACCTAATCAAAAGCTCTAAACGATTCAAGAGCCTCTATATCACCTTCAAACTCAAGGACAATTACAGTATCTATCGGATCAGGAGCTTTCTCAGGCAGGCCAGAAAATATAATCCTCTCTCCTTTTACTGTGAAATTTACTTCTTCCTTATTCTTTAAGAAATATGCCCTCTTTACATTAATCTTACAAGGGGCCAAGGCAAACTCTTCATTCCAGTAGAATACATGGATGTAGAGTTTATTATCCTTTAGAGTTGTTACTCCATGTGGGAATCCAACCTTTGTCCTTACCGTCCCATAGATACTTTCACCGTTCTTTTCCATCCATTTTCCAACTTCCTCTAGTATTTTAATCGACTCTTCTGGAATTGTTCCATCAGGCTTTGGTCCAACATTCAAAAGATAGTTCCCTCCTCCGGAGGCACATCTTGCTAAGTTCCAAATAACTACCTGGGGATTTTTCCAGTTATTATCACCTTTACAGTATCCCCAATGGTCATTTAACGTCATGCAGGATTCCCAGTCTCTTTGGGGGGCATTAGGAGCAGGGAAATGTCCAGGTATATACTGCTCAGGAGTATCAAAATCCTCTGGCAATTGGCTCCTATTGTTTATAATGATATCTGGTTGATGTCTTCTTACCATTTCATTTAACTTCTGTGATTGCCAATCTTCTGCAGTATAAGGCCAGCCTCCATCATACCAAAGGATATCAATCTTTCCATAGTTTGTCATAAGCTCTTCTATTTGGGTGTGTATATATTGCACAAGTTCTTTCCAACCTTCCGGATCATCTCTAGGACCTTTGAAATAGGCATCATATCTCCAATCGAGTAAAGAATAATAGAAGCCAATTCTCATATCATACTTTCTACATGCTTCTACATACTCTTTTATAAGGTCCCTCTTAGCAGCACTCTTAGGGGCAGTAAAATCACTCACCTTACTATCAAATAGAGAGAATCCATCATGGTGCCTTGTAGTTAAAACCATATACTTCATTCCTGCTTTTTTGGCAAGTTTTACCCACTCTTCAGGATTATACTTCTCTGGATTGAATTTATCTGCCAGTTTTCTATACTCCTCTTTAGGGATTCTCTCCTGATACATGACCCACTCCCCTCTACCGGGGATACTATAAACTCCCCAATGAATAAACATCCCAAACTTTGCCTGTCTCCACCAATCCATCCTATCCATAGTGTCTACCTCCTACATTCTTAGGTTTTATTAATTTCTTCCAAAACTTTCCTAAACATCTTATAAATCTCTGGAATATCCTCTATAATCGTTTTCCATACAACTGCATAATTAACACCAAAATACTCATGTATTAATTTATCTCTTATCCCAGCCATATCTCTCCAGGGAACCTCTTGATATTTTCCTCTGATTTCTAGTGGAATCTTTTTGGTAGCTTCACCTATAACCTCTAGACTTCTAACAAAAGCTCTTTTTAAATTCTCATCCTGAATGAATCGACAATATTCAATGTTAGCTGAGGATTTTAAGAGATATTCACACTCTGTTAATATATCATTGATATAGTCTAACGCATCTCTTTTCACACTAAAATAACCTCTTCTAGAATATGTCTACCAATATTTGGTTTTAAAGAGTCTTTCATAACAAGATCAACTTTAACACCTAAAATATCTGAAAGATAATTTTCAAGATTAATAAATTCAAGAAGTGACGGCGTTTTTTCAAACTCAACTAAGATATCTATATCACTCGATCGTCTTTGTTCATTTCTTACGTAAGAACCAAAAATACCTATCTCTCTAACACCGTATTTTATTTTTAATTCCTTTTTGTAATAGGACAATATGCTCCTAATCTCCTCAAGATTTCTCATATTAATACCTCTCTCATAATTATATGATAAAAACAGTAGAACCTAGCTATATTCCTCCGTAATCTCACTTGCCATTTCAGCCCATTCCCATAATCTATGTGGCTCATAGTTAACCGTGCTTATATCTTTCATTATAATCTCTACTATGCAACCTTTCTCCTTAGCTCTCTTTAACACATACTCAAGTTCAGTCTTAGCCTTTTCTACATTCCAAATCGCCTCTGCCAATACTGCAGGATTCGGTTTATAAGAAAATACATAGTCTCTACCTACTGCCTCTACTGCCTCGTCTACATTCACTCTATAGTTCATCGATACCTTTCTTAGATTAGGAACATTTCTTCTTAGCATATCCATCTTCCTATGTAATGGCTCACAGCATCCATAGTAGGCTAATCCAAACCTATCTAACCATCTCTTTTCATATTTAACTGCAAACTCTTCGTGCATCTGGGGTGAAACTGCAACAAAAATCTGGGCGGTGGCACATCCCCAAAGATCAATTGGTCTAACATGTTCTGGATCAAATCCTGGCTTAGGCAATTCGTCTGTATATCCGTATCCACCAGAACCTACCCTTATTGGACCGTTGTTTAGTGAGAGTAATCCCATGGATTCATACTGGTCAAGTTTATGTAAATGCGCATCTACTAACCTAGCTATCGCCTTATGAACAAGGTCCGGCCTCTCTACAAGATCAATCATAAGCTTTTCTACCCCCCACCATGTAACAAGTTCATCCCAAGGTGCAAACCAGAATCCAGGTAATCCTCTTTTCTCAACAGGCAATATCCCATCAAAGATATCACACATAAGTTGATATCGTTCTTCAGTTGCTTCGGCATCATAGGTAACTACCGGATACTTTATCTTCTCGAGGTCTTCCTCACCCTGTATCTGAGAATGAAAGTGTCTTGAAACTACAGGATTATTTGGATCGATACTTGCAACATCTGATTCTTCAGATATCCCAAATCCTGAATCATAGATCACAAGAGGACAATAGATCTTTGGTTCAACTACCATATCAGCCCTCAAATGTCTCCATTGGTATATTGTTTGACGAAGCTCTTGCTCTATCCTTATGCAGAACTTGCTTTCATATTGAAGTGTAAGCTCATCGTCTACATTCATCTCCTGCCAAGGTATCTCATTGATCCAAACCATAGGTTTAACATCTTCTAACTTATTAAGCCTCTTCCACATCTGGGCCTTTTCCTTTTGGATAGGTAATGATGCTATATCGGATATCTGGTAAGCCAAAGACCTAAGTATAGATTTGTCTCTTTTACTTATTTCCATCTCTTTAATCCTCCGCTTAAGTGATGTTTCCTTCTAATTCTTCAAGAATCTTTTGTAATTTTGGCTTCAATTTGGGGATTTCGGTTTTTACTGTATACCATACAAGTTTATAATCAATACCAAAGTAGGCATGGATAAGTCTATCTCTCATTCCAGCCATAAGTTTCCATGGGATATACGGATATCTTTGTCTTATATTATCAGGAATATTCTTAGTTGCCTCACCTACTATTTCAAACTTTCTTATAACGGCACTTAAGGTCTTGTCATCTTTTATAAAGTCTTCAAAAGTTAACTCTCCAACAAATTCCTCTATAGCAGACATAGCATTGATTATATCCTTTATAAAGAGCCGATAGTCTCTCTTCATATTGTTATTGCTTCTTTCAATATCTTTTCCTTCAACTCTTCTCTTATAGCCCTTTCTGAAACTATATCTACCCTTACATTTAACTTTTCTTCAAGAAATTCTGCTAAGCCTATAAAGTCAAAAAGAGTTGCCCAGTCTTTAAATTTAACAATCAAGTCAATGTCACTTTTTTCTGTCTGCTCACCTCTTACATAGGAACCAAAAAACGCTATTATCTCTGCATTAAAGTCTCTTTCTATTTCCTCTTTATATTGCCCTATTATGTCTCTTATTTCCTCAAGAGTTTTCATTAATCCTCCCAAAATAAATTATATAACCTTAGTTGATCTAATACCAACTATTCTCATAAAAGAGCTGTAATGCATATTTATAAGTCTCTAAGTTAATCGTAGGCGGAATAGAATGGTCTGAATGAAAGAAATACGGAATTCTCATTCGCTTTAGCTCTCTTAATTTTGGTACGATCTCTTCTTTTACCTTCTCCAGATCATTCGTACTCAAAGGAACAACATTAATATTCCCCATATACGAAATCTTCCTTCCATAGGTCTTTGCTATCTCTATTACATCACATCCTGCTTTTGCCTCCATCGGCTGAAGACAATCAAATCCTGCATCAATGATAAGTGGAATAACTTTGCGAACATCTCCACAAGAGTGGAGAATAACAGGAAGCCCATAATCCTTTAGGAAAGATATAAGAGCCTTTTCATATGGGAATATCAATTCTTCATATGTTTTTGGAGAACAAAATGGACCATTACTATAACCAAAGTCTTCATAGAGGAAAAATCCATCTGGAAGTCCTACCTTCTGAAAGAGAAGCTCATAATGTTTTATATAATGGTCTAGATAGACTTGACAAAAATCCTTTATCCATTCAGGGTCAAGAAGTAAAGCTGGAAGGAAATTCTGATCTCCAATAGTAGCACGCATAAGCTCAAATACAAACATATTACCAAACATAGCGAATTTTTTCTTTTCTCTTGCAATCTTTAGAGCATTCTTAATCTCCTCTAAATCGCCAAGTCTTTCCTCATTTACTTCAAGAAGGGGTTCTCTATACTCTTTCCACTTCTGGGGAGTTGTTACTTCAAAACCTATATGCTCTGGAGTTCCA
The DNA here is from genome assembly GCA_049969715.1 of bacterium. Classification (GTDB taxonomy): domain Bacteria; phylum DUMJ01; class DUMJ01; order DUMJ01; family DUMJ01; genus JBMFOH01. Next base: position 844 of record JBMFOH010000041.1, on the reverse strand, counting down.
GATTTATTCTTCCAAAACTTTAATGTTGCTCCTCTACCATCTTTTATAATCCACCATTCCTCTGTTTCCTTTATAATTTCTCTTCTACCTATAAAAGGTTCAGTATTAAACCATCCTCCACAAAGAAAGATATCATAGTCAAAGTAAAATTCGGGTTTCTCACCTTCTGGATATCCTTGTTTAGGCCAATAGTCTCTCAATGTCTCAGGCCAAAAATGTTCAAAAAGTCCCATCCTGTCAGGAATTTCCTTGTTTAGTAATGTTTTAACTCTTTCATAAGAAGTCATTGAGTCCTCCCCCTATTACCTGGGAAAAGGGGTAATCTTATCTTTCACCCCAAAGGAGTGAAATTCCCAAGGTTTACCTGGTAGTGTTTCAAATTCAATCTCAGAGGAAATAGCATCTTCTGAAAAGATGAAGATCTCTTCCCCTTCTTTTAATTTAAGTTCTATATCTTCTGCATTCCTTTTTTCGATAACTTTATAGTCATTAGAGGTAACTATAACTCTTTCAGTGCTAAAATCTCCTTTTACTCTTACTTTGCCACCCTTCTCTGCAAATACTCTAGTAAACATACACTTTCCTTCTTTTCTAATGGCAGAAACCAGATATGCTCCTTCTGCCCTAAGATCGTGAAATACTGCGTCTTGCCAACATTCTGGGGACCCAGGGAAAAGACGAATAACACCTCCATAACTCTGTAGTAGATTTTCTCCAAACTCTAAAACCTCTTGTAGTCTCACTTCTATTTACAACCTTATTATATCTCACCCCCACAGCCCAACCTTCTTGATTTTTACCCCTTTGCCTCCTTATCCTAGAATTAAAACTCTAGGACAAGGAG
>JBMFOH010000040.1:0-12610 GCA_049969715.1 bacterium | reverse complement strand
GGAATACCCTTAAATCAATATTAACTTTTCAAGGTACAGGTAATGCAATTTATATCAAAAACTATTATACGAGGAGGCTAATTTATACTACAAATCCAATAGAGAGCTTGAATAATCAGAGTATGTTAAATAAGAGTTTACAAGAGATTCTTGACAGACCTACTATTTGAAAGAGGAGTCCTTTAAATATTCTTCTATAAAATTGGCTAGTTTTTCAAAGTTATCTATTATATCTTCTGTAGCGTCATAGGTAACTAAAAGAGCTTTTTTAAAGCTTTTAGCCCAATCTTCATAAAGCTCATTGAGTTTAGCTAGATACTCTATAGATATGCTATTTTCTTCTAATCTCTTTCTCTTTCGAATACGAGAAATAAGTATATCTACTGGAGCTTTTAGATACACTATAAGGTCTGGTTTGCAGAGATATCTCTGTGCCAATCTATAAAACTTATAATATGTTTTATACTCCTCGTCTCCTAAAGCTACTCGGGCAAAGATTTCTCCATCTTCATAAATGGTCCTGTCAAGGATATAAGATTTAGAGAGACTACTAAGCTTTAATTCTTCCTCAAATCTATTTACTAGAAAATAGATTTGAGAATGGAGCCCCCATCTCTCTGGTTCTCTATAATAGAGCTTTAGATACGGATTTTCTGAAGCTGGCTCTTTATAGAGATCCCATCCCCATCTAATACTTAATCTTTCTAGGACTGATGTCTTCCCAACCCCTATATTCCCTGCAAGTCCTAAGATAATTCTTTTATCCTTATTAGTTTTCATTTACCACCTAACAAGATAAACCTCTTTATCTTTGACATAATATACTCTTGGTCTTCTTTTCTATTTACATAATCTAATGAGTCTGTCTCTATCTTTAATATGGGAGAGACTTTATATCCAGATATATAATCCTCATAAGATTTACACAGAGAAATCAGATAATCCAACTTTAACATCGCTTCAAATGTCCTTCCTCTCCTTTTTATTCTTTCTAAAAGGGTAGAAGGACTGGCAGTTAGATACACTAGATAATCAGGAGGTTTGATATGATGAACCATTAGATTAAATATTCTCCTATAGAGATTTATATCCTCTCCTTCTAGATTCATACAGGCAAAGATCTCATCCTTGAAAAAGAAATAGTCACATACAACGTTTCCTTTTAAATCCTGAATCTTCCTCCACTGCCAGAATCTATTTATCAGAAACTCTATCTGGGTAGGAAATGCATATCTTTTAATATCAATATAAAATCTGTCTAAATAGATATTCCTCTGAGATAGCTCGTATATCTTGATAAAGTTTAACTCTCTAAGATTTTCAGCAATTATATTAGTTAAAGAGGTCTTACCTACTCCTATTGGTCCTTCAATGGAGAGTAACATCTATATCACTCTTTCCTATTGAAATAAGATAATCCCTAATGTCAGGGGTAATTATAGCCCCTGGTACTACTATTGGGACTCCTGGTGGATACTGGGTAATAACCTCCCCTGATATCCTCCCCACAGCATCTATAGTCTTTTTTCTCTCTTTACTAGAAAAGTAAGCATCAGAGGGGAGTATACCTAGATCATATCTTGGAATTTTACTAAAAATTTTAGGAGGAGACACTTCTATACACTTTAATGTATCATACAATCTATATATAGTCTCTTCGCTATCCAATAGCGAAATTATAAATAGGCAATAAGTGGTGGAAAAAAATTCTGCTTGGATTCTATAATCCTTCCATAGAATCCTACTCAATTCTTCTCCGTCTAATCCATAAAATAACAGCTTTGTCTTATCTGCATTCGGATAGATACTTAGATTAGAGTTCGCTTCTTTCAATTTATACGTAAATTTCTCTATAAAGGATAGTAGTCTATTCAGTATTTCCTCTCCATAGAGTGCCAAGATCCTTCTTCCTATATCGATAGAAGCCAGAATAAGGGTAGATGGACTAGTCGTTGATAGAAGCTTTATATTCTCCTCTAATCTATGTATATCAATCTTGTCTCCTTTTACATGTAACAACGCACCTGGGGTTAGAGAAATTCCCATCTTATGCATACTCTGTATAGTTATATCCGCCTTTGCATCTACTCCGGATATAGGAAGTTCCTTATTAAAATGCAAATGAGCTCCATGAGCCTCGTCTACTATAACTACAAGCCTCTTTTTATGAGCCCATTCTACTATGTCTTTCAATTCAGAGACCAATCCGAAATAGTTTGGATTGGTTATAACTAATCCTTTCGCTCCACTTATATCCTTAAGTTCTGCTATCTGAATATTTTTATAGATACCCCATTCATCTATATCTTCATCTATAAATATAGGTTCTGTACCAGAGAGAATAACTCCTTCTATAATGCTCCTGTGAGAGAATCTTGAAAGGATAATCTTGTCTCCTTTTTTGAATGCCGTCAGAAATGCTGACTGAATACCCTGTGTAGTTCCATTTGTCAAAAAGTAGGTATGATCTGATCCAAATGCTAATGCTGCAAGTTCTTGAGCCTTTAACAGAGGTCCAGTAGGAAAGAAGAGATTATCTGTTTGAGGAAGTTCCGTCAAGTCCCATAAGCTTAATCTTCCTTTATGTCCAGGATAATGGAATCTTAATGGCTTCTGTTGTATATAATCTATTATTGCATTAAAGTATGGAGCTTCACTCTGATCCATATCCTTTCCTTTATCCCAAAAAGATTGGAGGCTCTACCCTTATCCCAGGTCTCCCTCCCTTACGAGCTTCTAGTAATACCCTTTTACTTCCCTTATCTTCACGAGGATAGATAAAACATAATCTCTTTGTCTCTAAGCCAAAATCAGAAAGAATAGAAAGCAACTCCTTTAATCTTTCACTCCTATATATTATGTATAATCTTCCTCGTATCTTTAAGAAAAAACTTGATACTCTTGCTATATCTTCTAAAGAAAGGTATAACTCAGTGTTGGCAATTACTCTTTCTCTATTGGGACTCACCCTCCCTTCTCCTTTTTTTATATAGGGAGGGTTTGTAATCACCACATCAAAGGTATTCCTTTTTTCTGGGAAGAGAGAAGGAAGATTCTTTATATCATTATTTATCAACACTACACTCTCTCCAAGATTATTCCTTTCTATATTTTCTTTCAAGACATCATAAAGTCTACCCTGGATCTCTACCAATAAGGCACCCTTACACTCAGGCTGTCTATCGATAACTATAAATGACAGACAGCCTGAACCAGCCCCCAATTCTAAGAAACACTCACCCTTTTTTAGTCTTACAAAATCTGCAAGGAGCAATGTATCTGTAGTAGAAATAATAACATCTTCAGGATAGAATAGAGTAAACCTTCCAATATTCTCTATCCTTATACAGGAGTCACCTCTACCTTAGGAAGTATCCTGTCAACATCCTCTTTTCTTACATCACCTGGTCTTAGTGTAAGCACATTAGCAGTTCCCATAGCTGCACCTAATCTTATAATCTCAATAATAGGGAGTTTCCTTTCTAATCCAAGGGCTATTCCAGCCACCACCGAATCTCCTGAACCAACTGCATTAAGGGCTTCAAGGGCTGGAGGTGTTACCTTATAATATTTTCCTTCACTATAGAATATAACCCCATCCTTTCCCATAGAGATCACGGGAAGCTCTATACCTTCCTTTATAAAATAATCCAGTGCCTTTTTCATATCTTCCAAATTATTTAATTTAAATCCTACTATAGTTTCTGTCTCCACACGATTTGGCTTCACTGCATATGGTTTCCCTTTTATGCCTACCTTTAATGGCTCTCCACTTGTATCTAATATTACCTTACTCCCCCTTGCCTTTATAAATTCTATCAATCTCACATATAAATCTACTGGAGCCCCTAAAGGAAGGCTTCCTCCCATACATACTACTGTATCCTCTGATATATATCTAGAGATCCTCTCCTCTAAAAGTTTTATATAATCCTCAATTATCAATGGCCCTTTCTCTAAGATCTCAGTCTGGGTATGATTTATTGGGTCTACCACATTGTAACAGGTTCTAGATTCTCCATTTATCTCTACTAGGTCGTGGGGTATTCCCTCATATTCCAATTCACTCTGGATATACCTTCCTGTATTACCACCTATAAAACCTAAGATAGTTGCCTTATAACCCATTCCCAATAAGGCTCTAGAGGCATTTAGTCCCTTTCCTCCTGGAACAGCCATCTCTTCTTTTACCCTGTGGGTATGCCCTATCCTGAAGTCTTCTACGATAAGGGTTTTGTCTAATGAAATGTTTGGGGTTACAGTAATAATCATTTCTTATTCCTCCTTGACAAAATTTGGCGGTAAATTATAATATGATTGAGATTGTGCCGAAGTGGCGGAATTGGTAGACGCTCTGGATTCAGGATCCAGTGGACCTACGTCCGTATCGGTTCGAGTCCGGTCTTCGGCACCAGTAATATCACTTAGTGATATCTCTTTCTGCCATCCATTCTTAAATTCTACTATCACAGTATTTTTTATAGCATTTATCCCCACTACCCTTCCATCCCCCATCTTTGTCTTTACCATAGTTCCTATCTCTGGGAAATTCTTTATTACTTCACTATAAAATTCTGCCTCAAACCTTAGACAACACATAAGCCTTCCACATAACCCAGAGATCTTTGTAGGGTTCAATATAAGTCCTTGTTCTTTTGCTATCCTCACTGAGATAGGCGAGAAATCTTCTAAAAATTCACAGCAACAAGCTATCTTACCACATGGACCTATTCCTTTGACAATCTTTATCTCATCTCTTACCCCTATCTGACGGAGCTCCACCCTATTCATAAGTCTATGTGCCAGGTCCTTTACCAATTCTCTGAAATCTATCCTTCCCTCAGCCACAAAGAAGCATACTACCCGCTCAGGATTATCGGCAAAATCTACCCTGATAAGCTTCATAGGAAGTTCATGGACATTAATCCTTTCTTTTACTATGTAAAAGATCTCCTTCTTTTTTAACTCTCTTTCTCTTAGTAATGACTCCTCTTCCGGAGATGCCTTTCTTACTATCCTCTTTAAGTGACTAAACGATTGATCTTGGACCTCTCCAAGACGGTATATTACTTCCCCAATATATTCCTTATCTTTATACATTACTACTACTGTATCCCTTGGAGACAACTCCTCTTCTGAATAATATATGCTTATCTCTGTCTTAAACTCCAGTAACCTTACAGTATATAAAAACAATTTATTTAACCTCCAATTCAGTATACAACACTTCTAAAGCAAATTTCCAGTCCCCATTGCAGTCTTCCAGATCTTTTATAGTCTCTATAGAAAAGAAGCCGTTTATTAATTTCTCTATATTATATACACCCTTCCAGAAGTCTTGATAATGGTCTCTTTCTATTATAAACTGCTCAGAAGCCCCCATAATAGTCATTATTACATCCCTTAACCATATAGAAACAGAATCCAACGTGTTGGCAGATGTATCTAAGAACTCAATCTGAGAAAAAGGTGGTAGGGAGAGCTCAAACTCCCCTTTCTCGGCAAATTCCATCGCCTTTTCTACATCTCCCTGGGAAAGATAACTTATCTTTAAAGCTTCAGTCTCCTTTACTCCCTTCTCCAATAGGAGAGAAGAGATTATGTCACGGTGCACTGGAGAAAAAGGAACTATAATAGCCCTAGAGATGATCGTCCTTAATATATTATCTAGATTCTTGGTAGTAAATACAAATATTGTAGAAGGAGGAGGTTCCTCTAAGACCTTAAGAAGGCTATTTGCCGAATGGCCAGTAAAATTTTCTGCATTTTCTACAATGAATACCCTATACCTCCCTACTATAGGAGATGTAAATGCTATCTTCCTTATCTCTCTAGACTGGCCTATACCTATACTCTCATCCTTTATGAGTATCACATCAGGATGATTATCATTCAATATACTTCTACATACATTACAACTTCTACATGGTGGATCTGGTTCCAGACAGTTCAAAGTCATAGCCAGTTCCTTTGCCACAGAAAGCTTTCCCACTCCATTTGGCCCTACAAATATAAAAAAGTGGGGTAATCTATCCATTTTAATAGCATTTTCTAGTATGATCTTGGCCCTTTTTTGTCCAAGTACCTCTTTCATACCTTCTCAAATCTTTCTACATCCAATACAAATATAGTAGCTCCTCCAATCTGAACCTTTATCGGGTACGGAATGAAACCTCCCATAGACTCCATCATCCCAGGGGGTGTAGGACTCATAAGTCTTTCTCTGGACTTACAGGTACTCTTTATTATATTCATCACGTCTTCGACAGATTCATCCTCTACTCCTACTAGTATCGTAGCATTTCCTTCTCTCAAAAACCCCCCTGTACTAGCCAATTTAGTAGCGCTAAAACCTTTTTCTATCAGGTTTGAGATTAGTAGGTCTGCATCACTTGAATGTGTAATAATAAGTATAAGTTTCACTTTCCCCTCCTTATAAAATATTTAGATTCTCTTTTTCTATCCCCTCTTTCAGAAAGATTAAGAAAGCAGGTGCTATCTCCCTTTTCCTACTTGCCTTTACACTGCAGGTAATTCGGACCTTTAGGCTAGTAGCATCAAATCCCTGGACCTCTATATTAGGTCTATTCAGGATATCATTTTCATAATTTTCTCTCAGCTTACTCTCGATATAGTCCACTACCCCTTTTAATCTTTCTAAAGACTCTTTAATACTCACATTAAGATTGTAGGAAACCTTATACCACTTGTTAGTTAAATTTGCCACTTGAGATATAGTACTGTTTGGTAAGATATATAGGGCTCCTGTCTCATCTCTTATCTTTGTAGTTCGTAGGTTCAAGTCTTCTACTATTCCTTGAATAGTCCCTACTTGAATCTCATCGCCTATATCATACTGGTCTTCAAATATTATAAAGAATCCGTTAAGAATATCTCTCATAATGTTCTGTGACCCTAAACTTACTGCAATGCCTAGTATTCCTGCGCCTGTAAGAAAAGGACCAGGATTTACATTTAATACCTGTAATATCCACACTATGGCAATAACTCCAATAAGAACCCTAATACTCCATGTTATAAGGCTTCCTAATGTAACTATCCTCTGTTTATTAAACCTACGAGATGCACTACTTACCTTTGGTATAATCTGGATCCCAATTATATTTGCTAGATACCATAGGACTACTGCTCCTATAGAGATAGATATAATCCTTGTCCCTATTTTTATATCTATCATCCTATATACCTCATTATCTTTTCTAATGCTATCTCCAAGATCTCTTCTGGTGGCAACATGGCATTAATTACTACGTATCTTTCATTAAAGAGGTGAGCCAGCTTGAGATAGCCTATCCTTACATTCTCCTGCAATGAGAGCCCCTGAAGCTCAATCCTATCCTTTTGTCTATCATTTAAACGTTTAAAACAATCCTCGGGGCTGGCATCTAAAAGCACTGTGAGAACAGGGAATATATCCATTATAGCCGGTCTATTCACCTCATAGATAAATTTCAAAGGAACCCCTTTGCCATATCCCTGGTAAGCAAGGGATGAATCAATATATCTCTCAGAGATAATAAGTTTACTTCTAATTGACGGAAGAATTACTTCTCTCACTAAAGCCGACCTACTTGTAGCATACAGATATACTTCATCTATAGGTGAAAGCTTTGCGCTTGGATCAAGCAAGAACTCTCTAATCCTCTCTCCTACAATGGTACCACCTGGTTCTCTTACTGCAATAAAAGGAATTCTTAGCTCTCGAAGTCTTTCTTGAAGTAAATTACTTAGTGTCGACTTTCCACTACCATCTATCCCTTCTAACGTGATAAAAGGCATTAAGGTAATATCCTTACTCTCCGATATGGTTCTATCCCTATACTATCAGAATGAAATTGATACCTCTCTATAATCTCATGCTGCAATCTCCTAATCCTTGCATTCTTAGGAGAAAGTTCTACCGGACTTGACGTCTCCATTACCTTCTTTATTCCCTCATCTATCTCAGAGATAAGTTTTTTATATTCTAAATCCTCAGTATCTTCTTCATTTTCACCTAAAAAATAGTCCCTTAGAAATCTTTTTATCTGGATCAAGGTATTACTCTTTACAGTATGAATGGGAATATCTCTATGTGCTCTTGCTATCAATTTATCTCCCTCTCGTTTTTCATGTGATGTCAGAGTAAGGATAAAGTCTGCTTCATCTAACCTTTTGGTGATAAGGGCTGGAATATCTAATTCCCTTATTGATTTTTCAAGTCTATTTCTACTTATCCCGAAGGGATATATCCTGAAGATTCCTTTCTCTCTCGAAGATGTTTCATAATCCTTATCAATAGAGATAATCTCTTCAGCCTCTTCTATTACCTTATATCCATCTTCCTTTCTTATCCTAATCTCTGGTCTAGGGGTATATCCTCTCAGCATACTATCTATCACTTGAGAGACATTGTGGTGTATCGCTAAGGTATCCCTATCCCTTATCTCTATTACCACATCAAAGGTAGGAGGAGCCTTTCTTTCTAGTACTGTCTTTTGAGTTCCTCTCTTCTTAGCCTCCTCATCACTTAATGTAACCACATGGAGCCCTCCTACCAAATCTGATAGGGTAGGGTTTAACAAAAGATTCTCTAGATTTATTCCATGAGCAGTTCCTATAAGCTGAACCCCTCTTTCTGCTATCGTTCTTGCCGCCTTTGCCTCGAGTTCTGTTCCAATTTCATCTATCACTATTACTTCAGGCATATGGTTTTCCACTGCTTCTATCATTACATCATGTTGTTTCTCTGGAGATGAAACCTGCATCCTCCTTGCCCTTCCAATAGCAGGATGAGGGATATCTCCATCTCCTCCAATCTCATTGGATGTATCTACCACTACTACACGCTTCTTAAGCTCATCACTTAGGATTCTTGCTACCTCCCTTAACATAGTAGTCTTACCTACCCCGGGTTTTCCCAAAAGGAGGATACTCTTTCCTGACTCAATTACATCCCTTACTATATCCACTGTCCCATATATAGCTCTTCCAACCCTTAAGGTAAGTCCTATTATCTCACTCTTTCTATTCCTTATACAGGAGATACGGTGCAAAGTCCTAGGTATACCTGCCCTGTTATCCCCATCAAAACTTCCCACCTTAGAAACTACGTAGTTTATATCATCTCTAGTTATTAGATTTTCAGAGAGCAATTCCCCTCTATTTGGGAACCTTGCCTCAGGTTCTCTCCCTAAATCAAACACTATCTCTATGAGGTCCTCTAGCCCCTCCATCTCACTAACCACTTCTTTAAGAGAAGGGGGAAGAACACCTAAGAGCTCTTCTAAATTATCAGTTACTTGAATATTCGGATTCATATCTTTTATACACCTCTAGTATAATTATATCATAAGTACATAGAACCAATAGCATCTGCTGCCTCTCTTACTAGTTCTTCTGGCGCTACTAGGGCTACCCGTATGAATCCTTCGCCATGCTTTCCAAAACTATCCCCAGGAGAGACTACTATCCTCCTTTCGTCTAATAATCTATTGGCAAATTCTTGGGATGTATATTGGGGTGGAATTTTCATCCATACATACATAGTGGCCTTAGGCCTCACAGGATATACGTTATACCTGTTAAGTATCTCTATAAAGGCATCTCGCCTTTTGGCATAGGTCTGTACAGTCTTATTGATCTCTTCCCATGGTCCATTTAGCGCCTCTATGCATGCATACTGAATAGCTTCGAATATTCCATAATCTATGTAGCTCTTTATCTGAGCCAACTTGGCTATAATATCTCTATTACCTACAACAAAGCCAACCCTCCATCCTGCCATATTGAACGTCTTAGAAAATGAGTGAAATTCTATTGATCTCTCCTTAGCCTCTTCTATCTCTAGAAGACTTGGCGCCTTGTATCCATCAAAGCAGATCTCTGAGTAGGCTAGATCACTTACTACTATAAAATCATACCTTTCTGCCAGTTCTAGGATCTCTCTATAAAATGACTTATCTACCACACTAGTAGTAGGATTATGAGGAAAACTTACTATCATCAGCTTTGTTTTATTTAAAACATCAGCAGGGATCTCGGAAATGTCAGGCAAGAATCTATTAGATTCCCTCAAGGGAAGAAAATATACCTGCCCCCCAGCGATAAGCGTTCCATTATAATGGGCAGGATAAGTAGGATTAAGTGTAATAGTAAAGTCTCCAGGATCAAGATAAGCTAAAGCTAAATGTGTTATCCCCTCTTTAGAACCTACAAGAGGTAGAACTTCTCTTTCCGGGTCTAAATCTATATTGAATCTCTTCTTATACCATCTTGCAATATTCTCTCTCAACTGAAACAAACCCTTACTGTTTGGATACCTATGGGTCTCTTTATGGTCGGTGACAGCTTTTACCAATGCATCTACGATATATGATGGAGTAGGGAGATCAGGGCTTCCCATCCCTAGGTCTATAACCCTCTTACCCTCTGATTTTAATTTCAACTTCTTCTCATCCTGTAATGAAAATACATAGGGCGCCAAAATATTAAATCTTTTAGACGGATCTTTAGGCATATTCCTCTATTCATCTCCTTTTATTCTCTAGACTAGAACTAATATTGATATATATAACAGTATGGCTCCCCTCTGTCAAGCAAAAGACGGACCGAATAAGAGGGAAAGTCAATAATGATAAGTTACTGCTGTCTTTGACACTTAAAAACTCTAATTGATAGAAAACTTTTACATCAATATACAGAATTCTTTCTATTTCATCTGGATGATACAGTCCTCTGCTACTCCTCCAAGAAGTGTATATGTGGTAGGCACCGTTTGAAGTATAGAACCTGGAACCAGTGTGTTTACTGGACCATAGGCAACTAACCTTGCTATAAATCTCTGCCAAGAGATACCCCCACCTAGATATCCATCGAGCCAGAAACTTCTATCCTTTGCTCCTAATATCTGAGCTGGCCCTATAGTTGCCGCTTTAGGTGGAACCCAAGACCAATCTCCTGAGAATGAATGTAACGCATTTTGCATTATTGTCATAGGATGTAACTCTACTATCCTAGGTCCTGCCTTTTTATAACTTTCTAAATCATTTCCAAACTCATACCCTAGATGAGCCTCCCAGAAAGCTATATGACCACACCAGCCTATACCTCCATAGCATACGTCAGCTCCACCAAGGTTTTCTATCATATTGCCATAACTTGGAAGAACATCTGAAGTAGGAAAATGAATCTGATTTTCTGGTGGTCTTAGTTTTTCATCTATCAGGCCCCAGAAATTCTTCCACATAGCTCTCTGGAAAGAACCCTCCCAACTAATTGGAGCAGTATTACCATTCTCGTCAGCATACTCATCCATATTAAATGAATATACATGTTTACAGGAAAGTTTCATTTCATTTATTATCCTTGCTGCTATTGGGTACTGAGGCATTGGTCCTACAGGAAATATAGCAACAAGCCTTCTCCCAGCATCTAGAGACTCTTTGATACGCCTTACTATGTCTAGTGCAAATTCAAAATAAAATTCTCTCTCATCCTCTATAATCCTTATCTTGAAATTGGGATTCGGATGATTTGGTAACTCTTCCTTCTTTATAGACCTCACTTTTTTACAGACCTCTTTATCCCTGAACGGTAAAAAAGAAGCCAGCTCATAATTAAATGACTTCATACCAATCCTCCTCTCTTAAGGTAAAAGTCTTTTGGGAACCATTCTTCCCCATACCTGATACTGTCTGAACCCTTCTGCATATTTTACTCCACACTGTAGTCCTCTAAAACTAGATAGTGACTTCATAAATTCCACATAATCTATGTGGTCATGTTCTTTTAACCAGGTATACTGGGATTGATGACAGAGCAGCATCTTCTCTTTTGTCTCCATCTCTTCAGTAATATCAACATATTCAGTGGGTAGAAAGTTCACTCCTCCTAATGTATCCATAAAGAATATTGGTGGTATAATATTATGGGCAGGGTACTTACTTTTAAAGTGTGGTAACGTTGCCATAAAACTTGCCTCTATAATAAGCCTAGATGTATTTGTATGGTCCACCATATAGTCATCTGGAGAATGTGTAATTATTACATCAGGTTTTGCCTGCCTTATAATATCTACGGCGACAATCCGAGATTGCTCATTTATAAGAACCTCTAGATCAGGAAAGCCTCCAAAAAGCACCTCTGCATCTATGAGACTTGCTGATCTCCTTGCCTCTTCTTCTCTTATCCTAGCCAATTCATCCGGTGGGATAGTAAAATGCCCCTTATTTCCATTACATATATATGCCATTATTACTTCGTGACCTAATTTTTTATACCTTGCCAATGTCCCTGCACACAACAATTCTAAATCATCCGGATGAGCCCCAACTGCAAGAATTCTCAATCTATTCACCTTCTTTCCCTAAGGATATATTTTCGGAAACTCTAAAACTTCTTGTAGTCTCACTTTTAGCTATAGCCTTACTACGTTTCACCCCCACAGCCCAACCCCTTGATTTTTAATCCTAGGACAAGGAGGCGATAACCATGCTAAAATCACAACACTGGTCACAGCATTCATTATACCAAAAGAATCTACTTAATTCACTCAAATCCCTCTCTAACTCCTACAGCGACAGGATTAAAGAATACTCTTGTCTTATAG
>JBMFOH010000039.1:0-13672 GCA_049969715.1 bacterium | reverse complement strand
CTATACATCGTTACTGGAGAAAGCATTTTTATTATTACTTTATCTTCGATTCTTGGAAGAGTGAGAATCTCAAGCTGAGAGAGAAATATGCGTTGATTAAAGAGGATAAATTCTCTCTTTTTAAAGGCTTCCTCTCCTAAGTCTTCCACAATATTATTATGTGGAGACGAAAAGTAGAAAGAGATTCTATTTTTGAATACTAATAGTTTCTCTCTATCCTTTTTAGCCCCTTTTTCTGTAATTCTAGAGAAGGTAAAAAGCTTAAATTTTCTATTACCAAAAACAAAGCCATCTCTGTGTAACTTTGTGGAAAGTTCACTTGAAAATGTCCTGTATATTAGGCTTTGAATGTAATAATTATAATGTAAAGGTAAAATTATACTCTCTCTGTTTAGCTTTTCATAGGTAAGCTTTACTCTCATAGTCCACTCTCCTCTTTAACTCTTAGAGCTTTTAGTAACATAGACTCAGCTTCTCCTGACGTTAGTCGAGGTGACTTAGGCAACCTGTACCTCTATTGTTGTTAAGATTTCCTTATAAGACATTTCAAATCTTTCCTCCTTCCTTGGGTTTAATTATATCTCACCAAAGGGTCAGATTGTGTCCTTTTGATAAAATTCAAGAAGAACTTCTAGCTCTTTCTTTATCTCTTCCCTTAGGGAGATAGGTTCTAGTACTTCTGCGTGAGAACCGTAACCTAGAATCCACCTTTTTATCTCTTCTGGGTTTGCCTCTATCTCAAATATAATCTCTCCATTTTCAAGTTCTTCTATCTTTTGGCTCTCATGCCAAACCCTCTCTCTTATCCATCTTGCCTGATACGAATCAAACTTTATTCTTATCTTTTCTTTTTCTCCTTTAAAGATTCTAAAAGCCTGACTTAAATAGTTTTTGATATTAAAGTCTTTTGAAAGTTCAAAAGTTTCTTGAAGTGTTTCTATCTTTTCTATCCTATCAAGGGCAAAATCTCTTACTTCATTCCTTAAATGACAATATCCACAGAAATACCAGACACCTTGAAAATTATAGAGATGATACGGATCAATCTTACGTTTACTCTTCTCCCCTGAACTTAAACTAAAATACTCGATTTGAACTCTCTTTTTCTCTCTTATTGCTTGAAAAATCTTCTCAAAGACATCCCTAATATCAGTTTTTATCTTTATATAAGATATGGGAACAGAGAGAGCCATCTCAAGATCTTGAGGATTTAGGCTTATCTTATCATTAAAAAGGACTTCAAGCTTCTTTTCTAGATTTTCTAACCCTTTTTCTAGAGGTGTCCCTTTAAACTGATGTAGGAGATTGGTTGCGATTAGAAGTGTAATGACTTCTCCTCCACTTAATGGAGGGAATGGGAAATTACACTTTTCTGTTAAATAATAACCTCCCCTCCTTCTATCGTATCTTATTGGCAGATCAAATTCATATTTAAGAGTATAGAGATCTCTTTTTAATGTCCTTTCACTAATTCTACCTAACTCATAAGAGATCTCTCTAATAAGACGTTCAAGACTAGGATAGTTTTCATCTCTTATCTTCCAAAATACCTTAAGCAACCTTATTAGAACATTCTTCTTCAACCCCAACCTCTAATTTGATTAATTACTAGTAATTATAACTTAGGAGGAGGTGTAAGTAAAGACGGATTTCCTTCTGCGGAGTTCCTACTCTTCCTCTCATTGTGATTCATACTCCTTCTTCTATAATAGTAGTCTCACATGTTTAGTAACTTTTGCATTTTTTACCCCTTGACTCTTTTCTAGAGATATTGTAATATTATTTAGACAATTATCTAAATATTAAATTGGAGAAGATATGTCATTAGATTTAATATTTAAGGCATTGAGTGACAAGACTAGAAGGAAGATATTGAAGATGCTCTCTGAGAAGGAGTTGACAGCTGGAGAGATAGCGAACAGCTTCCAGCAGTCTTGGCCTACTATATCACATCACCTTGAGGTGTTGAAATCAGCAGGGCTTATCTCTTCTGAGAAGAGAGGTCAACATGTATTTTATTCTCTAGATATGACTGTGTTTCAGGAGTTAATCTTATGGGTCCTAGAGAATATAGGAAAAGGTAAGGAGGCTTTGAAAGAGGATGAAGAATCAATACAGGGTAGATAGAGAGTATATTTCGAAAGAGTGGGGCTTAATTCTACTGGTTATATCTTTATTTATTCTAGGAGCAATCTTTTACCCTAGACTTCCGGAAAAAGTTCCATCACATTGGAATGCCAAAGGAGAGGTGGATCAATATTCCTCAAGGTTCTGGGGGGCATTTGGAATGCCAATAATGATAGCTCTTCTATATTTAGGACTCCTCTACATACCATATATAGACCCCAAAAGAGAAAATTATATAAGGTTTGAATCTACATATAGAATAATAAGGGTTCTAATTGTACTAATCTTTAGTATCTTACAGATCGTACTCCTTGGGGTTGTACTTACAGGAAAGAATTATCTAATCTCTAGACTAGTTCCGGCTCTAATAGGTGTGATGTTTATCTTTATAGGTAACTTCTTACCAAAGGTAAAGTATAACTGGTTTTTAGGGGTAAGAACACCTTGGACGTTATCTAATGAAGAGGTATGGAGGAAGACTCATAAATTTTCAGGATACCTGTTTGTAATAGGAGGTCTTCTGATGCTATTGGGAGCATTCCTTTCTCCACCAATGAATTTTATTGTCAGCGTTGGAGGGATTTTATTCGTTTCTATATTAAGTATAGTGTATTCTTTCTATGTATTTAAGAGGCTTGTTAAAAATCAATAAATAAGGAGGAGTTTTTATGGAGCCAGTATTAGCAAATTGGAAACTCCTTTTACCAATTCTTATTATACAGGTAGGACTTCAGGTCTTTGCTCTAGTAGACCTAGTAAGACGACCGAAAGAGGAGATAAAAGGTCCTAAGGTCCTATGGGGTATAGTCATACTGGCGTTTCAGATGCTAGGACCTATGGTATATCTTGTCTTTGGGAGAAGATAGATGACTGTGATAAGAACAGAAGGACTGTGCAAATACTTTAAAGACAAGAAGGCTTTAGATGATCTAAATCTAGATGTCCAAGATGGATTAATATTCGGATATCTCGGTCCAAATGGAGCGGGCAAGACGACTACGATAAGGGTTCTATTGAATCTGGCGAGACCTACAAGAGGGACTGCATATGTTCTAGATGAAGATATCAGGAGTAGTAGGAGATATCTAAGAGAGGTAGGATTTCTTCCTGACGTCCCAAACTTTTACAACTTCTTCACTGCAAGAGAATTTCTCTCATTTATGGCTGATATCTCAGAAGTAGATAATCCTAAGAATAGGATAGAAGAGGTATTAGAATTAGTAGGGCTAAAAGATGAAAAAAAGAGGATTGGGGCTTATTCCAGAGGGATGAAGCAGAGATTAGGATTGGCTCAAGCTTTACTCCCAGACCCAAAACTTCTCATCCTAGATGAGCCAACTTCTAGCTTAGACCCTCAAGGGAGAAAGGAGATATTAGACCTAATACAGTCATTGAGAGGAAAGAAGACTATATTCTTCTCTACCCATATACTTAACGATGTAGAAAGGATATGTAATAGGATTGCCATTATAAAAGAAGGAAGGCTACTCTTAGAAGATAGTATAGAGAACATTAAGAAGCGATACGGTAGGTACAGAATCTTAATAGAGGTTGATAATCCTGAAAGATTGGTAGATAAGCTAAAGATTCTCTCTCAAATAAGGTCTATAGAACGAAAGGATAAAAACGGGATAGTGATAGAGGTCTCCGACATCTTATACATCCAGAGAGATATACCTAGGATTATCATCCAGGAGGACCTTTTACTAGAAAGATGGGAGAGGCTAGAACCGTCTCTAGAGGATATATTCTTGGAGGTAACTGGATAATGACATTTAGATTAATGAAGAAAGAACTCTATGAGTTTCTAAAGACAGGAAAACTTATAGCTATTGTAGCCGTATTTTTATTCTTCTCCATCTTAAGTCCAATAGCCGCTAAGATTATGCCTGATCTTATAAAGAGTATCTCTATGGAAATTACTATAATCGTTCCTCCACCTACATGGAAGGACGCCTTTCTACAATTTTTTAAAAACCTAAACCAGATAGTTTTTCTGGTTACAGTGCTTTTATTCATAGGAGGTATAGCCGAAGAGAAAAATCGTAAAACAGCGATACTTGTAGTTAGTAAAGGGGTAGATAGGAGGGAGTGGGTAGTAGCAAAGTTTGTATTTTATTTCTTATTAGTCTTTCTTCTATTATGGGCCTCCTTTGCACTTTGTTACTACTATTCGGTAATTCTATTCCCTGATACAGAGTTTTACTCATCATTTTCTAGCACTATACTTTTCCTTACCTATATCACATTCATTATCTCTCTTACCGTGTTTTCAAGCTCTATAGGGAATAGTATGCTCGAGGCTGGAGGAATATTTATTTTAGTATTTATAGCACTAAATATGTTAAACATATTCCCCTCGGTAAAACCATATAATCCTATGAATCTATCATCAATAGAAAACCAGTGGATACTATCTAGAGTAGATTGGAGCACTGCTTTAAAACCAGTAGTCTCCAGTTTATTACTATCTCTTATACTAATATTCCTTGGAGCATATTACTTCAACAATCAAGAGCTAGAATAATCTTCCTAAGCGTCTTTTACTTTTTCTTTTATTCCATACTTCTTTCTTATCTCTTTCAATTCTTCTTCTTCCTTTTCCGGGTATTTACTATATGTTTCACTTAATTTATCTCGAATTCTTCTCATCATTTCTACAGTATCAAACTTTTTCTCCATCAAGCACCTCCACAGGAGTAACTGTTGCAGTTTTGATTGGTAATGGACAGGCAAGGATGCCTGCCTACTGACCTATGATCCCTGACCTCTGATCATTTATCTTCAACCATTTATGCAACAGTTACGGCAATTCGGTGGCTTGTCTATTCTAAATTAATGTAGTATAATCTATTCTAGACCATGAAGGTCGATAACAATTAAAATAGAAGAAGGATAAGAGCCACGAAGGCTTTATAAGCTTCGTGGCTCTTTTTTTAAGTGAAAGGAGTGAAAGGGGTGATTTTTTGGAACTTGTACCAATAGGTATAATACATAGCCCTTATGCTAAAAAGGAAGATGCCCCAAGGCAGGGTAGATTGTCCGATAAAGAAACTATTTTAGAAATATATCCTGAATTTGTAGAGGGGCTTCAAGATATTGAAGATAAAAAACATATAGTCATACTTTATTTGGCACATTTAGGAAAGCGTGATGTGCTGAAGACTGTTACTCCTTTTGGTCCTGAGATAAAAGGAGTATTTGCAACAAGGTCTCCTTCAAGACCTAATCCTATTGCCTTGTGTATCGCTGATCTTATAGGGGTAGAAGGGAACAGATTATATGTAAGAGGTGTCGATGCTATTGATGGGAGTCCTATACTTGATATAAAACCATATGTTTATGAGCTTGATAGTCTTTATGGTCCTGAGGATACGTTAGATAGGTCGAAAGGAAAAGATACAAATAGAGAATTATGGGAAAAGTGTGTCACATTTCATGGACACGAGTGTCCAGGTCTTGCCATAGGCTTTAGAGCATGTGAAGCTGCAAAAGAGAAACTAGGGATAACATTTTCTAAAGATGAAGAGATAGTCTGCGTAACTGAGACTGATGCATGTGGAGTTGACGCAATTCAAGTAATAACAGGTTGTACTCTAGGGAAGGGAAATCTTATCTACCGAGATGTAGGGAAACAGTCCTTTAGCTTCTTTGTAAGAGGTAGTGATGAGAGTATTAGAATTGTACTAAAGCCTACAGATAAAGAGATGACTAGAGAGGAGAAAAAGAGGTATCTGCTAGAAACTCCTATAGATGAGTTATTTGAATTCAAAAAGCCCACATTTGAATTGCCAGAAATGGCTAGAATTTTCAACTCAATAGTATGTGAGATATGTGGAGAATCTACAGCTGAAAATAAGATTAGGATAATGGATGGCAAGAAGGTATGTCTAGACTGTTTTAAAGAATATTCAAGAGGCTGGTAAGGAGGTAAAGATATGAAATTAGTAAAGATGATTGTTTTATTACTATCTATTCTTTTAGTTACTAATCTTGGAGTAGGGGGAACATTAAAGAAGACTATTATTACTGACTTGGCTGGGCGAAAGGTTGAGGTTCCTATATCGGTAAATAGAATAGTAGCCATTGGGCCTGGGGCTTTAAGACTTGTTTGCTATGTAAATGGGGTAGATAAAGTGGTAGGGGTAGAAAATATAGAAAAGGAATGGTCCTCTATAGGAAGGACATATATTATGGCATATCCAGACTTGAAAAGGTTACCAGTAATTGGCCAAGGAGGTCCAAACTCTACCCCTGATGCAGAAAAGCTTGTAACTGTTAACCCAGATGTTATATTTGTAGCTTATCTTGTAGATAAAAAGAGTGCAGATGAATTACAGGCTAAAACAGGAATTCCGGTAGTAGTACTGAGTTATGGAAACCTAGCTACCATTGATGAGGATGTATATAAATCTATAAATCTTATAGGTAAAATTATTGGCCAAGAAAAAAGAGCAAGAGAAGTTATAAACTATATAAAGAAGGCCCAAAGAGAGTTATCCTTAAGAACAAAGGGAATTCCAGAGGAAAAGAAGCTGAAGGTCTATGTGGGAGCCCTTGGTATGAAAGGTGGCCATGGGATAGAGAGTACTCAAGCTAAGTATCCACCATTTGTAATGATTAATGCCAAGAATGTAGCAGATGAGACAGGGCAAAAGGGAAGCGTTATGATTGAGAGGGAGAAACTTTTGGTCTGGGACCCAGATGTCATCTTTATTGACCTTTCTAATTATAATCTTGTAGAACAGGACTATCAAAAGGACCCTCAATTCTACCAAGCATTAAAAGCGGTAAAAAATAGACAGGTTTATGGTCAGTTACCGTTTAATTTCTATACGACAAATATAGATACTGCTATAGCTGATGCATACTGGGCAGGTAAGGTTCTCTTTCCCAAGCAATTCAAAGATGTTGACCCAATAAAAAAAGCTAATGAAATCTATCAGTTCTTTTTGGGTAAACCTCTGTATGATGAGTTAGCTAAAACGTACGGGGGATTCACGAAGCTTACTATAGGCGGTTAGTAGATGTCAAATATCTGGGAAGGATACCTAAGTTATATTAAAACTAAAGTGATTATCATTGTAACTATCTCTCTATTGACTATTATATTAGCCATCTATGCCATAAATGCTGGTTCATCTGGTCTTTCCCCAAAACAGGTGCTTATGACATTACTTGGTGGGGGAGATGCTAGATCTTACATTATCGTATGGAATATAAGACTTCCTAGAGTATTATCTGCTATCATAGCTGGTATAGGACTTTCTATCTCAGGTTGTGTGGTACAGACGATACTGAGGAATCCTCTAGCATCTCCTTTTACTCTAGGAATATCTCAGGGGGCAGCGTTTGGAGTGGCGCTGTCTGTAACTGTTCTAGGAACTGGTAGTATCCGCAGTACTTCTATGGATGCAGTAATTATCAATAATCCATACTTAACCACACTTTGTGCATTTATAGGGTCTATGGGGGCAACTCTAATAATATTAGCTCTTGCTAGATATAGAAGGGTATCACCTGAAGCGATGGTCCTAGCTGGTGTTGCCATTAGTTCTTTGTTTTCAGCTTTAACTACTGTAATACAGTATTTTGCTAACGAGATACAGGTAGCCTCTATAGTCTTTTGGACGTTTGGAGATATTGGAAGAGCAAATTGGCGAGATTTAGAAATTATGACATTGATAGTTTCCATATCGACAGTATATTTCTTACTAAATAGATGGAATTATAATGCATTAGTTAGTGGGGAAGAGACGGCAAAGGGATTAGGAGTAGCGGTAGAAAGATTAAGGCTTATAAGTATGTTTATAGCATCCTTAGTTACTGCAGTAGTGGTCTCTTTTTTAGGAGTTATAGGATTTATTGGACTGGTAGGTCCTCATATGGTAAGAAGGCTAATCGGAGGGGATCATAGATTTTTGCTTATAGGTTCAGCCATTATGGGTGGGATTCTACTCTTAGCATCAGATACCTTTGGAAGGACGATCATTGCTCCAGTAGTCCTACCTGTAGGAGCTGTTACCTCCTTTATAGGGGCTCCAGTATTCCTCTATCTCCTTATAAGAGGTTATAAAAGATGATACTAAAGGTTGATGGGATAGAGTTTAGCTACAACAGTCATCCAGTGCTAAATGATATAAATTTTGAGGTTAATAGAGGGGAATTTCTTTCTATTTTAGGCAATAATGGTGCAGGAAAGACGACTTTGTTGAAGTGTATAAATAGAATATTAAGGGCTAAAAAAGGAACGGTATTTCTCGAAAAGGAAGACATATCAAAACTTTCTAGGTCAGAGATAGCTCAGAAGATAGGCTATGTAGCTCAAAAACAGGAAGGATCAGGATTTACTGTATTTGATATGGTATTACTAGGAAGAAAACCTTATATTAAGTGGGATGTCTCAGAAAAAGATATAGAAATTGTCCGGAAAGTTTTGGAAATGCTCAAATTAGAACATCTTGCCCTAAAGTATCTCGACGAATTAAGTGGTGGTGAATTGCAGAAAGTATTTATAGCCAGAGCCATTGCCCAAGAACCCCAGGTCCTTCTTCTAGATGAGCCTACAAATAATTTGGATCTTAAAAATCAGATTGAAGTTATGAGGATTATTAGAGAGAGTGTAAAAAAGAATAATATCTCTAGCATAGTTGTTATCCATGATATAAATCTCGCCTTGAGATTCTCTGATAAGTTCTTACTTCTAAAAGACAATACCATCTTTGCTTATGGAGATATAAACATTATTACACCAGAAAATATATCATCTGTCTATGGAGTTCCAGTAACTATAGAAAGAATAAAGGACATACCTGTAGTAATCCCTATGGACTGAGGCATCAAGATTTTGACGCTAGTTTTAACCTATATATCTCCTAATTCTCTCCTTAAGTTCTAGGGCTCCTTTTTTTACGTCTTCTTTAGATACTACTGCCGAGATTACAGCTACACCCTTTACTCCACATCTTAGCACTTCTTCTACATTCTCTAAGGTGATTCCTCCTATTGCAATTACTGGAATCTTAGAGATATTTATGATTTCCTTTAGACCATCAACCCCTATAACCCCAACGTTATCTTTGCTAGATGTAGGGAATACACTCTGGGCACTTATATAATCTGCTCCTTCTTTTTCTGCTAAAATTGCCTCTTGGCAAGATGTTACAGATGCCCCAATTATAAAATCTTTTCCAGCGATTTTTCTTGCTACTGAGATTGGAAGGTCTTCCATCCCTAGGTGAACACCATCAGCCTCAACTCCAAGAGCAATATCTAATCTATCATTCACTATAAAGAGGGCATTATACCTTCTTGTAATTTCTCTCATCTTTAGACCAATATTATAAAGTTCTCTACCACTCTTTGTCTTATCCCTCAATTGGATCACTGTAGCTCCCCCCTTTAAAGCCTCTTCTGCTAGGAAGATATGACTTCTTCCTAGCCCAATCTTTTCATCTGTAATTACATAGAGGCTTAAGTCCATACTACTATATCACCCTCTTTTATTATGTCTTCTCCCTTTAAAATAGCTAACTCATCAAATAGATGCATTCTGAAACTTCCAGGCCCACTGCTTCTCTGGTCTGCCCTTTTTGCTGCAGCTTTCAATGCGATAACTCCTGTTATAGACGAAATAAGTGGGTCTTCTTTTATTCCAAGTAAAGAGGCAACTATTGACCCTGCCATACATCCTGAACCGGTAATCTTTCTTAAGATCTTACTTCCACCCCTTATAGAGAATACCTCTACTCCGTTAGATATAAAATCCTCTTCTCCTGTGGCAATAACGATAGTACCATACCTTTCTGAAATAGACCTTACTGTTTCTATAAGTCCTCTATTCTCTTCAGTTACTGCATCTACTCCTCTTACAGTACCTGAGTTACCTGCCAAAGCCATTATCTCTCCACTGTTACCCTTTATTACAGTAAATCTACCTATCTTTAGGAGCTCATCAACTACATAATTCCTAAATGGAGTAGCCCCATAACCTACCGGGTCTAGGAGCACTGGAATATCCTTTTCGTTTGCAGTCATCAGTGCCTGCTTCATAGTCTCAAACTGTTCTTGAGAAGGTGTCCCAATATTTATAAGGAGTGCATTAGAAATGGCACACATATCTCTTGCTTCATCTGGAGACAATGCCATCACTGGACTCGCACCAATGGCAATGGTTATATGTGCTTGTTCTGGCATAGCAACAAAGTTTGTTATGTGATAGATAAGTGGCTTCTTTTTCCTCATCTTATCCCATATATCTTCCCCTATTCTTAACATCTCTAGAATTCTATCTTCCATCTCTTTATCACCTCCAAAAATTCATAATCTGTCTCATCTATATTGATAGGAGTAATAGCTATAAAATTTTTTCTTAAGGCATCATTTTCTGTATCTTCTTCTAGGTCCTCTATCAAGCTTCCACCTATCCAATAGTACTCTCTACCATATGGGTCTAAGACCTTTTTGACCCTATCCATATATCTTCTCCTTCCAAGTTTTACAAACTTAACTCCCTTTATCTTTTCTTTTGGGACGTTTGGGACATTGACATTCAAGAATATCCCTTGTGGAAGACTGTATCTTTCTATACTTTTAATAAGAGTCTTAGAGATCTCTACCGCCCCATCAAAGTAGATATTATCTCCCCCATACTCCATAGAGACTCCAAAGGCTTTAATACCAAAAGATGCAGCCTCTCTACATGCCCCTATCGTTCCAGAAAGCCTTATATCATCTCCTACATTAGGTTCGTCATTGATTCCAGAGATGATAATATCTACATCTCTTACTAATAGGTCTAAGGCAAGTATCACACAATCAGCTGGTGTGCCAGAGACCTTAAAAGCCTCTTTCTCTCCAAGACCAAGAGAAACCCTATCTACCTTTACTGGCCTATCAAATGTGACACTACCACCTACCCCAGTGAGCTTTCTATCTGGAGCGACAACATAGATTTCTCCTAAAGAAGAGATGCCTTCTATTAGTTTTCTTATCCCTATAGAATCTATTCCATCGTCATTAGTTACAACTATCCTCATAACGTTACATTCCTTTTATTCTTACATTGTGATAGAGAGGTCCAAAGCCTTTACCAATATTATTTGGGGCCTCCTTTATAGCCAATGTAATAAATTCTTTGGCTATCTTCACTGCCTCAACTACACTTTTCCCTTTGGCAAGTTCAGCAGTTATGGCACTAGAGATTGTACATCCTGTGCCATGGGTATTCTTTGTGTCTATCCTTTCTGATTCGAAGGTATGGAAATTCTTACCATCAAAAAGGATGTCAATAGCCTTTTCTCCCTCCAAATGGCCTCCTTTTATAAGGACATTCTTAGAACCTAGATTATATATTAATCTTCCTGCTTTCTTTACATCATCCAGATTCTTAATCTTTATTCCACTTATTATCTCTGCTTCAAATATATTTGGAGTAATGATAAATGCTAGGGGAACAAGTTTCTCTATAAATTCTCTCTCTGCATCTTCTTTTAAAAGTCTTGCTCCACTTTTAGCTACCATTACAGGGTCGATGACAAGCCTTTCTATCTTGAACTGTTTAATCTTTTCTGAAACTATATCTATTATCTCTTTGTTTGATAGCATACCAGTTTTCACTGCATCTACCCCTATATCCTCTAAGATTGCATCAATCTGAGCTGCTACCATCTCCTTAGGAAGGTCATATATTGCCTTTACTCCAATGGTATTTTGAGCTGTGACCGATGTAATTACAGACATTCCAAAGACATTAAAGACTTGGAATGTCTTTAGGTCAGCCTGGATGCCAGCTCCACCTCCAGAATCTGAACCAGCAATAGTTAACGCCTTACCTTCATAATTCATACAGTCCTCCTTGAGATTAAATAATACAAGATACTAACTAAGATTAATGTTGGAAGTGTTGAACCAAACCTAAAACCAATCTCACTAAGAATAGGAATATGAATTCCAAAAAGGCTCTCTAGAGCAAGCCCTATATATACAAGAAAACCAATTATCCAGATTATTAAAGCTCTAGTGTCGAGCAGATTCTTACTATCAAAGAGTTCTTTCACATCATATCTTTTCTTTACCAAGAAGTAATCTACTAGCATTATCGCAACAAGAGAAGTAAATGCCCCTCCAATAAGAATGAGAAAACCTTCATATTTATCTATCGGAAATACTAGAGCTAAAATAGTTCCAAGTGCTCCTACTAACAAGATTTGTTTTTTAGTATCTCCTTTAGGAGAAATATTCTTATAGGTTATTGCTGCCGAATAAATATCTAAGAATGTTGTTGTTACAGTTGCAAAGACTATTATCAACATCGCGGGTATTCCTAAACCATAGGAAGATATTATCTCTATCGGGTCCTTCTTACCCACCGCAACATTTGTCAAAGCTCCTACAAAATAGAAAAGACCACTTGATATAAAATAACCTATAAATGTCCCCCAAAAAGCACCTCCTTTCCCTTTTGTAAACCTTGAGTAGTCTGCTATCAAAGGAGCCCAAGAGACTGGCATAGCTATGACCAAGTCAAGCCCAAGCATAACCCCCATTCCACCAGTTCCTGGCTTTACTAGGAGCATTCTTATCGAAGAATCCTTGAGTATAACATAGGTAAGCCAGAAGCTCAAAACTAATAGTAAGACAGCTGCAACCTTTTCAAGTCCACGCCACCCTTCTGGACCTACATATGTCCAAAGAGTAACCAAAAAACCTAGGAGAATAATCCATAAGGCATAATTTTCAAATCCAAGATGTTTTGAAACCTGGTTCATCGCATTTGCTCCAGCTATCAACATTACTGCTGTCCAACCGATAAGCTGAAGATAGTTAAGGATTGAGGGCAGGAATGACCCTTTTATCCCTAATGCTCCTCTCGAAAGAACCATAGTAGGGACACCTGTCTCTTCTCCCTCTATTGCAACTAATCCAATGAGGATATTCCCAATTATGTGTCCAACTATTATCACCAGTATTGCTACTAGTAGTGATAAAGCTGGGGTTAATAATGCCCCCGCCCAAAACTCAGCTATGCTTATTCCAGCCCCAAACCATATAGAGAAGACCACCAAAAAATTAAATATCCTCTTTTCTCTTTTAACCGGCTCTATTGAGTATTCTTCCATATAATATCACCTCCATAAAACTAAGACCGAAACCTCTAAGGGAGGTTTCGGTCTGTAATCTTCTGTCTTTAGCCTCCCTTCGCTAGTATTACCTAGATCAGGTTCGGCGGGTTGGAATCTCAATAGATTCCTCTCAGCCTACTTGCTAAAAGCTTTCAGCACCCCGGTAACTAATCTCAATATTCAATTTTGAAATTATTATACACTAGAAGTAAAATTTATACAAGGTCAAAGGGCACCATTCAGAAATTACTCAATTAAAGTGAGTCCCCTCTGGAGGATATCTTTTCATTACCTCCAAGAGGGGATATCAATTTATTATGAAACCTGGTAAAAGTTAGTATACAACATTTTATACAGTTTTGTAAGAAGAACTTCCTTATAGAATTCCTAGCCCAATGTGTTGAGGATGATAGCGCTATTAC
>JBMFOH010000038.1:0-13805 GCA_049969715.1 bacterium | reverse complement strand
GATTACCCATCGTATTAGAATGTTTCAAACGGTCTTTGGAAAGGGGGTGGGCAAAGTGATTACAGATCAGTAAAAGTATTGCTTGCCTATTGTGTCTTATTCTGATATACTACTAAGAGTAGAAACTCGAGGAGGTAGAAATGCCTATGGAAGAAAAGAATCATCTTGATGCCATTAAAGGTTTAACTCTGGATATGATGTCTCTAGTAAAAGAAAACATAAAGAAAGGGGTAGAGGCACTCGCCAATAGGGATGGAACACTCGCTCAGACAGTAATAGATAGTGACAAGTTGGTAGATTCTATAGAACTAAATATAGAGGATACCTGTATAAGACTTCTTCGTAATATTGAGAGAGATGAGGATATAAGATTAGTAAGTGGAATATGGAAAATAATCACAGACGTAGAACGTATTGGTGACTATGCTACCCATGTAGCAGAATCAGCCAAGATACTTTCTAATAAACCTCTCCTTAAACCACTTATAGATATTCCTGTTATGGCAGAGAATGTAGTAGATATGATCTCTAACTGCGAAGACTCTCTTAAGAGCTCAGATGTCTCATATCTAGATCAGATATGGAAGAAGGACCTTGAGATAGATGCTTTATATGACCAGGTCTTTAGAGAGATCTTAAGTTATATACTAGAGACACCAAGATTAATTACTAACGCTATATATCTAACCCAAGTAGCACGTTTTTTAGAAAGGGCAGGAGACCATGTAACAAATATAGGGGAGAGAATCTATTATATTATTACTGGGAAAAAGATAAAACGTGGTAGATTGGAATCTAATATTTAAAAAGGAGGAATTCCTCTATGTTAAAACTAGGAGTTATTGTCCCTCTTACAAAAAAGATAGAAGAACCTATTAAAAGGGTAAAAGATTTAGACCTACCTACCTGTCAGATAGCATGTTGGGAGTCAGAACTTTTCACTAGAGAAAATGGAGAAAGATTAAGATATCTTATTGAAAAATATAACATAGAAGTTACTGGGTTTTGGGTAGGATGGCCTGGTCCAAGGGTATGGAATTTTACAGAAGGGCCATTAACGTTAGGGCTTGTTCCACTCGAATATCGATATATAAGGCTGGAGACATTGAAAAAGGGCTCGGACTTTGCTAGATTCATTAGAGTACCCAACATAATAACCCATGTAGGTTTTATCCCTGAAAATCCCAATGACCCTAATTATCCAGGGATGATTGTAGCATTAAGAGAGATAGTTAGGTATTCTAGGGCAAATGAACAGTACTTTTGTTTCGAAACAGGTCAGGAAACCCCTACAACCCTTCTTAGGACTATAGAAGATATAGGAATGGATAATATAGGGATAAATCTAGACCCTGCCAATCTTATAATGTATGGAAAGGCTAATCCAATAGATGCATTAGATATACTTGGAAGATTCGTAAGGGGTATCCATGCTAAAGACGGAGAGTATCCAACTGGAGGAAGAAGTTTAGGGGTAGAAAAGCCTTTAGGAGAAGGAAGAGTAAACTATCCTCTCTTTATCTCCAAACTGAAAGATTGTGGATATAACGGGGCATTAACTATAGAGAGAGAAATCTCTGGAGACCAGCAGATTAAAGACATATTAAGGGCTAAAGAATTTCTAACTCCGCTACTTTAGAGCTTAATATATGAGATTCAAAAGAAAGGCAGTAATATTTCTATCACTCCTTATAATTCTTGTATTCTCTTTCTTATTGAGCATTTCTATAGGTACAGTCTATTTCCCCTTCAAGGAGATAATGGAGAATATAGGAGGAAGAGTCTTAGGGAATCATACTAGCTATAACCCAATAATAATAGATATAAGATTACCTAGAGTACTTCTGGCGTTATTAGTTGGAGCATCTTTAGGAGGAGTAGGTGCAATCTTCCAATCCCTATTTATGAATCCTATGGCTGATGCATATATAATAGGGGTCTCTTCGGGGGCTGCTCTAGGAGCAGTTAGTGCTATTGTTTTTAGATTAGAGGTTCAATTTTTAGGATTAAGTTCTATTCCTATATTTGCCTTTATAGGAGGTATAGTTACAGTATTATTAGTATACTCTATCTCCTACAGAGGTCAGCATAATTCTATGCTGAATCTCCTCCTAGCTGGACTTGCGATTAATGCATTCCTCTCTGGCTTGATGTCACTCCTTCTCCTGTTAAGTGATACTACCCTCCATGGCTCTATATACTGGCTTATGGGAGGATTTTCTGGGAGGGGATGGCAGCATGTAAAAATTATACTCCCATATTTTATAATCTGTAGTATAGTATTATCTATGTATACAAGAGAGGCAAATATTATGCTCCTTGGGGAGGAACAAGCTCAGAACCTTGGAGTTAATACCCATCAAGTAAGAAGGGTCCTAATAATATTTTCTTCCCTTCTAACGGCAAGTGCAGTTTCGGTAAGTGGAGTAATAGGTTTTGTAGGGCTTATAATTCCACATATATTGAGGAGGATTATAGGACCAGACAACCGAATCCTTTTCCCTGCAAGCCTATTTGGTGGAGCGGTTCTTCTGGTACTCTCAGACTTAGTAGCAAGAATTGCCCTATCCCCAAATGAGATACCAGTAGGTATAGTCACATCACTTATAGGTGCTCCATTCTTTCTTTTCTTATTAAAAAAGAAATCATAATGTGTAGATACAAGGAGGCGAGTATTGGACAGTTTCACCAGATATATTAATCCGTACTTAGGAGACCTACTGAGAACCCTAGGTATGGACAAGATCTTTGTTAGAGGCAAAGATAATTACCTCTATGATAATAGAGGAAACTGTTACTTAGATTTTATATCCTCTTTTGGGGCATCACCTTTTGGTTTTAATTCAAGAGAAATCTGGGAGGTTTTATACGATATTAAAGAGAGAGAACTTCCTAGTTTAGTTCAAGCCTCAATAACGGAAGCTTCAGGAAAACTGGCAGAAAAAATAATCGAAGTTGCGCCAAAAGGATTTAGATATGTAATCTTTGCCACCACAGGTAGTGAAGCTGTAAGTGTAGCAGTCAAAATTTCTCAGACATCTACCAAGAGGAGAAGGATCCTTGCTGCTGAAGGATGTTTTCATGGACTATCAATGGGTGACTTTGATACTGTTGCTTATGGAAATATCTCTTCTCTAGAGAAAAAGTTAATAGAAAATCCAGATAGTTACGCAGGATTTATAGTAGAACCTATCCAAGGAGAGGGAGGGATTATAATTCCTCCCCAAGGTTATCTCTCTCAGGCTATGGAGATATGCCATAAATACGGGGTTCTATTTATCATAGATGAGGTTCAAACTGGACTTGGACGGACAGGAAGGTTATTTGCCTGTGAAAAGGAGGGCATCATACCTGATATACTCATTATTGGAAAGGTTCTAGGAGGAGGGATATATCCCATAAGTGCATGTCTTCTAAAAGAAGAGACATATACTGAAGAGTTTATTAAAAATTATTCTTCCACCTTTGCAGGAAATAATATAGCAAGTATGATAGGAATAAAGGTCTTAGAGATGTTAACTAGAGATAACAATGCTATAATCAGGTATATAAAAGAGAATGGGGAGAGACTTCTTCAAGAATTATCTAATCTAAAGGAAAGGTTTCCTAACGTTATAAAGGATGTACGAGGAGAAGGATACCTTTTAGGAATAGAGATTAAAATGGATAGGGTTAACTTCCCTCAGTGTCTTTTAAGTGTCCTCTCTGAACAAGGAAACCTTGTTCCTTTAATAGTAAGTTATTTACTCAATACAGAAAAGATACGCTTAGCCCCAACACTAAGTAACAATAGGGTTATTCGTTTGGAACCGTCATTTATAACATCCTGGGAAGAGTGTAGAAGGGTTTCAGATGCATTAGAAAGGGTGATAGAGACCCTTAATGATGGAAATACTGTAAAAATACTTACCCCTATCTTAGGTATGAAGAGAAATGAATTCCCTTCTGTATCTACGAGAGAAAGGGAGCAATGGAATATCTATAACCCATCCCAACATCCTCAAGAAGGAAGATTTGCCTTTTTAGTACACCCTCTTGACCTGGTAAACTATCAGGAATTTGACCCTACTCTCTCTGTCCTCACTAGAGAAGAGCTTCAAAAATTATCTGAGATTGGCAGCAAAACTATAAGACCATTTGTTATAGGACAGACAAGGGTAATGTCACTTTCTGGAGAAAGTGCCTATGGTGAATTCATCACATTACCTTATACTGCTAAGCAAATGCTAGAGTTACCTCAAGAGAAAATTCTAAATGAACTTGAGGAGGCTCTCAAATTAGCATATAAAAATGGGGCACGTATAGCAGGGCTTGGAGCTTATACTTCGGTAGTATCTAGAGGAGGACTTCTCCTCAAAGGAAAGGTTCTTCCCCTTACTACAGGTAATAGCTATACAGTAGCTTCAAGTATTGAGGCAATAAAATTAGCCGCTCAGAAACTCAATGTCAAATTAAATCAAAGTACAGTAGCGATAATAGGAGCTACAGGTTCTATCGGAAAGGCGCTTGCAGTACTTATGGGAGAGGAAGCCTACAAGATAATCTTAGTAGGTAATCCAAAGCATCCTAAATCTAGCTTGAGACGATTAACCAATGTAGAACTAGAAATCTATAGACACCTCAAGGGTCAGATAGAAAAGGGATGGACACCACCTCAAGGAAGTATAGGGGAACATATCTTTACCTCCCAAGAGATAGAAGAATCTCGATTAATAGAGATAACTACCAATCTAGATGAGGCTATCTCCAAATCCCAGATAATAGTTACTGCTACCAATAGTCCTATAGAGATCATTAATCCTACCTTAGTTAGTCCTGGAGCTATTATCTGTGATATATCTAGGCCACCAAACGTAAGTCCAAAGATAAAAGAGGTAAGGCAAGATATCTTAGTAATCGATGGTGGTATCATAGAGGTACCAGGAAGGCCATCTTTAGGGTGGAATTTCGGATTAGAAAGAGGACTAGTTTATGCTTGTATGGCTGAAACAATGATGCTTGCATTAGAACATAGCTACACAGATATAAGTCTTGGGACAGACCTATCTGTAGAGAATATACTTCATTTTAGAAGGTTAGCCCAAAAACATGGATTCAAAATAAGCCAACTTAGAAGTTTCGATCGTCCTATCAGTCAAGAGGATTGGACGCTTCTTTTAGAAGCTAGAAATAGAAGCTTAGCTTAAGAGAAAAATGGGACAGGAAAACCTGTCCCATCAGTAACTTCATAAAAATGAAAACCTATCCTTTGTCTATTGCTTTCTCTATACTTTCTAGAAAACTAGCCTCAGGCACTGCCCCTACTATCTCTTCTTTATCGTTTATTACCGTCTTTGGCACACCCGAGACCTCATAATAGTTACCCAATTGAGGAAACTCTATCACCTCTACCATGTCAGCAGTGATATAATCATTTTCAAAGGCAAACTGATGAGCCATATAAACCATCCTTGGGCAATATGGACAAGTAGGAGTAACAAATACCTGAATATTTACCTCCTTGTCTATCTTAGAAAGTCTCTCTTTGGTTGCTTTAGAAAGCTTAGTTTCTCTTTTACTCACGTCTACTATGTCCTCAATTAAAGAGCCAAACTCATAGCCTGACGGAATCCCGTAGAATCTAATACCATAATCCTTCTCTCCTATTAGAGCTATAGCTGGAATTCTTTTTATATTGTACTGCTTAACCATATCTTCATCAGAGATAAAATCATAGACTTCTACCTTAATCTTATCGGATAGTTCCCCTAACTCTTTTACTAACTCTCCGGTTTCTTTACAATACTCGCATTCAATCCCAGGAACAAATAGTCCTGACTTCTGAGTAAAGAAAACTACCTTTACATCATTCTTTAACTCCTTAGCAAATACGTTCCTAAGATAATCTCTATCCTTCTCACTTATCAAAGCCATAATTTACTATCCCTCCAAAGTCTAAACTTCTGTAAATTGAGGTTCTTCTACCTCTTCTTTTTCTAATTCTATATTCTTATATTCAGGAAATCCAGTACCAGCTGGAATAAGACTGCCTATAATGACATTTTCCTTAAGTCCAGAAAGAGTATCTATCTTTCCTTTGACTGCTGCCTCGGTAAGGACCCTAGTAGTTTCCTGGAAGGATGCAGCAGCTAGAAAACTATCAGTAGCTAGAGATGCTCTTGTAATTCCTAAAAGGACCCTCTTCCCCTTGGGAGGTTCTACTTTTTTTTCTCTACACTCTTCCTGTAGTCTTTCAAACTCAAAGATATCTATGAGAGTTCCCATGATCAGTTCAGTATCTCCAGGGTCATCTACTCTTACCTTCTGTAGCATCCTTTTCACAATCAGTTCTATATGCTTATCGTGCAGTTCTACACCTTGAGAGATGTATACCTTCTTCACCTCATCTACTAGATATCTCTCTGTTTCTTCTACCCCCTTTATCCTAAGGATATCATGAGGATTCAGAGGTCCTTCAGTGAGAGGAATACCAGGGGTTACTCCTTCTCCTTCTTTTACCTTTATCCTAGAGTTGAATGGAACCTGATATTTAGCCTTTTCTACACCGTCATCTCCAATAATATATATGCAATTAGTCCCTTTAGATTCTTCAATCCTTACTGTGCCAGAGACCTCACTTATAATAGCCTGCCCTTTTGGTTTTCTTGCCTCGAAAAGTTCCTCTACTCTAGGCAAGCCTTGAGTAATATCCTCTACAGCTACCCCACCTGTATGGAAGGTTCTCAAGGTAAGTTGAGTTCCAGGTTCCCCTATAGATTGGGCAGCAATTACTCCAACCGCCTCTCCTACATCTACCAATCTATTTGTAGCAAGATTCACACCATAACATTTAGCACATACACCTTTCTTAGATTTGCAACTAAGTACAGAGAAGACTCTTACCTTTTCAAACCCTGCATCTTCTATCTCTTTAGCCTTTGTATCATCAATTACTTCGTTAGTCTTTACAATCACTTTCCCAGTCCTAGGGTCTATAACATCCTCTGCTGCTATCCTATAAGATAATCTCTTAGATAATGGCTCTATTATTTCCTCTCCCTCTTTTAAAGGATAAATAGGTATCCCCTCAGTATCTCCACAATCTTCCTCTCCAACAATTACCTCTTGAGATACGTCTATAAGACGCCTAGTAAGATATCCAGAGTCGGCAGTTCTCAGTGCGGTATCAGTAGAACCCTTCCTTGCCCCATGTGTAGAGATGAAGTACTCAATGACGCTTAACCCCTCTCTAAAATTATGTGTAATAGGAAACTCTATGATACGTCCCGACGGATCTGCCATAAGCCCTCTCATACCAGCTAACTGCCTTATCTGCTGAATGTTCCCTCGGGCTCCAGAGATTGTCATCATATAGATATGATTGAAAGGACTCATATTTGACTTTATCTGATCTGTAATAGTATCTGTTACCTTATTCCATAGGTCCACTATGGCTTGATACTTTTCAGAGTCTGTCATTAATCCTAAGGAATAATCCCTTTCTATCTCTGAGACCTCTCTCTCTGCCATCCTTATGAGCTCATCTTTACTTTCAGGGATTTCCACATCCTTTACCGAGATAGTAATACCTGCTTTAGTGGCCCATTTAAAGCCCAGTTCCTTTATATTATCAAGAAGGACTATAGTAGCTGTATAACCCTTTCTCTTAAAACATGTTTCTATAAGCTCTCCCAATGCCTTCTTATCTTGAGGTTCATTTATATATTCCCAGTCTTCAGGCAGGATTCTGTTGAATATAAGTCTACCTAAGGTAGTCTTTAATAACTTCCCCTTATATCTTACGGTAATCGGTGCATGGATATCGAGTTCTCTATTCTCATAGCACATAAAAGCTTCCTCATAAGAGGCAAAATATCTCCCTGCCCCTTTGGCATCAGGATTTTCAATAGTAAGATAGAAGACTCCTATTACCATATCCTGGGTTGGAGCCACAAGTGGCTTCCCATGAGCAGGAGAGAAGATATTATAAGGAGAAGCCATTATTATTTCAGCCTCTGCCCTAGCAGGGAGCGAAAGTGGAACATGAACAGCCATCTGATCACCATCAAAGTCTGCATTATAAGGAGGACAAACCATTGGATGTATCTCGATAGCCCTTCCTTTCGCTAATACTGGATGGAATGCCTGGATACTTAATCTATGAAGGGTAGGTGCACGATTAAGCATTACCGGATAATCCCTTATTACCTCTTCTAGTATATCCCAAACCTCAGGACGCATACGTTCTACCATACGCTTAGCATTCTTTATATTATGAGCAAGCTTTCTCTCCACTAATCTTCTCATTACAAAAGGCTTAAATAATTCCAAAGCCATCTCTTTAGGTAAACCGCACTGATTCAGTTTTAACTCAGGATTAACTACTATAACAGAACGGCCGGAGTAATCAACCCTTTTACCTAAAAGATTTTGTCTAAATCTTCCCTGTTTCCCTTTCAATAGATCACTTAAAGACTTTAACGGCCTCTTGTTAGAACCTGTTACCACCGCTCCCTTTCTTCCATTATCTATCAGTGCATCTACTGCCTCTTGAAGCATTCTTTTCTCATTGCGGATAATTATCTCGGGAGCCTCGAGCTCTATAAGCTTTTTCAACCTGTTATTTCTATTTATGACTCGCCTATAGAGGTCATTTAGGTCGCTTACTGCAAACCTTCCTCCATCAAGAGGTACCATCGGTCTTAATTCAGGGGGAATAACAGGTAAAACATCTAAAATCATCCATTCTGGTCTATTACCTGACCTCAGTAATCCTTCTATTACATCTAAGCGTTTTAAAATCTTAATCTTTTTTTGTCCATTTGTCTCTTTTAGTTCTTCCCTAAGTTCTCTAGATAGTTCCTCTAAGTTTATCTCTGCCAGGAGCTCTTTAATAGCCTCTGCTCCCATACCGACCCTAAATTTGTTCCCATATTTTTGAAGATAATCTTCATACTCTACATCACTTATTACCTGACATTTTTGTAAAGGCGTATCCCCTGGATCAAGCACAACATATGCAGCAAAATATAATACCCTCTCTAAATTCCTCATATTCATATCTAAAACCAATCCTATCCTAGATGGTACACTTTTTACAAACCAGATATGAGCAACAGGAGCCGCAAGCTCAATATACCCCATTCTTTCCCTTCTTACCTTAGAGGAAGTAACTTCAACTCCACATCTATCACATACTATACCCTTATATCGAAATTTTCTATACTTTCCGCAATAGCATTCCCAATCCTTTGTAGGACCAAAAATTCTTTCAGAGAAAAGCCCATCCATTTCTGGTTTAAATGTCCTATAGTTTATGGTCTCTGGCTTCTTTACCTCCCCATATATTACTTGCCCTCCAACCTTTCTAGTGCCCCATGCCTTTATCTTCTCTGGAGAAGCAAGTTTTATCTGGATCTTAGTAAAAGATCCCATATCCAATTTTGCTGTCTCTTTTTTATTCATCTCCATCTCTTTCCATCCCTTCCAGATTTATATTAAATTCATTCCAAATCTCGTAGGGACCCTTTTCATCCGCCTCATCAATCGGTATCTCCTGGCCAGACTTGTCATAAATAATAACATCTAATCCTAATCCTCTAAGCTCTCTTATTAAAACCTTAAAAGACTCTGGAATTCCAGGAGTCTGAATCTTCCTTCCCTTTATAATAGCTTCATATGCCTCATTTCTACCATCTATATCGTCAGCCTTTATAGTAAGCATTTCTTGGAGAGTATGACTTGCCCCATAGGCTTCTAAAGCCCACACCTCCATCTCTCCAAATCTCTGTCCACCAAACTGAGCCTTCCCTCCTAGGGGCTGTTGAGTAACTAAAGAATATGGGCCAGTAGATCGAGCATGAATCTTGTCGTCCACCAAATGGATAAGCTTCATTATATACATATAACCTACTGTTACAGGAGATTCAAACGGTTCTCCTGTTCTTCCATCATAAAGGAGGCATTTTCCTCTATCGTCAAGCCCAGGGAAATTCCTTGCTATCTCGCTTAAAAGTTCAAAGATTTCACCCTCTGTAGCCCCATTAAAGATAGGGGTCTCAGCGATAAAGCCTTTTTCATGAGCTATAAGGCCGACATGAGCTTCAAAAATCTGCCCAAGGTTCATCCTTGATGGAACCCCTAATGGGTTCAATACAACATCTACCGGGGTTCCATCAGGAAGAAATGGCATATCTTCTATAGGAAGAATATTTGCTATAACCCCTTTATTCCCATGCCTTCCTGATAATTTATCCCCTATAGATATCTTTCTCTTCTGCGCCACATAAACCTTTACTGCCTTTAAAACTCCAGGAGGGAGTTCGTCTCCATTTTCTCTAGAAAAGACCTGAGTTTTCACAACAATTCCTCTCTCTCCTGGCGGAAGTCTTAGAGAGGTATCTCTTACCTCTCGAGATTTTTCTCCAAGTATCGCTCTTAAAAGTTTTTCTTCCGGAGTAAGCTCAGTCTCTCCCTTAGGAGAGACCTTACCTACCAATATATCGCCTGCCTGTACCTCACTTCCTATCTTTATAATACCATTTTCATCTAGGTTTCTCAGAGATTCCTCTCCTACATTAGGAACCTCTCTTGTTATTTCTTCAGGACCTACCTTAGTATCTCTTGCCTCTATCTCATATTCTTCTATATGAATAGAGGTATATACGTCGTCTGCTACTAACCTTTCACTTATAAGCACTGCATCTTCATAGTTATAACCTTCCCAAGGCATAAGAGCTACGAGTACATTCCTCCCTAATGCAAGTTCTCCCTGCTCCATAGCCATCCCATCTGCAATAATATCTCCAACTTCTACCCTGTCTCCTTTATTTACTATAACCCTATTATTTATACAGGTACTTTGATTGGACCTTACAAACTTCAACAATCTATACACATCCTCTTCCCCTTCATCTGTCTCTACCACCACCATATCTGCACTTACACTCTTCACTATACCTGGTCTTTTTGCTGTTACAAGAAATCCAGAATATCTTGTTACTATCTTTTCTAAGCCTGTAGCCACAATAGGAGCTTGAGGAGCAATAAGAGGAACTGCCTGCCTCTGCATATTCGCTCCCATAAGAGCTCTACTAGCATCATCATGCTCTAAGAAGGGAATAAGTGCAGTACTTACCCCAACAATCTGATTAGAGGACACATCCATAAACTGAACAGAATCTCTTGGAGACATAACAAATGTCCCACCATATGCACAAGGGACCTCTTCATCTAGAATAAACCCATTTTCATCTAGAGCGATATTAGCCTGAGCTATTCTATACTCCTTCTCTTCATCAGCA
Organism: bacterium; assembly: GCA_049969715.1. Lineage (GTDB taxonomy): Bacteria > DUMJ01 > DUMJ01 > DUMJ01 > DUMJ01 > JBMFOH01. The sequence goes on along the minus strand of JBMFOH010000038.1, from coordinate 2,523 downwards.
GCTAGATATACTATCTCATTAGTAACTCTCCCATTTTCTACCCGCCAATATGGAGTCTCTATAAAGCCTAACTCATTTACTCTAGCATAGGTGGCTAAACTATTTATAAGCCCTATATTAGGTCCTTCAGGGGTCTCTATTGGGCACAAACGTCCATAGTGGGTATGATGTACATCTCTTACTTCAAACCCTGCTCTTTCCCTACTCAAACCTCCTGGGCCTAATGCACTTACCCTTCTCTTGTTGGTTAGTTCTGCCAAAGGATTTGTCTGATCCATAAATTGACATAATTGACTAGAATTAAAAAATTCCTTTATAGAGGCAGTAAGAGGTCTTATATTTATCAGCATCTGAGGAGTTGCCTTTTCCATATCAGACTGGAGGCTCATCCTTTCCCTTATCATTCTCTCCATCCTACTGAACCCTATACGGAATTGGTTATGAAGCATCTCCCCTATGCGTTTTACCCTCCTATTTCCTAGATGGTCTATATCATCCATATATTCACTAATATTCTCTCCTCTTTCAGAGAGGTCTATCAGCATAGCCATATATATAGCTATATTAACAATATCTTTTGCAGTTAACACCCTAGTATCTAGGGGAATATCTTCTTTCAATTTCTTATTTAACTTATATCTTCCAACCTTACCCAGATCATATCTCTTGTTATCAAAGAAATAGTTATTTAGAAGCCTAATAGCATTGTCTATATTAAGAGGTGCACCCTGATTAGCTCTCTTAAGAAGCTCTAATAGGGCTTCCTCTTTGGTATAATGCTTCCCTTCAGCATCTAAAGTCCTAGCTATAACAGCCTCATAAGGCTTAAATCTCTCTAGAAGGTCAGTCTCTGTATCAAAACAAACAGCTTTAAGGAGGATAGTAACTGGGGTCTTTTTCACATTATCTATTCTAAAGAATATTACTCCATTAGCATCTGTCTCGTATTCTAACCATACCCCTCTAGTAGGTATAAGGGTGGAGTGAAAAAGAGGCCTACCACTTATATCTATTTGGGATTCGAAATAAACTCCTGGAGACCTTGTAAGCTGGTTTACTATAACCTTTTCTGTTCCATTGATTATAAATGTTCCTCTATCGGTCATCCAGGGCAGTTCTCCCATATACACTTCCTGTTCTTTCATCTCTCCTGTTATCTTGCTCACTAATCTGACCCTGGCTCTAAGAGGGATGCTATAGGTCATACCCCTTTCCTTACAATCTATCTCTGAATACTTAGGCTCCCCTGTAGAATAAGATAAAAATTCAATGTAGTAATTTTCATTAAAATCATATATTGGGGAGACCTCTCTAAACACATCTATTAAGCCTTCTTTTAGAAACCAATCAAATGATTCCTTTTGAATAGCTAATAAGTCAGGAACCTCAAGCTTTTCAGGAATTCTTGAGAAGTTTCTTCTTGCTTTTTCCTTTTTTGACAATATAACAGTTTCCACCTGTCAATTCACCTCATAAGATTAATTTTTATTAAAGTTAGAAAGAAACAGAATTTATAACTTCTTTATTATACAAATCCAGAACATCTATAGACCTTTTAATAGTATCTATCCTGGCTATAGTCTTTCTCTTTTCTTCTCCAAGAGGTATACTCGGACTTCCTGGATTCAAAAAGATGATGCCTCCATCTTGTTTTATAGAGGGAATATGAGTGTGTCCTGAAATGACAATATGAAATCTCTCTTCCTGGTCTAGAGAAAATATCCAACTACTTAGGTCCTTATCTCCATGATGAAGAAGAATCTTCAACCCATCTATCCATATCACAGCATAAGGAGATAAGATGGGAATATTTATTAGCGACTGATCTACCTCACTATCACAATTCCCTTTGACAATAATAATAGGTTTATGGTAGTTATTTATCTTTACAGACAATTCCTTAGGGGAATATCCTTTAGGAATAGGATTCTTGGGTCCATGATATAAAATATCTCCTGCAATAAGCCACAAATCTATATCATCAAACTCTTGAGAGCAAAAAACGGCATTCCACGCTTCCAAATCTCCGTGGATGTCACTTGTAACTCCTATTAGACTCAATATGCACCTCTTAGAAGAATTAAATGGTGCCGAGACCCAGAGTTGAACTGGGGACACGTGGATTTTCAGTCCACTGCTCTACCAACTGAGCTATCTCGGCTCCAAAATGGCGGGACCGACGAGATTCGAACTCGCGATCTCCTGCGTGACAGGCAGGTGTGCTAAACCGGCTACACCACGGCCCCGCTTTCTATCATCCATTCTACCAAAAAATGCAAAACTTGTCAATGGTGCCGAGGGAGGGGCTCGAACCCTCACGGGAAGCCCATACGCCCCTCAAACGTACGCGTCTGCCAATTCCGCCACCTCGGCGCGATACTATTATAAGACAAATGTTATGCCATTGTCAACAGTCATCCAGGCTGTCATTGACAGAACAACCGTCGTAACTGTTGCAAAACTGGTTGATGGAATTTTAAGAACCTCCCCCCTTATGCTAAAGTATTACTCAAAAATAAATTA
>JBMFOH010000037.1:0-14002 GCA_049969715.1 bacterium | reverse complement strand
AGTAATAAATTCTTTGAGAGGAGTATCTTGGAGCCTCAGTTGTATCCTCCCAGTCTCAAGTCTTGACATTTCAAGGAGCTGAGCCACAAGTCTATTCAATCTATCCGCCTGTTCTTCTAACATTTCAATTAATTCTCTTTCGCGAGACATCTCCATCAATCTTTCACTATCTTTCAGAAGGCCAATTCCTAATGTAATAGAAGTAAGAGGCGTACGGATCTCGTGAGAAACGTCAGAAAGAAAATCAGCTTTTACCCTCTCTAGATTTTTAAAATAAGTAACGTCTTTAAGAAGAATTACAGCACCTGTAGAAGGAAGAGCTATAACCTCTACATCAAAGAAGCGTTTCGTATTACCAATATATCGTATAATTACCCTATTATGAGAACTTTCCTTATTTTTAAGAACTTCTCCTACCATCTCATCTATTTCAGGTTGTTCCGTAAGTTCAATTATATCTTTACCTATAGCCTTATCACTTTTTAGCCCAAATATATATTCTGCTGCAGGATTCATCATTATTACCTTCCCATCCTCATCAGTGACAATAATCCCATCTTTAGATACTTTAATTATAGTAAGTGCTTTTTGCTGTTCAGCTAAAGCCTTAGCACTTAAAGCTTCTTGGTAAGAACGAATCTCTGATACCATATCATTAAACTCTTTGGCAAGTTCTCCAATTTCATCAGGGGAATCTATCTTCACCCTTTCATTAAGGTCTCCCCCTCGGATACGTTTGATAGCAAGCATAAGGTCTATTAGTGGACTGGTTATAGTATTAGAAATCCTAAGAGAAAAGATAATAGAGAGGATAATAGCAACTGCTACAACTACTATAGTAGAAATTGTAGCTCTTCGAACTGTCATCCTTGAAATAGAATTACCCCCCAATAAAGCCTCATTATTCATTTCAAGGAGATCTTGTAGTAGCTCTCTTGTATTCCTAAATAAACCCTCTATGTTTCTAAAGTATAATCTACGAGCATCATTATTTTCCCCATTTTCTAAGAGAGAAGAAAGTTTACTAAATAGTTCTTCATATTGCAGATAATTACTTTTGATCTCATTAACTACCTTACCCTCATTAGGGAGGGTAATATTGCCTTCCTCTAGTTCTAGCCATCTCCTAAATTCTTCATTAGCCATTCGATATATTTCTCTTCCTCTTGAAATCTCTCCAACAAGCATTATCAGTTCAGCGCTATCTTGACGTTCAATAGAACCTATCATATTTTCTGCTGCTAAGACACTAATATAGTTCTCCTTAGTTACTTTAGCCAAGACGTTGTTTAGACTAATGAAATTATAAATAGCCCATCCCCCTACTGAAATGACGATAATCATTAGCGCTAGATACCCAAGAAAAATCTTACTCCTTAAACTTTTAAAAGGAAGCAACGTACTTTCACCACATTTAATTATACCTCTTCTTAATTAGTCAAATCAATAATCGAGCAAGAACTGGTACACTTTGGTTGATGAATTAAAAGGATGCCCGTCCTACCAAGACGGATATTACGAAAATTGCAACTCTATCCACTACTTATGCAATGGTCACATCTATTGGTTCTATCTAAGAGTTATCTCGACAGCTCTTTTATGGGCCATGAGTTCTAACGTATCATCAAGAGAAGAAAGTTTGAAATCTGGATACCTTCTCTTTAACGCCTTCTCTATGAGGAGGTCTGCAAACCACGGATTTTTTGGTAGTAGTGGACCATGAAGATATGTGCCAAATACATTGTTTTGAAATGCTCCTTCAGTTTTGTCTTCTCCATTATTACCATATCCTATCTTTACCTCTCCAATAGGTCTAGCAAGATTACCTAGATATGTCCTTCCACTATGATTTTCAAATCCAATCAAAATTTTATCTTCATAGGATTCTAATCTTGACCTCACTAAGACATTACCTATGAATCTGGTATCTCCAGCCTCTGTATAAATGTCTAGTATCCCTAATCCCTCTAATAGGTCCTCTCCTTTAGGCTTATAGTAATGACCAAAAAGTTGATATCCTCCGCAGACCCCAAGAAAAACAATTCCTTCATTCGCTAATCTCTTTAATCTTTCTCCTTTACAATTCAATAGGTCTGGAGCTAATATCCTCTGTTCTCTGTCCTGTCCACCACCCATAAAAAATATATCTATATCACTAGGTATATCATCTCCTAAATATATAGGGATAACAACTACATTTATTCCTCTCCATTGGGCACGTCTTACTAAGACAACAACATCCCCTCTATCTCCGTATAGATTCATAAGATCAGGATAGAGATGGGCTATCGTTAATCTATAATTCATTTTTTCAATAGATCTTCCATCCCCTCTTTACTCTTAACTACAGAAAGCATGTTAGCATCCTTTACCTCTTCATAGAGCTCTTTTCTATACACCTTTATATGAAAGGGGGCATTGATTCCTATCTTCACCGTATCTCCTGTTATCTCTAAGATAATGACCTCTGTCTCATCACCTATAAGTAATGACTGCCCTCTCTTTCTTGTAAGTACAAGCATCTCTAGCCTGCTACTACAGGATCATTAATATTAAAGAGTCTATGCTTTGTAGTATAACCTGAATCCTCTAAAACTATCTGCATTGCAGTGTTGGTATCTGCATCTATTATTATCGGAGCAAGGAGATTGGCAGTAGAAAACCTAAAATCTTCTTCTACGGTTACTATAACATAAGCCGCAATGTTCCCTTCTGTCTCTAGAGGAATCTTATAGTCAGGGAAAAATACAAAAGGATCAGCCAGAAGGAATGCTAGCTCAGGTGTATTCAGAGATTGAAGCCAATAAAAAGGAGAATTTTCACTATTTCTAATCAATATAAATTCTCTCTCATCCTCAAAACCTAATATAGGAGAGGTAAAAATGATCTTATAAAACCCCTCTATATCTATATTACCAAAAAGTGATGTCATTATCCTCATTTTTTAACTCAAATAATTTATCAAACTCGGCTGAAGCACCTTGGCAGCAGCCATAAGACTTGCCTGATAAACATTCTGCTGGGCATATAGTTTTAATACAACATCCTCTATATCTATATCTTCTTGCTTTGACAATAGGTCTTTATAGGTTACCTCTCTATCCTGAAGAAGATTATTTGTCCAATCTAGCCTCTGCGATCTTGCCCCTACCTCTGATATCTCCATATTCACCTTATCAATCATACTATCTATGACACCTATCTTTCGATTTACCCCAGAGGTATCCCCATTAAAAAGAGCATTCTTCAATTCTATTAGATTATCAAACATCCCTGTATCTACAAATAGATTCTTTCCTGTAGGAGTTAATTTAAGAGTCTCTCTAGATGCTATTTCAACCTCTCTAGTATTATCATCTCCCCTATAGTTTACTACATCTCCGATCCTCTCAAGAGGAGAGGTAGTAGTCTTAAACCCACTAAATATGTGTCTCCCAGAAACAGTAGTATTCCCCAATTGAATTAATTGGTCTATAAGCTGGTCCACTTCTTTACCGATAGCATCCCTAGAATCTTGAGGCAAGGATTCATTAGCTCCCCTTACTGATAAATCTTTGACCCTCCTTAATACATCGCTTATCTCTTGTAGTGTCTTATCTGCCATATCTAATTCTGCCTTAGCAAAGTCCATATTTCTAATATACTGATCTTGGCCATTTAAAGTTGACCTGAGAGATATAGCCCTTGTCGCTCCTACAGGGTCATCTGAAGGAGAAGAGATCTTTTTCCCACTTGAAAGTTGTTTCTGCAATGTTTCTACTCTATTTAGATTATTACTCAAGTCATTAAGTAATGTATTTGTTAGCATAGTATAAGTAACTCTCATTGTTACCTCCCCACAACTCCTGTCTTTTCTATCAATGTAGATAACATCTCATCTATTACAGTAAGGATTCTACTTGCCGCAGAAAAGGCATTCTGGTACCTTATCATATTTACCATCTCCTCATCTAAAGAAACGCCAGATGTAGATTCCCTTCTCTTGATAAGGGCATCAACTAATACCTTTTGATTCTCAGACATCCAATTCGCCCTCTGAGAGATGATACCTAATGCCCCAACCTGGCTTGCCCAATAATCTCCTACTGTAAAACTATTATCTATAAGAAACTCATTAGAAATATTTGAGAGACCTAGGGCATTTGAACCATCCCCTGGAGAATCAATAGTACTAGCAGCAGCTATCTTTTCTGGACTTTTCACTATATCATCATTTAATTTTATATTATTAGCGACTATCCCTTTTGTTGGGTCCAAAAGAGAAAAGAAAGGAATGCCAGTAGTATTATCTATCCCGTACCCGCCTTGATGAACCTCATTTACCCTAGTATATACGGCCTCGACCAATCTATCTATAACCTGAATATACCCTGTTTCATTAGTATATCCAGAATCATCTGCCTTTCCCACTATATTATTCATAGCATCTAAGATACTAGATATCTCACCCTGTTCTGGTTTTATATATACAGGCGTTCCATCTTGCCATACAACACTTCTATTCGATACCTCTAATTTGTTTACAGTATTATTGAGACCTACCAGTATATGGTCCCTGATATTTATTATAACTTCATTGTTTTCATTTACCCTCATATCAAAGTTTATAAGTTCAGATAGACTATCGATCAATACGTCCCTTCTATCAAGAAGATCGTTGAGACTCTGCCCCTTTATAGTAGCTCGTTTTATCTCTTCATTAAGCGCACCTATTTGGATCGCTATATCATTCACAGTGTTTATCTTGCCCTCTAGGTCTTTACTTAACTGATCTCCTAACTGGACTAATTCTGATCTCGTATGGCTCAAAATAGAAATAAAGTTCTGTGCTTGTTCTTCTAAGGAAACCCTCACTGACATGCTCTCAGGATTTGTACTCAATTCCTTCCAACTGTTCCAGAAGGCGTCAATAGCACTAGATATGCTATTCTCAGATGGCTCATTTAAGACCCCTTCTACCTGACCTATATTCTGACTAAGATTATCCCAATAGCTCTTTATCCGGTTTTCGTCCCTATACTGAATGTCAGTAAACTCATCTCTAATTCTTCTCACATAATCTACATTAACCCCAGTTCCAATAGTTCCTATAGAAACAAGAGATACCGATGGGGAGGTTGTCATTATTCCTTCCTCCCTAGAATATCCGGGGGTATTTGCATTAGCCACATTATGTGCAGTAACATCCATTGCTGTACGCTGAGCAAAAAGAGCTTGTTTAGCAATCTCGATCCCTAAGAAGGTAGAAAGCATATCATTCTCCTACCCATTTTTCTATAATATCTTTAGGGACATCTCCAGAAAGTATACTCCTTGCTATTGCCTTTTCATCTGTTTTATAACTTCCTGTTTCTATAGCCTTTCTAAGAGATGCCAACTTTTCTTCCATATCAGGTTCTTCGATACTTGAGATAGTCTTTAATGCTCTAGAGAATATCTCTCCTTCCTTAGATATCTCTAACTTATCCTGTGTCTTATAATGAAAAGAGGTCTTATCTTTTGTCTCTTTAATAAGATGCGTCCTAATAAGTTTCTTTAGTTCCTCGCTCTCATAAACCTTCATTTCTATCCTCTCCCCTCTATAAGTAAGTTATTTAATGAAGGATTCTTCTTTACAATATCTATATATTTATTAATCAGATTCAGATTCTCCTCTAATAATCTAGAATTTGTCTTACTTACATCATTCAATTTCATTATCAACGCTCCTAGATAGGCAATTTTACCTTTCATTATCTCGTTAGCCTCTTCTGTAAGACCTTCTGCATTTTCTAATGAATCTTTAAATTGAACTTCTTCTCTCAATCTAAAGAGTTCGCCTAGTATAACCGATTCCATCTCTGTAAGCTCCATAAGAGTTTTCACATCTTTATTTGCAAGAACCAAAGAGATCTTCTGAGAAAGATCTATCAGTGCTTCATATCCTTTTATATACAAATCTATTATCTCTAAAAAATCTGCTTCTTTCATATATTATCTATAATCGGCATATTTTTCCCAATCTTTAATCATTTGTTAGTCAGAGGAGACCTTTTTTTACGGAGATATGATAATAAGAAGGCATCCTCCTCTCTATCCCTTTCCTCTATCCCTATAGTACTCTTTATCTCCGAAAGAAGTTTCATCCTACATTCAGGGCAGAGCCTCCCACTCTCTATAGGTTTCCCACATGATTCACATACGGGTTTTATCGAAAGTCTCCCTGCCCTTATAAATCTATTCAATCTAGAGTCACTTATTCCTGTAGCCTCTATAATCTCTGTTATCTTGGGATTAGGATGGTCCTTTAGATATCTTCTTACCTTCTCAAAATCTTCCTCTATCTCCCTCTGACAATCAGGACATATATCACTAGAAACCTTCACAAAAAGTCTTCCACACTCTTTACAGTTTGCTAAAGGCATATTATCATCTCCAGTTTATCTCTATATCGTCTCCAAGTTTTATTGGAGAACTAAATAGAGCATCCTTACCATTTATCTTAAGCTCAATCGTCCCATCCTCTTTAGGTATATCAATAACACTTAACACATCGGCAAGGATAGGTTGGTATGAGGTATTCACAGTATAATCCCCCTCTAGGAATGGACTTTCTAAATCTACCTCTTCTCCATCTCTAGTAATCCTATTTCCACATCTGATCTGTACAGGATGGCCATTTACCTTTACCTCTAAAGCATATACCTCACCAATATCCGGACCAATTACATCCTTTACAGAAGGAGTTCTTCTCTTTACCTCTATCCTATCTCCAGGAGACAGCCTTATATCATCCTCGAAAATCTTTCCATTTACCATAATAACTACAGGATTCCATACAAAACTGTGAGGTATTCCATTTAGTGTATAATGAAATTCTATCGGTTCTAATGAGATATTCGTTCTTTTAAAAAGTTCTTTCAAAGAGATATCAGTCTTTATCTCTACCTTTGCCCTATCATAGAGGATAAGGTTTCTCTCTACTGGTATTCCATCTACAAAGACATTTATAGGTAACTCATATTCTTTATCATTTATCATTACACGGGGAACCTCAATACTATGGAGTAAATCCTCTACCGATACCATAGCATCCATTCCTCTCTCTCCAAAAATTATCTCTACCTCATCCCCAGCCTTTATTCTAGTCTCTAAAGAAGCAGGAGCCCCATTCACTATAATCTGAGAAGGGCTACCCTGTTTTCCAGGAAAAATTTTAAGATTTCCATTTACCTCTATAGTCATACCTCTACCAGGTTCTCCATAAATTACCCAAGGAGAAAATCCACTAGAAAGGATAAGATCATTGACAGTAACTATCCCTGTGTCTAGAAGCTTTACCCTATCTCCATTCAACCAAACCTCTATGGGAATGAATCCTTTTTTCAAATAGTATGCATTAAGTATTCCAAGAGGAGTTATCCATTCTGGACCCTTTAAGGTCTTCCTCTTTAGATTATAGAGAGAACTCCCCGCTCTTATAGAAACCCTGTCTTCTGAGAGCCCAAGAATTCGAGCTAGGGTCTCTCTAAATGATGGAGTCAGACTTCCTCCACCTATACACATCACTACCTCTGGAGGCTTTCCATTCAGTTCCATAATCTTTTCACTTATCTTTATAGAGATATTCTCGACAACAGGATATATTACTTCCAAAAGATGACTTCTATCCAATTTTAATTCCTGATCAAGGATATTTCTAAAAGTAATATCTTTACTGTTACTCCTTTTGATCTCCTCTGCAGTTTTAAAGTCAACAAAAAAAGCCTTCATTATTGCCTCAGTTACCTCATCTCCTGCTAAAGGGACCATACCATACCCAAGGACACTTCCATCTTTTGAGATAGCTATATCAGAAGTGCCAGCTCCTATATCTACAAGAGCAATATTAAGCTTCCTTATATCAGAGGGGATAAGAATATCCATAGCTGCTATTGGCTCTAACGTCATAAGAGACACCTTCATATCTGCCAATTCAAAGGCAGAGACAAGTCCATCTACTACTACTCTAGGGAGAAATGTAGCAATCACCTCGCAGGATATACTCTTTCCTCTCTGCCCTAAAAGAGACTCTATAGGGATACCGTCTAGAAAGAACCTCACAGTGCTATATCCCACACAGATATACTCCCATGTAGCCACATCATCCTCCCTAAGAGACTTTCTGGCTGTATAAACTGCACTCCACTCTAAAGAATTTATATGTGATTGATTAATAACAGTAAGTAGAGGAAAATCAATCTGCGCTCTTCCCTTTCTAGTAAGGAGTGCTCTCCCTGCCACAGCAGTTGCTACCTCCGTAATCTTAGATTTCAATCTTCTCTCTAAATCTTCCTTTACAGCCTTAAGAGTTAGAGATACCTGAGGGACGTCATGGATCTGTCCATCATACATCGCCCTAGAAGAATGTTCCTTAATGGACGACCCTAAAATCTGCAATCTATCCTCAAATATCCCAACTAATCCCTTTACACTTCTTGTACCTACATCAATACCAATTAATTCTCTCATATTTCAAAAAACTGGTACGCAGCAGTCAAAAGATTCTCCACATAGGAGATAAAACTATCAAAATTTTCCTCACCACTCAATTTAAATCTTTCAAGAAGCTCTTCAGAGATAGGATAGAACAGTCCATCTGACCCTACCCCATAACCCATCATTAAGGTAATACTATCAGCTATGTGGACAACACTAGACGCAAGCGTTGTCCCCCTTTCAGGTTCATGGTGATATCTTATTCCATCTATCAGGAATTCAGGAAGATTCCATCTCTTAGCCAACACTCCACCTATCTGAGGATGACTAAAACCTAAAACCTCTTTTTCAACAATATCAAATGGTAGGTTCTCTTCAGTAACACGCCTTATAACTGTCTCATATTCACCCTCTAGATATTCCCCTATTATTATTTTACCTATATCATGGAGCACTCCTGCTACAAAATATGACTCTATATCCCCTAACCTATTTTTTCTAGCGATCTCCCTAGAGATAATAGCACAGGCTATAGAGTGTCTCCAGAGTTCTCCTTTTGCCAAGGAGTAACCTTTTACTTCTCTATTCAAATAATTCTTAGAAAAATAGGTATATATTACACTCCTTAATGTATTAAGACCGAGTATAACTATTGCCTCCGTTATAGATACTACACGTCTAGGGAAACCATAGTAGGCAGAATTAGCTAACTTAAGTACATTTGCCACTAATGCCTCATCTCCGGATATCGCCCTAGTTATATCCATCACAGAACTCCTAGGGTCATCCATTATTTTAAGAACCAGAGCCACAACACTTGGAATAGGGGGTAATCTATCTATTCTCTTTACTATTTCTTCCATACTTATTCTTTTCTCCATCATTTTAAACTCTTCACTAATTCTCTATAGAGAAGGTCACCCAAACTACCATTTGACCTACTTATTATATCAGCTAATTCTTCATCATACCATCCGTAATAAGTAGAAAGAGCAAAAGAAGAAGGAGTAGAAGAGAGGGCTTCTACTGAAGCCCTCATCTCTTTCATAACAATATTCCAAAAGATAGCCTCAAATTCACTAGTAAGGGTCTTGAGCTTTTTTCTATCACTCTCTTTAAAAGATAATATCCTTCTTACATCTTCTATATACATCTACTGAAACACCAATTCTCCTTGTAATGCTCCTCCATCCTTTAAAGCAGTAATTACACCAACTATATCCTTAGGAGTAGCACCCAAGGTATTTAATGCCTGCACCAGGTCTCCAAGAGTCACTTCTTGAGCACTACTATCCTGAGGAGCCACTATCGTCAACTTAATATTATTATACTCTATCGCTACAGGAAGTAAACGAGTATCCTTACCCATTATTATAACACCAGTCCTCTCATTTATCACTATCTTGGCAGGAATATCAGGGATTACAGATAAATTCTCTATCTGAGAGATAAAACCTACTACATTACCCTCATATTCCTTAGGGATATTAACCTCTATAGAGGAAGAATCGATAGCTTTAGCCGAATTGGAAAACTTGCTATTTATAACATCTACAATCCTCTGAGCGGTAGTAAAGTCAGGATTCATTAGAGAAAACTTCAATTGTTTAGAATCGAGGCTCTTTCCAATGTTTTTTACAACCTTACCCCCATTAGGTACGATACCAACGGTAAGAGGAGACTTTCCTCTTCCTTTTATAGAAGAGATATCTATTCCACCTATAGAGACAGAACCTTGAGCTCTAACATATTCCTCGTTGGTTATAGGAGATATTAGAGGAGTATCAATTAGAATACCTCCCTGTAGACTCGAAGCATCGAGGCTACTTGATACATTAACATCAAATACATCTCCCTCCTTTGCATATGAAGGGATATCAACAGTAACGGTAACTACTGCTATATTTCTTGGCTTTAAAAGGTCTTGAGAAATCGTTATACCAAAATTCTTAACCATATTAGCCACCATCTGCTGAGCAAGAGCAATATTTCTATCTCCAGTACCCTGTAATCCAACAACTAACCCCATACCTACCAAGTGTATAGAATCTATACCTTGAATCCTTGTTATATCCTTTATCCTTGCAGCATAAGATATAGATGGAAGAAGAATACATATTATTAAAACTAGAGTCAACCTCTTCATTGTTTCACCTCAATCAAAATAGTAACCTCAAGAGTTCTTGCAACCAGTATAAAATAGTAGAGAGAATCCCCTGGTCTCTAGGTTTAGGAGCAGAACTCTGATATCTAAGCTCAAGGTTTACCACCTTGGAGGAAGGAATAGAGTTATCCTTCGTCAAATCGTCTGGTCTCACAAAGCCTTTAAGATAAACTGTTTGTTCCTCACCATTCACTGTAACAACCTTAGAACCCTCTACAGAAAGCAAACCATTAGGGAGGACGTCCTTAACTACCACCCCTATATTTCCCGAAAATTGAGCAGCCTGAGTAGTATTTCTATTACTAGAAAACTTATCAGAAATTTGGAGTAAAAAACTAGAGACAAAACTTAAAAACCCTACTCCTGGTCCCCCCTGCATATCCACAGATTTATTAGTTCCAGCATTTGACTGCTGATTTGCCTGGGTATATTCAGTGATCTGAACTATGAGGATATCACCAGGTTTTAACGCCCTATGGTCAGAATAAAGAGAACCAGCATAGGTAAGATTAGCAATAATAAACAAAATTATAAATAAAAAAGATATTAGAATTTTCATCAGAAGACCTCCACCTTACCTTTCCCAGTCACAGTACCCATTACCTCTCTGAAACTCACAGGGTTCCTAAGCCTTATCGTCTGCCCAAGGTATCCATCCTGAAGGGCTATAAGGGTTACCGAGATGGTAAGAGAGCCAACCCGTCGGATAGCCTCTACTTCATCATTTTTCCTTACCAGCGGCGGTTCTATCACGCTAGAAGGAGTAATAACCTGTCCTGGATAAAGCTCTCTAGTAGAAAGCTTACCTATGATCTCATCCTTAGATACAGATATTCCTGAGGGAGATCCGTCTTCTACAATCTTTTCCTCTATTAAATCATCCGTAATAATACTTCCTCTAGGGATATGTAACCTAGCTACATATACAGTAGACTTCCTTGTCAATTTCAAACTTATGTCGATAGTCCTCGCTAGAATATCATTTACATAAAATGAAACCCTTACTAACATAATCTTACTATTAGTAGGACCCAATGGCTTAACCTCTATCTTTAAAGTCCCTACTGGAAGAACCATCTTAGGTATACTCATAGGAGCAATATCTAATCCCTCAAGGGAAGGGTCTCTTTTTATAAGATCAAAGATCTCCTGAGAAGTAAGGGTCTGACTGAGTCTAGTAAATTTAATCTTGTCTGGAAGGATAACTTCATTATTCTTTAATAAAGAAGGCAATTTTGTCAATAGAATCTGCTTCACATATCCAGAGGGGTATACAAAGCTCATTCCTAGGGAAGGCGAGGGGAAGAGCTCTTCCTTAAGAAGATTCTCAGAGACAGAACTTGCATCTTCTAAGATATCTCTTAGGAATACCTTCTCCCCACTCACACTAACTTCAGACTTTAGATTTAACGTAGCCCCAAAAAGACAAGAAGAAAGAAGACAAAAGATAACAGAGGCTACTATAGAAACCTGTCCCTTCATTCTAATTACCTACGCAACGTATTAGCCGTCTGAAGCATATCATCTGATGCTTGGATAGCCCTAGCATTTACCTCATAAGCCCTCTGGGCAACAATCATATTAACCATCTCTTCTACCACTTTCACGTTTGACATCTCTAAAAATCCTTGAGCAATAGTACCAAAACCACTATCCCCAGGAGACCCTACTATTGGAGCACCAGAAGCAGCTGTAGCTCTAAAAAGATTTCTCCCTAGACTCTCTAAGCCCGAAGGGTTTATAAACTTTGCTAACTGTATCTGACCCAATGTCTGAAAGTCTGTAGAACCAGGAAGGGTAACAGATATCGTACCATCACTAGTAATAGCAATATTAGTAGCTTCTGGAGGAATAACTATCTCTGGAGCTAATGGTAATCCGTCAGAGTTTACAAGTCTACCCTGACTATCCTTCTTGAAAGCCCCATCCCTAGTATAGACGATAGAACCATCAGGCATAGTAATCTGGAAAAAGCCATCTCCCTCTATAACAAGGTCCAGTGGGTTCTGAGTCTGTTGGAAATCACCTTGAGAAAAGAGTTTCTGAATAGCTACAGGTCTTACTCCATGTCCAACCTGAACACTTGTAGGAACTTGTGCCCCTTGAGCTATCAATGCCCCAGCAGATCTAACGGTATTGTAGAGGAGATCTTGAAAGTCTACCCTACTCTTTTTAAAACCAGTAGTATTAACATTTGCCAAATTGTTCGAAATTACATCTAGGTTCAACTGTTGTGCAAGCATACCAGAGGCTGCACTCCATAATGCTGGAATCATAAATTCACCTCCAAACTTTTACCAGCCCCTGCGTAGCAGTCCAGCTGGTAATTAGAATCTTCCTAAATCTGAAATTAATCTATCGGTAATACCATCCTCTGCCTGAATAACCTTTTGATTAGACTCATATGCCCTATAAGCAGATATGAGCTCTACCATTTCTCTTACAGTATTTACATTAGAATTCTCCAATGCGAACGGTTCTATATAAGGCTGTATAGATGTAGGATTAAAATTCAAAAGGTTATTTCCTATCTTCTCGATCACCCCCTGCTGTGGATTAACTACTCTTAATGTATCTAGAGTATGGTTGTTTAATATCACCTCCCCTCTCTGATTTATCATAGGTTCTCCCTGTCCTATAAAGATAGGTCCTCTTTCTCCTAAAACCCTATAACCATCAGAAGTTACTAGATAACCATTGTTGTTAACAAGCAACCGTCCATTCTTAGTGTATCTTTCACCTTGAGGAGTTTCTACAACTAGATATCCATTTTTAACTGCTATATCAAGTGCTCTATCAGATGGAATAAATGGGCCAGAGATATCAGGAGTCACTACCTGGTCAAGGAAGACCCCTGTACCCAAACTTCCTACTGGATGTGGATCTTGTAGCCTCTTCAACTCAAAAACAAAAACCTCTGGATAACTTCTAAATACTGCCTGATCTCTCTTATAACCAACAGTACTAGAATTGGCAAGATTATTAGAAATTACATCCACCCTTACCAATTCTCCAAGCATCCCAGAGGCTCCTGTATATAATCCCCTAAACACCTCTTCCTCCTTGATATTAAAATGGCAGGCCCGGCAGGATTCGAACCCGCAACACCCGGTTTTGGAGACCGGCGCTCTGCCAGTTAGAGCTACGGGCCTATCTTACTTCTCTATGGAGCGTATGTTTTCTACAGGAAGGACAAAACTTTTTTAATTCTATTCTATTTGTAGTATTCTTCTTATTTTTGGAGGTGGTATAGTTTCTATTCTTACATTCTGTGCATGCTAGTGTAATTATATCTCTAGGCATCTTTACTCTTCAAGCTGAGTTATAACTCCAGCTCCTACTGTCCTCCCTCCTTCCCTTATTGCAAACCTCAACCCTTCC
>JBMFOH010000036.1:0-14436 GCA_049969715.1 bacterium | reverse complement strand
GTCCTTGATATAAGACCATTTGATACTGCAGGCTGACCTGTAGAGATAACTTTCTGGAAATATTCCCTGTCTTTTATATCTGCCCAATTATCTAGTGTAGTATGAGATTTACCATTTAAATCTGCCCAAAACATCATCTCCCAAGCAGGATTAAACTTTACATAACTTTTAATCCTTGGCATGATCTGGTCATCTTTTAAAGACCTAATTCCTGGTGCTGCTGCAATGATTTGTAGTTGTATTTTCTGATCCTCTACCCACTTACTTATACTCTCTGCCTGGGAGGTTGCATAGGTATTTAAGGCACTTAGATATGTACTCTCCATAGAACTTCTAGAATTTGTAAATGCAAGTAGAGATACTACTATCGTTGGAATAAGTGATAATATTAAAAACCACAAGATGAGCCTTGACTTTAAAGACCCTCCAATACTGACATTAGCCAATTAATTCGCCTCCTTTTAGCACTCATTTTCTTTCTATAAAATATTTGAAGATATTCTATCATAATAAGAGTTATTTTGCAATTTTGTCCCTATATTTTCTTAGACATAAAAATCTGATATACTATTATCTCAATAAATCAGTAAAAATCTAAATGGAGGTGAAGTGATAGTGAAAAGGTTTTTAGTAGGGTTAGTGGTAATCTTAATGCTTGCCACTTCTGTAGCATTTGGGGCTGACACTCCAAAGTATGGAGGTACCCTCATTTTTGGAAGAGGAGGAGATGCTGTAGGACTTGATCCAGCAGATGTAACAGATGGTGAGTCCACCAGAGTAACTGAGATGATCTTTGAAGGGCTTGTTGGCTTTAAAGGTGAGACTACGGACATAGTGCCTGTATTAGCTACAAGCTGGAATGTATCAAAAGATGGAAGGATTTGGACCTTCAAACTTCGTAAAGGGGTAAAGTTTCACGACGGAACACCATTCAATGCTGAGGCTGTAAAGTTTAGCTTCGACCGTCAGTTTGATAAGAGCAATCCTTATTACAAGTTTGGAAAATGGGAATATGCAGAATTTGCCCTTGATCCACTACAAAAGGTTGAAGTTGTAGATGATTATACTGTAAGGTTTACTCTAAAGTACCCATTTTCTCCATTCTTAGCTAATCTAGCAATGTTTTCCTGTGCTATAGTAAGTCCTACTGCGGTAAAGAAATATGAGGCTGACTTCTTTAAGAATCCGGTAGGAACAGGTCCATTTAAATTTGTAGAATGGGCGCAAAAAGACAAGATAGTTCTAGAGGCAAACCAGGATTACTGGGGTGGAAGACCTTATCTAGACAAACTAATATTTAGGGTTATTCCAGATAACTCTGTCCGTTGGCTTGAGTTACAAAAGGGGACAATAGATGCTATGGACGGGATAAATCCAGATGATATTCCGGCTATAAAACAAGACCCTAATGTAGTGTTCTATCAGGTACCTGCTCTAAATATATGTTATTTAGCAATGAATGTAGAGAAGAAGCCGTTTGATAACATATATGTAAGAAAGGCAATAAACTATGCTATTAACAAGAAGGCTATAGTGGATGCCTTCTATAAAGGAATAGGTATCGTAGCTAAAAATCCGATTCCGCCTAATATGATGGGCTACAATGATAGGATAATTGACTATGAGTATAGTCCAGAAAAAGCAAAGGAGTTACTTGCTAGAGCTGGATATCCAAATGGATTTGAGACTACATTATGGGCTCCACCAATTCCAAGGGTATATATTCCTCAGCCAACAAAGGTGGCAGAGGCTATCCAGTCCGATCTTGCTAAGGTTGGAATCAAGGCAAAGATAGTTACCTATGATTGGGGCACATATCTCCAGAAGACAAGAAATGGCGAACATGATATGGCTATATTAGGGTGGGGCTCTGATAATGGTGATCCAGATAACACTATATATGTGCTTCTAGACAAGGACAATGCGAAGAAGGGTGTAGCAAGTAATATCGCCTTCTATAAAAATGACAAGCTTCATGATATCTTAATAAAAGCCCAGCAGATTTCATCTATCCCTGTAAGGAAAAAGCTTTATGAGGCAGCCCAAGAGATAATAAAGGCAGATGCCCCTTGGGTAACATTAGCTCATACAAGCTCTATAGCTGCAACAAGAAAGTATGTTAAGGATTTTGTCCTTCCAGCCATTGGTGCCATTAAGTTTACAAGGGTATGGCTAGATAAGTAATCTATAAGAAGGGAGGAGGACATCCTCCTCCCTTTAACTTTGAGGAGGTCGACTAGTTGTATAACTACATTCTTAGAAGACTCTTGATAGTGATACCAGTAATGATAGGGGTAAGTGCGGTGGTGTTTTTTCTTATAAGGTCTATACCTGGTGATCCGGCTCTTATACTACTTGGAGAACACTCTAATCCTGAGGCCTTAGCAAAGGTTCGCGCTCAATTAGGACTAGATAAACCAATAATTGTCCAGTTTTTCTATTTTCTCTTCAATATAACTAAGGGGGATTTTGGAAGGTCTTTTATTACAAACGAGGTTGTTACAAAAGAGATCTCTATACATTTTCCAGCAACATTAGAGTTGACGTTATTTAGTATGCTCATTGGATCTGTAGTAGGACTATTCTTAGGTGTTACTGCTTCAACACATAGAAACTCTATTATTGACTATATTACTACAACTATCTCTGTTGCAGGTATTTCTATGCCTGTTTTTTGGCTTGGGCTAATTGTAATAATATTATTCTCGATAAGACTGCCATTATTCCCTATCTCTGGAAGATTAGATCCAACAATAACATTCAAAGGTCCCACTGGACTTATAGTCTTAGACTCTATTATAAAGGGTAACTTCAGGGTCTTAAAGGATGCGTTGTATCATCTTATACTTCCGTCTGGATGTCTTGGGACAATCCCCCTTGCTTCAATAGCAAGAATGACAAGGTCAAGTATGCTTGAAGTGTTGAATCAAGATTTTATTCGGACAGCAAAGGCAAAAGGACTGCCTCAGAGGAAGGTAATATATATTCATGCATTGAGGAATGCTTTGATCCCTGTTGTAACTGTAATCGGCTTACAGTTCGGTGCACTCTTGGGTGGGGCTGTCCTTACTGAAACGATATTTGCCTGGCCAGGGATAGGAAGACTATCTGTAGAAGCGATAAATGCAAGAGATTATCCAATTATTCAAGGGTGTATAATATTTTTTGCCTTTATATTTGTATTCATAAATCTTCTAGTTGATATTCTTTATGCTTTTATAGACCCAAGAATAAGGTATGAATAGGTGATAGAGAATGAGAAAATTCTTTAAGAATAAAGCAGCATTATTTGGGTTCTTTCTCATCCTTTTCTTTGTTATTTTAGGAATATTTGCACCGATTTTTGCTCCATATGACCCTTATGAGCAGGCTCTTAGTGATAGGCTTCAGGGTCCATCGTTAAAACATCTCCTAGGAACAGACGACCTTGGAAGAGATATCTTATCAAGGATTATATATGGAGCTAGGATCTCCCTTGCTATAGGACTGATCTCAGTAGCTTTAGCATTGGGTGTAGGTGTTACTACAGGTTTATTAGCTGCTTATTATGGAGGGATAGTAGATACCGTTCTAATGAGGTTATTTGACATAATGTTGGCATTCCCTACTATACTTTTTGCCATAGCCATTATGGCTGCCTTAGGACCTGACCTTAAAAATGCTATGATAGCCGTAGGCATTGTCAATATACCTACCTTTGCTAGGATTGCAAGGGCAAGTGCTCTGGTAATAAAGGAGCAAGAATATGTTATGGCTGCTAATGCTCTTGGAGAGTCAAGCTTTAATATTATATTTAGACATATACTTCCAAATATAGTAGGCCCACTCACCGTGCAGGCAACGCTAAGCTATGGAAGTTCTATACTCAGTGCTGCTGGTCTTGGTTTCCTTGGGATGGGAGCTCAACCTCCTACCCCTGAGTGGGGAGCAATGTTAAGTCAGGCTAGAAGCTTTATAATGAGTGCCCCTTGGACTGTTACATTCCCTGGAATTGCTATCTTACTAAGTGTCCTAGGGTTTAATATCCTTGGGGACGGTTTGAGAGACTTTCTAGACCCAAGACTAAGATAAGAGGAGGCTTAAGTTATATGCATCATTTACACTTTAACGATAAATTGAGGAAGACAATAGTTAATACCGTAGTAGAAGCCCTGAAACTTTCTAATGAGGATGTTGTCTTTGATATTGGCTCTGGTGATGGGCTCTACTCATCTGAATTTGCCAAAAGATGCAAAAAAGTGATTGCTATAGATAAGGATGGAAGAAACTTTCAAAACGAATACTATTTGGATGAAAGGATTATAAAGATCCAGGCAGATATATGCGATTGGATAAAAATAAATGATTTTTCTGAGGCTACTCATATATTCTTTTCAAACTCTTTCCATGATATAGAATGTCAGGATGAGGTTCTTAAGGTTTTGTCAGAAAGTCTTAGAGAAGGTGCATATCTCGATATGGTAGAATTTAATCTTAGGGCAGTGTTTGGTCCGCCTAAAGGTATAAGGTTTACAAGAGAAAGGTTAAAAACTAAGGTAGAAGCCTATCATTTTTTAGAGTCAAGCTATATCGAATTCGAAAATCATTATTTTATCTCATTCAAAAAGTTCTGATTGCATTCCTCCAAAGTTTATGTTAAAATTGAAATAGAAAAAGTAGAATATTAGAAAGGAGATGAAAAGTGGGCGTTGTCCCACTTTTTGTACTAATGGAAACAAGGGGAAATATGCTTGCTATTGTGGAAAAAGAAGTAGGTAAGGTTATAGAAGATATGGGATATGAACTTGTAGATATAGAATATACAAAGGAGAGGGGAGGATGGGTCCTCCGTTTCTTTGTGGATAGGATTGATGGAAATATCACCCTTAGAGATTGTGAGAATATAAGTCAAGTGGTAAGTCTTCTACTTGACGAGATTGACCCTATACCTTACTCCTATAATCTAGAGGTATTTTCCCCTGGATTGGATAGACCATTAAAGAAGATAAAGGATTTTGTAAGATTTATAGGACATAAGGTTCAGTTAAAGTTAAAAGACCCTATCGAAGGAGCGAGGAATATAAAGGGCATTATAAAAGAGGTAGATAATACAAAGGTATTAATAGATAGAGAAGGAACTATTTTGGTTATACCATTCGAGAATATTTTAAAAGCGAGGCTTGAAATAGACCTATGACTAGTAGCCTGTTACTGATGTTAAAGCAGATAGAAAAAGAAAAAGGTATCCCAATAGAGTCTCTTTTTACATTCTTGGAGAGTGCTCTCCTCTCTGCCTATAGGAAACAGTTTGGTACTACTCAGAATGTTTCTATCTCTATTGATAGAGATAATGGAGAGATACATATATATGCCAATAAAAGGGTTGTAGAAAAGGTAGAGAATAGTTCTGTAGAAATAAGTCTTAACGAGGCATTGAGGCTTAATCCTGAGGCAAAGATAGGGGATACTATTAACGTGGAGATCGTCCCTGCTGCTGAATTTGGTAGATTTGCCTTTCAGACAGCAAAACAGGTTATAATTCAAAAGTTAGAAGAGGCAGAGAGAGAGATACTTTACGATGAATTTTCTAGGAAGCTAAATGAAGTAGTGAGAGGGACTATATACAGGATAGATAAGAAAGGAGTCTATCTAGATCTCGGTAAGGTGGAAGGCTTACTCCCTCCATATGAGCAGGTTCCTTCTGAAGAGTATAAGGTAGGGGATAAATTGATTGTATATATCCTAAAGGTTATAAAGACATCACATGGCCCAGAGGTGACCTGCTCTAGGAGTCATCCAGGATTGGTTAAGAAGATTTTTGAGATGGAGATACCAGAGATTCAGAGCGGAGTAGTAATTATAAAAGGGATTGCCAGAGAAGCAGGAATAAGAACCAAGATAGCAGTAGCTTCGAAGGATGGTAATATAGACCCTGTAGGGACCTGTATAGGTTCGAAAGGGGTAAGGATACAGCCTATAGTAAAGGAGCTTAAGAGGGAAAAGATCGATGTTATTGCTTGGAGTGAAGACCCTTTGATATTTATAGGCAATGCATTGAATCCTGCTCGAGTTATAAGGATCGAGCAGACAGGAGAGAGGAGTGTAAGGGTAATAGTTCCAAAAGAACATCTTTCTCTTGCCATTGGTAAAGAAGGACAGAATGTGAGACTTGCTGCAAAACTTACTGGTTGGAAGATTGATATACGCACAGAGGATGAGGTTGAGGATGATAGAACGGACCTGTATAGTGTGTCGACAGAAAAAGGATAAAAGAAAATTTATCCGTATAGTAAGGACTCCTGAGGGGAAAATAATGATAGACCCTCTTCAGAGGATGTCGGGAAGAGGAGCATATGTATGTAGCAGTATAGACTGTGTAAAGGAGATAGACAAGAAGAATTACCTCTTACGCTCTCTGAGGAGTAAAATAGATAGAGAAGCTTTGTGTGAATTAAAATCAGAGCTTATGAATCTTCTTAAAAGAGGAGATGTTAAACGTGAGAGTTTACGAATTAGCTAAGAGGCTTGGTATTAATAGCCATGAATTGTTAGATAAGTTAAAGGACCTAGGGGTAAGGGTAAGGTCACATCTTAGTATACTCGACGAAGATATAATTGATACTATAGAAGGTCTTATCGCCCCAACTATTGGAGAAGAAAAAGTGAAAGAAGAAACGAAAGAAGAAATAAAGGAAGAGATAAAATCGAAGACCCAAAGAGTAGAGGTGGCAGAAACATCAGAAGTGCAGGAAAAGAAAGAAGAGACCCCTAAAGGGATTAGGATTCCTTTAAAGGCTACCGTAAGGGAGGTTTCAGAACTATTTAATATCCCTGTAAGTCAGATTATAATGTCCCTTATGGGGATGGGTATAATGGCTAATATAAACAAAGAGTTAGACCAGGGAACCATATTTAAACTTGCCGAAAGGTTCAATATATATGTAGATACCACCCAACCACAAAGGGCTAAGCTTGTTACCAGACTTAAAATACAGCCAACAGAGGGTGAACCAAGGGCACCAATTGTTACTGTATTAGGCCACGTTGACCATGGAAAGACTACCCTATTGGATGCTATTAGGAAGACAAATATAATAGATACAGAGGCTGGTGGAATAACCCAACATATAGGAGCATATCAGGTAGAGATAGATGGACGTAAGATTACCTTTATTGATACGCCAGGACATGAGGCTTTCACCGCTTTAAGGGCAAGAGGAGCAAGGGTTACTGACATAGCTATCCTAGTTGTTGCAGCTGATGACGGGGTTATGCCTCAGACTATAGAGGCTGTAGACCATGCAAAAGCAGCTGAGGTACCTATTATAGTGGCTATTAACAAGATAGATAAACCTGAGGCAAATATAGATAGGGTAAAAACCCAGCTTTCAGAGATAGGACTTATCCCTGAGGAATGGGGAGGAGATACTATAATGGTTCCTATATCAGCCAAGAAGAAGATAGGGATAGAACAACTTCTAGAGATGGTACTATTGATAGCTGACATTATGGAGTTAAAGGCTAGGTATGAAGTACCAGCAAGGGGCACTATTATAGAAACAGTACTTGATAAAGGTAAAGGTCCTGTAGCCATAGCTATAGTAATAGAAGGTACATTGAAGGTTGGAGATATAGTAGTTGCAGATGGGACCTATGGAAAGGTAAGGGCTCTCTTCAATGATAAAGGAGAGCGGATTAAAAAAGCTATTCCATCGATGCCTGTACAGATAGTAGGATTCCCTAAACTTCCTACTGCTGGAGGGAACTTTATGGTAGTAGAGAATGAGAGAAAAGCTAAAGAATTAGTCTCTCAGTGGAATGAGGAGATAATGAAGGAAGAAGCAGTCTCCCTTGAAAATATAAGAGTGAGGATAGAGTCAGGTGAATTAACCTCTCTAAATCTCATATTAAAGGGAGACACTCAGGGTTCTCTCGATGCTTTAGAAAAGTTTCTAAAGGGTATAAATGTAGAGGGGGTAAATCTTACTTTAGTGAGAAAAGGAGTTGGAAACATTACAGAGGGGGATGTCCTTTTAGCTAAGGCATCAAAGGCAGTGATTGTAGGCTTTAACGTGGGTTTAGAGTCTGGAGTAGCCAAATTGGCAGAGAACGAAAATATAAGCATAAAAACGTATGATATAATCTATAATCTTATAGACGACATAACTCTTGCATTAAAGGGACTACTTAAGCCTGAGAAAAAAGAGGTCCTTCTTGGAAAAGCAGAGATAAGACAGGTCTTCAGGTCGTCAAAGCTTGGTAGTATTGCTGGATGTTATGTGATAGAAGGTAAGATAGTAAGAAACAGTAATATAAGAATAAAAAGAGAGGATAATATAATCTTTGAGGGAAAGCTCAGTTCATTAAAGAGATTTAAAGAGGATGTAAGAGAGGTTGCCTCTGGGTATGAATGCGGAATATTTATAGAAGGATTTGGAGATTATAAGGAAAAGGATATTATAGAAAGTTATACTTATGAATAGCTATGGTAATAGGATTATGTGAGATAGAACTTTATATACCAAATGCATTAAGCCTAAAGGATAAACGGAGATATCTTCAAAGTCTTATAAAGAGATTGAGAAATAATTTTAACGCTTCAGTAACTGAGATAGAATATAAAGATAAGTGGCAGAAGACGGTTATCGGTATTGCCTGTATAGAGGATGGTAGAAAAGAGATAGATACAGTTTTCTCAGATATAATCAACTATATATCTAAAGAGAATGGGTTAGAACTGGTCGATTATTCGATAGAACTTTTTTAGAACGGAGGGAACAATGAGACCATTAAGGTCAGAAAGATTGGGAGAGTTAATAAGGAAAGAGGTAAGTGATATTATATTCAAAATGAAAGACCCACGGATAGGTTTTGTCACTGTCACAGAGGTCAATGTATCTAAGGATATGAGATATGCCAAAGTCTTTATAAGTATTATGGGGGAGAAAGAAGTAAAAGAACACTCATTTGAGGCTATAAAGAATGCTTCAGGATTCATTAGGACAGAACTTGCTCATAGACTAAATATAAGAAGAACCCCCGAGATTACCTTTGTGCTTGATTACTCTATTGAAAGAGGTGTATGGCTTGCAAATTATATAGAGAAAGTTACACATGAAAGCTGAGGATTTAGCTACTATAGCTCAGATAAATAAAATAATAAAAGAAAAGAGAAGATTCCTTGTAACTTCCCATATATATCCCGACGGAGATGCAATAGGTTCTGTAGTAGGACTTTCAAGGGCTCTTGTCCTTTTAGGGAAAGAAGTTTATCCATATATATCTGACAGGATTCCTGATCAATTTTTAAAGCTTCCAGGAGCTACAGAGATAAAAAACAAATGGGAAGGAATAGAGGCAGATATAGCATTCGTGCTAGATGCAAGTAATCTAGAAAGAATAGGAGATGCATATAAGGTCCTACCGTCTACTATAGTGAATATCGACCACCATCCAGATAATACATTCTTCGGAAGTATAAATCTAGTAATACCAAGCTCCTCTAGTACAAGTGAGGTTATATTTAATCTAGTTAAAGACCTAAGTTTAGATAAAGACATAGCTACCGTGTTATACTATGGTCTCATCTCAGATACAGGTGGATTTATGTATAACAATACCACAAAGGAGACATTTGATATTGCTTCCAAGATAGTTGATGTTGGAATCCTCCCTGGAGATATTGCTATGAGATTACTTTATTCTATCCCGTATGAACTTATGTGTATCTATATAGATATACTGAAGGAGATAAAGATAGATAAAGAATCTAGACTGGCATGGGGGTTTATTCCTTTAGAAATTATGGAAGACAAGATATTTCAGAACAATACCTCTTCCCTTTTGGACATGATATTGAGAATCTCTGAGGTTGATACTATAGCTTTGGTCAAGGAGCATAAGGATAAATTTAGAGTTAGTTTAAGAAGTAAGGATGCAGATGTTGGCTCAATAGCTCGTCTTTTAGGAGGAGGAGGGCATAGAGGAGCAGCAGCCTTTGATCTTCCAAAGTCCAGCAAGGATATTATTATAGAAACGATAGAAAAAATAAAGAACCTGTTAGGAGGAAGACCTTGAGTGGAATTATAAATATAATAAAACCTCCACTTCTCACGTCATTTAGAATAGTAGAATTGTTAAAGCGTAAGTATAAAATAGAACATATTGGACATCTAGGGGTACTTGACCCAATAGCTACAGGATTACTTCAAATAGCTATTGGTGAAGCAACTAAACTTTTTGATTACTTTACAAGTCAGGAACGTGTCTATAGAGTAGAGGCTCTCTTCGGAATATCCACCAATACGCAAGATGCTGCTGGAATGCCAATTAGGTTTAGCGAAGGTGCTAGCTTATCTGGATTGAATGATATCTTGAAGGATTTTGTTGGAGAGATACTTCAGGTTCCCCCTATGTATTCTACTATTCGATATAAAGGTAAGAAACTATATGAGATTGCTAGAGAAGGTAAGGAGGTTCCTAGAAGTCCTAGAAAAGTGACAATAAAAGAGATAAAGGTTCTAGATATAGAGGAAGGTAGATATCCTAAAATCACTATGGATGTGGTCTGTTATAGAGGAACATACGTGAGAACACTTTGTAATGACGTAGGAGAGAGATTGGGAGTAGGGGCACATATGTTTTCACTAATAAGGATGAAGGTTGGGAATATAAGTGTGGCTCAGGCATACCCTATAACTAGGATCCTTGAGGGAAAGGACCCAATCGATAGATACTTTATGCCATTGGAAGATATAGAACTAAAAAAAGTAGAGCTTATAACTAAGATCCAAAAGGATCAGTTTATAACTGGAAGGTCTGTGCAACTATATAGACCGTTTCCATTTAGGAAAGAGTTCGTTTCGGTATGGTATGATGGAAAATGTTTAGGGGTGGGAAATATCTCTCAAGACATTTTAGTCCCAATAGTAACTGAAAGGAACTGATATTGATAATTTGGGAAGAGATACAGATAGATAAGCCTACAATAGTAACGTTAGGGGTATTCGATGGGGTGCATAAGGGACATCAGAAGATACTTAATTCGCTTGTAGATAAGTCCTTGACATTAGGATTACCTGGGGTTGTGATAACATTTCACCCTCATCCTTCTGATGTAATCACAAAGAGCCATATAGGTCTTATTATGGACCTAGAAGATAGGATAAAACTTATAGAGAAGTTTCCCCATTCCTATACCGTTTTGATTCAGTTTAATGAAGAGTTTTCTAAGAAACTTCCTATAGAGTTTGTAGAAGAGTTGATAAAAAGATTCAATATAAAGGAGATAATAGTTGGATACAATTTCCAATTTGGGAAGGCTCGTATAGGAGATGTAAATCTCTTGAAAAATCTAGGAGAAACTTATGGTTTTAAGGTGCTGGTAGTTCCCCCAGTAGAGTATAAAGATCGTCCCATAAGTAGTTCAAGGATAAGGGAGGAACTAAAAAAGGGAAATATAAAAGATGCCAATGAAATGTTAGGAAGACCATTTTCTATAAAGGGGAGGGTTCTTAGAGGAAAGGGGTTAGGCAAAGAACTTGGGTTTCCCACTGCTAACATCCTTCCTCCAGAAGGTATCCTGATACCAAGGTTTGGGGTATATGCCTCTATAGGAGAGATAGAAGATGGAAGAAGGTATATAGGGGTTACAAGTATTGGTATTGCACCTACAGTGAGAGCTGACCAGATGGCTGTAGTTGAGACTCATCTTTTAGATTTTAGTGGAGATATTTATGACAGATTTATGAGGATCAACTTAATAGAATGGCTAAGGCCAGAAGTAAGATTCAAGAGTATAGATGCATTAGTAGAGCAGATTAGAAAGGATATATCAATAACAAGGGAGATTATGAAACACGAGAGTTTTCTCTTCTATTGAATCTAGCCTTTTCTATTCCTTTTTTCTAAATACATCTGTCTATCTGCTTCCTCTAGTAATGTCTTAAGAGAGATAGGGTTACTAGGGTCATAAGAAACTACCCCAATGCTCAAGGAGAGGTTATATAAGTGTCTTCTTCTATTATAGTCCTCAACCTTTTCTTCTAATCTTTTCTTTAGTTTTTCTTCGTTATTATCTGAAGTTTCTAAACCTAAAACGACGAACTCATCGCCACCTATTCTTGCTATTATATCGGACTTCCTAAAGGCTCTCTTCAATAATAAAGAGACTTCTATTAATACCTTGTCTCCTTCATTATGTCCTAGGTTATCATTGATCCACTTTAGGTTATCTACATCTATATAAAGAAGTATACTCTTTCTCTTTAATCTTTCACTAAGTCTCAGATGCTGTTCTCCTAGGGTTAAGAATCCTCTTCTGTTATAGAGTTTAGTTAACTCGTCCTTAAGGGCCAATTTCCTAAGAGCTCTTTCTGTCCGCTTTATCTTTATAATATTATCTATCATCATAAATATATCTTCTACCCTTCTAGCGAAGATAGTATAGATTCGTTTTTCTCTATTGCTTATAGAGGTACCCTTCTCAAGATAGAGTAAACCAAATCTACCTTCCTCTCCTAGCAGAAAAGACAATTGATTGGGGCTCTCTTTACTTGAATTTTCTAACACATCTTTAACATCCTGAAATCCCCATGAGCCAGACAATCTATAACCCTTCTTTACCTTCTCTAGTAGTGCAGAGCGTTTTACCCCTAAAAGTCTTTTTGTTTTTTCTATCACCTCTCTACCAAAACCCTTCCTAGATCCGGAAAAAGAAAAAGAGGCTATCTCGTGGAGGATGGATAACTCTATATTTAAGGTCCTGGGAGTTACCACCTCCTTATCATTATTATAATCTTCTAATAGCTCTTCTTTTTTTCCTCCAACCACTATTACTGTAGTTTTATTATGAAATACAGGAGAGCTATCTCCTCCTATTTCGCCCCAAGTAAGCATTCCAATCATAGGAACATCTAATCCTATAGAATCTCTAATTGCTTCTAATTCTAGTTTAAACCTGTCTCCCATAAGTGAATATCGAGATATACAGTCAAATACAAGAGAAAACCTCTCTCCTGAAATTCCTCTAACCGCCTTTTTAGCTATGGATCTTGAGGATTCAATAAGATGATGTACATTTCCCTTCATTATATAACCTACTGAACCTTTATGAATCTTTGTGGCGAAAGATATACTTTTATCGGAGTTAAGTTTAATAGGATCGCGTATCAAATATTCCCCTGCTAGACTTGGAAAACCTAGGGGATGAAGGACCATATAAGAGAATAAGTCTTTATCTATGTTATCACTCAATCTTTCAAGATACACATCGCTGGCTGGCATCCCATCTATTTCTATGATTCTATTTCCAGAAGTCCTTGTGATGATAAGAGGATCTTTCATACTACTGAAACCATGACCTAAAGTTATATTTGCCTCTAATCCGCCAATAAGTGCAATATTTATAGGACCCTTACTTATTCCATCATCTGTATAACTGTAAAAGTCTTTACTCTTTGGGTCTTTACCGTAACCTCCTCCCACATATCTAAAGGATGGGCCTATAACATTATACAGCCCAGATAATAATTCATATATATCTATAGTTCTCCTAGCAAAGAGAATAACTAGTATCCCTTTATCTATCCCACTATTTAGTAGGGTTCTCCCTGCTTGTTCACCCATTCTAACAGCGTCTTCACCTATATTCTCTTCTGTATATGTATCAGCTGTGATCTCAGAACCACTTATAGATAGTACTCCAACCCCTTTAGATATCAACCTGTCATATACAATAATATATTCATTTGAAGCGCCTATTATCTTAGAATTCCTTACATTCTCCTTTACTCCTTTGAATAGAGCCTCGGGATCGTTGTAATAAGTAGTAAAAAGAAATGTAATAACAGGGTCTCCTGAGACTAGCACTGCCTCTCTGGCAGCTTCTTTGCCTGCCTGGTATGGGTCTTTTAACACACTGTAACCTAGTCCAACTCTCATACCTGTATGATATCTCTATTATCAATACATTGTCAACTATTTGATATTCTGATATAGTATCTATGGCTTAGAAGAAGGCTCTCGGCGTACCCAGTTTTCTTATATTTACAGAGGTATATACCTAGTGCACTAAGAAGACTTCTTGCGGGAAGAACTGCGTTTGTTATCGCACACAGATTATCTACGATAAGGGAGGCAGACACTATAGTAGTCATAGAAAATGTTAGGATGGTAGAAAAGAATACCCATAATGAGCTTCTTGCCCTAGGTGGGGTATACTACAGGATGAACATGGCTCAGTTTAGCGATTTCCTTACACCTGAAGCTGAATATCTATAGTTTCTTGTATGATTCTTGCATAAATGGTTGATCTATTCTATCTTCTTCTATCTTCTTTTAGATTTTCTCTTATGCTATTAAACTCTTCAAATCTATCTCCCCCTTAGCATTATCCCTCCATATCTCCTGAGTTACATATACAAAATTTAATAAACCTTCCTCTGACTTCATCCCCCT
>JBMFOH010000035.1:0-14489 GCA_049969715.1 bacterium | reverse complement strand
CGGAAGATAGATTATTAATAAAAATATAACATATTTACTTATTCATCAATTTAAAAGTTTTCTCATCTTTTATCTGTAAAATCATTGCAAATTTTATTTTAATTATTTTATATATCATTTTGATTTTACAAGATTTTAATTATATTTTAATTTAAATTTGCTGTTTATATATTGACAACTCTTGACTATATAGTGTAAAATATAAACAAAATTTTATTGTTATGGAGCAACAAATGTTAAAAACAGAAGAGAGAAGGATTAGAATATTAGAGATAATTAGAGAGAAACAAGAGTTATCTATCAAGGAACTTTTGTCTCATCTCAAAGATATTCCCTATGCTTCAATAACAAGAGACCTACGTATTTTAGAATCCAAGGGGATTATATCAAGGGGTTATGGAAGTATAAAGCTATCTACAAGATCATCTTATATCTCTACTCTAGAGATGAAGTTAGGGGTTCGTCAAGAGGAGAAAAAGAGAATCGCTAAAGCCACAGTAGAATTGATCAAAAGTAAGAAGGAAGAGAAAGTTATTTTCTTTGATACAGGTTCTACTGCTTTATACATAGCAAGAGAACTAGCAAGACGATATGAGCCAATAAATGGAGAAAGGATAATGGTTATTACTAATTCTTTACCAGTTATTAGAGAGCTAGGGACATGTCCATATCTTCGGATAGTAGGGATTGGAGGTCTCTATCAGTTCCATGAAGAATGTTTTGTTGGTTCAATAGCTGAAGAAGAGGTACAGCTTTATAAGGCTTCAATAGCTATTATTGGAGCAGATGGCATTACTGCTGAGAAAGGTGTTACTTCTCATGATCCAGAGAATGCTGGGGTTACAAGGATAATGGCAGAACATTCAGAGGAGGTGATTATTGTAGCAGACTATACGAAAGTGGGGAAAAGGGGGGTAGTGCCTATTACTTCTCCAGAGTATATAGATATCCTTGTTACTAACCGAGAGGCTAATCCTGAAGAGGTTAAAGCACTAGAATCTAAAGGTATTAAGGTGATCTTATCATAAAAAAGAAAGGATGGTGTATCAAATGATAGGAAAAGAGATTAGATTGGCAAGATTGTTTAAGTCTAGATCTAAGCGATTTGTCCTTGTTACACTTGATCATGGCATATGTATCAAGCCTATGAAGGGTCTAGAAGATCCAAAGAGGATAGTAAAGATGGCAACAGATGGAGGCGCAGATGCTGTTCTAGTTACCCCTGGGATAGCTAAGCAGGTATACAAAGAGGTCGCAGGAAATATTTCATTTATGCTAAGGATAGATGGAACAGCGACATCTATAGGGCCAGATCTAACTAATGATCATTTAATCTCCTCAGTAGAGCAAGCTCTTAGGTTTGGTGCCGATGCTGTAGCCACCTTTGGGGTTATAGGTGTGCCTAGAGAGGCAGATCTCATAGAAAAGAACGGAAAAGTGAGTGAATTATGCGACCTGTGGGGAATGCCTCTTATGATAGAAATGATACCTCCAGACATATTAATCCATCAGTTTGAGACAAAAGCAGAGAGGGAATGGCCAAAGGATCCTGAAGTTATAAAATTTTCTGCCAGGGTAGCAGCTGAAGTAGGGGCAGATATCGTAAAGGGATACTATACTGGTGATCCTGAATCATTCAAAGAAGTAGTGAAATATTGTCCTGTTCCATACTTAGTCCTTAGTGGTCCAGCCTCAGATGATCCAGAAGTACTTTTAAAATTCATCAGGGAGGCTATGGATTGTGGAGCAGGTGGAGTCTCTATGGGACGTAATATATGGGAGGCGAAAGACCCCGTACCTATCCTTAGAGCTATATGTAAGATAGTCCATGATGATGCCTCAGTAGAGTCCGCGATGAAGGAACTAAAATAGGAGGTCTCTATGGATAGGGTAAAGGCGGGTTTTGTAGGTTTTGGTTGTGTGTCATATCCTAGGGAAGTTATAGAAAGAAGATCGGAAAAAGCTAGAGAAGAATTAGAGAAGGCTGGATTAGAGTTAGTCTATACTCCTCCTGTAGGAACGTTCGAAGAAGCGGATAGGGCTATAGGAGATTTAAAGAAAGAAGACTTCGATTTCTTAATCCTCTGTATAGCTAGCTGGATCGAATCCCCTATAGTTATAAGAGTTACTGATGAGTTCAGAGATAAACCGATACTTCTTTGGGGATTAGGTGGATATACCCAAAATGGCTCTCTAGTTTCGCCAGCCTCCCAGGCTGGAACTAGTGGATTAAGATGGACATTAGAGGCTATGGGTTATAAGTTTAAGTACATATATGATTTTCCTGATTCGCCAATGTCTATAGACAAGGTCCTTACCTTTTCTAAGGTTGCTAAGACGATTAAAAAGTTGAGACATTCTAAGGTTGGTATGATGGGATATGCAGATATGGGTCTCTATGTCTGTATGTTTGATGGTATGTCTCTAAGGGCAAAGATAGGACCTGAAGTAGAGGTATTCGATATGCTTGAGATAGTCCAAAAGATGGAGAAGGTCTCTCATAGGGATGTTCAAGATCTTCTTGAAGAGAAGAAAAAGTCTTGGAATATCAATCCAGATGTTCGAGAAGAAGCTCTTGTAAATGCTATCCGTATATATTTAGCAATCAAAGAAAGGATAAAAGAAGGATCTTATAACGCTATCTCTATAAAATGCGTCGAAGGTATGAAAAAATATATGAACTTTCCACCCTGTATGATACTTACAATGTTATCAGAAGAACTACCTGTTATATGTGAGGATGACACCTTGGGTGCAGTTACCCAGCTTATAATAAATTATCTCACTGGTCAACCTGCTCCTTATGTAGAGATGTATGAGTTTATGAAAGATAGGATCTTAGTAGGTATCTGCGGTTTTGTTCCGCCTGGGGCTACAGAGGGTAAGGTTTGTGTCACTAGGTATGCCGGATGGGGAGGGTTATCAGAAGGTGCTATGAATGTCTCAAGGATGAAGACGGGTCCTTTAACTTTAGTTAGGCTATTCTCAAAAGGAGATAGCTACAAACTCCATATGGTAACCGGCGAGGGACTGCCCCCAAGAAGATGGGAAGAGCTCGGCTGGGAAGCCCCTGCTCCATTCTTCCCAAGCCTTGAAATCAAACTAGATGTTCCAGTAGAAGAGTTTGCCCAGAAGATTGTCTCTCAGCATTACCTTGTAATTTACGGGGACCATAAAGAAGAGATCCGTGATCTCTGTAAGGTCCTTAATATTGAATTAGTTTAATTAAAATTTTTATAGAAGGAGGGAATTATTATGAGGAAGTTAGCATCATTATTAGTGGTATTGAGTATCTTGTTAACTAGTTTATGGCAGGTTAGTGCCTTTGCCCAGGCTAAAAAGAGTTATCCCTATACCTGGGTTCCTGCCAGTGATGAAGAGTATGCAAAGGCCAAGACCCATAGATGGATCTATAGTACACCCCAAGAGTACACAGAACTTACAGGAAAGAAGATAAGTAAGTATCAAGAATCTCCTATGTTAGCAGAACTTGTAAAACAGGGAAAACTTCCTCCAGTAGAGGATAGATTACCCGAAGAGCCCTTGGTTGTAAACCCCTTTGAAAAATCTGGTGTCTACGGAGGAGCTGTAACTACCGCTTCTTCTGCTTCAGATTCGCAGGGTTATGCCTTACATATAAACAACATGGAGGCACCTTTAAGACCAAATGTGGGACTAACTCTAGAAGAGGCACGTCCTAGACCAAATGTTCCAAATGTAATAAAGAATTGGGATATATCTAGGGACCTAAAGTCTATAACGCTATATCTAAGAAAAGGTCTAAAATGGTCAGATGGAGAACCATTCACTGCAGATGACATAATGTTCTGGTATGAAGATATACTTCTAAACAAAGATCTCACACCGACGATAGATAGGAGATGGATATTAGGGGGACAGGTGTGGAAGTTTAAGAAGGTTGATGACTATACTGTTCGAATAGAGTTTGCTGCGCCAAATCCAGCTATACTTTATAAACTCGCTACTTGGGGTCCTGAAGAGATGTGTCAATATCCTAAGCATTATCTAAGGCAATTCCATCCCAAGTATACAGATCCCAAGAAACTAGATGAAATGGCAAAAAAAGCAGGATTTAAATTCTGGTACGAACTCTTTGGAGAAAAGGCTAGGCATGGGTGGGGTGGTGTATGCGAGATGCCGACGCTCTCTCCTTATATACTTAAGGAGAGATCACAGACTCAGATAGTCTTAGAGAGGAATCCCTACTATTGGAAGGTAGACACTGAGGGAAAGCAGTTACCATATCTAGATAGAATCATTATAAAGATGGTCTCTAGTGATGAAGTCTACGAGAGTATGGCAATAGCAGGGGAACTTGATTTTGCCCCTGGAATAGCTACTGCAAACTATCCTGCCCTAGCCAAAAATGCAGAAAAGGGTCAGTACAAAGTTCTTATTTATCCATATGCAAATAGGGCTGGGGGATTATGTGTATCTGTAAATCAGACATACAAGGATGACCTGACCCTAAGAAAGATATTCCAGGATAAGAGATTCAGGATCGCTTTATCTCTTGCTATTAATAGGGATGAGATGAATGATATACTCTTCTTCGGCAAAGGAACTCCAACTGCAAGTACCGTCTTACCTATCTCTATGTTCTACACTAAGGGGTTAGAGAAGACATATACTCAGTATGATCCTGCTAAGGCGAATAAACTCTTAGACAGTATGGGTCTAAAGAAGGGACCAGATGGATTTAGACTAAGGCCAGACGGTAAGAAACTATCTTTAATATTTGATACTGCTACAGGTACTGCGGAAGGTTACGATGTTTCTGCTACAGCAGAGCTTTTAGTCAAATATTGGAAGGCTATAGGCTTAGATGTAACTATAAAGAGTTCTAGTGGGGATCTCTGGGATCAGAGAGTTACAGGGAATCTTCATCAGTTATCCCTAGGAGGTGGAGCTGCTTGCACAGATGATAATCTCTTTATGGCTCCTAACCATTATGTCCTCTATCACGACTGGAGCGATGGTGCCTGGGGTCCTCTGTGGGTAAAGTGGTATTTAA
Source organism: bacterium (assembly GCA_049969715.1). GTDB lineage: Bacteria > DUMJ01 > DUMJ01 > DUMJ01 > DUMJ01 > JBMFOH01. Next base: position 9,454 of record JBMFOH010000035.1, on the reverse strand, counting down.
CTGACGGTAAGATTGGAGAGAAACCACCAGAGGACATACTAAAGGTCACTAAGAAGTGGGAACAACTTGAAGTCGCCAGGTCATTCTCTGATATGGCTCGACTAGGTAAAGAGATAATTAGATGGAGCACTGAACAGCTATTAACTATTGGTCTTGTGGGTATGGTTCCAGGTCCTATCGTTATAAGGAAGAACATAAGAAACTTTCCACCAACCGGACTTGGAGGAGGTATAGCGGGAACCGCTTGGATCGATTACTATTATACAGAAGCCATATATCTTGAACCTCCACTCTTTGATTGGCAGAAGTAGTCTCTCTGGGGGCTCTGTATTGGAGCCCCCTTATTACAATCCTGGAGGAGGAACGTTATGTTTCTAAGTTATATTATAAGAAGACTCTTTTATATGGTTGTTACACTCTGGATAATATCTCTTCTAACATTTATCATTATTGAACTACCACCGGGAGATTTTGTAACTACATATGTAAATAGGTTGGTGCAGAGCGGAAGGGGTCCTGCAGACAGGGTAGCCTATGAGGCTCAACTCAGAAGGCTATATGGACTAGACCAACCTGAATATATACGTTATTTAAGATGGATGGAACGTATAGTCTTTTATGGAGATCTTGGACAATCTCTAGCCTGGAGAAAACCTGTAAAAGATCTCATTTTAGAGAGATTACCAATTACCCTTAGTATTGCTCTTTTAAGTGTCATATTTATATACCTAGTATCTATACCTGTAGGGATATACTCTGCAACTCATCAGTACTCTATTGGAGATTTTGTATTTTCTGGGATAAGTTTTTTAGGTATGTCGATACCGCAATTCCTTCTAGCTCTTATATTAATGTTTCTAGCTTATAGATACTTTAACCTGAATATCGGCAGTATCTTCTCACCTCAGTATGCCACTGCACCTTGGAGTATAGGCAAGTTTTTAGATATGGTTAAACACCTCTGGATACCTATAGTAATAGTGGCTATATCTAGCACTGCCTCAGTGATAAGGGTATTAAGAGGCTGTCTATTGGACGAGTTAAGAAAACAGTATGTAATCACCGCCAGGGCTAAGGGCGTTCCAGAGAAGAAACTACTTTGGAAGTATCCTGTAAGGATAGCTCTAAATCCTGTAGTAAGTACAATAGGATGGGATATCCCTTGGGTAATATCTTCGGAGAGTATAGTAGGTATAGTCCTCAATCTTCCTACACTAGGCCCCCTTTTACTTCAGAGTCTTATAACTCAGGATATGTATCTAGGAGGTAGCATCGTTTTATTACTTGCTGGTATGACAGTATTTGGAACATTCATCTCTGATATGCTCCTTGCTATATTAGACCCAAGGATAAGGTATGGATAGTAGGTGATATCTATGTGGAAAAGAAGAGTTAATAGAACAGGTGAAGATATATATACCGCTAGTCAGTGGGAACTTATATGGTGGAGGTTTAAAAAACATAAATTGGCTGTTTTAGGAATGATTATACTCTTTATTTTATATACAATAGCCATATTTGCAGAGTTCTTCTGTACTCAAGACCCGTTCAAAGAGGATAAAGATCGAGTATTCTTACCTCCAACTAAGATACACTTTGTAGATGAAAATGGAAGATTTCATCTAGTCCCATTTGTCTACGGTTTAAAATTTGAGAGAGATCCGATTACTTGGGAGAAGGTCTATACAGAGGATAAGACAAAGAGATATTCTATAAGATTGTTCATTCGAGGAAATAGGTATAGGCTTTGGGGTATATTTGGATCGGATATACATCTATTTGGCATAGACGAACCTAATATTCTCTTTCTATTCGGAACAGATAATCTTGGAAGAGATCTCTACTCTAGAATCATTATGGCCTCTAGAATCTCTTTATCTGTAGGACTTATTGGAGTTTTTCTATCATTCACTTTAGGTATTATACTAGGAGGAATATCCGGATATTATAGTGGAACAGTAGATATGGCTATTCAAAGAATTATAGATTTTCTTATCTCTTTACCTACATTGCCTCTTTGGATGGCTTTAGCAGCTGCTCTGCCTCCAGACTGGTCTGCAGTTAAAGTATACTTTGGCATTACTATAATACTCTCACTTTTTGGTTGGTGTGGAACTGCAAGAACCGTTAGAGGGAAAGTTTTAGAGTTAAGGGAAGAGGATTTTGTTACTGCTGCTAGACTTGCTGGAGCTAGTGAATCAAGAATAATACTAAGGCATATCCTTCCCTCTACAGCCAGTTTACTAATAGTTAGTATTACTATGTCTATACCAGGTATGATTTTAGGAGAAACTGCTCTAAGCTTTTTAGGCTTAGGACTTCGTCCTCCGGTAGTTAGCTGGGGGGTTCTCCTACAACAAGCACAAAATTTCAGAACACTAGTATTGCACCCTTGGTTACTCATTCCAAGCTTCTTTGTGATAATTACTGTTGTTGCCTTCAATTTTATGGGGGATGGTTTAAGAGATGCTATGGACCCTTACAAATATTAAAGTAATGGGAGGTTATTATGAAACCCTTAGAGGTTATCCCTTTCAAAATAGATCTATCTGAGAAATATCAGAAGATAGATGGTTTTGGTGTAAATATAAATTCTAAATACTGGGAAAATGGATCTCTAAAACCAGTATTAGATCTTTTAATCGATGATCTTGGAGCTAGGCTCTTTAGAATTGATGTATATGGCAAATCTAACTGGATAGATCCTGATGATACATTAGGACCATCTTCTCTAAACCAAAAGAACTATGAAAAGGTCTATAAGAGTAAAGACTTTGAGAATGGATGGGGTATGATGAGATACCTAAATGAAAGGGGGATAAGCCCTTACATAACCGCTAGTGGAATAGTCCCTTCTTGGATGACTAGTGATGGAAAGACTTTAGTTAGATATGACTATTTTGTAGAAATGATGTACTCTTTTTTAGATTGGGTAAAGAATAGAGAAGGTATAAAGTTTACTCTCTTTGGTCCTCTAAATGAGACAGACATAGGACCTCCAGAAGGTCCGAAGGTAGACTCTGGAGAATTTGCTAAGATCATTAAGGCTCTAATTAATAGATTTGAAGATGGGCTAGGAGATATAAAACTTGTTTTAACTGAGCAGGCATTCTTCAATACTGACTATATAAAGCACCTAATAAATGATCCAGAGATCTCTCAAAAGATTGGTGTAATATCTATGCATATGTACTCTAATATACCAGTAGAGACCCTTAAAGGGTTCGTTGATACGGTAAAGGAAAGTCTCTGTAAGAAATGTAGTATCTGGATGGGTGAGTATGGAGATCTAGACCAATCTGGAGAGATGGAATGGTATGTAGCATGGATAACTACCTATAGACTCTTTAATATCTTAGAGGGAGGATTTAACGGAGCAATATACTGGGATGCCTACGACAACTATCATGATCATGATAAAGCCTGGACTATATATGGTCTAATAAGGAGAGGGCAGAGGGTCTTTACCCCGAAGAAAAGATACTACTCCGCTAAGCAGGTATATAGATTTGTTAGACCTAGTTTTGTAAAGGTAAGAACTATCTTGGGATCTGATAAAATAAGAATCTTGGCATTTACAGATGATGACAAGAAAGAATTAACAATAGTTGGTATGAACCTTTCATCGGAGAGTTTATATCTTAACGGTTCTATAGAGGGGGAGATAGAGGATAAGGTTTTATCCTACTATAGAACTAGCGAAGAGGAAAATTGTGCGAAGGTTGAGGAACTTAGGATGAAAACTCAGAATTACCCGTATAATGGCATATTTTTTGCTGTTCCACCTAAGAGTATATTTACCATTACAACAGTAAAGTGATGGAGGGAAAGATATGAGTATAAAAATAAGTATTATAGGTGCAGGAAGCGCAGTCTTTTCTCTTGGACTTGTTAGAGATATATGCCTCACACCAAGTCTTGAGGGAAGTACGATCAGTTTTATGGATATAAATGAGAAGAGACTAGATACTGTATATACCCTATGTAAGAGGTATGCTGAAGAACTTGGGGTTAGACTAAATTTAGAAAAAACACTAGACCTAAGAGAGTCTCTAAGAGGTGCAGACTTTATTATAAACTCTGCTCTATCTGCTAGTCACGATAGACTTAGAGAAGGTTGGTCTATAGCATTTAAGTACGGTTATAGATTTGGCGGAAGTTTTCATATAGTCCATGATGAGGCTTTCTGGATAAACTTTTACCAGTTTAGATTATTTGAATCTATATTAGATAATATGCAAGAATTATGTCCGTCAGCTTGGTATATTCAGGTCGCAAATCCAGTTCTAGCAGGTATAACTTACTTATCTAGAAAGTATAAAGATATAAAGCTTGTAGGACTCTGTCACGGTTTTACTGGTATATACCATATAGCAAGTGTCCTTGGTCTAGAGAAAGAGTACATAAGCTTTCAGATTCCTGGTGTAAACCATTTTGTCTTTCTTACTCATTTTACTTATAAAGGGGAGAATGCTTATCCATTGCTAGATAAATGGATTGAAGAAAAGGCACAAGACTATTGGAAGACTTGTGGATTCAGCGATCATATGGGACCTAAGCCAGTAGATGTGTATAAGAGATTTGGATTATATCCAATTGGAGATACCGCAACACCTGGTGGAGGGACTTGGCCTTGGTGGTATCACATAGATGACGAGACAGAAAAGAGATGGAAGGAAGACCCTAAGACTTGGTATGAAGGATATTTTGTGGATGGGAAACAACGTATAGAAGAAATGAACAGGTTAGCCAAAGATAGTTCTGTGAAGTTAACGGAAGTCTATCCACCAAAGAGCTCGGGAGAAGTTATTATCCCTCTTGTAGAATCTATAGCCCTTGATATACCAAGAATATTGCAAGTAAATATACCAAACATTGGAAAGTTCATAGAGGAGATTCCACAGGACTTTGAAGTAGAGATACCTGCGCTGGTCAGTAAGAAAGGGATTCAGGGGATAAAGATTAATGGTTTACCAAAGTCAATTATTGGTCTCATACTGAGAGAAAGAGTAGCGCCGGTAGAAATGGAACTATCCGCTTATATAGAGGGTAGTAAAGAGAAACTCCTTCAGCTTATCCTTATGGACCCCTGGACAAAGAGTGAGAAACAGGCAAGAGCTTTTCTAGAAGAAATACTATCTCTACCATATCATAAAGAGATGAGAGAACACTACAGGTAGAGTAGCCCTATGTATCTATTGGGGATAGATATAGGTACTACTTCGATTAAGGTTGGATTGATTAATGAAAAAGGGGGGCTTGTTTCTTTATCTATCCAGGAGTATTCACTGAAGACTTCCTCAAATAACAGAGTAGAATCTTATGCTGATACATACTGGAATAGCTGCAAAGCTGGGATAAGAGATGTGTTAGAAAAATCTAGTGTTTCTTCTGCCTCAATAGTTGCAATTGGTCTATCTAGTCAGGGAGAGACCTTAGTCTGCTTGGATAAGGAAGGGAAAGTACTAAGAAATGTGATAGTTTGGTTAGACTCGAGGGCGGTAGAAGAATCAGAGATTATTGGTAGAGAAATTCCTATCGAACTATGGTATAGAACTACCGGATTACCTGAAGTTTCTCCAATGTGGCCTATATGTAAGATCTTATGGATCAAAAGAAATGAGCCAGATATCTTTGGTAAGACTTCGAAGTTTCTTGTGCTAAAAGACTATCTCATCTGGAAGCTAACAGGTGAATTTGTTACTGATCCTTCAGTTTCATCCTCTACTGGTTATCTTAGTATTGTAAAGAGGGATTGGTGGGATGATGCGCTAAATATCTTGGGTATAGGACACGAAAAACTGCCTAGTATTATGGAATCTCATACTCTGATAGGGAGGATTAACTTAGAGGTTAGTAAGGAACTTGGTTTACCCTCAGGTATTCCTGTTATAAATGGGGGTATGGATCAAATGGTAGGTGCCTTAGGTGCAGGGAATATTAAACCAGGTATTATAACGGAGACTACTGGCACTGCCTTAGCTATAATAGCTACTACCGATGAACCTATCTTTGATCCTCAAAGAAGAGTTCCATGCTCTCCTCATTGTATACCGAACAAATATATTCTTATGCCATATACAGAGACAGCAGGAATTCTATTAAGATGGTTTAGAGACAATTTCCCCTCCATCAATGGAATAGAGGATTATGATAGGATGTTATCCCTTGCAAATCAAATACCACCTGGGTCTGATGGACTCATAGTTATTCCATATTTTAACGGAAGTTTTTGCCCAAACTTCAACCCTAATGCTAGAGGAGCATTTGTTGGTGTAACTTTGAATCATAGCCGAGCTCATTTTATAAGGGCCATAGTCGAGGCGGTTTCATTTATGCTAAGGGAGAATATAGACCTATTAAGGTCTCTCTCTATCCCTGTAGAGAGGGTGAGAGCTCTAGGTGGAGCTTCTAAGAGCGATATTTGGCTTCAGATGAAATCAGATGTATTAAATCTACCAGTCGAAGTTCCCCTTTATAGTGAGGCTTCTGTCTTAGGCGCGGGGATATTAGCAGGTATTGGATGTGGAATTTTCTCTAATTTCAAAGATGCAGTTGAGAGGGCAGTAAAAATTATTAGAGTCTTTAAACCGGATCCCAAGGTCTCTGTTTCTTATGAAAAAGTATATCAGGACTACCTTTCTCTATATAAGAAACTGTACAACTACTGTAGGACATAGACCTCATCGCTAAGGTGATAAAAAAGGAGGCGCATTTTGCTGTGAGTGATATTAAGATAAGTATTATAGGAGCTGGAGGGTCTTTTACTGTTGGATTGATACATGACTTATGCTTAACACCGAATCTATATGGGTCTACTATAAGCCTTATGGATATAAATGAAGAGCGATTAAATTCAGCATATAACATATTCTATACGACGAACCATTCTGGCTAAATTACTATCAGTTGAAATTGTTTGAAAGTATCACTGAAGATATGCTTGAAATTTGTCCTAATGCGTGGCACTTATTAGTATCAAATCCTGTATTAGCTGGCACAACCCATCTCTATCGAAAGTACCCTAATATAAAGTTAGTTGGTCTTTGCTATGGCTTTGCTGGAGTTTATGAAATTGCTGATGTATTAGGTCTTGAAAGGGAGTATATGACTTTTGAGATAGCAGGTGTGAACCACTTTATATGGCTTACTCACGCATATTACAAAGGACAGGACATATTCCCTATGATAGATGAGTGGCTCAAAACCAAGGCAGAAGAATATTGGAAGACCCACCCAGAAGGCACGTTAGGCAAGAAGAAAATGGATTTATATCGTAAGTTGGGAGCTATTTCTATTGGTGATACCGCTAGTATAACTGGTGCTTCATGGCCATGGTGGTACCATTCTGACAAGAGTGTTGAAGAACGATGGGGTACTGATTCAAGGGAGTGGTGGTGGAAATATGTTGATTATATTTCTAATACTCCTAATAGACTGAGAGTTGTAGCGGAGGACCAATCAGTAAAGATTGCCAAAGCATTTCAGTTAGATATAAAACAGCCTACTGGTGAACCAATGATACCTATTATAGAATCTATTACCTGTGATATTCCTAGGATAATTATTGTAAATATACAGAACGATGGCGAATATACACCTGGAATTCCAAGAGACTTTGAGGTTGAAATCCCTGCCCTCGTAAGTAAACGTGGTATCGAGGGGATCCGGACTAAAGGATTGCCTAAGCCTATAATTGCCCATATTTTAAGGGATAGAGTTGCTCCTGTTGAGATCGAACTAGAAGCCTATAACAAAGGAAGCCGAGAGTTACTAGTTCAATTGGTCTTAATAGACAAATGGGTAACATCTATAGAGCAGGCAAATAAACTTATTGATGATATATTTGCTCTTCCTTATCACAAGGAATTACGTGAACATTATAGGTAGGCTATATATGAGTTGGACTAAAAAAGACCGTATAATGGCAGTATTAAATAGGGAGATACCTGATAGGGTACCAATATTTGATTATCTTATCAATGATGATATCCTCGAATATTTTGGAGGGAAACCTATCCCTATAGGTGATGAGGAGGCTTGGATACGAGCTTGCTCAAAATGTCTTGATTTATGCCATCCAATAATAAAGGGATATTAGAAAGACTCTTATTCCCTTCTATCTATGAATTTTGTCATTCACTTCATTCAAAAGGGATAAAGGTTATATTTCATTCTGATGGGAATGTAAGCAAAGCTATGGATGCTCTTATCTGTTGTGGTATAGATGGTTTTAATCCTCTTGAGATATCAGCAGGAATGGATTATGAATCATTTAAGGAAGAATATGGAAATAAAATAGTTTTAGTAGGTGGCTTAGATGCAGTAGAGATTCTATCATTTGCAACACCTGAGGTAGTTATTTCTGAGACAAAACGCTTCCTTGAAATAGCTGGTAAGGGTGGAGGTTTAATATCTGCTTCATCTTCAGGCCAATTGGATAATAGTATGCCTTTTGAAAATATAATGGCGTCTTTTGAGACTGTCTGGAGATATATTTACAAAGATGATGGAAAGCTTTATTCTCTCGGAGAAGATATTGGCGTTGATTGAGAGTTATGAATTTCACAATAGCGACTATTTGCGAATAATTTCATATTGTAGCTTCACTACAGATCCCTAAGGATAGGGAGGGAAATATTATGGAAGATAATGTTCTATTAGAAGTTAAGAATCTTAAGACCTACTTTTTCTATGATGAGGGTACAGTTAAAGCTATAGATGGAATTGATTTTAAGATAGTAAAGGGTAAGACCCTTGGTGTAGTTGGAGAATCAGGCTGTGGTAAGAGTATAACTGCCCAGTCTATCTTAAGAATCCTTGGACCAAGAGGAGAGATAGTAGAGGGAGAGATCATACTCTATAGTGATGGTAAGGCTATAGACCTTACCAAACTTAATCCTCAAGGAGAAGAGATTAGAAAGATAAGAGGAAAAGACATCACAATGATATTCCAAGAGCCAATGACATCATTAGCCCCTGTATATACAATAGGTAACCAGATAGTAGAGGCAATCTTATTACACCAAGATGTTACAGAAGAACAGGCAAGACAGATAGCAATAGAGATGCTAAGAAAGGTAGGTATACCAATTTGTATCTCCCAGATTGTTTTGTGACTGGATCAATCCCTACAAATGCTATAAGAGTTCTGTTATTTCTAAATGCATCTATGCTAGGAAGTTCACATACAAAACTTGTAGCCAAGCAATTTCCAATCCCTGGGATAGAAGAAATAATCCTGATCTCATTTATCTCGACTTCTTTAATGCCATCAGAGAGAAGCTTATCGAATTTATCGATCTCTTCTTCTATCATAAGAAGTCTCTTTATATTGCTTATAAGGATCTCTTCCATAGCTTTAGATTCTATTCCGATAGAGTTATTGGCAAGCTCAATGATATCATTAGCATTAAAAGAAGGCTTCTTACCTCTGCCATTAAAGGCCTGAGAG
>JBMFOH010000034.1:0-16345 GCA_049969715.1 bacterium | reverse complement strand
CCAGTAACGATGTATAGCACAAGAGAAGAAGAGAATAAAAAGAACGTCTATTACTACAAGCCGGATGAAGAAGAATTTCAAAGGCTTATAGAGGAGAATGCAAAGAAAAAATACTTTCTAATATATGAGAAAGAGCCAGAAGATCTCCATTTATATATAAAGCTCTATAGGTTTAATCCAAAAAAGAACCATTCGGTAGTCTTTTTCAAGAACAACCCTATTGAGGGATGGACTGGCATATACGAATTATCTGGAAGCCCCGAACTCATATCTGTTACCTATGAGGCTGGTCTAGGAAGTAAAAATTCTGAAGGTTTTGGAATGTGGGAAGTTTGGAAAGGAGGTGAAAGAGATGCTTGAAGCGGTAAAAGAACTTGGGGAGTTAGTTATAAAGAGAGAGAATAAGGACATTTTAGAGAGCCTTGTGGAGGACCCAAATTCCAATGGTAAATATAAAAATGTGCTTACTATCACATTTAAGAAGGAAGGAAATAATCTATACTTTTCGGATGTTGAGGTAGAAGAGTATAAAAGAGACTATATAATGAGATACCTTTATCGAAGTGGCTCGGGTAATGGACCTGACTTTTCACCTACTGCTAAACTTACAGAACCAGAGAAAACTTTTCCAATGAAGATACTTGGCTGGTTTAATAGAACCCTTAAGGATAAGAATATAAATCTTGGCACAGAGGACCGTACATTCTTGACTAGAATCCAAGAGGAGCTAGAAAAGAATAAAGAGTATATCATGCAGAGAATTGGAGAAGTACGCCAAGATATACCCAAGAAAGAATCTATATTCATAACTATAAAGATAGAAAAGGATGGAGAAGATTATTATCCTGGAGACTTTGAAGTATTTAGAAGATTATTAAGGAAGAATGTAGAAAGAAAAGACTTAGAGATCTTCTCTGAGGATAAGGTATGCTCTATATGCAAAGAGAAGAAGGATGTAGTTATAGGTAATGCAGGAGTATATGCATTCTATACCCTAGATAAGCCTGGCTTTATAGTTGGAGGATTTAAAGAAGTCTTAGCCTGGAGAAACTTTCCTGTATGTCTTGATTGTAAGATAGCTCTAGAAGAGGGTAAAAGATTTATAAAAGAAAATCTTGAGTTTAAATTTGCAGGACTAACTTACCAATTCATTCCTAAATTTATTGTAGGAAAGGATGCTATGAAAGATGTAGTAGACATATTTGTTGACTCTTCAAAGATATTTTCTCTCAAAAAAGAAGTTAAAAGAGCTTATTTAGCTGATGAAGAAGAAATTCTAGATTATTTAAAGGATTCACAGGATTTATTAACCCTTAATTTTCTCTTTATAAAGGAACAACAGTCTGCAGAAAAGATTCTTTTATTGATAGAAGATGTCTTTCCCTCTAGATTGAAACGTATCTTTTTGGCTAAAGAGTATGTAGATAGATTATTTGATGAGAACTTTACATTTAAAACAATAAGAAACTTTTTTTCAAAGTCTGATCCCAACAAGAGAGAATATGATCTAGATAAATACTTTTTAGAACTTGTAGATTCTGTCTTTAAGGATAGAGCTATAGATAGAAGTTTTATAATGAACTTTTTAATGATGAGGATAAGAGATAATTTTATAAAAGACCAGAACCTACGTTATATTGTAAGAGATGCTCTTATAAGTATTATCTTCTTGGAGAATTTAAATCTAGTAGATATGGAGGTGAAACTTATGGAATCAAGAATTTTTGATGACCTATTTAAGAAATATGATCCTACCTTTGAAACTCCTGCAAAGAGGGGATTATTTCTTCTTGGAGCTTTAACTGAGCTTTTACTTAGGAAGCAGTATAAGGATAGAAACTCAAAACCGTTTATGAAAGAACTTAAGAGTCTAAAGATGGATAAGAAAGATTTTATTGGGCTCTTACCTAAGATCCAGAATAAGCTAGAGGAGTATAACGCATTTGATAAGGGTAAGAGAATATTGGCAGAGGAAGCGTCTCATTATTTATTATTGGCAGGGGATAACTGGGGGATGAGTGTAGATGAGATGAACTTCTACTTTGCCTGTGGAATGAACCTTGTCCAAGAGGTTGTTAATATTGTGTATCCTGATAAGGAGTTAGTAAAAGAAGAAATTGAAGTGGAGGAGGTATAAAAAATGAGTGAAATAGTTAAGAATCGCTCAGAAATTTTATTCTTGTATGATGCTACGAATATTAATCCTAACGGAGATCCTCTAGATGAGAATAAGCCACGTATAGACGAAGAAACTGGCATCAATATTGTTACCGATGTTAGACTAAAGAGGACTGTTAGGGATTATCTCTTTGATTACAAAGGTAAAGAGGTGTTTATAAGAGAGATAAGAGAAGATGACGGAAACTTAAGAACTAAGGAGAAGAGGTTAGAAGAATTCAAGGATAACAACGAACTTATCGAGAAATGTATAGATGTAAGACTTTTTGGAGCTACCACTGCGGTAAAAGATAAGACAATGACTTTAACTGGTCCTGTCCAATTTAAATACGGCCACTCACTTCATAGAATCGATATGGCCTATATAAAAGGAACTACTGTAATGCCATCTGCTCAAGATAGAAGACAAGGAACTTTTACTGAAAAATATATACTCCCCTATTCTCTTATCGTCTTCTATGGTATTGTAAATGAAAACGCAGTGAAATCCCAGAATATACCTCTAACAGAAGAAGATGTAGAGTTGTTATTGGAAGCTATCTGGAATGGAACTAAGAATCTTATCTCTACATCTAAGGTTGGACAGATGCCCAGATTACTTTTGCAAGTGATTCATAAAGAAGAGAACTACCATATAGGAGAGCTAGACAAAAGAATAAGGTTTATCTCTGATAAAAACGATGAAAAGATAAGAGATATAACTGATGGAGTACTTGATATAACCGAATTAGCAAAGATTTTAGACATGAATAAAGATAGCATTCTTAAAATAAGATACAAGATAGACGACAGGGTTCAATTGTCACTTAATAGTCAAAAGGTTTCTTTCCAAGGAGCCCTTACTGGAGTTACACTAGAAGAGCTTCCTTTTTAGGAGGCAAAGATGAAGATCTTAATATTTGATATATGGGGAGATTTTGCTCACTTTAAAAGATTCTATACCACATCTTCTCTGCTAACGTTCTCCTTTCCTCCCCCTCCTACTGTAAAAGGTATATTAGGGGCTATCATAGGATGCGATAAAAATGATTATCTAAGAGTATTCTCTAGGGACAAATGCGCTATAGCAATACAAATCCTAAAGCCAATAAAGAAAGTACGACTTGGATTAAACTATATAAACACCAAAGGAAATTTCTGGCGTCCAACAAAGAAGGGAACTCATGAAGCAAGAACTCAAATACCTAGTGAATTTGTAAAGGATCCTGCCTATAGGATTTATGTCTCACATAGGGAAGATGAGATCTTTGATAGGCTAGCAAAAAATATAAAATCTCATAAGACTTTCTTTACTGTCTCCCTAGGCTTAAGCGAACTTCTTGCAGACTTTAGTTATTTTGGGACCTTAGAGTTTAGGAAAAGGGAAGAAGGAGAAGCAGAAGTCTCATCTATTATACCAACCTCTATTCTTATAGAAGGATTAAAACTTAAAGAGGGTAATAGGTATTTTAAAGAGAGAATCCCGGTAGATATGGATCAAGACCGGATAGTACTAAAGTACGAAGATATTCTCTACGAATCTCAGGGTAATAAGATAATAGCAAAAGTAAAGGATATCTGGGAAGGGGAAGATGGAACCTGTATCTATCTCTTCTAGACTATACTCCCACCCTGATAAACCCTTAGAAACACACCTAATAAACGTTGCTAACTTGGCAATTAAGAATCTAGAGGAAATTCCTTTAAAAGATTTGCATTTATTTAAAAAGGATGAGATAAAAAGATTAGTCAAAGTCTGTAGTCTGTGCCATGATTTAGGTAAGGCTACTGGATATTTTCAGGAATATCTCTTCTCCGATGAGGCAAAACAGAGTAAACTTAAGTGTATGAAAGAGACCCATCATTCACTCCTTTCTTCTGTAGCTTCTTTCCTTGTTACATTAGACGAATTTAAAGAGAATGGAAGTTTAAGTGAAGAACAAAAATTACTCCTTGCATTTATAGCCTTTCTCTCTATAAAAAGACACCATGGAGACCTAGAGGATATTACATCAGAATCTATCCTAGACAATGATGATGAAGATCTTCTCTATAAACAGATAGATAGTATCAATAGTGAGAAGTTTTCTACCCTTATAGAGATCTTACAAAGGAATGGATTTACGCTAAATCTGAATAAAGAGAGGCTAAGAGATAGCGTCTCCTATACAAAAGAGCATCTTAAGATTCTTAGGAGGAAATTTAGAAAACTAGAACAGGAGAAAAATATAGAGATGTATTTATTATCTAACCTGGTATTTTCTCTTCTTATTGATGCGGATAAAAATGATGTAGGCATTAAAAGTATACTAGAGCGAAGAAAACTAGAGCTTCCTTACCTTATAGTAGATAGGTATAAATCAACCAAAGAATATAAGGATATATACATAAATCAGTTGCGAGAAGAAGCTTACAGAGAGGTAATCAATACTAATATAGACCTAAACCAGAAGATATACTCTCTAAATCTTCCTACTGGGCTTGGCAAGACGTTTACATCTCTAGCTTTTGCTTTAAAGCTTAGGGATAAGATTTATAGAGAAAATGGGTATATACCTCGTATTATATACTCTCTTCCGTTCTTAAGCATAATAGACCAGAACGCAAAGGAGATAGAGAATATCCTTAAAACTAGCGATATCCCCTTAGATACAGACATACTAATAAAGCACCATCACCTATCAGACATCTACTATAAGACAGAGGATAACGAGTTTGAGCCAGAAGAGGCAAGATTACTCATCGAGGGATGGAACTCAGAAATCATAGTTACAACATTTGTTCAACTCTTTCATACCCTTATTTCAAATAGAAATAGACTCTTACTTAGATTTCATCGGTTAGCTGGGAGTATTATTATTCTAGATGAGGTACAATCAATTCCATTTAAATACTGGCTCTTACTGAGAGAGTTATTTATAGCCCTTACTAAGAACCTAAACGTCTACATAATATTTGTTACTGCAACCCAACCATTGATTATCCCAAGGGAAAAGATGTACTCATTAGTAGATGTAGAAAAATACTTTAGACAGATGGACAGAGTAGTATTAAAGATTCAACTAGACAAAAAGATAACCCTAGAAGAATTTATAGAAAATATAGAACTTCAGGATAATAAAAGCTATCTATTTGTACTAAATACGATAACTTCTGCAGGAAACTTTTACAATCTTTTGAAGGAGAAAACTAATGAAGAGATTATCTATATGTCATCACATCTAACTCCCTATGATAGGCTAAAACGCATAGAAATGATAAAAAAGAAAAAGGCTAGATTAGCTGTTACCACTCAGCTTGTTGAGGCTGGTGTTGATATTGACTTTGACGTAGTATATAGAGATATGGCTCCATTAGATTCGGTGATTCAGGCGGTGGGAAGATGCAATAGAAATTGGGGTGAAAAAGGAAAGACGATAGTTGTATATCTAAAGGATGACAAAAGATCCTATGCCTCTTATATATACGATCCTCTACTCCTAGATATAACAGTTAGAATCTTATCCCAAAGAGAAACAGTAGAAGAAAGAGAATTTTTGGATATAGTTAACTCATACTATCTGGAAGTTCAAAAGAAGAAGTCTACCGATATATCTGATGAGTTTATTAGTGCAATCTATAGACTAAAATACAATAGTACTGATGAAACAAAAGGGATTGAGGATTTTAAGTTGATAGATGAAGATTACCCAAAACTTGAAGTATTTATAGAATTAAATGATGATGCAGAAAATATATGGAAGAGATTTTCTGAAATTAAGGAGATTAAAGACCTTATAGAACGCAGGATCGAGTTTAGTAAGATAAAGACAGATTTCTATAAATATGTAATATCCGTCCCTATAAATGTAGAAAACATACCCCCAATAATCAATGGTTTTGGTTATGTAAGTAAAAATTCTCTTTCTGAATATTATGACAAGATAACAGGGTTTAAGCCTAAAGGAGACACGGTACTACTATGGTAGTCCAAATTACTGGTACTATAATACAGAGCTATTCTATCTGCCTTAGACAGACCTGGCTTATGTCTAGGCAAATTATCCCTGACCAGGACCATCCATTCATAGAGATGGGCAGACTAATTGATAATGAAAGCTATGATAGGGATAGAAAGAAGATAGAGCTTGAAGATATGGTGATAGACCTTATAAAAGTGAAGGACGAAAGTCTATTGGTGGGAGAGATAAAGAAAACTTCAAGAGCTGAAGAAAGCGCAAAGCTTCAACTTGCCTTTTATCTGTATAGACTAAAAGAGATTGGAGTTATAGCAAAAGGAGTCCTCTTATTTCCTAAAGAGAGAAAAAGGATTCCTATGGAATTGGACGCTGAATTAGAAGAAAAACTTAAAAAGATGTTTAGAGATATTGAAGCTATTATTCAGAATCCTCTTCCCCCTCCAGCTAGGAGGATTAAATATTGCACTAACTGTGCGTATAGGGAGTTTTGCTGGTCATGAGCGAAAGCATTTATATCTTTTCTAATGGAGAGATAAAGAGAAAGCAGAATACCATATACTTTGAGAATGAGGAGGGGGACTACAAATATATACCGATAGAAAATACAAGAGACATACACCTATTTGGAGAGGTTACTCTAAATAAAGAGATTCTAGAATTCTTCACACAAAATGAAGTAATTTTACACTTCTATAACTACTATGGATATTACGTTGGAAGCTACTATCCAAGAGAACACTATAACTCTGGATATATGATTCTTAAACAGGCAGGACATTATCTAGATACAGAAAAGAGACTCAAATTGGCAACCAGATTCGTTTTTGGCGCTATATTAAACATAAGAAAGGTGTTAAACTATTATCTAAATAGAGGTGTGGAACTATCTTCTTATATAGATAAGATTGAAGAGTTAGCTGAGTTACTGGATAAGCAAGAAGATATAGAGAGCTTAATGGCTATAGAGGGTAATATAAGAGAGGTGTACTATTCCTCTTTTGATTTAATCATAAATAGCGAAGAATTTTCTATGGATAAGAGGACTAAAAGACCGCCTGAAAATAGACTGAATGCTCTGATTAGTTTTGGTAACTCATTACTATATACTTATATTTTATCTGAAATCTACAAGACTCATTTAGACCCACGGATAGGATTCTTGCATACTACTAATTTTCGAAGATTCTCTTTAAATCTAGATATAGCGGAAGTATTTAAGCCTATTATAGTAGATAGAGTAATCTTTTATATACTTAACAAGAATATGATAAACCCAGATGATTTTGAGGAGAAACTTAGAGGTATTTATCTTAAAGAATCAGGGAGGAAGATCTTTATAGAAAAACTAGAAGAAAAATTAAAGACTACGGTGAACTACAAGAAGATAGGAAGAGAAGTATCATATAGGAGATTAATCAGACTCGAATTATACAAGCTAGAAAAACATCTTATAGGTGACGAAGAATATGAACCTTTAGTTTCTGAATGGTAACTGGCATAATTTATAACAAATGTATCTCATTATGGTATATGATATTAATGAGGAGAGGGTTAATAAGGTTTTAAAGATTGGCAGAAAATATCTAGAGTGGGTTCAGAACTCTGTCTTAGAAGGAGAAATAACTGAAGCAAAATTTGAAAAACTAAAGATGGAACTTATGAATACAATCAATCCAGAAGAAGATTCGGTAATCTTTTATATTATGAGAACTACGAAGTATACTATGAGGGAGATAATGGGGGTAAGTAAAGGAGGATTTCAAAGGTTTATATAATATACAAGGAGCCAAATTTGTAAATATAATAGAAAAAAGATGGAGGTATACATATGGGGCAGATTAAGATTATCATAGAAAATACCCTGATAGATACCAACGATTCTATAAAATTTCTACCGAACAGAAGCCTGGCATTTCCTTTTCTCCTTGACTATTTTCTACTATCCACCTACTAGAGGGAAATAGAGAGTTAGAGAGGGCTCTGTTTCCTCCTATCCTAAATATCCTTTTTTCTTCATCCGTGAAGAAATAACCAATTGAATTGAAGTAATATGTCTTGCCAAAACCTATCCTTACAAGGGACTTTTTCTCTCTGTTTTTTATCGCTCTTGTCTGTTCCTCTATGTATTTAGCGTAAAAAGTAACAAGTAGTCCTCTTCTGCTGTTAGGTAACTTCTCAATAAGCATTCTTTCTTGTTCCATTAGAGTGAATGTATAATATTGGAGCACATTAATAAGTTTGGTTTCTTCTTCAAATAAACTCTTCCAGTATTCTGGTATTTCTGCCTTTTTAAAACCAGGAAGTATCTTTATCTCTAGATAGAGTTCAGTATTTTGGGGAAGCCCGATTATAAGTTTTGGTATAGGCTTATTAGTTCTGGTAATCCTTTCTAGTAAGAACACCTGTAATTTCTCTAAAGGCAAACAACTACTATCTGTAACTTGAATAAATCTTAAAGCTTCTGTATAAATTTTATCTAATTCTTTACGAAATATATCTTCCCCTATATAAGAGCGGTTTCTTCCTTGGTAGTTTTCTCTTATATATGTTTGAGTTTTTACCCTTTTCCATCCACCATTATCCTTTATAAACTGAAAAATAAAGGCAGACCTTATTAATCCTTTTATAGTACTTCCAGGGATATAAGCTCCTAAACTATTTGTAATAGGCATATCTATCTTTTTGAATATCTGACTCATATCTCTACCACTTGTCTGAAACGCTAATCTTAAAGAAGTTCTTTTGAAGTCTGCTATATTTAATTTGTAGTCTCTTAAGAATCTCTCTATATTACCCTCTCTTCTTGATACAAGATGAGCTAGGTCCTTTACCAAAGTAATTTCCTGGTTACTTTTATAGAGCCAGTCTGTTAACTTATCTATATCTAATAAGATTACTTGATCCCTTTCAAATACAAAGTCTAGTGTTGGAGATATAGAATCCCCACTTCCTATAAACGTTGGAGTTTTTACCTTTAACTTAATTTTCATTAATCTCCCTCACTTTCAAAGCCCAATGTAAGCCTTTCCCATAAGAGATAACTCTCTTATCTTCTACCGGAGAAACCTCTATATTTTCTCCAATGAATGGAAGCCTAACTAGAGAACCCTCTAATATCTTGAAGTGAGTCTTTCTCTTTATGCCAACTGGACCGTTATAATATATAAATCCATCTCTCTTTATAAGTCCATAATATACTAGACTGTTAACTTCCTCTTTTCTAGGAGTAGCTAGAGACAGAAGTACCCCATAATCTCCAGTATCAGAGATATCTATGATATCTTCTTCCCAATTAGTAAAAACTCCCTTTCCAGATGACCTTTCTCCTCCGATACCTTCCTCTGTAAGTAGGTTTAGGACCCCCTTAAATTTTCTATCTATATCTTTCGTTATAAAGTATAAGAAAAGAGACAATTTTACTCCATCCTTTAGTGAAATACTTTTAATCTCTAATTCTTCCTGGAAGTATAAATTACTAACAGTATTAGAACTTCTCTCTATTGACACCTTTGGCTCTAGAGAAGTATCAGTGAACTCTATCTGTTCAGGTAAAGTCCTAAATTCTTCCTCCTTGGAGATTACAAATCTAGGATTTAAAAAAGAGAGTCTATTAGTATCAATATAGGCCTTCTTACCATCGAAAGAGGATATTATATCCTTTAGTAAATTAACCGATACCCATTCTATCCTTTTTAGTTCTTTAGTAATATTATTTATTGCTACAATAGGTTTTGGCAGGAAAAGTATATCTTCAGTTCTATTAGATATCCGTAAGCCGTAGAACAGCGATGATATCAACAGACTGTTTATAAAGTCATTCAGACCTTCCTCCCCAAATAATTTTACATAACAATTTACTATAGCAGAAAATAGGGTATCCGAATGAATTATAGCTGAAACTTTATCTAATCTTCCTTCCCCTACTTTTATACGGAGTACATCCTGTGGTAGTAGTTTTACTATCTTATAGTTCATTACTTTTGCTCCACTTTTAATGAGTTCCTTACTTTATTTATTAATTCCTTTACATCAAAGGTAGAAACTTCTGTTCTTAGTAGTGGTTCCTTTATATTTTCCCCAATATAGTCTTCTCTCTTCTTAAGAGAAAAAGATAAGTTTTTAAATCCTATCTTCCCATACCCTCTTGTTCCACTACCACCCAGGTATTCATCCTCTACTAATCTTAATCCCTGTATAAACGTTTCTATAAGAGAATCAACCTTATCATTCTCATAGAAGTTTAATACCATCTCGGTAATAAACTTTGTTCCTGCCGGAATACGTTCCATTGTGCGTGGATGTTTTGCAGTTCCAGTTATCCTATCTATTACGTTTTCTGTCTTCTCTTCAGTATATATCTCTTTCTTGTAAAGTTCTGAGAATCTTTCTTCAAAATCCTTTATATTTAAGAATGCATCCCTCACACAGAGACGGGTAAGAGTCTTCTTACTGTCATCAGAGGTTGCAGAACCAAATAAAAGACATATACTACAATTACCACAGCCGCAGGGGTCACCAGGTTTTTTACTCTCTCTTATCCCTTCTACTCTTTCTAATACACACCGCATTTTACCCTTGATAGATGAGCCTGGAATATATGGAATACCATTTACAGTCTTTATGACAGGATTATCAAGCCCACCTATCTCTACACTCTCCTTAGCACCACCTATATGGAGCCCAGTTTCAATTTCAATTACAGCATTTATAAAAAGTTTACCTATAAATCTTTCCATCTCAAAACCTCCCTTCACTCACTTCTTGGATTAAAATATCTATGATAGGCGACCAAAGCCTCTGCAAACCTCTGTATACCTTTAAAATCTTCTTCCTGCTTCATTTGGTAGATACAATCAGATAAGAGTAGTACTATCTCCCCTATCTGATCTCTTTCTTTTATGTCAGATTCCTTCCCTACAATATATGCAAGCATAGGTAGAGATACTAACAATGACTTCTGGTCCTTAGCACCTTTGATTATCTCATAGATTTTTCTCATTCTCGAAGTTCCTACGTTTCTTTTTTCTTTGATAAAAGCTTTTATCTTATCATTAAATTCCTTGAAATCCTCTAGGTCTAACCTATCAAATTTTAGGGCCTTATCTATATAATCATTTCCCAGAGATTTTTTAAGTTTTTCTCTCCAATCTTCCTCAGGGTTTCTTTTTTGTTGAGGATTACCTCCTCTAGGATTTTGAAACATCTGTCTACTCATTTTGACCTCCTAATTTTCTGGTATCCATCTCTGAAAGCCTTGAAGCTACAAATATAAGTCTTGAGTTCCTTACCTTCTCTTTTTCAAAAAGATTGTCTATTATAATTTTCTCTAACATCTCAGCTATAAGTTGATGCTCTCTAAGATAATAAGATAATCGCCAAACCGCAGGGACATTAACCTTACCATATAGAGACATCTCTAGTAGCGGTTTAAATCCTTTTATACTTTCTATCTTGAATATAATAGACCTAGACTTTTTAGCTTCTTCTGTGACATATTCTCTTAGCTCTAAAGTCACATCAAATTCTTTCCACTGTAAAGGTTCCTCTAGTATAGATATTTTATCTTTGGCTGGTTCTTTTTCTCCAGGATAGACAAACGTCTTTGCCCTTTCTAACTCCTTTTCTACTATACTACTCGCTCTGATTACCGGATAATCACTTCTAAAGAAAGATAACCCTGCCGAGATTGTAAATAATGGATTATTACCCGTATATTCTCTAAATTTTTCTCTAATCTCCTTTGTCAACTCCACAACCTTATTCCAGCTACCTATTATAAAAAGGTCATCCCCTCCAACGAAGACAGGATATAAATTTTCACCCTTCTTATCCTTCTCGATAAGATAATTTATTAAGAAACCTGAAAAGAATAAGTCTAATCTATTACTCAAAGAACGTATCCTAGATATAGATGCCCCCTCCCGTCCTCTCTCTTTTTCGGATAGTTTAGAGAAGATTTTACCTAAGTTATCCACGTCCATCTTAAGAAATGCCAATTTATTGTCTCCAATGCTAGCGTCTCCAATCTCCTCAAATTCCCTGTCTGGAAGGTTAAAACTACCTAAAATAAACCCATCTAAAAGTCTCCCATTTCTGTAAATATCAAAGTCATTTAGAATATAAATTCTTTCTCCTGGAGATATTTCTTTCTCAAAATTTATTTCGTAACCAAGAGCCTTAAAGAAGTCGGATATAGTTTCTCTAGATTCTGTTTTTTCGCATCTATTCTCTATTAGAAATCTAGCGTCCTTTAAAGAATCTGTAAGTGCTACAAGTGAATTACAGAGTGGGCATAACTTTTGCTCTTCGTAACTATGACTACCCTTTCTTCCACATACACTACACTGCTCTCCCTCATATACTAATTTGTCCTGAGGATAGAAAATCTTAAAATATATATCATCTAATTCCTTGAATTTTTGAAGTTTTTTGACTGCCAATTTTTCTCTCAACTTATCCCTAACATTTTGGAAAGAGAGCATCTCTTCTAGAGATACTTCAATCCAATCTATATTAAGTATCACTTCATTATTATGAATCTCCCACAGTATCGAGGAGATATATCTCCTTATTCTCTCTAAACTATTTCTACTTGATATGGGGAGTAAAATCTGGAAATTTCCTCCGCCTAGATATAGTATACTTGCTGGGGTAAGTCCTGTTTCTCTTACTATATAATCAGCGGAGTATCTAGTTAAAAGGTTTAGATATACAGACCTTCCTTTTAAGCTTTTTGCTGCCTTTTTGGATGGTATATTAAAGATGAAGTTTTGAATTCCAGAGATGTCTCCTTCTAAAACTATAAAGAGTTTTTCTTTTCCTACATCACCTTTATGTTCGGACAGATACTTTTTAATAGCACTTAGTTTACTCCCCTCTAAAAGTCCCTTGCTATAATCTATATACATACCATTTGCTATGGCAGTAGTAGTCTTGGCATGGTCATAAAGGGATATATCACTTTTATATCTAGTTGTCTGGGCGGGAACGGAAGAAAAATAAATTTCAGAGAGAGCTAGCAATTTGTCAAAATTGTCTACATATCTAATTCTCTCCAGAAAACCATCTTCATTCAAGGGATTATTTAATAGCTTACCATAAAAATATTGGTTTACTATAACCTCTTTCTTTTTAGCAGGCATAAGACTGTTAAATCCCAATTTATCTAACCTATAGACTAGTTCCTCCCCTTCTTGCCCTATATCTGAGAATATTGATACAAGCGGAATTGTATTATAAAAATCTTTACTGCCGATATCTTCTTCCCTTTCAGAAGAAGATATCCAATCTGCAATCTGTAATATTAATTCTTCATTACTCTTAGGTGTATGGTGATTCAGTACTAGTCTTTCTAATTCATCATTCAGCAGAGAATTAAGATATACATTATCTAACTTTCTTAACATTCTAATCAGAAATGCTGAGAATTTGGCATGAGAATATTGATCACCCGATTTTAAATCTTCAGGAAGCTCAAACTTTTTACTCCTTTCAATAACTTTTCCAATATCGTGGAGTAGTGCCCCAATCAAAAACTGTTCTAGCTTCAACTTTCCCTCCCAATAATCTTTATCCTATATTCTCCCTATCAAAGTAATTATATAATAAACTACTCCTTTTTGCAGAAAAATTACAGCTTATTTGCTAAATTCACTAGGAGGTTATAGGTAAACCAGCCATCATTGGTCAAGAAAAACTCAGGCTTGGCATTGGCTGAATCTCTGTGTATCCCTATGCCATCTGAATATGGGGTAAACGAAACAATCTTGTTATATGGCATCCTAAAAGTCTTTACCTTTCCTCCAAAGTATATATTTTCATTAGTGATACAAAGGATTCCTTGATCAATCAGTGTAAGTTTTGCTTCTTCAATAGGATACCCTTTGAATCCTCCAACTCTATAATATACACCCTTCATAACACGAATGCTAACACCTTGAGAGCCACCTGTATAGTGTCTATATGTCCGAGTCTGATAGTAATTTACATTACTAAATATCCAGATAACTGTCTCGCCTTTTAAGAGATTAAAGGGAAGAGGGCCATCTATCTTTACCCTGTTAGGAATTTTCCCCTCTAAGATATCTCTTAAAATAAGAGCTTTTACTAACTTTAGATATGAAGGCTTAGAGCTTAATTCCTCGACACTAAAGCCAAACTTAAATAAAATATCTTTAAGCCTATTCTCTTCATCTTCTGTTATTACTTTATCCGTCAAAGCATTATCTAATGCCTTTTCCCAAGCAATAAGGATTATATCCTTTAGCTCCGTTTCATTAATAAAACTATCATTAGCAATCTTTAATATCTCATCTTTCTCTACATTACCTGTTAAAGAAGAGGTAATCATAGAGCTTACTAAAAATACCCCTTGATTATGCTTTTCTTTGCACTCCTTGTGCTCTCTCCTTAAAAAGCCAGCAGGCTTTCCACAAAACCTACATATACCCATAGAGATCTCCCTCTTTTAAGATTTCACTTTCAATTAAACTATATTATACCATAGTGTCATATAGTGTCCCTTATCCTCTAGGTGCTATAATTCTATTGTAATATTTCTTAAGGAGGTCGGCTATGAACAGATATATGTTTATAACAGTGGGAACAGGAAGAAATAGGGAAGATATAGCTAGTGCAATCTTAAAAAGCATTAAAATTCATAATCCTGACAAGGTAATATTTTTCTGTACAGATAAAAGCAAAATAGAAACCATTCCATTTATCGAGAAAGAATACAAAAACTTTGAAGTAATAACTTTAGAGGATGAGAATGACCTTGAGTTGATTAAGCAAGAATGTGATGAAGTGATTAGAAACTTTAAGAGAGATGAAAACTACATAATAGTTGATTACACGTCTGGCACCAAAGCGATGTCTGCAGGTATTATTCTATCAGCCATAGAGAATGAAGTAAATAATATCTCATATATCGCTGGGAGGCGTGATGAGTCTGGAAAAGTCATTCCTGGTACTGAAAGGGTAATATCTTTCAGTCCTGCCCAGATTTATGCTAAAAAATTATATTTAGAAGGTATTAAATATTTTAATGAGCGTCTGTTTGAATCGGCCAAAAAGCTTTTTGAAACAGTCATTAAAACATATGGGAAAGATAGCATCCGAGAAAAAGCAAGTTTACTAATTAAACTCTGTAATGTTTATTTAAGTTGGGATTTATTTAATCATAGTAAGGCATTTGAAATATTAAAAGGTTTATCAAAAGAAGAAATGACTCTAATTGCTAACTGGGATATAAAATCTAGAATAGAGAGGCATAAAGAATTGCTTTATAAGATTAATGAGAAGCAATTTTCTATAGAAAAGGCGTTAGATTTACTTAAAAATGCTGAAAGAAGATTATCAGATGGTAAATATGATGATTGCGTTGCAAGACTTTATAGACTAATAGAGTATATCCTTCAGTTTACACTGGCAGAGAGGAACTTATACGTGAAGTCAAATGATAAATTCGACACATCAAGGATAGATTTATCTGAGATTCCTGAATATCTAAGAAATGAATACAGTAAGCCTTCTGGCTTAGAAGCTTCAGCTAAATTATTAAAAGAATTAAACGATGAGATAGGCATAGAAATTTGTGACGATGGAGAAGTTAAAAAATTACTCAATGTAAGGAATTCCTCAATATTAGCTCATGGTTTTAAGCCTATTGAGAGAGAGACAGCTGAAAAGTTTTTTAATCTATTGAAGAAGTTTGTTCAAAAGTTGGGAAGCTTTAACTTTGAGGATATCTATAGAAAGTTCGATTTCCCCCAGATTAAAGTGACTGTTGCATAAATGGCTAGTGATGGCTGATCAGGGTCAGGTGTCAGGAATTAGGAGTCAGAGATTAGGAATTGGTAGGACAGGCAAAGATGCCTGTCCATTAAAAAATTAGGCTTAATCATTTTAGCAATCAAAACTGCAATAGTTACAATTAGAGAAGTAAATTTCAGTCGATCGGTAATAATGCAAAAATCTCCAGGGATCGACAGAAAACTCAAAATCGTACGGAAGACTCTTTACAAATGAAAATATTTAGTATATAATTTTTTCAAAGATTGTAGCATTAGGTCTATATAGTAAAATAAAGACCTAGATTTTATGAGAACAAAAGGAGTTTGTAGCTAACCTATAAGGGATTGAAACTTATCCCCTCTTTTTTCCCCCCTCCATTTAACATTTGGTTTGTAGCTAACCTATAAGGGATTGAAACTTATGTAATCATATTG
>JBMFOH010000033.1:0-17750 GCA_049969715.1 bacterium | reverse complement strand
CGCCAGTTGAATCTCCCTCTAATCCCTATGGCAAAAAGACCTGTGAGTGTTCTAAAAAAGGTATCAGACATCGTAGATGTAAGAGACGTTTCTCCGATCCTTCAGCTAGATGGGGTTGGGATAGCTAAAGAGTCTAAGTTATGGGAGGATATCTATAGTAAGTATCGGTCTTCGGCAGAAAGATGCATGAAGCGTATATTAATAGACTATAAGTTAGAGTCCGCTAGGGTCTATAGTAGAAAGCAATGGATATGGAGGATAGCTTTTATATGTATAAACATCCATCTAGATGCCTGGATAGACTTTTCTAGACCTAACATAGTTGGGAAACTAGCTAGTTTGGCGCAAAAAGCAGCTTAGACTTAAGATTATCGAAAGTTCAAGTTTAAAGTATAAGAGAGACTACAAGAAAGGTCTCTTAGTAGCTAATTGTTCTTTTTACTCCAATATTCAACTTTCAAGGTGCGTTCCCCTTCTTTATAGGCTCCTATAGCCTGGGGATACTATCTTCATAATAAATCTATCTATATTTTACCCCCCCACATTTGTCAAGGGGAGTTTCCGAGAGGCTACAGCATCCTAATCTCTTCTATTATCTAAACCTCCTTAGAAGTTAATAGCTAACCTAATCATCGAACCCCCGTCTACTTTTACTACTAACCACTTGTAGTCTTTATAATATTTATATCCAATAGGCTGAACCTCTAATTCTAATAGCTCTTTTATCTCTTTGCCATCTAGAAGGATAGACTTAGGTCTATCAACTTTTGTTATTAACAGATATTTTTCTTTGATAGAGATATTATCTATAGTAACCTCTATACATCTATCTGTAGCATTAATATCCTTTATCCTGGCAACAGTTGTAATATGTACATTGTTCTCTCTAAAATTAATAACCTTAGTATCTAGGTCTGATTTTATTCCCATTAGTAGATATAAAGGCTTTAATAGATCTTCAGGATTTATATATGGACCTCTAGGGAGATTATTCTCTAGATCCCAAGAATCAGGATATAGACCTTTATACTCACCACTTGTCATCTGCTGATACATACCACTGGCTAAGATTCCGGTAGCTATATCTTTCCAAGGAAAACTATTATCATACCTAGCTAGCCTCAATAGTTCATAAGCATAGACAAGTCCATTCCATTGTACAGGATATCCAAACCAAGGATAATTGAAGAACGTAGCTCCAAATACTGGAATAGTGGAATATTTCATTACAGGTCTATCACTTCTACCCCATAAATAGACAAATGGTAATCCTGTCTCAGCCCAATACACAGCTTTATCTAAATATTCACTGTTACCTGTTATTATATAACCCTCAAGGTAGGCATCAACTGCTCGTGCAGATGCCAATATATCTGGTGTATGGACAGGGACTTCCCATACTTGAGCCCCTCTAGGAACTCTAAAATTTTTCATAAATTCTAACGCCATTAGTCCTGCCTTTAGGAAGGTATCATCTCCAGTAACTCTGGCGTATCGGAGGATTACTGACGCTGGCACAGCACAAAGACCAACATTCGTTTCTCCTTCTTCTCCTAATCTCTTCTCTTGCATAGACATACTAGACGAATATACAAAGCTTCCATCAGGCTTCTGTGATGAAAGATATGTCGAGACAAAATCTTTAAATGCCCCTAACGATTGTGGTAATCTACCTATTATAAATGGCAATTGAAACTCATATATATGGCTCCCTCCAGGATCAGAAAGTTTATAAGGCTCCTTTATAAGAAGATTTATTACAGTATCAGCCATCCTTTTTGCTTCTTTATCTTTTGTAAAAATACTACCTATATAAAGAAGAAAGGCATCTTTTGGATATGGTGATGGAGTCCAATTACCAGGGATAGCATGAGGCCATCCAGGAGCATTTGGCTCCCATATACCTTTATAACCTTCTTCACATAATCTTATCTCTTCTTCAAGAGAACGAGGGAATTTCACATCTAAAGAACCATATAAACTAAGCCATTTTGGGACCAGGTCTAAAATAGTTCTGTTATAGCTTATAAGTATTTTTGATCCTATACTTATCTTATCTCCTGGTCTAAGAACATATGGAACATCAGCATATGTCTTATTCTCCTTTACATAATTTGGAACATAGGGAAAAAATAACCCCAGTAGATGATTCTCTTGATTTTCATACCAATTAGGTGAACAAAAAATACTAGCAGGCTGGTTGTCTTCCCCTTTCCATAATAACCCTATGAGATAGTTATTAGACTCTATCCCCATACAGGGGACGGTTATTTTATGAGGATTAGGGACAAGCCTCATATTAAAAGGCTCCATAGCATCTAATGTACTAGATGACCTTTCTTCCCCTACTAACCATTCTAACCCAGGGAATAATGCAGATATTTTCTTAGCTCCAAAAGAGCCTTCTCCTACACGGAGAAATGGACCATCAAATCTTATAAGCCTTATATCTCCTTTTGCACCCAATTCGTAATCGGTATTGATTATTTCGTCGTCTTTTGTCTTTTCAATAGTTATCTTATACCTATATAAGTTGTTCTCCCCTTCAAACACTACTTTATTGCCTTCCTTCCTTACTGTTGAAGGGCACAGGATATCTGTTACCCTATTTCCTTCAGGCTCAGTATAGGTAATCGAAGAAAGAGGATGTATAACTGAAAGTAATTCTAATTTATTATCTTTCTTCCCATAGATTAGGGCGGTTGTAAAACCAAATGGAACCCTAGCAAATCGTATAAATATCTTACTGTTCTCTAATGTTATATCCTTAGGAGATTGTTCAAAAAGATTATCCCGTGTTACTAGGATATTTATATCCCCTTTATCTATAACCTTACTTTCAGAGGTTACCTCAATTGGGATCTTATAAACACCTTCCTTATCGAATTTAACATTAAAACTAAGAGTCTTTGTATCTCGAGATTGAATCTCCTTTACCAACTCAGAAAAGATTTTATCTAGTACTTTTACTTTTAAAGAGACATCTTTAAAGACTTCACCGCTTGGATTTTTAATAGTTACATATAGAGGGAATGATTTTCCTGGCCTAGGAACGCCTGTTCCGATATTCATACTATATACCTCCACCTTAGAAGATGATATCCCAAGTTGTACATAATCTATCCTTATATGAGCTCCATTAGTATCTGGTGGTTCTAAGTCCAACCTAAATTGTCTAATCTTTCCTAACCACTTCTTATGCACACCTATATCTACCCTATATGTATGGAACTCATTGTCTGGAATAATCTTAAAGTTCATCTTCTTATCCTCTGCCCAATTAGGAGATTCATCAGTAATCCAATAGATGCTCATCTCAGAGCCCTTATCTACGGCAGTTCTAATCTCCAATAGATAATGGGTCTTAGCATCTAGATCTAGAATAGGACTATGCATATACGGATCGAATCCAGCAACTTCAGTATAAAGAATCCCATCTTTAACTATAAATTGAGAAAGGCTATGTGTAGGAGTCCAGTCTTCAGAATCTTTATTAAAATCCCACCTAATTAATTGAGGATCCCCCCTGGTTACTTCTGTAAAGGAGAAGACACAGAGAAGAGATACAAATATAAAGAGCCTAAAATAGTTTCTTCTAAAACTATTTTCCTCTTTTCCTCTTATATTTCTCATAAACTTCTACCAGCCTTTCACTACTTTAGTACTTTAATGATAGCTCGATCAATTACAGATGTCAAGATATTCTCTGGAGTTGTCATCCTTCTTCGTTTAGGTGCAGAGGAAAAATCTCTCTTGAACCATCATCTGTCTCCATTATATAAAAATCTGCCATAAGACCTGTATTCTTGGTATAATTTCTTCCTACCCTCTCCTTAAATTCCTCTATATTATCCCTATGGACTATACTAACAGTACAGCCACCAAAACCTGCACCAGTCATCCTAGAACCAAGAACCCCATCTACCTTTAGTGCCTCTTCAAATAATGTATCTAGCTCCTTACCGGTAACCTCATAAAGGTCTCTCAAAGACTCATGAGAAGCAATCATTAGTTTTCCAAAGGTATCTAGATCATTCCTTTCTAATACATCAATAGCCATTAACACTCTGGAATCTTCATATATTACATGCCTCACCCTTTTTTCTACTATAGGGTCATCTATCGCACCCTTCACTCTTTCATACATATCTATACTTATATCGCCCAAGCACTCAATATCCGGCAGTTCTTTCTTTAAAAGGGAAAGACCTTTCTCACATTCACTTCGTCTTTCATTGTACTTTGAATCGGCTAATCCTCTCTTTTTATTCGTATTGGCAATTACTAATAAATAGTCTCCCAGATTGAGGGGGACGTATCTATACTCTAAGGTCTTACAGTTTAAAAATATAGCATTATTCTTCTTTCCCATTACCGAGGCAAATTGGTCCATTATCCCACAATTTACCCCTACGAATTCATTCTCTGCCTTTTGGGCGAGTAGTGCAAGTTCTATCCTATTCAGTTCCCTCTCTGGATTAAATAAAGTAAATAGGGCTATACCTGTAGCGCACTCTATAGCAGCAGAGGAAGAGAGCCCTGCTCCATGAGGAACTGTATCCTTAAAGAGCATATTGCATCCCCCTACACTGTAGCCCGCCTTCAGTAGCTCATATGCTACCCCTAACTGATAGTTCCCCCATCTTATCTTTCTATAATCTTCTAACCTATCAAGTTCGGCACATACCAAATCTTCTAAATCAGTAGCAGAAAGACAGAGTCTGTTATCTTCTCTTTTATTTATATATACCGTTGTGCCAACGCTCAAGGCTACAGGTAGAACGTATCCTCCATTATAGTCAGTATGCTCCCCTAGAAGATTTACCCTCCCAGGAGAGGTAAATACCCGAAAATTTCCTCCACCAAAGAGTTTATAGAATCTCTCCTTTATCTCATCCATTTTTCTCTAGATACCTCCTATAAGCCTGTCTCAATTCCTCTGCCTTTTCTTCTGGCGAGGTAGTATTACAAGGTGCCCATGCACCTGTTTCACTAGAGGCATTGAATTTCTGTTTATCTTTTGACCTCATAGGGGGATAGAATTCTATATGAAAATGATAAAACTCATCGTAATCTCCACTATTTACAGGAGATTGATGCATACAGAGCATATATGGAAATTCATAGTCAAAGAGGTTATCTAATGTTCCAACAGTATCCCTAAGGATAGAAGCCAAAGCAGTCCTTTCCTCGTCTTGAAAGTCTGTGATTCTAGATTTATGTGCCTTGCTCACTATAAATACTCCATATGGATACTCTGTAAAAAAGGGAAGATACGTAATGAAGTGCTCATTCTCTATAATTATCCGCTTTTTAAAATCTATCTCCTCCTGATTCATTCTGCATACAAGGCACTCACCTTTTTCTTCAAAATACCTTTTACAGCTTTCAAGTTCTCTCTTTATCTTTAACGGTATATATGGATATCCATATATCTGTCCATGGGGATGGGGCATAGTAACACCCACAACCTCTCCTCTATTCTCAAAAATGAATACATATTTTATCTTCTCATACTTGCTTAGTTCTACAAATCTCTCGCACCATAGGTCTACAAGTTTCCTTATATGAGCTACAGAGAGTTTTGGTAAGGTAGTATGATGGTCAGAAGAGTACAATATTACCTCACATTTACCATAGGCAGGGGCAACCTTGTAGAACTCAGTAGCCACATCATCAGGTTCTGGAGGGTTCAGCATAAGTGCCGGAAAGTCATTATCATACTCAAGGACGTCATACTTTTCTGGCACTCTCCCAGAACCAGGACAGAAAGGACACCAGTTTTTGGGCATCTGTGGCCTTTCCTGCCTATGGGAAGCTATCATTACCCAGTCTTCAAGAAGTGGATTCCATCTTAGTTCTGCCATTTAATCAACTCCTTCCCAATAAATACCAAAATACCTTGGGCAACCATAAAGGTTGCCCTATAATATTTTATTCTTAGTAGAACCTATCTATTTTAAGGTTACAATAACTGGGGTTTGATTTCTCAGGTTATCCCCAACTGGACAACGTTGTTCTATAGTTTTTACCCATACCTCTAACTTTTCTCTGGGAGCATCTGACTTAACTTCTATCTCAAGATTTATGCTCTTGAAACCTGCCCTATCTGGACTAGGCTGTCCCATAAACCTTGCTGGATTTAGATTTCCTGAAAGTTTTATCTTGCAAGAGTCAATCTTTATACCCATCTCTTTTGCTACAACCTGTCCAACTATTATCACACATCCACCCAATGCCATAAGTTCATACTCTACAGGGTTTGGACCCTTATCCTGTCCTCCAAGGGCTGGAGGTTCATCTATAAAGAGGGTAAAATTTCTTGCCTTTGCTTCTACAGTAAGCCCACCCTTCCACTCAACAGTGGTTTCAAAAGCTATATCACTCATTGTTAATACCTCCTATATATTTAATCTCTATTAATTAATACCTCTCTTATTATAACACCAAAGGATAGGGTTGAAATATAAAAGATTATAAAATATAATCTCTAAGAGGTGATAATAATGCAAGTAGTAATAGTCGGTTTAGGAAGAATGGGAGCCAATATAGCAAGAAGGCTTCATAATGGAGGGCATCAGGTATTTGCCTACAATAGAACCGCTCAAAAGACTAAAGAGATTGAAAGGGAAGGTATAATTGGAATCTATTCTCTTGAAGAGATACTTAAACTCTCTCAGCCAAGAATAGTATGGATGATGTTACCTGCAGGAGACCCAACAGAAGAGATGCTTAAAAATCTTATAGATATCCTGTCCCCCGGGGACATTATTGTAGATGGGGGGAATTCCAATTATAAAGACACTGTGAGAAGGGCAGACTTTGTAAAGGGGAAAGGGTTACATCTTGTAGATGTAGGAACAAGTGGAGGTATATGGGGGCTTAAAGAAGGTTATAGCCTTATGATTGGAGGAGAAAAGAAAATAGTAGATTCTTTAACCCCTCTATTTAAAACATTAGCACCTGAACCTAATAAGGGATGGGGATATGTAGGTCCAAGTGGTGCAGGACATTTTGTAAAGATGGTCCATAACGGAATAGAATATGGAATGATGGAGGCATTGGCAGAAGGCTTTGAGATACTAAAAAACAAAAAGGAGTTCAATCTAGATCTAGCCAAGATATCTCAGATTTGGAGATATGGAAGTGTAATAAGATCCTGGTTGTTAGACCTTACAGCAGATGCACTATCTGAAGATCAAGAACTAGAAGGGATAGAAGATTACGTAGTAGATTCTGGAGAGGGAAGATGGACAGTAATAGAATCTATAGACCTAAGTATTCCTGCCCCGGTTATTGCCATTTCTCTTATGAGAAGATTTGCCTCACGCCAGGATGAAAGTTTCGCCTGTAAGTTATTGGCTGCTATGAGGAACAAATTTGGTGGTCATGAGGTAAAAATAAAGAGAGAAGAGTGATATGTCAGAAAAAGTAATACTCGTTATATTCGGAGCATCTGGAGACCTAGCAAAGAGAAAACTAGTTCCAGCAATATTTAGCTTAACCTGTGAAGGGTTTCTTTCTCCTAATGATATCTTCATTATAGGTTTCGCTAGGACTCAATTCAATAGTGAGGAATTTAGAAAAGAATTATTCAAGGGGGTAGAGAGTTACTCACGCATTACTACCTCACAGTGTAAGCTCTGGCCTAATATCTCAGATAGGATTATCTATAATAGGGGAGATTACAATGACCTAGAGAGCTATAAAAGGTTAAAGGAGCTATTAAACGAGATTGAAACAAAATATAACATTCCTAAGAATCGATATATCTTTTACCTCGCCACCCCGCCTATTCTCTATCAGGAGATAATAGAATCCCTTGGAGCTTCAGGGTTTACCAAAAAAGAAGATAATTTCCCTAGAATAGTAATAGAAAAACCATTCGGACATAATCTAAGTAGTGCAAAATTACTCAATGAAAGATTACATATATACTTTGATGAAAAACAGATCTATAGAATAGACCACTACCTAGGGAAAGATACTGTACAGGATATCCTATTCTTTAGATTTAGCAATGCAATCTTTGAGCCTATATGGAACCGAAATTATATAGATAATATCCAGATTACAGTAGCAGAGAAGGAAGGAATTGGGACAAGAGCAGGATACTATGATAAGGCTGGAGTTATTAGGGATATGTTTCAAAACCATATGCTTCAACTCCTCTCCCTAATAGCTATAGAGCCTCCAATTGATTTTGATGAAAAATCATTAAGAGATGAAAAAGTAAAGATACTAAAGGCTATTCGAAGGATAAGTCCTCATGAAACATACAACTACACGGTAAGGGCTCAGTATATAGGATACAGAGAAGAAAAAGGAGTCTCTGTCAATTCTAATACTGCCACCTATGCATTATTGAATCTCTATATTAATAACTGGAGATGGCAGGGAGTTCCTTTCTATCTGAGATCTGGGAAGAAGTTAAAAGAGAAGGCTACATTTATAGCTATCAGATTTAAAGATGTACCCCATATAATGTTTCCCTACAGTATAAGGACCAGAGTAAACCCAAATATCCTGTATCTATGGATTCAACCAAATGAAGGTATAAGACTCCAATTTAATGTGAAAAGACCTGGGATGGATATGGACATATCGCCTGTAGATATGGACTTTAGCTATAGAAATTCCTTCGGAGATAATCTTCTCCCTGATGCCTATGAGAGACTACTCCTAGACGTGATAAACGGAGACCAATCTTTATTTACCAGAAATGATGAGATAGAATTAGCCTGGGATATTGTAGACGCAATTATAGAAGGATGGGAAGGGCCAGAGGCTCCTCAACTACACCTTTACAGAGAAGGTTCTTGTGGTCCAGAGGAGGCAGATAGATTCATCTCTAGAGATGGGAGAAGGTTCTTATAAATCTTTTAACCTCCTGCCCATTCATTAGCTGTTCAATTGTCTCGCCCTTTTAGTTATGATATACTTAGGTCTTGAAATGGGGGCACAATTCTCACCTAGATACGTAAATATTTTATTCTATAGGGTGTGGTGTATTGTAGGAAGCCTTATAATCCTATTCTTCCCATCATATCTAAGCTGGAATACATTAAAATTTTGGACGGTAAAAGATGGATTTACAATGCTCTTCTTAGTTCTAATGGTCTATCTAATCTCTTCTCTAATTATCCCTAAGATTATTAGATTCCCTCGTATAGAACACTATAGTATTATCTTTACATTTATAACACTTTTCTATCTAATTATTATTAGTATCATCGCTATAGGCAGGTTCTACTATTCCCGCAGTTTTCTTCTATATGCATACATATTGAACCTTGCTTGGTTAATAATAGCATCCTTTATAGAGAAAAAAAGAAGACTAAACCTTGCATTACTTCCTTTCTCCATAAGTGATGAATTATTGAATATACCCAACATCAATTGGTATATCCTAGATAATCCCTCTGAGATATCAAATCTGTACACTCTAGATGGAGTAGTAGTATCCTCACAAGCCAATCTACCTCCAGAATGGACGCGTTATACTACCAACTTACTTCTAAAAGGTATACCTATATATAATATATCTGAGATATATGAGACAGTTTTAGGTAAGATACCTATCAGTTACTTCTACGAAGAATCTATAAAAGGAAACTATAAATCTCTTGCGACAAAATTTTTAAAAAGGCTTTTTGATATCCTCTTAGTGATTATAATCTCCCCATTTGTCCTAATCCTTAGCATAATAATTGCCATACTCATAAAGCTAGACTCCGAAGGACCGATCCTATTTAAACAGACAAGGATAGGAGAGGGAGGAAGGACTTATAAGATAATAAAATTCAGGACAATGCACATAAATGCAGAAGCTAATGGGCCAAGATTTGCCAGTAATGATGACCCAAGGGTAACCCGCATAGGGAAAATATTAAGAAGATTTCGTCTGGATGAGCTTCCTCAATTCTGGAACGTGTTAAAGGGGGAGATGAGCCTCATTGGACCAAGACCAGAACAGGAAAAATTTGTAGAGGAATTTATTCAAGAAATCCCATTTTACAATCTAAGACATCTTGTAAAACCAGGAATTACAGGTTGGGCTCAGATCCATCAGGGCTATGCAGCAGGAATCGAGGAGACCAAAGAAAAACTAGAATATGACCTATACTATATAAAAAATCAATCCATCTGGTTAGACTTAGTAATAGCATTTAAAACAATCAAGGTTTTATTAATAAAATGGGGAGCGAGATAGCTAGATATCTATAACCAAGACCTCTCTTATAATTTCTAGATACTTATCAATAATTATCCTTTCATCAAATTCTCTTATAGCCTTCTCCCTGCTATACATCCCCATTTCTCGTTTTTTCTCTTTAGAAAGCTCTATAAATCTAATCATAGCGTTAGTAAGAGATTCTACGTCTTTAACCTTGACAAGAAATCCATTCCTTCCATCCTCAATAACCTCTCTACAACCTGCTGTATCTGTAGTAATTATTGGTTTTCCCATAGAGATCGCCTCAAGTAGTGACCTAGGGACCCCTTCACGATAAGATGGTAATACAACAACATCACTCTGACATATAAGCGGACGGACGTCATCAACTATACCTAGGTATTTAATAATTCCTTTTTCTTCCCAGTCTTTTACAGTTTTGCTTGGGATAGCTGTAGGATTTGCTTCATCTATAGGACCTAAAAGCCAAAACTCAGCCTTGGGATATATTTCCTTTACTTTCCTAGCTGATTCAACAAATTCTTTTATCCCTTTATCCCAAAGGAGCCTTGCAGTTAATAGAAAAACCGGGTTTTTCTCTTCTTTGGAAACTCTACTACAAAAATCTGGAGAAAAGTAACTTGTATCTATACCTTCTCCATTGATTAGTACTGCCTTATTAGGAGAGATGATCCCATTTTTAATAAAGAGCTCTCTATCCTCTCTATTTAAGAAAAAGACCTTTTCTGTAAAATTAAATGAAATTTTATAAAGGAACCTAATTAGTATCTGAAATATGCTCTTTCTAACAAAGAAAGAACCTAAGCCTGTTACTATAGAAAAGGACCTTACCCTAGATAATTTAGAAGCAATATTCCCAAAGATATTAGGTTTTATAGTATAGTGCAAGACTAAAACAGGATTTTCTTTTTTATAGATCTTGTATAATTCCCAAATGAGTAGTAAATTCTTAAAGAAGCCTTTCTCTTCCCTCTTTAGATACTCTACTGAAACATATCTAAAACCCTCTTTTATAAATCTCTCTGAGAAGCTATCCTTTGGAGCAATACACACAACCTCAAAACCTCTTCTCTTAAGGGTTCTCATAAGACCTATTCTAAAGTTGTATAGGTCACGTGACACATTGGCAACAAAAAGAATTTTAAGTCTTCTAGACATACTGAAGTAACCTATACCAATCCCCTATGATTTTATTTATATCAAAATTCTTAGCCCTCTCTATAGCCTTCGATTGATAACTCTTTCTTAGATTCTCATCTTTTAATAATGATACTATGGTATCTAACCAGACTCTTTCTCTTCCTGTTAACCCTTCTTCCGGATCTATAAAATATGATTCTAAAACAGGCATTAAAACTCCAAACTCCGTAAATTCTGGTATTCTTGTTTGATAACTAACTTCAGTATCTGGAGCTAGAATCTCTCTTGGACCAGAACGACAATCAGACGCGATAACAGTAGTTTTACATGCTAAGGCTTCAACTACAACATTAGGAAATCCTTCCCATAAGGAAGATAAGATAAAAAGCTTAGCTCTTGCAATATATTTAAATGGATTTTCCTTAAATCCCATAAAATAGACTTCATAATCTGGCGAAATTCTATCTCTATCCCAAACATAAGTTTTAAAACCAAGCTTTAGAGATAGATTAACTAGATAGTCTTTTAGTTCTCCTTCTCCTAAGAGTAATAGTTTTAACTCTGGAAAATCCTTTTTAACTTCTTTAAAAATTCTTAGAAGATGCCACTGGCCCTTTGCCTTTGTAAGTCTTCCTACCGTTATCAAGAAATCCTTATCATTAAAGATTTTTTCTATATCTTCCTCGGACCTTTGTGTTATCTCTCTAAGAGAGATTGGATTATAGATTACCATCATCTTATTCCTTGGAATTCCTAAAGATTCTAAGGAATAAGCTACTCCCTCTGAAACAGTAACTACATAATCTGCTCTAGCATAGAGAGTTTTTATCAAAATCTTATTTATCCCTCTTATACCCCTATGTCCACTTATTGGATCTATATGTACAGATATTATAACTTTGTGTCCCTTTAGATATTTAACTGCTATATTAACGAAGTTTGCTCTTTCTAAAAAAGATACTACTATATCACTAGTACTAATATTTTTAGAAAGCTCAATTGCATATATTGGAATGTAAAAACTCTTAAAAACAGGACTAACACTTCTAGTATGACTAGAAAGAAAGGTAGTTAGATTCTCTTCTTCTATAGGATATTTTACGTCTCTCTCAAGTAAAAATATCTTCTTAGGTTTAAGGTATTTTGCTATTCTGATTAAGACTGTTTCAGCCCCACCACCTGCAAGAGAATTGATTAAAAAGAATAAAGCCATACTATATCCCTTTTACTATCACTTTATCACGCAAATATAGAAGAAATGTAATAGGAAAGACAACTAGATATAAGAATCTTAAACTTTTATTATCTAGGCTAGTGAGATTTCTGAAAAACCTTCTCCTATGAATGGAGAAGCGAGAGTAATTTATAACATTTTTTAATTGATATCTGAACTTAATCCTCTTTCCTTTAATTTCACAAAACTCTTTATAATAAAGGATTATAGAGTCTAAATTCTTTACTCTTAACTCGATGCTCCTACTAGTTAACCCTTCTACTTGATACTCTTTATAACACCAAACCCTATTAACAAATCTCATCTTATATTTCAGAGCTATTCTATTCCATACAATTCCTTCTGTAACAAACCTTCCCAAATTATCAGGAAATGGAAATTCCTTTAAAACCTCTGTCCTAAAGACCTCACATTTATCACCCTTAACATCATAAAAGGTTCTTATCTCAATAGAGTCACTGTCTAAATGATCAAGAGGGTATTTTGTTCCAACTATTTTACCATCTCTATAAGCACATAGACCACTAACACCTGCAAAATATGGCTTCTGCTTTTCAGGAATAGATTGCCAAGTTTGCCATATATCTTGTAAAGAATCATCTCCAAGCCAATCATCAGAATCTATTATAAAAAATAATTCTCCTCTTGCCTCTCTAACACCCTTATTAATAGCTATATGCTTACCAGAATTTTGCTGATAAAAGTATCGAATATCAAAAGTACTCTCTTTAAGCCAAGACTCTACTATTTGCTCTGTATTATCAGTACTACCATCATCTACAATAATCCATTCAAAATTTGAAAAACTTTGTCTCTTTATACTCTCATATAGTCTACTTAACAATTTTTCCCTGTTATATGTTGGGGTAAAGAGAGTAATATAGATATCTTTCATGGATCACTTTTATCTTATCTAATGGGATACCAGTTATTAGAGATAAGCTACGAGCAGTTCCTTGAGATACAGCAACAATATAGTCTGCCCATGGATAGAATCTTTTCATAAGTAGTGGAAGTCCCTTATCCTTAAGGGATCTAACTTTATTATATAGGACCGACCAATCATTATGCACACTGACTATAGTTACGGGTTTTATTTTTGCAATATGAATAGCCCATAGGGTCACTATATTCTGATGGTCCATAGCAGATATTACAACATCAGGTTTATATTTCTTTAGATATTGAACAAACTTAGGCAAACTGTAAAGAACTCTAGACGAATTTAAGTCTACGATATTAATATTTTCAGGTATAAGCTCTCGAAAAGGTCCCTTGCTGTCTACCAACACCAAGTCTACATTAAAGCCCTTTTCCTTTAAGCCAATACTCAGATTTGTCATCACTCTTTCTGCTCCACCGATATTTGTACTAGGCATTACTAGCGATATCCTATTCGCTAATGACGCTAGGTGACCCATATATTATATCCCTCACTGCTTTCCTTATCTTTTCTTTATCTCCATTCCTTGCCAAAAGTTCAAGTTCTCTAACTATAGACTTAATATCATCCCAAGAAAAGTCAGGAACTGGTGAGATAACTTTAATAATCCTTGGATGTTGGGTCTTAAAGGCCTTCTCATCATCTGCCCAAAGCTTTTCTTCTACCTTTTCTCCAGGTCTTACTCCAATATACCTAACCTTAACATCTCTTCCCAACTCAAATCCTTGAAGCCTACAGAAGATTCTTGCCAACTCTTCTATAAGTATAGGTTCTCCCATATCTAGTATATATAAATCTCCTGGTTTTGCTATTCGGCTTGCCTCTATAACCAGCAAAGAAGCCTCTTCAGTAAGCATAAAGTATCTCTTCATCTGAGGACTAGTTATACTTAGGGGTTGTCCAGAAATTAATTCTTTCTTCCATACCTCTAAAACATTTCCCCTACTTCCCAATACATTACCAAACCTGACGGTAGAATAACAGGTTCTATCCCCATTTGCTTTAATAGTCATAATTTCAGTAAATCTCTTAGTTATTCCTAACATATTTTTAGGCTCTACTGCTTTATCAGTAGAAATATTAATCATCTGTTTTACTCCATTTCCTTTACAGGATTCTATTAGATTTAACGTACCTACAACATTTGTAAGCACTGCCTCCTCTGGATATATTTCCATAAGAGGAACATGTTTATAGGCAGCAGCATGGAATACTATCTCTGGAGAATAATAACTCATTACTCTATCTAGAGAATCCCTAAATCTTATATCTCCAACTACTGGGATAATCTTTCCTATCTTACTTAAATCCTTCTCTAAGTCAAAGACACCTGTCTCATTATTATCAAAGCCTATAACTTCAGCTCCAAAACTTACTAAGTGTTGAGCTATAACCCTTCCAATAGAACCACAGGCGCCAGTAACCAGTATTCTCTTACCACCTAAGTAAGCCCTTGCATCATTGATATCTATAGTTACGGGTTCTCTAAAAAGAAGGTCCTGTAAACCAAAAGGTCTTAGAGTAGATATAGAGATATCTCCTCCTAAAATCTCGTAAAGTCCTGGAGTCACTAATTCTTTAGCTTTAGTTGTAGATATAATCGTATGTATCCTATATAGATCTCTTCTTGAAGCACTTGGGATAGAAACAATAACTGTGTCTACGTCATATTTATCAACAATTTCAGGAATTCTATTAGTCTTTCCTAGCACCCTTATATTATGTATGTAATTGTTTATCTTCTTTTCATCATCGTCAATAAAGCCAACTATATTATAACCCAATTCTGGATGTGCATATATCTCTCTAAGCAGCCTTTCTCCAGCCTCCCCTGCACCTACTATAAGAACTCTATTCTTAGGTTCTACTTTATTACCTCTAAAGAGGGATTCTCTAAAGTATCTCTGAACAAACCTCGGTAATAGTATTAGAAAAATAGAGACGCCAAATGATATTACAAAGATAGACCTAGGAAATCTCTCCATTCCTATTATATAGGTCAACAGTACAAAAGACATCTTCTCTAATAAGATCATAATTAATACTGATTTAACCTCATTTATACTAGTGTAAGACCAGATATCTTTATAAGGCTTAAAGATAAGAATCGCTATAAAGCCAAGAAGGCTCTCTAAAAATGTAGATCTCAATATTATAGGATAATAAAGAGATACTCTCAAAAATTGAAAGTCAAATCTTATAAGAAAGGAAATAAAAGAAGCCAAAGAAAAGCTTGCCAGGTCCCATATAAATTTCTCATACATTACAGAAAAAAGACCTCCTTCTAAATCTTTTTAAGATAAGAATAGTTTATCATAAAATAAGTTCTATAAACAAGCTTTAATTACCTCTCTTAGGATTCTGGCTACCTCTTCAATCTCTTCTACTTTGAGATTATTATGAAACGGTAATGCTAAGGTCCTTTTTGAGATATCTTCTGTAATCGGAAGCATCCCCTCTTTTGTTCCAAACATCTCTCTAATATACGGCTGTAGATGTATTGGAGAAAAATACCCTCTAGCGGGGATACCCATTTCTTCCATCTTCTCTATAACCCTATCCCTATCTAAACCCTTCTCAAGAGTGATCACATATACAAACCAGCTCATCCTTACATAAGGTTTAACTACTGGGGGTCTTACCCAAGGAGAATCTTTTAACTTCTCAGTATACATCCTTGCAACTCTTTCTCTCTTCTCTAAAAAGGTCTCTATCTTTTTTAGCTGAGATACTCCAAGAGCTGCTGACATTTCATCCATCCTATAGTTATATCCTAATCTTTCATGCTCAAGCCACGAACCCATCTCTTCCCTTCCCTGATTCCTTAAGCTCCTTGCAAGTTTTTCAATACTAGGATTGTTTGTTACAATAATTCCACCTTCCCCTGTAGTTATCTGTTTATTTGGATAAAAGGCAAAACAAGCAGCATCTCCAAATTGCCCAATCTTCTTTCCTTTATATTCTGCTCCTAAAGCCTCACAGGAATCATCAATAACTTTTAGATTATACTTTTCTGCAACCTTTAAAATCCTGTCCCACTCTGCTGGATGTCCAAAGATATCTACCGCCATTACAGCTTTAGTTCTTTTTGTAATCTTTCTCTCTAAATCCTCTGGATCTAGATTATATGTCTCTGACTCTACATCTACAAAAACTGGTGTAGCTCTTTCATACAAAATTGCATTAACTGATGCAGAAAATGTAAAAGAAGGAACTAAGACCTCGTCACCAGGACCAATGCCTAAAGCTCTGACTAGGATATGTAGACCAGCTGTACCAGAGCTTACTGCAATAGCATATCTTGTTCCAACATAATCTGCCATCAATTCCTCAAATTCTCTTGCCTTAGGACCTAAAGCAAGGCGTCCAGAGTTCAAAACCTCTAATACTTCATTGATATCACTCTCATCCAAATCAGGTGCTGACATAGGAATTCTTTCCATCTTTAACCTTCCTTAAGAGATATATCTTAGGCATTTCCCTTATTTCCTTTTCACTAGCACTATTATAAGCTAGAGGAGAATAAAAATCAACCAAGGAATCACCTGGTAATTGTTTCAAATTTGGTTGATAAGTTAATCTAATAATCTCTAATCTTTTTCTGATGGACAGGCAAGGATGCCTGTCCTACCAAGACAAATATTACAAAAATCGCAAATTCATCAATCATTTACGTAACAGTCACAGAGAATCTCAAAGTCTTAGAAAATGTTAAATATATGATATAATACTTGTAAAGAGAACGATATTAAAGGAGTTATGGAATATGAATAGAGCTTACGACTGGTTAAATCAAGCCATGCGGGATCTTGAACATGCAAAAGACTCTCATAAGCTGGGTAAATATGAATGGGCTTGTTTTGCCTCTCAGCAATCTGCTGAAAAGGCTGTTAAGGCGCTACATTTATATTTAAGGCAAGAAGCCTGGGGACATATAATATCTAAGCTCTTAAGAGAGCTACAGGAGAATATACCTTTTGAACACTATGGATCTATTCAAAGTGAGGAGGCTATAAAATATGCCAGTGAGATCATTGAATTCGTCCGTTCTAAAATGGCCAACTTATGAAGAAGTAATCTACAAACTCAAAGAATGGATAAAAGAGGTAATAGAAAAAAGGAACGATGTGCTAAAGATAGGATTCTTTGGCTCTTATGCTAGAGGAGACTTTGGCATAGGAAGTGACCTTGATTTAATTATAATTGTAGAAAGTAGTAAACTGCCTTTTGAGAGA
>JBMFOH010000032.1:0-18686 GCA_049969715.1 bacterium | reverse complement strand
CCCCCCCACACATTTGTCAAGGGGAGTTTCCGAGAGGCTACAATGTAATAATGGGACTTATTGGTACTTTTCAGTATTTCACTCAGGCTTACCTAATGACCAATGGGGGTCCTGCTGATAGTACTCTATTTTACGCCCTTTACCTTTACAACAACGCTTTCAGGTATTTTAAGATGGGTTATGCCTCTGCAATGGCTTGGATAATGTTTTTAATAATTCTTGTGTTAACTCTAATCACATTTAAAATTTCAGCCAGATGGGTTTACTATGCCGGCCAGGCAAAATAAGAATATGAAGTCAAGTAGCCTCATAGAGGTATTATGAAAGAGGTTCTAGTCTGTAGAGGAGGTGATAGAGGAAAGTCTATAAATAAGGTAATCTTAAATATCTT
The DNA here is from genome assembly GCA_049969715.1 of bacterium. Taxonomy (GTDB): domain Bacteria; phylum DUMJ01; class DUMJ01; order DUMJ01; family DUMJ01; genus JBMFOH01. Next base: position 18,295 of record JBMFOH010000032.1, on the reverse strand, counting down.
ATACCTTGAAAGGTTAATAGAGAGGTTTAAAAGGGGGAGTTAAGAGATTTTAGTTAAGATTTTATGGAGGTGATTTTGAGTGATGAAAAAAGTGTTAATTATGTTAATAGTGACAAGTCTGATGATGCCTGTATTTTTTGTTACTCCTGGTTTCACTAAGGATAAGGTTCAGATTGTATACTGGCATCAGTGGACTGGTCAATGGACTAAGGTATTAAATGATATAGCGGATATGTTCAATAAATCTCAGGACGAGATAGAAGTAAAGGCAGTTTGTGTTCCAGAAAACTTTAGAGAAAGATTAATGAGCAGTATGGCTGCTGGAGATGTACCTGATGTAGTAAGTCTTACTGGAGATGGCAACCTTTATATGGCAGAAAAGGGAGTTTTGACTCCACTCGATGAACTTATGACTCCAGCAGAAATGAAAAGTCTAAAGGATTGGGCGATGCCTGTAGTATGGCAAGTAAATGAATGGAAGGGGCATATATGGGCGCTCACACCATATATAGATGTAGGAAGTCTATACTACAATAAAAAGCATTTCCAAGAAGCAGGACTTAACGTAAATAATCCTCCTTTAGATATTGCTACTCTCGATCAGTATGCTGAAAAACTTACCAAATATGATGCTAGAGGTAACATAGATAGAATAGGATTTTATCCTAGCTGGGGACTTGACTTCTGGGGTACCGTATTTGGAGGCAAACTAGTAGATGATAAGGGGGCACCAATATTTAATAAAGACCCTAAGATCGTTAAGGCTCTTGAATGGATAGCCTCTTATGCTAAGAAATTCGATGTCACTAAGTTAACTGCATTTGAATCTGGTCTCTCTGAAGAAAGGGCTGGTGCTCTTGACCCATTCATTTCTCAGAAGAAGTCCATGGAACAACAAGGTCAGTGGGTAATTATCAATATAGCCAACTATGCTCCGAAAGACTTTTCATACGGTATTACTAAATATGCACCCTGTCCCCCTGATGGAAAGAAGAACGCTATATTAGTAAGATCGGCATATGGTGCACTTGCCATTCCAAAAGGAGCCAAACACCCTAAGGAAGGGTTAAAGTTCGCTTTATTCTGGCTTGGATACGGTTATGAAGCACAGAGAGCTAAGATATTCGAATGGGGTGCCTGGATGCCATTGGATAAGAAACAGAAGGTATGGTCTTATACTCAGGATTATTTAAATAAGTATCCACAATTTAAGATATTTAGGAATATCCTATTTGCTCAGAACTGGACTATAATGAAGACTCCTGTTGACTCTTTCCTATTTGATAGACTCTCTTCAGCAAGAGATTATGCAAGACTTCTCAAGAAGACACCTCAACAAGCATTAGATGATGCCGCAGCTGAAGTGATGAAAGAATATGAAAGGCTAGAATCAGGTAAGTAGGATGGATAAGTTAGCTCTATAGGAGCTCTTCCTAACTTGTGAGAGCTCTTATAGAGCTTTTCATTATTGACGATGGAGGTATAAATAAAAATAATGGCTAATGTAAAGAGAAGGACTTTCAATATCGTATTGAGCCATATACTTCTTATCCTTTTTTCTATATTCTTTACTTTACCCCTATTCTGGTTAGTTTCTACTTCTTTTAAACCAAATGATGAGATCTTTGTGTTTCCACCTAAATGGATCCCCAGTTATCTCTATCTAGGTCACTATAAGACCGCAGTAAGTTTTATTCCCTTCTTTAAATATCTATTCAACACTGTTATAATATGTGCTTTCAGCATGATTGGAAGCGTTCTGTCTGCTTCTCTTGTAGCATATGGATTTGCCAAAATCCAATGGCCAGAGAGAGACTTTTTCTTCTTAATCCTTATCTCTACGATGATGATTCCTTTTGCAGTAACAATGATTCCTCTATTTATAACCTTTAAAAACCTTGGATGGCTAGATACATACTACCCTTTAATAGTCCCCGCTTTTTTTGCACCAGCCTATTACACATTTCTTCTCAGACAATTCTTCTTAACCATACCAGCAGAGCTCTCTGATGCCGCGAGGGTAGACGGTGCCTCTGAGTTTTATATCTACAGGGGGATAATATTACCTCTAGCTAAGCCTGCCCTTGCAGTAGTATTACTCTTTCAATTCCTTGGTGCATGGAATGACTTCCTTGGTCCTCTTATATACCTCAGAAATCCAGATAAGTATACGCTTGCCTTAGGAATCCAGCAATTTAGAAGCGCATTACTTACCGAATGGGGTGGACTTATGGCTGCTAGTACTCTTGTAACTCTTCCTATAATTATCCTTTTCTTTTTTACTCAGAAGACCTTCATTCAGGGGATATCTATTACTGGACTTAAGGAATAATTGTAGTAAAGATGGATGATCTATTTTTCTATTATTCCTCCACCAATTACTATATCATTTTGATAGAAGACAGAGGCCTGCCCAGGAGTAACTGCCCTTTGGGGCGATTTGAATCTCACTAACACCTTATCTTCATCAATAGCCGTTATCTGAGCCTCTGTCTCTTCGCTTTTATATCTTATCTTTACTGTTACTTCCATTGGAGTTTCTAATCTTTCTATAGCTATCCAGTTTATCTCAGTGGATATAAACTCTTCTCTATACAATTCTTTCTCTTCTCCAACTACTATGGCATTTCGATTTTCATCTATATCTATTACATATAGAGGCTTTTCAGACTGAATTCCAAGCCCCTTACGTTGTCCTATAGTATAATTCCATATCCCTCTATGGACTCCAATAACTTTCCCGTACTTGTCTAAGATAGGTCCGTAAGTGTTAGTAACTTCTAGGAGTTCTCTATAGTTCTTCCCATAGAAATCTTGACTTTCCTCTTTATCATAGATCTTCAATCCAGACTCTCGGGCTATCCTTCTCACATCATCCTTCTTGTACTCTCCTAAAGGGAAGATTACCTTCTTCAGCTGAGTCTGGGAGAGCCCATAGAGAAAGTATGACTGGTCTCTTTTTCGGTCTATCCCCTTTTTGAGTAGATACCTACCCTTAGATTGATCATACTCTACCCTTGCGTAATGTCCTGTGGCGAAATAATCAAAATCTATACCTATGTCCTGTATCTTCTTGAGGAGGGCTTTAAACTTAATCCACTGATTACACCTTATACAGGGATTAGGAGTCCTTCCCTTTAGATACTCTCTCTTAAAGTATTCAAGAACTATCTCTCTATACTCTTTAACAAGGTCTACTTCATAGAAGGGTATCCCAATAGTTTGGCATACCCTTTTTGCATCTTCGATATCTTCTAGTTCTTCTGGGCCATAACAACTATGACGGCCCCTCTCTCTTGAATAGTCACCCTCCCATATTTTCATAGTTACACCAATAACGTCATATCCCTTTTCCCTTAGAAGGAGAGCAGCAACTGAAGAGTCCACACCTCCACTTAACCCTACTACTACCTTCAATTATCCATCCTCCATTCAAGGGAGAATCTATGGGCAGAGAAACCCTCTCTTTCAGCAATTATAGCACCTAACCTTGCGTCCTCTGTTATCCTATAATATTGGGATATATTTATACTCTTTACAAAATCAGATATGCTAAGTCCCGAACTGAAACGTGCTGAACCTCCTGTAGGGAGTATATGACTTGGTCCTGCAATGTAATCTCCTATAGCTTCTGGTGTCAATTCTCCTATAAAGATAGTCCCAGCATTTTTTACAAGATTTAGGTATTTCATTGGTTCTTTTAGGTTTAGCTCTAAGTGTTCTGGAGCTATTAGATTTATAACCTCTATACCCTCTTCTATTGAATCTACCAAAACCATCCCCCCCCAAGATTCCCAGGATGCCTTTGCCACTTCTTTAGTGGATAATTCTTCAATAAAGGTATCTAGCTTCTCTTTCACCATTTCTATCATCTCTCCAGAATTCGTTATTAATAGAGCCATACTGAATGGATCATGCTCTGCCTGTGAGAGAAGGTCTATAGCTATAAGCTTGGGATTAGATTCTCTATCTGCCAGGATTGCAATCTCGCTTGGTCCAGCCATTGTATCTATCCCTACGTCTCCAAAGACATATTTCTTTGCTGCTTGCACATACTTGTTACCTGGTCCTACTATCTTCTCTACCCTAGATATCGTATCTGTTCCATAGGCTAAGGCAGCTATACTATGAGCTCCTCCTAATCTATAAACCTCTTCTATTCCAAGGATCCTGCAGGTAGCAAGCACCTCAGGAGTAGATTTAGGGGTTGTAACTACCACCCTTTTTACTCCTGCCACATAGGCAGGAACGGCTGCCATAACCACGGTTGAAGGATAGGGAGCTCTTCCTCCAGGAACATATATCCCTACACTCTCTAAGGGAACTATTATCTGACCCAAGAGCCTATTATTCTCGAGGTAAAACCAACTTTGATTTCTTGGCATCTTGTTGTAGAATTCCCTTACATTCTCTATAGCCTTAGTAATTGCCTCTAGAAAATCCCTCCCTACTTTTCTTAGAGAGTCTTCTAATTCTTTACCCTTTACTCTAAATTCATCTGGAGAAGAAAAATTGGTACCATCAAACTGATTAGAAAGCTCTATAAGGGCTCTATCTCCCCTCTCTCTTACATAAGATATTATCCTTTCTACCTCTACAGAGACCTCAATTGAATTCTTTCTAGATATAAGTAATTCCTTTAACTCTTCTTTATTCCTTATAATTCTATGTTTCATCATAACGTCCTTTCATTTTCCTTCTAACATTCCTTTCGTTATCTTTACCTTACTCGGTATGGGAATACAGTAGTCTCCAGTAAAACAGGCTGTACAGAAGCCTTCAGCTCCACCTTTACAGGCTCTAATAAGTCCTTCTACACTAAGGTAAACTAGCGTATCACTTCCTATATACCTTCTTACATCCTCTGTGTTTTTATAGGCAGCAATGAGATTTCCTCTCTCTGTAGTATCTATCCCATAGAAGCAGGGATATGTAATAGGTGGAGAGCTTATACGCATATGCACCTCTTTTGCTCCAGCGTCCTTTAATATACTTACAATCTGACTGGATGTTGTCCCCCTTACTATAGAATCATCTACGAGCACGATCCTCTTTCCTTCTATAACCTCCCTTAGAGGGTTTAGTTTTAACTTAACGCCTAACTCCCTCAACCTCTGGTCAGGCTGGATAAATGTTCTCCCAACATACCTATTTTTTATAAGTCCCTCACTAAACGGGATTCCTGACTGTTGTGAGTATCCTATGGCAGCAGGTATCCCAGAGTCTGGTACAGGTATCACTAAGTCTGCCTTCACTGGAGCCTCTATTGCTAAAATCCTTCCCAATTCTTGTCTTATATCATGGACAAGTCTTGAACCAAATTTACTATCAGGTCTAGCAAAGTATACAAACTCGAATATACACAGATGTGATTTCGATTGAGCAAATTCAATACTCTTTATCCCAGACTCATCTATAATTACTATTTCTCCGGGTTCTACCTCTCTAACTAACTGGGCTCCTATAATATCTAATCCACAGGACTCTGACGATAGTACATAGTTACCATTAATCTTTCCTATCACTAACGGTCTTATTCCACAAGGGTCTCTTACGCCTACAAGTTCATCCCTAGTAAGAATAGTTAGAGTATATGCGCCTTGAAATGAAGGTAACACCATTAATAGGGCGGATACTATATCCCCTCTATAAAATAAGGCGAGCTTCTTTGCCATCAACTCTGAATCAGACGTTCCTACAATATTAATACCTTCCTTTAATAATTCTTCTCTTAAGTCGATAGCGTTTACAAGGTTTCCATTATGAGCAAGGGCTAATGGGTATTCTCCTGAAATTAGTATAGGCTGTGCATTCGCCTCTACGCTTGAACCTGTAGTAGAATACCTAACATGTCCTATCGCTATATCACCTTTTAGCACCCCTAAAATCTTTTCGTTGAATACCTGACTTACTAATCCCATCTCCTTATAGCAGACGATATTTTTCCTATCAGAAACTGCTATCCCTGCACTTTCCTGTCCTCTATGCTGAAGGGCAAACAGCCCGAAATAGGTAAGCCTCGATACATCTATATTAGAACCATATATACCAAATACACCACAATGGTCTTCTAATCCATCCATCTTTCTATTCCTAACTTCCATACCTTCTTGAGTTCTGATATCTTGATATCTGTAATCTTTTCCCTGTTTACCACTATCTTCAAGCTATCTCCTGTTGTCCTTCCAATCTTTTTCAAGGGCATATCTCTAAATAGGTCTTCCAATTCCTTCTCTCTCTCGGGTTCTACACTTATTACTACTACTGGCTGAGCCTCTCCAAAGAGGAACTCCAGGATGGAAAGCTTGGTATCTGTGTCTATATCCACTCCAATATCCCCCCATATGCTACATTCAGCCAAAGCTATTACTATACCACCTCTTGAGACGTCCTGGGCACTCTTTATTAGCCCCATTCTTATCGCCTTAAGGAGGGTTGATTGAAGCCTTACCTCTAGGTCTATATCCAGAGTAGGTCTTCCTCTTACCTCACCTATAAGCTCCTCTATAAATATTGAACCGCCAATATTTCCTGGTTTACCAATTATATATATTGTATCGCCATCTTTCTTAAAAGCTGGAGAGCATAGAGATTCTGTCTTATCTATCCTTCCTATCATACCTACTATAGGGGTTGGGTATACTGTATACTTTTCTGATTCGTTGTAAAAACTTACATTTCCTCCAATTACAGGGATATTCAATCTTTTTGCCGCATCACTCATTCCCTTCACAGCTTCAACAAAATACCAGGCTATCTCTGGATCTTCTGGATTTCCAAAGTTAAGTCCATCTGTTATTGCCAGTGGTTCTGCACCAATACAGACAAGATTCCTTGCCGCCTCAGCTACAGCAATCATCCCACCAGTGTATGGATCTAGATAACAGTATCTACCCTCGCCATCGGTAGTTACACCTATAAGATAATCTTTCCCCTTTATCCTTAAGATAGATGTTCCTGTACCTATACTTATAGTATTTGTCTCTACCATATGGTCATACTGTTCATACACCCAATGACTAGAACTACAGTTAGAGGAACCTAGAAGCTTTAATATTACGTCTTCATAGTTTTCTACTGAAGGGATGTCTCCAATAGTTTGTAATCTCTTTATATCTTTAGGTTCTCTTATTGCAAGGTCGTAGGTTGGTACATCCTCTGTAAGTATACGGATAGGTATCTCTCCAACGATTTTGCCTCTTTCTTTTACCCTTATTACCTTGTCTTCGATTACTTCTCCTATAACAGCAAAATTGATTCCCCATTTTTCAAATATAGGTCTTATCTCTTCTTCTTTACCGTTTTCTACACAGAGAAGCATCCTTTCTTGAGATTCCGATATCATTATTTCTTCTGGGGTCATCCCCTTTTCTCTCTGGGGGACCCTTGCTACTTCTATCTCTACTCCAACACCCCCTCTTTCTGCCATTTCTGAAGAAGCACTTGTTATCCCCGCTGCCCCCATATCTTGAACCCCTATTATTGCATCGCTCTTCTCAAGCGCCTCAAGGACCGCTTCTATTAGGAGTTTCTCCATGAACGGGTCCCCAGCCTGGACAGATGGCCTTCGTTCTATAGACTCGTCTGTAAGTTCTAAAGAGGCAAAGGTCGCTCCATGTATCCCATCCCTTCCTGTAGAGGCACCTACAAGGACAAGCTTGTTCCCAACCCCGAAAGCTCTTCCCCTCATCAATCTACCCTTTGATATCCCTACACACATAACATTTACCAAGGGATTATCAGTATAGGGTTTCTCAAAACCTAATTCTCCTCCTACTGTAGGAACTCCAATACAATTCCCATATCCAGCAATTCCACTTACAACTCCTGAGAATAGATATCTAGTCTTAGAATTATCTAATGTACCAAACCTTAAAGAATCTAAAATGGCAATAGGCCTTGCTCCCATAGCCAGTATATCTCTTACTATCCCCCCTACCCCTGTAGCTGCACCTTGATATGGCTCTATAGCAGAAGGATGATTGTGACTTTCCATCTTCATAACTAGTAATAAATCTTCATCTAACTTTATTACTCCGGCATTTTCTCCTGGACCTTGTAATACGTAGGGACCAGTAGTAGGAAATAACCTTAAGGTCTTCTTTGAATGTTTATAGCCACAATGCTCAGACCACATAACCGCTATCATCCCTAGTTCCAAATCATTTGGTTCCCTACCTAAAAGGGCCTTTACCATATCATATTCTTCTAATTTCATAGAGATTCTTTCTAGCTCTTCCTTTGTTCTCATAGCGACCTCACTATAGAAGTAAAGATTCTTCTTCCATCCTCAGAGCCTAGTATCTTTTCACTACATCTCTCTGGATGAGGCATAAGTCCGAAGATATTACCCTTCTCATTTATGATACCTGCTATATTGTCTACCGCTCCATTGGGATTCTCTCCATAGTATCTCAAGACTATCTGGTCCTTTATAGTCGAGACATCATCTACATAATAATTGCCTTCATTATGGGCTATAGGCATCTTAATTATTTCACCCTCTCTATAATCTCTAGTAAATGGGGTATCAGTTCTCTCTACCCTAATGGATACGTATCTGCATATAAATTTTAACCCTTTATTCCTTCCCAATGCCCCTGGGAGTAGTCCTGCTTCTGTAAGTATCTGAAATCCATTGCATATCCCTAATACCAACCCTCCCTTTTCCGCAAAATCTCTTATAGACCCCATTATAGGTGAAAATCTTGCTATGGCTCCTGATCTTAGATAGTCTCCATAGGAAAATCCTCCAGGCAATACCACACAGTCTATCCCATTCAGGTCTCTTTCTTTATGCCAAATAAACCTTACTGGCTGCTCAATTATATCCTTTATCACATAGAAACAGTCTCTCTCACAGTTAGAACCAGGAAACACTACTATACCAAAGTTCATCTTTCCCACTCCCACTCAAAGTCTTCCATTACTGGATTTACTAGAAGTTCCTTACACATCCTCTCTATTCGATCTCTCTGATCTATCCTTTCATCTAGGGTTAGCTCTAGAAGCTTACCTGATCTGACATTTATCACCTCGTCAAATCCCAAGGACTTCAAAGCATTCATTATCACTGAACCTTGAGCGTCAAGTATCTGTGGTTTTAACCTTATAAGAATTCTTACTCTCCCTTCTATAGGGGTATTCAAGACCCTTTCTTTTACCTCTTTATATGCCTCTGCTACTCCTCCAAGGTCTTTTCTAAACCTATCCTTATCCCAAGACATATGAGTTTCTATATCCCATAGCCTACAGGTATCTGGGGATACCTCATCAGCAAGATAGATGTTTCCATCGTTGCCTTTACCAAATTCAAACTTCATATCTATCAATTCTAGCTTACATGACCTAAAGAATTTGATTAAGATCTCATTGATTTTCAATGAAAGGGACTTTATAGTAGATAACTCTTCTTCTGTAGCTAGCTTCAATGCTAAGATATGGTCTTCATTTATCATTGGGTCATGGAGTTCATCGCTTTTATAACAAAATTCTAAAACGGTTCTCTCTAGAGGTGTACCCTCCTCTAGACCCAACCTCCTCGCCATACTTCCTGCCACCCTATTTCTCACTATCACCTCAATGGGAAATATCTTTACACTTTTTACCAGCATATTCCTTTCATCTAACTTTTTGATATAGTGATTTGGAATATCCTCTATTGTCAAAAGTTCAAAGAGCCTACTAGAGATGGCACAATTAGCTTCTCCTTTTCCAGATATCGTTGCCTTTTTCAAACCATCAAAAGCAGTAGCATCATCTTTAAATTCTATAATGAGTTCTTCCTCATTAGAGGTAGAGTAAACCTTTTTTGCCTTACCTTCATACAAAAGCTTAATTCTTTCCATTCTTTCCCTCCAAAATCATTCTTACTCTAAAAGGGTATTCTATATGAGAAATTTTATCAAGGCAAGCACGAATAATACAATAACATTTTCTTGACGTTTAGATTATTTTCTTCTACTATATTTATAGAAGGGAAATTACAATCTAGAGAGGCTAAAAGATTATGCTTCTTTTTGTAGCGGTAAATTCAAGATATATTCATACAAATATCGGAGTAAGATATTTCTATCATCTCTGTAGAGATATCTATCCTTGCCAATTTTTAGAGTTCAATATAAACCAAGAGCTAAATGAAGTTGCAATTGAGATCCTTAGAAGAAAGCCAAAGTATATAGCAATATCTACATATATCTGGAATTCTCTCTTTGTAAAAAGACTCATTGAGGTCATCAAGAAGGCAGCAGACGACATAAGGATAATCTTGGGTGGTCCAGAGGTATACCTTGATAAAATAGAAGACTGGAATTATGCAGATCTTATAGTAAGAGGTGAGGGGGAACAATTCTTTTTAGATTTTTCTAAATCCTTAGCTCAAGACAAAGAGTTTACCTTAAAAAATTATCAACATTTTGATTTAGGAGCTCTCCCATTTCCATATATGGACGAGAAGATAGACGAGAATAAGGTCTACTACTATGAGAGTAGTAGGGGTTGTCCTTTCAGTTGTTCTTACTGTATGTCTTCATTAGATAAAGAAGTAAGATTTTCGCCACTTGAAAAGGTCTTCGATGAAATTAAGATATTGTTTGATAGGAATGTGAGGCTCCTTAAATTTGTCGACCGCACATTCAATATTGATAAAGAAAGGGCTATCAAGATAATTGAATTCTGTAAGAGGTATTCAAAGAATACCCAGGTTCATCTAGAGATTGAACCATCACTTTTAGATAACGACCTGATAGAAGCTATAAATGCCTCTAAAGAAGGACTATTTAGGCTTGAGATAGGTATCCAAAGTTTTAAACCTGAGACGCTTAAAGCAATCCAAAGGAGTTCTAATGTAGAGAGGATTGATAAAAATATCAAAAAACTTATGGAAAAGAAAAAAGGTATAGTGCATCTTGATTTGATTGCTGGACTTCCGCAGGAGAGTTTCGATGAATTCAAAAGGTCTCTTGATAGGACAATTCTATACCTAGCAGATGAGGTTCAGCTTGGATTCCTAAAAATGTTAAAGGGAACTAAGATTAGAGATGAGGCTAAAAACTATAATTATAAATATCTTAGTTTTCCTCCTTACGAAGTTATCTCTAATAGTTCTATCTCTTATACAGAGCTTTATAAACTGAAAAAGATAGAATCCATTATTGAAAGACTCTACAACAGAAGGGTCCTCTCTGAAACATTGAGGTATATATTTAAGAGGTCTTCTCCATCAGAATTTTTTGAAAGATTAAGTAATGAGATCGATCTAAAAAAGGATATAAGAGGAATGCTTAGCGATTTATACCAATATTTTGTAAGGCTTAATCTGATAGAAGACCCTCTTATATTAAAGAATCTTTTTAGATTTGATATATTAAAAATCTATCCAGAGGAATATTTGCCTCCTCAATTGAAATACTCTCAAGAGGAGAGGGAGAAAATAAAAAGATATAGAGAGAGTAATAGAGGGAAAATTCCAAGGAATTCTAGGGTAGGACTTTTTGATTTCAATGTAGAACAATTTATATCTAATGATTCCTTTAAGAAGGAGGACTATTTTCATATCTTTTATTGCTAGCTACTTTGTGGTATAATCTACTACTAGAGGATGAAGAAGAAAGGAGAGTGATGCTTGGTAAAGAAGGTGTATAGAGACTAGTTATGATTAGGAGTCTTTTAGTCAAGTTAACCCGAAAGGGTAGAGTATGTCTAGAGAATTATAAAATTCTATGTGAGAGGAGGAACCTAAAGTGAAAAGGTTTTTAAAGGTTTTTATTGTAAGTTTACTCTTGATTGCATTTGCCCTTCCATTCCCTGTTTCTTCTGCCCCTAAAAAATATAGGATTGCTTTTGTACCAAAGCTTATTGGTATCCCTTACTTCAATGCAATGGAAGAGGGTGGGAAGAAGGCAGCTCGGGATCTAGGAGTGGAGTTTATCTATACCGGACCTGTTACTGCTGATGTAGCTAAGCAGATTGAGATCATAGATAACCTTATAACCCAAGGGGTCGATGCAATAGCGGTAGCCCCAAATGATCCAGAGGCTATTACCCCTGTGTTGAAGAAGGCAAAAGATAAAGGAATAAAGGTTCTAACAAGTGACACAGATGGAGCAATGGACGTGAGAGAGTTGTTTGTAAATCAAGCCCTGCAGGATGAAATTGGGTACACCACTATGGATGAATTGGCAAAGGCAATGAACTATGAAGGTGAATTTGCTATAGTATCCTGTGGACCAACTGCTTGGAATCTGAACACATGGATCAACTACGAACTGGCTAGATCGGCAAAGTATCCAAAGATGAAGATGGTTACTATAAGATATGCAGAAGAGGATGTAGAGAAAGCAATAAATGTAACCCTGGATTTAATCAATGCCTTCCCAAATCTAAAGGGTATTATTGGCCAGTGTAGTACATCTGCTCCTGGTGTTGCAGAGGCAGTAACAAGGGCTGGAAAGATCGGACAGATTGCATGTACAGGGGTATCTGTTCCATCAATGATGAAGCCATATGTAAAGAATGGAGCAGTGAAGTCGTTCGTCCTTTGGAATCCTGTGGACCTTGGGTATCTCACAGTATGGGCAGCTAAACAGCTTTGTGACAAGAAGAAGTTCAAGGATGGGCAGGTATTTGACATACCAGGGATAGACACAAAGCCTAGATATATAGCGAAGGATAAGATGTTGGTTCTTGGGCCTCCAAAGGTATTTGATGCTAGCAATGTAGATAAGTTTAACTTCTAAATAGCCTTTTAGGGGGGTCTGTGAGACATACAGTCCCCCCTATTTATAAGAAGGAGACGTATATGGAGAATATCCTAGAGTGTAAAGACATAGTAAAGTCTTTTGGAGGTGTTCAGGCATTAAAGAAGGTCGCTTTCTCATTAAGGCAAGGAGAGGTTCATGCCCTGGTGGGAGAGAATGGAGCGGGTAAGTCTACCCTCATAAAGATAATATCAGGGGCTTTAAAACTAGATAGAGGGGAGATATTTTACCTTGGAAAGAGAGTAGATATCAGTTCTCCTAGGGTAGCCCAAGAGATTGGTATCTCCACCGTCTATCAAGACCCTATGGTTTACCCTGAGCTCTCTGTCCTTGAGAACATCTTCTTAGGAAGAGAGATCCTAGATAAGAGAGGTAATATAGACTGGAAGAAAGAGGAGGAAAGGGCAAAAGAGCTATTTGCCTCATTAGAGATATCTCCTAGTTTTTTAAATGAACCTATCGGTAAGTTAACTCTTGGTTTACAGCAATTGGCTCTTATAGCTAAGGCATTGGTATATGAGTCAAGGGTAATAATATTTGATGAGCCTACAGCTATCCTCACAGAGCATGAGACAGAGAGACTTTTTAATATTATATCTCGCTTAAAGGAGAGAAATGTCAGCATCATCTATATAAGCCATAGACTTGAAGAGATATTCACGATAGCAGACTATGTAACTGTCCTCAGAGATGGGGAGGTTGTTGGAAATTTTCCTATCAGTGAGATCACCAGGGATAAGATTGTGGAATTAATGGCAGGAAGATTGTTGACAGAGGAGATAGAGCATATAGAGGTGAAAAGAGAAAATCCTATCCTTTCAGTCAAGAACCTCACAAAAAAGGGTAGGTTTTATGGTATCTCTTTCGATGCGTATCCTGGGGAGATCTTATGCTTCTATGGTTTGGTTGGTTCAGGAAGAAGTGATGTAGCTCAGGCTCTATTTGGAATACAGAGATACGATTCTGGAGAGATTATCTATCAGGGTAATAGGTTAGCGATCTCTTCACCTGATGAAGCGATGGACCTAAATATTGCATATCTCCCAGAAGATAGAAAAGCACAGGGGTTGTTTCTTCCCCTAAGTGTAGCCTATAACATCTCTATCTCTATCCTGAAGAATATATTAAAACTATTTAGTTTTGTTGATGTAGAAAAAGAAAGAGAGGTCTCGCAGAGGTATGTCTCTGAACTCTCTATTAAAGCTCCATCTATTGATACAAAGGTGTATAGTTTAAGTGGCGGTACACAACAGAAAGTAGTTCTTGCTAAATGGCTAGCAGTCAACCCAAAGCTTCTCATCCTAGATGAACCTACTCATGGGATTGATGTTGCTACAAAGTCAGAGGTCCATCAGATTATTTCAAAGCTAGCTAGACAAGGTGTAAGTGTAATAGTTATCTCTTCAGAAATACCAGAGGTAATAAAACTAGCAGACAGGGTTATAGTAATGCATGAGGGCAGAATTACAGGAGTATTTAAGAATAGAGAGATAACTCAAGAGAATCTGATCAGGGCAGCAACAGGTGAAAGGGTATCTCCTGGTTTGGATTAAAAATCTAATGTCTTGTGAGGAATAGGATATGGAGTTTTCAAAGATAGTAAAAAGAAGAGAATTTACCATATTAGCTTTGATACTTGTCTTAGGGGTTATCTTCTCTCTTACAACAGCAAAGTTTCTTTCTAGGGATAATTTAACAAATATTATGTATCAGCTATCAAGCCTAATTATCTCAGCCATAGGAATGACTATGGTGATAATCACAGGAGGGATTGATGTTTCTATTGGTTCCACATTGGGACTTAGTGCTGTAGTTGCCGGGATGCTCTTAACTAACAATACCTCACTCCTCTTAGTGATACTAGCAGTCTTAGGGGTAGGTGGTTTAGTTGGGGCAATAAACGGGGTTATAATTGGCTATGGGGGTATCCCTGCCATAATAACCACACTCGGGACTATGAATCTAGTTAGGGCATTTCTCTTTCAGGTCCTTAAAGGAAGATGGATTACTGGACTACCAGAGAGTGTAAGGTTCATTGGAATTGGCAGATTCCTTGGGCTTCCAATCTCTATATGGATTGCTATAGTGCTACTCGCAGCGTTTTCTTATTTCCTCCGATTTAGGCCTTCAGGAAGATACATATATGCTATTGGAAATAATATAGAGGCAGCAAGGATCTCTGGAGTTAACCCCAATAAGATACAATTTATTGTTTATTTCTTCGCCGGCATACTAGCTGGCTTCTGTGGATTAATATATACTGCAAGGACTGGTATAGTGCAGACAAACACTGGGATGGGTTTTGAGATGGATGTTATTGCTGCTGTCGTTTTGGGTGGAACAAGTACTATGGGGGGAAGAGGGACAATCCTAGGAACACTATTAGGCGCAGTACTAGTTGGAATTATCAAGAATGGTATGGTTCTTTTGAATGTTCCTGCATTGGGCGAAGGTTTAGTGATTGGACTATTGATCCTAATCTCGGTTATTATAGATATTATAAGAAGTCAAGGGGATTAAAAATGGAAAAAGTATGGAATTCTATAATAGAGAATAGATTTCTCTTTTTGCTGGTCTTGACAGTTATCTTGTTTTTAATCTTTTCTTTTACAGTTAAAGGTTTTTCTACCCTTTATAATCTAACAAATATGACTCAGTACGCTGTAGAACTGGGTTTATTAGGTCTAGCCGAAACATTTGTAATCATTTCGGGGGGTGGAGGTATAGACCTATCTGTCGGTTCTATGATGAGCCTTTCTGCTATGATAATAGGGGTATTGATAGGGAAATTAGGTTGGAACCTATTTATAGGTGTTATAGCGACTCTAGTTTCTGGTATAATTATGGGCTTGATAAACGGGGTATTAGTAAGTTATGTAAGGATACCTGCATTCTTGGTTACTATAGCCACTCTATTCATATATAGGTCTATGGCATTGATTGTGGCTATTGATCCTAAGTATGGGCCCAACCCTATGCCTATATCCTCTTTCAAAGAGTCATTCTACTTCATAGGACAATACAAGATCTTCGAGTATATACCATTCCAAGTAGTTGCCATATTTATACCCGTGCTTATAATAACTCATCTAGTCTTGTCTAAAACTGCTTTTGGAAGAAGGTTGTATGGGGTAGGGATAAACGAAAAGGTAGCACTATTTTCTGGAATTGACCCTAAAACAGTAAGGGTAATCGCCTATTCTATTTCAGGATTATTGAGTTCTATGGCTGGGTGGATCATCACATCCCGCATTGCTAGTGCAAGACCAGACGTTGGCTCAGAGTTTCTCCTTCAGGCTATTACCATAGCCGTATTGGGTGGGGTTAGCATAAGTGGAGGAGAGGGAACAGTATTGGGGGTCTTGGGTAGCGTAATAGTTGTAACCATTCTTTACAATGGACTAGAGTTAGCTGGTATAAACCCAATATGGCAACTTGGAGCTTTAGGAGTAATATTAATTGGAAGCGTATTCTTGAACAAGATCTTACTGGAAAGGAGAAGGGTATGAAGAAGGGAATACTCTTTGTACTCCTTCTTATCCTTCTTCTCATCAGTAACCCAGGATATTGTGCTAAAGAACCTATAATAAATATACAAATTGACGGAGAATATACTGAAGGAAATAGGCTTACTAAGATAGTTGATGAATTAGTGAGTAGAAATATAAATGCTACGGTATATGTCTCTACAATGTTTGTAAATGACTTTAGGGATGTAGCTAAAGATGTAGCAAATCTAGGGTTTGAAATTGCCATCCACGGGTATAAAACAGGAGAGATATTAGAGAGTCTAGATCAAAGTGAGCAGGAAAGAAGGATAAAAAGTACTTACATTGCATTACAAGGTTGTCTTTTTTGTGAGAAGTCTCCAATTATGATACGGGGGTTTAGGCCTCAGTATTTCTCACAAAATGAAATAACTTATGGGATATTAGATGAAATGGGAATTCTCTATGACAGTGGGTTTATAGAATCTATGGTGTATCTACCTGGTTTTAAAGACTATTCACAACCGTATAAGGTAAAAGGGCACAAATTCTATGCCGTTCCTATAAGTTCTTACTACTATGAACCTCTAAAGGATATGGTCTATCTGTGCGATATGTCGATAAAAAATAAGTACAAGCTCACTGCTAATCAATGGCTAGAGATATTGGAGAAGAGGTTAGAAATATCTATTGAAACAGGGAAACCTATGGTTATAATTATCCACGACCTCATTACAGGATTAGATGAGGGATACTTTAATGTATTTGTTAGGTTCTTAGACGAGATTAAAGAGAAGGGGATTAAGACTGTTTCTACTACTGAATTAGTAAATATCTATAAATAGTTTAGGAGGGATGATCTATGTCTATTGGAAGTATTGAAAGGTCATTTTTTGGCTTGACAAGTGATGGTATTGCAGTATATCAATATATATTAATAAACGATAATGGTGTTATAGTAAAGATAATTCCCTATGGCTGTATTATCACTGAGCTCTGGGTTCCAGATAGAAATGGAATATTAGATGATATAGTCCTTGGCTTTGATACTATTGGGGAGTATGAGGTTAATAGTCCATACCTTGGAGCCCTTGTAGGTCGATATGGAAACCGTATTGCTAATGGGAGATTCACAGTTGACGGAACTACCTATCAGTTAGCATTGAATGAAAAGGGTAAGCCAAACCATCTTCATGGAGGAGTGAAGGGGCTAAATAAGGTTATGTTTAAAGCAGTCCCTATGAAAACTCCTTATGGGCCTGCTGTTCGATTGAAATACCTAAGCCATGACGGAGAAGAAGGATATCCTGGAAACCTAGAGCTCACAGTAACATATACATTAACTAATAAGAACGAATTTAGAATTGACTACCTAGCTACAACTGATAAGCCTACTCCTATAAATCTAACAAATCATTCATATTTTAATCTCACTGGAGAAGGTTCAGGTGATATCTTAGACCATGAATTTGTAGTCAATGCAGCATACTATACCCCAGTAGATGACAATCTGATACCAACAGGTGATATTGCTCCTATAAATGGGACTGGGATAGATTTTACCAACCCTAGGAGACTCGGAGAGAAGATAAAAGAGTATGCCCATCCACCGTTTGGAGGCTATGACCATAACTTTGTACTGGATAAAAAAGACAATAACCTGGAATTTGCTGGAAAGGTAAAGGATTATAAATCTGGAAGGATAATGGAGGTATATACTACTGAACCTGCATTACAACTGTATACGGGGAACTGGCTTGACACCAAAGGGAAAGGAGGAAAATATTACAAGCAGTATTATGGGCTCTGTCTTGAGACGCAACACTATCCTGATTCTCCAAATCATCCAAACTTTCCATCTACTATTCTAAGACCAGGCAATATTTATTCTTCTACTACTATATATAAATTTGGATGTGAATAATGGGTGAAATGTTACTATAT
Source organism: bacterium (assembly GCA_049969715.1). Taxonomy (GTDB): domain Bacteria; phylum DUMJ01; class DUMJ01; order DUMJ01; family DUMJ01; genus JBMFOH01. The sequence continues at coordinate 105 of JBMFOH010000032.1, read as the reverse complement.
CCTACATTCCGCAGGTGTCATTTTCAATTATAATATTTTTCACAGTGAAGAGTTTGGTAGGAAGAGATAGAGTCTTCTTTCTGTATAACCAAGACCATTTAGGAC
>JBMFOH010000031.1:0-20382 GCA_049969715.1 bacterium | reverse complement strand
TATCTAGGATTACCCATCGTATTAGAATGTTTCAAACGGTCTTTGGAAAGGGGGTGGGTAAAATGATTACAGGCCAGGGAACCTTTCCCCTTGACAATCCCTTATTTTATGTTTTATACTTATATCTGGTAAGATGGTAAGACCAGATGGGTATTATGAGACCGATTAATAGAGTAAAGTTAACAGAAAACATAATAGAAGCTATAGTAGAATATGCCTCTTCTAATAATTTGAAAGTTGGGGATAGGCTTCCATCTGAAAGAGAGTTATCTAGTGCACTCAAGGTAAGTCGTCCCCTCTTAAGGGAAGCCTTAAGGAAAATGGAGAGCTTAAATCTTATTGAAGTCCTAGCTGGGAGAGGAATCTTTATTAAGGTTCCTTTAAAGAATGATATGTCTTATCTGATTCTCCATATCAACCAAGAAAAGAGTAAGATCCTAGAGATCCTTAAGATAAGAAGAGTATTAGAGAAGTTTGCTGTAGAAGAGGCTATTAGGAATCTTACTGATGAAGAGATAAAGGAGTTAGAAAGGAGGGTAAATCTTCTTGAAGAAAAATTAAGGAGAGGAGATGAGAGCAGGGAAGAAAACTGGGCATTTCACAGTATAATCTATCGTTCGGCAGGGAACAAGTTCTTATTTGATATTCTAGATGGGCTAAGGGAGTTTCACCTCTTCTGGGAAGACCCTTTTGAATGTCCTTCTTTCGCAGACAAAACTTACTCTTTCCATAGAGAACTCTTTAAGGGGATAAAAGATAGGGATATCAAAAGGGCACATTCTGTTATAGATAAATTGCTAGATATGCTCGAGGATGAGGTAAAGAGGGATAATAGTATGCTGAGGAATGGGGGAAGAAATCATTTTTAAATTCTACAAAAATAAAAGGAGGCTGGAAAATAAAGAAGTCTTTATGGGTGGTTTTCTTAAGTGTAGTCCTGATTTTAGGTATGACAGTGTCTGCTTTTACTGCTCCCGTAGAACTTATCTATACCTATTGGGGTAGCCAGTTAGAGCGAGATGCTCAAGCCAAAATGTGTAGAGACTTTGAGAAAGCATATCAGGATATCTTCCCTGGTATTAAGGTCAAAGATATTTACATCCCTTCAAACTACGATGAGAAGATAAATGCAATGGTGGCTGCAGGTGAACCGCCACATGTAGCACAGCTTGGTGAAGGGCTCTCTTTAGAGTGGGCAGAAAAGGGTGTTCTAATGGATATTCTCCCATTGATAAAGGAAGATAAGGACCCATCAGTAAAGGTAGAGAATAGGCTTTCTATGACTTGGTACTGGTATGATAAAGGTAAGAAGACTATCGGTACAAACCTTGCAGCAGAAGTAATGGTCCTTTGGTACAACAAAGAGATCTTTGACAAAGCAGGTATCCCCTACCCTTCCTCAAATCCTGATGCTTGGACATGGGATAAGTTCCTTGATACAGCAATAAAACTGACTGTAGATAGGAATGGCAAGCATCCAGGAGATTCTGGATTTGACCCAAGTAACATTGACACCTATGGTGTTGCTTTTGGTACATGGTGGGGTCCTATACTTCCCTTTATATGGTCTAATGGTGGAGATATATGTAACTCTGAAGGGAAAAAGCCTTTGATTAATCACCCTGCTTCTGTTGAAGCTATCCAAAAACTAGTTGACTTAATACTTAAATATCATGTCGCTCCTAGTCCTACCCAGATGCAGGCGTTTCCTGCCCTTAGAATAGCCTTACAGACCAAGAAAGTAGCAATGTACATAGATGGACAATGGGCTCTCTTAGATCTAGGGCAGATGGCAAAAGAAGGAAGAATCAAACTTGGGGTTGCCCCACTTCCAAAACTTAAGAAGCCTGTCTGTCTAGAACTTGGAGCTCCTAATGTTATGTTTACTGTGTCAGCCAAGGAACATCTCAAAGAGGCATGGGAATTTTATAAGTGGACTACAAATAGTGAAAAGGTCATTTCACTTGTAAGAGGTGGATTATGGATGCCATTACAAAAATGGTGGTATACAGATCCTAAGTACTTAGAGAAATGGCTAGACCCAGAAGTTCATCCAAAAGAATATAAACCTGCAGTAATAGATTATCTATTAAAGTATGGAAGAAGGAGTCCAAGCTATTATCTTAGGAATTGGAACCAGATATCAGATATTATGTATCAAGAGCTTTCCAATGTGTGGCTAGGTAAAGTCTCTGCTAAAACAGCTTGTGATAATATAGCTACAAAGATAAAGCCCTTATTAACAGGAAGATATGATAAGTAAGTATAAGAGCCAAGGGGAGAACCCCTTGGCTCTTATTAACAGATTATAAAAGGTGAGAAGAATGGCTAAAAGGACATATCTTTATAATAATGAAGCTAAATGGGGAATAATATTAGCACTTCCTGCTATCCTTGGTTTTCTCATCTGGATATTGGGACCTATGATAGCAAGTTTTGTCTTAGGTTTTACTGATTGGGGCGTAGTAACAACCCCTAAGTTTATTGGTGCAGGGAATTTTAAAAAGATTCTTTTTAATGATTTTATATTTAAAAAATCAATATATGCTACTGTCTACTATTCATTAGGAAGTGTATTTCTAACGATAATAGCCGCATTCTTAGTAGCTATATTATTAAACCAAAAGGTAAGAGGATTGCCAGTTTTTAGGACAATCTTTTATCTCCCATCTATTACCCCCACTATTGCTAGTGCAATGCTCTGGATCTGGCTTTTTAACCCAGATTTTGGACTTCTTAATCAAGCTCTAGGCATATTTGGAATCCCTAAGCTTCAATGGATATATGATGAAAAACAAGTTGTGCCTGCTCTTATCTTTATGAGTATATGGGGGATGGGAGGAACAATGGTGATATTCCTAGCAGGACTTCAAGGAGTTCCTCAAGAGCTTTATGAGGCAGTAGAGATTGATGGTGGAAGTTGGTGGCATAGATTTAGATATGTGACTATTCCCATGATGACTCCAACTATATTTTTTAATCTTGTGATGGCAATTATAGGTGCTTTTCAAGTCTTTACTAGTGCCTATATAATGACTGATGGTGGCCCAAATTATGCCAGTATGTTCTACGTATATTATATATACCTTTCCGCGTTTAGATACGGACAGATGGGATATGCCTGTGCCCTTGCTGTAATACTCTTCTTTATAATACTTGCGTTTACCCTTGTAGTCTTTAGGTCTTCTCCTTATTGGGTCTATTATGAGAGTGCAAGAAGGAGGTAAAAGCATATTAAATGAAGCTTGGTAAAACTGTTTCGACAAAGATTACTAGGACTTTAACATATATATTCCTTATTTTAGGTTCAGCAGTATTTATGCTGCCATTTGTATGGCTTCTTAGAAGTTCATTTATGGAACTAGGACAAATTTTTATAATACCTCCAGAATGGATTCCAAAACCTTTTAGATGGCAGAATTATGTTGAGGCTCTAACAGCTGCTCCTTTCTTAAAATATTTCATAAATACTCTAAAGATACTTATATTTAATGAATCCGGAGTTGTAGCAACATCCATTATATGTGCATATAGTTTTGCTAGATTAAGGTGGCCAGGAAGAGATTTTATTTTTGCTATTTTATTAACATCATTGATGCTTCCATATGCAGTTACTCTTATTCCAACCTTTATACTTTGGAAGATATTGGGAGGATTAAATACCTTTTACCCTCTAACTGTCCCTGCATGGTTTGGGGGAGGGATGTTTAATATATTTCTCTTAAGGCAATTTTTCCTTACGATTCCTTATGAATTAGATGAAGCGGCTTATATGGATGGAGCTAATCCTCTGAAGGTTCTCTGGAGCATAGTAGTGCCTCTCTCTAAACCAGCGGTTATAACTGTAGCGATATTTAATTTTATAGGTGTATGGAATGACTTGTTAGGACCAATTATATACCTTAGTGACCCGGATAAATATACACTTGCCATAGGTCTTTCAGTTTTTAGGAGTATGTATGTCGCCCAGTGGCATTACCTTATGGCTGCCTCTGTTGTAATATTGCTTCCGGTAATAGTAGTCTTCTTTATAGGACAGAGATATTTTATCCAGGGTATTACATTAACTGGTTTGAAAGGATAAATTAAGAAGGAGGAGTTTTTATGTCTAAGACCTATGTAGTTGACACTAGTAGAAGTAAATATTCTAGCTTAAAGTCTGTCCCTATAAGCTCAGTAGAGCTTACTGATAACTTCTGGGCAAAGAGGGTAAGGCTTATAGGCGAAACGACCCTGCCTCTACAGTATCAGATTATGGAAGAAACTGGAAGATTGAATAACTTTAGAATTGCTGCTGGAAAGCTCTCTGGAGAATTTGTTGGCTTTTTCTTTAATGACTCTGATGTTTATAAGTGGATAGAGGCAGTATCATATTTTCTAGCTTCTAATAAGAATGAAAAATTAGATAAGCTCGTAGATGATGTAATAGAAGAGATAAGGCTAGCTCAGGATGAAGACGGATATCTGGATACATACTTTACATTTTCTAGAAAACAGGACCGTTGGACTAACTTAAAAGATATGCATGAACTCTATTGTGCAGGTCATCTCATTCAATCTGCTATTGCCCATCATAGGGCGACAGGGAAGACAAACTTTTTAAATATAGCAATAAAATTGGCAGACCATATAGCAAGAGTATTTGGTCCAGATAAGAGAGAAGGAACTCCTGGACATCCTGAGATAGAGATGGCTCTTGTAGAACTCTATAGAGAGACAAACGATAAGAAGTATCTAGACCTAGCTAGGTTCTTTATAGATGAAAGGGGAAAAGGGGTTATTGGTGGAAGTTCTTATCATATAGACCATAAACCATTTAGAGAGCTAGATGAAATTGTTGGTCATGCAGTAAGGTCTCTGTATCTAAATAGTGGTGCTACAGACCTGTATATGGAGACAGGAGATAAAACTCTATTATATGCATTAGAAAGACTCTGGAATAGTCTAGTAGATAAAAAGATGTATGTTACTGGAGGTGCAGGGGCAAGGCATGAGGGAGAGGCTTTTGGAGAGAACTATGAGCTTCCAAACGAGACAGCCTATGCCGAGACCTGTGCTACTATAGCAAACTTTATGTGGAACTATAGAATGCTTTTAGTATCAGGTGAAGGTAGATTTGCTGATATAATGGAGCTTTGTCTCTATAACGGAATTCTATCTGGAATCTCAATAGATGGAAAGGAGTACTTTTATGTAAATCCTTTAGCAGATAGAGGTTCTCATAGAAGACAGAGATGGTTTGCCTGTGCCTGTTGTCCACCTAATATAGCTAGAACTATAACTTCTATTCCTGGTTATATGTACTCAACATCTCCTGAAGGGATCTGGGTAAATCTTTATGCCAGCAATAAATCTGAGTTTGATATTAATGGCTCTAAGATAGTGTTAGAAGAAAGGACAGATTATCCTTGGAATGGAGAGATAGAGTTTAAGATAGATGCAGACTCTCAGTTTACTATCTTTTTAAGAAAACCAGTATGGAGTAAAGAATTCTCTGTAAGTATAAACGGAGAAGAGATTGAACCAACTTTAGAAAAGGGATACATTTCAATAAATAGAAGATGGCAAAGGGGAGATACTGTAACTTTAAATCTATCTATGAAGCTTGAGCTTTTGGAGAGTCATCCAAATATCAAAGATAATGTAGGAAGGGTTGCAATAAGAAGAGGACCAATTATCTACTGTGTGGAAGGTGCGGACAATCCTTGGGGTGATGTCTGGAATCTAGAGATACCGAAAGATGTAAAACTTAGCCAAGAGTATAGAGATATACTTGGTGGGATAGTTGTAATAAAGGGAAAGGGATATGTAAATGACCCACTATCTTGGAAAGACCTCTATTTGGCAAAAGAGGAGGCAGATTCTTTAAGAAAAGAGGTAGAATTTATTGCAATTCCATATTTTGCTTGGGCTAATAGGACCCCTGGTCCTATGGAGGTGTGGATAAAGGCAAGATAGAAGGACCCTTTTTGGGTCCTTCTCCCTAGTTTCTATCTAGGCCATCTTTCTTCTACGGATGGAAGTTTCTGGAACTCATAATGAGGTTCAGTCTGATACCAGTATGCAACTGAAGCAATGTCATCTGTTAATGGCTGGAATTTTCCATTTGGCCACCATCCTAATGCTTGGATTGTGACTTTTAGGCTTTCTTCAAATCTTATTGGGTCCATTATATGCCATCTATACAATCCATGTTTTGGAACTTCTCCCGGTTCTTTTCTATATAGAGGATACCCTAAGAATGGCGTAGAATAAGTCTCTCCTCCGAAACACCATGCCCCGCCAAAGTAATCTTCTGTCCCTGTGCCACAGATCGTTGGATACTCTATGTCTCCATCTATGAAGAACTTTATCTCCCCTTCTCCCCACCATCCATTTGATAGTTGAGTCCAGGCAAGAAATGTCCCTACATAGTGCCCTTTCCCTTTTACATTGTCTAGGATTACGTACTCTGGATGTTGTCTATCTGTGACCTTCCTCCTCCACTGCGCATGAAGATACACTGCGTTTTCTGGGACTTCACAGAGGGAATAGTTAATCTGATAGAAGAATCCATTGATGTCCTCCCATCTTTCATTCTCTACAGTAATCTTACAGTGTTTTCTAAATGGCATAGGCCAATAAGAGTTAAATCCACCAGAAGGGTTTACCACTATTGGTAATGAGTTGACATTGTATCGTAATCCATGTCCATTAGCAAAGAAATCACCCAGAGGGACCTCGATAGAAGGCTTTTCTTCATAATCCCAGAAAAACCTTAAGATGCAATCTCTATACGCCTTTTCTATGACAGTGATCCATATATGATTTATTATTCCAGGTCCTTTGATCTCAGCTAAAGTTGTAGTAGAATTTTTAGGTAGAGTAATACAGGGTCTTACCTTCCACCCTTTTCCTAAGTTGGATGCTGGATTACTTGCATCAGGTATCTCTTTTGCTCCTCCACCAACCTCACCATTTGGATTCTCTGCTGAGATAGACCGTGTCTTTGCACTTGATAATAGATGTATTCTCCACAATTCAAACATTATTCTCCCCCTCCTATTTTATTACTCCTTTTTTAAGGATTATATTAGCATATAAAGCCCTTTCCCCAGTAGCTACTACTGCATAGGCATTTGATGCCCTTTTGTAGAACTCAAACCTCTCTATAGCTGTAATCCTTGCATCTTCTCCTGAAGCTTTAAGTATCTCTTCATACTTATCCCATATTTCAGGTCTTCCTTCGTTTGGTGCCATTAAGATTACATTCTCTTTGACAAATGTATCTAATGGAAAGAGTTTGATTATTGCCTCTAAGAGCTCTGGCATACCTAATCCATCTGCTCTTATTACTTTTGGTCCGCTTGAACAAACTGGATAATTGGCATCTGCAAGGACGATCTCATCTCCATGTCCCATCTCACATAGCACTTTTAATAGTTCTGGAGAAAGTAAAGGAGAGATTCCTTTAAGCATAGATATTCACCTCCTATTTAAGAATTAATTATATTCCAAGCCTTTATACCTATTCTATATGCATTATCTAAATGGATAGCTTCATTAAGCCTATCCCCATTAGCTAAAGCCCTTTCAGCTAGGTCCAGCTCGTTTAATAGCTGTTCTTTTAGATCACTGGCTTCTTCTTTCTTATCTACACTCTTCAAGATACTTTTGACTATAAAATGTAATTCATCTATTGGTGTATATTTCATATACTCTAATGTCTCGTAGTATGCTATCGCTTCTCCAAAGCTAGAGAATTGTTTCTTTTCCCTTGCCACTTGGACAAGATGTTTCCCATACTCCTCGGCAAGCTCTAAAGCCTCCTGGAAATTAAATCTAGTAACAGGTAATGGATCAATCCCTCTAAAACTCCAATTGAAGAAGTATTTGTATAGAGACTGTAATGCTAGGATACATCCCGTTCCACTGCCACCAGCTACAGCAATACCTAGAGCTGGTCTTGTATTAATTGATGGGGCAACTATAGAACCAGTATTAAATCTCTGCTTATCTATGAATAGACTAGATAGTCCATTTATCTGCCAGCAATAAACTGGAACTCCAAAGATAAGGGCATCACAGGAGCTTATTCTTTGACTTCTTGCTGTTGCCTTTTCATCTCTTACACATTTTAATGTCTGAAAACATCCACCACCACATCCCTCACAGTATCTTAGGTCCTCATCTATTAGATATATTATTTCTGTCTCTATTCCTTCTTCTTTCGCCCCTATCAAAGCCCTATTAACAAGTTTAGCTGTCATCCCATTCTTATGTGGACTTCCTACTATTCCTAAGACCTTCATATATCAGTGTTCCTTCTTTCAAAAACTTACATTATTATATCATAATTAGGCCATTGTTTTATTCCATTCTTTATGTTAAAATAACTCCCTTGAATAAAGGAAGATGGAGGGATGCTATGAAGATAGGCATTGTAGGGCTTCCCTATGTAGGTAAAAAGACTCTCTTTAAATTATTAACAGGGATTTCTGCTGAATCTTCTGAGAGAGATAAGGAAATAAAGGGTATAACTAAGGTAAGAGATAAAAGGTTAGACGAGTTGGCTAATATTTACAAACCTAAAAGAGTAGTATATGCTGAGCTTGAAATATCCTGCCTACCTTCTATAGGGAAAAATCGGGATAGAGAAAATTATATGTCCCAGTTCAAAGATATAGATTGTATCTGCTATCTAGCGAGGGACTTCCAAGATGAAACTGTTCCCCATATAGAAGGCTCTATTGATCCAAAAAGGGATATAGAGGTTTTTAATCTAGAAGGTATCTTGGCTGATCTTTCTCTTATTGAAAAAAGACTCGAAAGAATAGAAAAGGATAAGAATATTAAGGAGAGAGGAAAAGAGAAAGAGGTACTTGATCTTTTGAAGAGATATCTAGAGGAAGGAAGGTCTCTAAGAGATATTAAGATTGACGAGGATATAGAAAAGACTATAAGGCATCTTCAGTTTGTTAGTAATAAAAAGTTAATAATCATAATAAATACTGATATCGAAAGATTAAATTCTGGGAAGATATCTGAAGATATAAAGAAAAAATGGGGAGGGGAGAACACTAGGGTTATTATGCTTTCTGCAAAGATTGAACAGGAGATAAACGAATTAGAGCCATATGATAGGGAATCTTTTATGAAGGCACTTGGAATCGATGAACCTGCCATAAATAAACTTACTAAGACCATATACAATGTCCTTTCATATATTTCATTTTTCACTGTAGGTCCTGATGAAGTAAGGGCATGGACCATACATAAGGGAGAACTGCTTCCATCTGCAGGAAGGAAGATACACTCAGATATTGAACGGGGCTTTATAAGAGCTTCAGTGGTGAAATATGACGAGTTCATACAGTATAAAAGTGAAAGCATATTAAAGTCGTTAGGTAAGGTATATATGAAAGGTAAAGAGTACGAGGTTCAAGATGGAGACATAATAACCTTTTATTTTAATGTATGAGGATATCTTTACATAGTTCATAAACAGCTTCTTCTAATAGAGTACGGACTACAAGGTTTATTACCTCTTGTCTTCCCTGCCCAGTTTCAAACTCTACTATACTCGTTCCCATAAATGTAAATGCCGTTAATCCAATTCTCTGTCCTAATATCTCTTTCTTGAAAGATTTAGCCCATATTACCTCTCCACTAGTAGTATCAGTTAGCCTTAGGTCAATAGCACAGCTCGCCTTAGCATTCTTTCCAGAGGCACCAATGCCAGTAATCTTTAATCCAAGTCCTTCAATGACCATATCTACATTATATTCAGTGATTGCGCCTTCAATGATATACTTCGCGCCAGTAAGAACCCCTACTTTAGCTGCTTCACCAGGAGAAAGACGATTCTGTAATCTTAAATTCTGCTCATTAAGTATATGTTGGAATTGAACCCTATCTAATACAGCAAATTGGTGCGATCTTACTAAGGCTGTTATTAGCATTTCCGTTGCACCCTGAGTTACTATGCGAGAATTACCTATATTATTGTCCTCTTTAAATTGGCCAGTTTTATCTAAGACCTCATACACTGCTATCGGAATCTTCTCCTTTGGCTCTGGGAGCGACATTAAAAGTTTGGTAGCGGTAGTCTCATTAGATTGAGAGAGTATCATATTTTCTTCTAATGCTTGAGGCGTAGGATTTGTAAGAAGAGAAAGGATTACTAGAAATTCAATTATAACAATTGCAGTACTTATTAATCTTCCTCCTCCCGTTTTAAGAATTATTGAATACTAGTATAATTATAATAAGGGACCTGTATGGTTGTTATATTGCCTGTTTGCGTGTCAGTAATGACAACAGTAATAAATACCTCGTCAGTAGAGATGTCAATTGTATAATTCCCAATGGTATATTGTCCTGGTTGGAGTCCCCCCTCACCGAACGCATCATTTATTACCATCTGCGCTAATCTAGAGAGTATTTGACGAGTAATCATATCCTTAAACATTTCCATAGGGTCCTGATTTAGATATGATTTTGTTTCCTCCCCTAGGCTTTTTTGGGTTTGAATAATACTTAAGGCTATCTGCTCTGTATAAGGCTTATTGTAGAGTTCAAAGTCCCAGATTGTAACCACTCCTGCAGGGCTTAGAACATTATAACAAAAGAGCATTGAAAGGGTTATAATTGCTGAAATTATCTTTACTTTCATTTTAGACCTCCTTACATACTTATAGTTTTTAAAATCTAGAAAGGGCAGAGACCTTCTGACCCACTTCCCATTTTATCCGGTTAGGCAAGATGTTTTAAATTAACCTCATTATTACCTAGGTGGTTAATTTTGGTTGACTACTGCCGTGTTCCAATTTCCGCTCTGTGATACAGAGCTATAATTATTGTTAGTAGTCTGATTAACAATTGCATTGTTATAATTTCCAGTTTGAGTTACAACGCTATGATTATAGCCGATGGCTTGAGTAACATTAGTTTTATTGTAGTCACTAGTTTGGATCACGGAGCTATAATTATAGTCACCAGTCTGAGATTGGCTAACTGTATCTCCGTTTCCTCTCTGCTCAGAGTAAGCGTAGTTTTCATATCCGTTTTGATAGATGGAGGCGTAGTTGTAATTACCGTATTGTTTTTGTCCGGCAGCTACAAGTTGACTCCAAGGTCCACCAGAGTTTGTTCTATACTGAGTAATAATAGCGGTATTGCCATTGCCAGGTGAAGTAAATGTATTCTGGCGTTGTACCGCTCTATTGTATGATCCGTTTTGATAGATAGAAGCATAGTTTGAATCGCCAAACTGTCTTTATCCAGCATTAAACACCCAATTACCTGGCCATAATTCAGAGTCTCCAACGAAGCCAGCGTCATTATTATTCCCTATTTGAGTGATATATGCCTGATTATAATCACCAATAGTTGTCTGACTAGCTCTATTAGTATTGCCCTCCTGATATATAGAGGCAGAGTTCCAATTGCCATGTTAGTCCAACTTGTCCCATATGAATCGCCAGATTGCCATTGTCCTGCCCAATCTACATTTCCAGCATAGTTGTTGTTACCGATCTGAGTAATAGAAGTCTGATTGTTTGTACCTTCTTGAACCTGGCTAGCAGTATTTTGATCCCCTCGCTGATAGATGTTAGAGATATTATTCCCTCCATTAGTTTGATTGTAATAATCTTGCCATTGATATGCAGAATTCCAATTACCATCCTGTTCGATGCTTACATAATCACCATTGCCATACTGTTCTTGTTCGGCGTGATTATAACCTGCCAATGCAGGTACACTCGAGATAAGGATGCAGCACACCAAAACAAATAATACCAGTAGACTTTTCCTCACTTTATCCACTCTCTTTTCCTTTCTCTCTTGCCTTTGCCAGAGAAATTAACAAGCCTCTACCAGAATTAGCCACCAATTCTAATGAGAGGACTGACTAGTAGATATTTCTATCATCCGTAATGATGATCCTTCTCATACTACTGGATATAGTTTTACTCATACTAAAGTATGATAAAAGAACTCTAGTATGAGTCGATTTTCTATTTACATATAAGATTTTTTATGATATTATTACTAAAAATATTAGTTAATTTATTACTATGGGAGAACTGGTTGAGTGAAAAGAGAATAACAATAAAAGATATAGCGGAAAAAGCTGGGGTTTCATATACTACAGCATCTTTAGTCTTATCAGGTAAAGGAAAGATAAGCAAAGAGACCCAAGAAAAGGTTTTTAAAGTAGCTTCTGAATTAGGATATATCTCTAATAGAAGGGTTCAAGATGGGATTTCACTTATTGCTTTTATTGATGGTACTCATTATACAGGAGGCTTTTATATGCCTCTCATTCAAGGGGTAATAGATAGGCTAAGAGACGAGGGGTACTATACCAATCTAGATATCCGAGGAGATTACGGACCAGACGAGTTCATTAAGCGTAAAGAGATCTTAGAAAACATTCCCAATAATTCTAATGGAATTCTTATCCTATCTCACTGGTCTCTATCAATAGATGAGCTTTTACCTTTTTTAGATAATAAAAGACCTTTTGTCGTTTTGGGTGGAAGTATCTCTGGTTTTGAGAGAAACTTTGTAACCACAGAACATTATAAGGGTGCATTTGATATAGTAGAATATCTGATAAGACTTGGCCATAGAGGTATAGCTCATATCTCTGGTCCTAAAGGACACCAACATGCAGAGTTAAGGCTTAAGGGGTATATAGATGCACTTACTAAGCACAATATCCCTATAAGAGAAGAGTATATCCTAGAGGGAGACTACCATAAAAAGAGCGCTGTAGAGGCAATGAAAAAGATTCTCAATCTAAAGCCACTTCCTTCAGCTATCTTTGTTGCCAATGACAATATGGCACTGGCTGCTATGCAGGTAGCAAAAGATAATGGTCTAAAGGTACCAGAAGACATTTCTTTTGTAGGATTTGATGATATTCATGCGGCAAGTTTAGCAGATCCTCCATTAACTACAGTAAGACAACCTCTATATGATATTGGTAGAGATGGTGCAGAAATGTTAATCGGTTTACTAGAAAGTGGCAATCTATTCATTGAGCCCAGGATGTTGAGGGCTAGTTTAGTGATAAGAAAGTCTGTAATGGAGAGGGGGTGAGAAGTTTTAGAAAAATTGACTAAGATTTTGATGAAGTAAAGATTTTTTCTTTGAATTTTAGATGAGGGAAAAGAGGGGATAGAATTTTTAAAATATAAAAAGGAGGAGTGTTTAATATGGGAAGGAAGTTATTAGTTTTATTTTTTTCTATAATATTATTGTTTGCATGGGAATCAGTTGGATATACATCAACTAAGCTAGAACTTTGGACTTTTGTTAATACCCACGCTCGATTCTTTAGGCAAGCTGCTGAGAATTTTAAAAAGATAGAACCAGATGTAGAAATAGATGTAAAAGAGATAGAGTATAGTACACTCTTTGATAAATTAGCGATCTCTTTACAGACAGGTGTGGGTGCTCCAGATTTAGTGGACATAGAACAGGGAGTTTTTGGTAGGTTTTTAAAGGGTGATATTAAATTAGTTCCACTGAATGACTACTTGAAAAGGGCGAATAAAACTACAGCACTTGCTAAAGGAAGACAGGCACTTTATACATATCAAGGTAAAATCTATGGATTAGAACATGCCCTTTGTCCTGTAGTTCTCTACTATAGATGGGATATATTCCAACAAGCTGGTATAAAGCCTCCTATAACGACTTGGGATGAATGGGTACAAGCTGGTAAGAAGCTTACCTCTCTTAAGAAGTTTATAAGTCCTTTACCTCCTTTTGACATCCTATTAAGGCAGAGAAAAGGGAATTTCTTTGATGAAAAAGGTAACCTAGTAGCTGACAGTCCCCTAGCTATAGATACTCTTAAATGGATTTTAGCTACGAGAGATGAGTATAAGGTTACAGAAGACTCACCATCTGGTCCAGCTTTTTGGAGTGCAGTAAGAGATGGAAGGTATGCCACTTTGATAGGTGCAGATTGGTATGCTGGTTTTATAAAGGATAATGCCCCAGAGACAGGTGGAAAATGGAAAGCACAGGCTTTGCCTGTATGGGAAAAGGGTGGCTTAGACACAAGTACTTCTGGTGGGACTGGGCTCTGTATGACTGTTTATGCAAAGGATAAAGATAAAGCTTGGAAATTTATGGAATATGCTCAACTGACTAAAGAGAATGCTATACTGAGATATAAGTTAACTCATCTTTTCCCTCCATTAATAGAAGCCTGGGATGCTCCAGAACTAAGAGAATCTGATCCTTTCTTTAGTAACCAAAAGTTGGGAGCATTATTTGCCACTGTTGGCAGAAGAGTTCCACAACAGATAAACACCCCATTTACTCCAGAATGGAATGATATATGGGGTAATAAATATTGGCCAGAAGTATCTAACAGAAGAATGGCTCCGGAAGAGGGATTAAAGAGGGCAGCAGATGATGTAAGGAAACTTATGGAGAAAGGGAAGTAAAATTTTTAGAGGAAGGGGTAACCCCCCCTCCTCTTTTATATAGGAGGGAGAAATTATGAAATTCCAGAAAGTAGCTCCTTATCTTTTTGTGTCTCCATTTTTTATCCTATATGCTATATTCGGTCTATACCCAACAATATATGCTTTGTATCTAAGTTTTTTCGATATAACTGGATTAGGAAGAGGAGAATTTGTAAAATTTGGCAATTATATAAGTTTATTTTCAGATACTAGGTTTATAAAGGCATTATGGAATACCACTTATTATGCTGTTGGAAGTATATTTATAATTCTTCCAATAGCTCTAATATTAGCTATACTTTTAAATTCTAAATATATCGAAAGATTAAAAGGATTTTTTACTACTTCGTTCTATCTTCCTCTTATTACCTCTGCTATAGTAGTTGCTATAATGTTTACACTTGTCTTTGATACGGAATATGGCTTATTAAACGCTTTATTAAGAAGTTTCAAATTGCCTACGTATAGATGGCTTCAAGAACCAAGATTTGGTATTCCCACATTAATAATATTAGGAATATGGAGATATGCTGGAATAAATGCTTTGTATTTCCTTTCTGGTTTGCAATCAATCTCGGAGGAGCTACAGGATGCAGCTAGGATAGATGGAGCTAATAAATGGCAATCATTCTGGTATGTAACTTTTCCACTTTTAAGGCCAGTAACTCTTTTTGTTGTAGTTCAGGCGATAATTGGTTCGTATAATCTTTTTGCAGAGCCATTTATATTAGCAGGACAAGGAAGTGGAGGAGCTGGAGCTGGAGATGGGATGTTAATGATGACTGCTTATCTCTATATAAACGGATTTCGCTTCCTAAGAATGGGATACGCATCTGCTATAGGCTTTATCCTTATGATTATAATCTTTATCTTAACATTACTCCAGTTAAAATTCTTTAGGATGGGAGAGATCGACTGAAGGAGGGCAAAATGAAGAATTTAAATAAACTGGTTATCTTTTTATCTCTAGCTATCGGTGTTCTAATTACATTTCTTCCCTTTTTCTATATGATAGTTTGTTCCTTTAAGACTAATGCTGAAATATATACGCTTCCTATAAGCTTTATCCCGAAGAGATTTTATTTAGAAAACTATCACAGATTGTTTAGAGAGATCCCTTTTGCAAGACAATATTTTAACAGTACCTTTATAGCTTCTATACAGACTGTTTTAAATATATTTCTGGCTTCTCTAGGTGGATTTGGCTTTGCTAAATACAACTTCAAGCTAAAGGACTTCCTTTTTATCTTTCTCTTAGTAACCATGATGATTCCATCCCAAGTAGGACTAGTACCTTTATTTTTAATGATGAATTGGTTCAAATGGATAGATACTTATTGGGCAATAATAGTTCCAGGTGCAGTGAGTGCATTTGGAATATTCTTTATGCGTTCTTCGATGATGAGTATTCCAGATGAAATATTAGATTCAGCTAGGATAGATGGAGCTTCTGAGTTTGCTATATATAGTAAAATAGTACTACCTATGAGCACAGCAAGTATTGGTATATTGGCCATATTAACTTTTACTGGCTCATGGAATAATTTTATGTGGCCATTAATAGTACTAAGTTCTGATACAAAGATGACATTACCTGTCGGATTGACCACTTTGATGAATCTTTATAAAATAGAGTACGGGATGCTTATGGCAGGGTCTTTTCTTTCTACTATCCCAATCCTTATACTTCTTGTCCTAGTAGGACAGAAAGCATTTATAAGAGGTATTACCATTGGGGCTCTTAAAGGATAGAAGACATTATAGAAGGGAGATGTGTAAGGAATGACTTCGTATGAAAGAACTAAGATGCTTTTAAATAAGGAAATTCCGGACAGAATGGGGATTTTCGAGCATTTTTGGCCTGAAACATTAGAACAATTCTGGCCACTACAGGGATATCCAAAAGGGGGAAATCCTTCATATTATTTTGATTATGATATAGTTTATTGTGGCGGTTGGATAAATTCTGAACCGTTTATTGGAGTAAGGGAAGTGATAAAAGAAACTGAAGAGTGGAGAATAATAAAGGATGGAAGAGGATCTACGCTCAAGTTTTGGAAAAATAAATCTGGGACTCCAGAGCATATTGGTTTTGAAATTACTGAGAGGGAGAAATGGAAGACTTATAGAGAACCCTTATTAGAAATTAGAAAAGAAAGACTTGGAGATTTAGAAAATATGAGACTTAATCTTAAGATCGCTAGAGAAAGGGAAAAGTTTACTATATTTGGAGACCTTTTTATATTTGAACTAATGAGGGCAACTATTGGCGACCAGAATTTCTTACCAGCTCTTCTTCTAGATCCAGATTGGATTAAAGATTTTGCTCAAGTTTATTTAGATTTTTATAGAAATCACTACGAAATGTTGTTTCGTGAGGTTGGGCTTCCTGATGGCTTTTTAGTCTATGAAGATTTTGGATACAGTAATGGATTATTTTGTTCTCCTAAAGTTTTATCAGAATTAATAATGCCTTACGAGAAAGAATTTGTCAGTTTTTTGAAGTCCTACGGGCTTCCTGTAATATTGCATTCGTGCGGAGATATAAGAAAGGCTGTCCCTCTTATTATAGCAGCAGGTTTTGACTGTTTACAACCAATGGAGGCAAAGGTTGGGTGTGATGTGGTTGAATTTGCTAAAACTTATGGGAATAAATTGGCCTATATGGGTAATATTAATGTAGTAGTGTTAAATACTAACGACCCTTTAAAAATTAAAGAAGAGATTCTTCCTAAATTAAAGGTTCTTTCAAAAATGAAAATCCCTTATTTCTTTCATTCTGATCACTCTATACCACCGACTGTTACTTTAGATACTTATAAATATGCTTTAAATCTTTTCAATGAAAACTGTTGGTATTCCTAAAACCTAAAAACATTTAGGAAGGAGATGATTTTATATTATGGGATTTTTACAGGTTAAAGGAGCATATATTGTAGATGACAGTGGTAAGAAAGTATTCTTGCGAGGTGTATGTTTTGGTGGATGGCTAAATATGGAGAATTTTATCACTGGATATACTGGGGCTGAAAGTAGTGTTAGACAGGCTATAAGGGATGAGCTTGGAGAAGAACGTTATCAGGCATTCTTTGATAGCCTATTAGATTCATTTATAACTGAAGGTGACTTTAAATTTTTAAAAGAGATAGGATCAACTGTTGTAAGGATTCCGTTTAACTATAGACATTTTGAAGATGACTTAAATCCAGGTAAGTATAATCCTAAAGGCTTTTCTTATCTGGATCGTGCTATTGAATGGGGCAAAAAGTACGATATCTATATTATCCTAGACCTTCATGCAGCTCCAGGGTGGCAAAATCAGGGATGGCATTCGGATAATCCATATGGAATATCACTTCTCTGGGGAAATAGAGACTGTCAGGAGAGGATAAAAAATTTATGGGTTTACATAGCAGACCATTATAAAGATGAGACACAGGTTGCAGGCTATAATCTTCTCAATGAACCTAATGCTCCCAATATGGAGATTCTAAATAAGCTCTATAGGGAGTGGACTTCTGCTATAAGGACAGTCGATAAGAAGCATATAATCTTTATTGAAGGAAATAGATATTCTCAAATCTTTGAAGGTTTAGATGAACCATTCGATGATAATCTTGTATATAGCTCTCATAATTATACGATAGCTACCCATAGGGCAAGAAGGTATCCTGGTTATGTTGGTAATGTATATGTAGACAAAAAGTGGATGGAAGAGATATTTCTTGAGAGAAACAAATGGATTCTAGAACATAAAAGACCATCTTGGGTAGGAGAATTTGGTGCCCTATTTGATGGACCAATTGGTTCTCCTACGAATGCCGATAAAGCTAGGCTTATGGCTTTAAAAGATCAGTTAGAGGTATTCAGTAAGTATGAACAGCACTGGACAATATGGACCTATAAAGATGTAGGGGTCCAGGGACTTGTAGTCCCAAGAGAAGACTGTGAGTATATGAAAAGAATAAGGCCTATTCTTAATCTTAAGAGAAAACTTGGGCTTGACCCTTGGACATCAAGAGGACACGGATTATTATCTACCGAAGTGGCTAGAATGATAGAGCTTATAGCTCAAACGGTGGCAGAAGAAGTAAGAGACTATAGCTTAGACTATGAATCCCTTAGTAGAGAGGTAGAAGAACATGCCACCTATGGAAGGGTAGGGAATGCCATTACACCTCTATATGCATTACAGTTTACAGATATGACAGAAGACCAGATAAAAAAGATGCATTATGAAGCATTCGAATTCTCAAACTGTGATAAGAGACCTGAATTAATAGAGATCTTAAAGAATGCTATGAAAGAATAGACAAACAACAAAATTCTCTTGATTTTATTAGAAAATTTGATATACTATTTATAGCTCGGGGCGTAGCGCAACTTGGCTAGCGCGCTTGGTTTGGGACCAAGAGGCTGAAGGTTCAAATCCTTTCGCCCCGACCATTGCGCCCATAGCTCAGGTGGATAGAGCAACAGACTTCTAATCTGTGGGCCGCGGGTTCGAGTCCTGCTGGGCGCGCCATTGGTGAATGTAGCTCAATTTGGTTAGAGCGCTGGACTGTGGATCCAGATGCTGGGGGTTCGAGTCCCCTCATTCACCCCATTTTATTGCGCCTGTAGCTCAATCGGATAGAGCAGCGGACTTCGGATCCGCTTGTTGGGGGTTCGAGTCCTCTCAGGCGCGCCAAAGGGTTTATTTCCCAAATTGTTGAGGTTACTAAGTATTACATTTTTAATACCTTGGTTATTCTTCTCTTAGTGAATACTTATGGAAAAAGACCTTTTAAAAGAGAAGGAAAGGATTATAGAATTTATAAAAGAGAAACTTAAAGAGGACGAGAAAGACGGTTTTGTTATAGGAGTAAGTGGAGGCATAGACTCTGCAGTAACATTGTATCTTCTAAATGATGCTGTAGGAAAAGAAAAAATCCTTGCTCTAATACTCCCAGAGCTGGATACAGAACCATCCTCTGTAAAGATTGCAAAAAATCTAGTAAAGAGCCTTGGTATATCCTATAAGGTTATATCCTTAACAAAATGCCTATTTCTTCTTGGGATATATCAGACACTTCCTCTATTCTTATTTCCCTTTAGACCACTGAAGAGAAAGACGGTAAGGAGATTTTATGAGAGTTACTCTAAGAGACTTCATGAGCCCGTATTTTTTGCACAAAAAAGAAGATTAAAAGAGAGGCTTCCTTTCTATTATGAAGGGATGGCTTATTATAGAATAAAGCATCGTCTTAGAATGGCAATTCTCTATTTCTATGCAGAAAAGAAAAACTTTCTTGTAGCAGGATGTACCAATCTGACAGAAGATATCATAGGATATTATGTGAAATATGGAGATGATTCCTCAGATATCGCTCCTATATCTCATCTCTATAAGAGTGAGGTAAGGGAGCTTGCAAAGATATTATCTATTCCTGATGAGATTTTAAATAGACCTCCATCTCCAGATCTCTTACCTGGGATATCTGATGAGTTTTCCTTAGGTATAGACTATGAGACATTAGATAAAATTCTTATGGAGATAGAAGAGGGAAGAAAGAGAGAGGAAATAGAGGAGAGATTTGGAAAGGATTTTGTAGGTCTTGTTTTTGAACAGATAGATTGGGTGAAAAGAGAAAAAGAAAGACCTTATAGAATTTCCAGGCTATAAGAGATAATCATCTCTTAAGTTCCCTATAGAGGGTGTAAAATAATCTGTGTAAACCCCCCAATATAAGACTATGGATGACCTAGATGAATTTATCACCCAGCTTGAGAAGGAAATGATAGAAGCAGTTTTAGAAGGAGAAATGGATACCCATCTTCCTGGGATAGAATCTGCAGTAAGGGGAGCATTTCCTAAGTCAGAGATACAGGTATGTATTGTGCATCAGATACGAAACTCTTTAAGGCTTGT
>JBMFOH010000030.1:0-20413 GCA_049969715.1 bacterium | reverse complement strand
GGGTGAAATGTAGTAAGGCTATAGATAGAAGTGAGACTACAAGAAGTTTTAGAGTTTGGAGAAAATCTACATGCTAGGAAGGAGGTGATGAAGATAGTCTGTGAACTGGTGCATCCTAATCTAGGCAGTAGAATTTTATAGAAGATAAAAAGGAAGGAGGAAAAAATTATGAAGAAGGTTTTGTTAATTTATTTACTTGTTATAGTGTTTGTTACTGGTTCGTTGTTTGTTGCTTTACCTCTTCCTGCCCAAGGACTAGAGGGAGAGATTTATATAAACCTTCCTGGTCAAGATAAGATGAGTTGGGAAGCCGTTGCCAAGGCTTATATGAAAATAAATCCAGGGGTAAAGGTTCATGTAGAGCTAAAGCCTCCAGAGGGTTATCCTGAGTGGATAAGGGCACAGTTTGCTGCTGGTGAACCAAAGGCATCGCTTGTAGGTTGCAATGTTGTAGCAGATTTGATACATGCGAAAAGATTCCTCGATCTTTCTATGTATCTAGATAAGATAAATCCTTATACTAATAGACCATGGAGAGAAGATTTCGACCCAGTAGTAGTTATGTCACAAAGAGACCCGTTAACTGGAGAATTTTATGCATTTAGTCCATTCCTAGTTCAAGTGACTTGGTTCTACAACAAAAACGCATTTGCTCAGACAGGTATAAATCCTCCTACTAATTGGAATGAGCTTGTAAGTGTGTCTAAAAAACTAAAGGCCAAAGGGTATATTCCTTGGGCAATAGAGGGGGATTATCGTTCATTCTGGGAGATGAGAGTAGGTTGGGTAGCTAGAATTTATGCAGACCAATATACAAGAAAAGAGGCAGAGATTGTAAGAGCTAAGCCAGGGGATTATTGCTTTAGACCAGGTATAGATGATAAATGGAAACCAGATTATAACGATCCAACAAACGATGATGCCAATAAGATTACCTTTAACATTCTTAGAAAGCTTCGTGCTGTAAAAGATGGAGTGCTTAGAGTAGATTCTCCTGAGTGGAGAGATCAGTATATTAACTTCAAGCAGATGATACCAGAATATACCCCTCCAGGATTTACAGGTGTAACTAATGCCTATCCACTATTCCTTACTCAGAAGGCAGCTATGTGGTTAGATGGAACCTGGCTTATAAGCACTTTTGAGAAAGACCTAAAGAATCTTGCAGCAACAGAAAAAACTACTCTTAAACCTTTTGGTTATGGAATATTTCCTATGCCTGGTATGTCAGGTCCGCTAGTCCAAGCGCCTATAAGGACCATAGAGTGGCCAGTAGGCTTCTGGGGTATTCCAAAGAAGTCTAAGAAGCAGAATGACCTTGAGATGAACTTCCTTATGTTTGTAACAAGCCCACAAGGCTTCAGTACGTATGTTAAGACTGCACTTAGCCCTGTTAATCCAAGAGGAGGATTATCAGGAGCTCCGTTAATAAAGAATATAGAGGTTTCTCCTGCACTAAAGAAGAAATTCTCCCAAGTAAAGGTCCTAGGAAATATGGAAAAGGATACCGCTGGAACATTTAGGGCAAGAGGACTCTATGACTATCAGCCTAGTGTCCAAGAATGGGTCGATCTAGCTCAGAAGTATTTTATGGATAAACTAACCTTAGACGAGTTTTTAAAGAACTATCAAGCTTCCATCCAGAAACATCTTCCTGGGGTGTTAGATATGTTGGGATTAACAATGGAGGATTTAGAACATCCAGAAAAGAAACCTCCCGAAAGGAAGAAATAGTAAACATCTAACGATATAAGATGCCAGGGAGTCCCTGGCATCTTATATCTAACTTATATACTATAAATATGGAGGAAGATATGCGAAAATTGTCCATTTTATTCTTTCTTATCATTTTTGTCTTAATTCCTACAGTAATTCTTGCTAGCTGGAGCTTTAAAGCTAAGGATGCTATATATAGTATCTCAATAGATGGTAAAGGTGAATTTATTGCTGTTGGATCAAGAGATGATTATGTCTATCTGTTAAGTAGAGATGGCAATAAAATCTGGGAATTTAAAGTTGGTGGGACAGTCAATAGTGTAAGTATCTCTCCAGATGGTGGATATATAGCAGTCGGCTCTGAGGATAGATATGTCTATCTCTTAGACAGAAAAGGCGATCTCATTTGGAAGGTCCTTTTTCAAGATATAATTTCTGGGGTAGGGATTTCTGAAGAGGGTAAATATATAAGTGTTTCTACTAGTAGCCTCGATAGAAGCCTGTACTTATTAAATTCTAAAGGAGATATCCTTTGGAAACAAGCTATAGGGGAAGAGTTACACTCAACAAGCATATCTTATGATGGCAATATAGTTCTTTGTGGAGGGAAGGGAGCTACAGTATATGCATTTGATACTAGTGGAAGGTCTCTTTGGAACTTTCAAGCTAATGGATATATAAGGACTATCTCTATCTCTCCTGATAAGAAGTATGTAGCTATAGGTTCTGAGGATAACAACATCTATCTTTTAGATATAAATGGCAAAGAAATCTGGAATTATACTACCGGAGATTACGTCTTATCTGTAGGATGTTCTAATGATGCTAAGGTGGTAGTGGGGGGATCAAGGGATAAGAATCTATATATTCTTGATGAAAGAGGTAATCTGATAAATAAAATAGGTAATACTCAAGAAGTGTGGGCTACTAATGTCTCTCCAGACGGAACACTCATCTGTGTAGGTAATTTTGAAGGTTCATTCTCTAGTACAACTCTTAAAGAGATAATATCTGCCAAAAACTTAAGAATAAGAATATATATATGGATAGGGATTTGTATTGGTATATTAATAGGGATATATATATTATCTATATTCCTTAGTTCTACTAGAAAAGAAATAGAGAGAAGACGTTGGGGAAGAGTCACTTCTGTGATGAGATTATTTTGGAAATACAAGACTATGTATCTGTTTATTCTTCCTACTATTCTCTTTTTAGCTACATTCAACTATTATCCTGCATTTTCAGGAATATATCATGCCTTTACAGATTGGCATCCGGGAGGTGTTACCACCTGGATTGGGTGGGAAAACTTTAAACAGATGAAGTATGACCCATATTTAACAGTTGGTATAAAGAACCTATTATTACTCCTTATTACAAACATTATTAAGATTCTTACGATGCCTTTACTAGTGGCTGAATTAGTGTTCCATCTAAGGTCTTTTAAAGCTCAGTACTGGATGAGGGTTGCATATGTGCTTCCAATCGTTGTCCCAGGTATAGTATCCATTCTCCTTTGGACGATGATCTATGATCCAAACATTGGACTTTTAAACCAACTATTAAGAAGTATAGGACTCGAACATTATACTCACTCTTGGTTAGGTGAACCTGGTATTGCCTTATGGTCTATTATATTTATGGGGATACCATGGGTAGGGGCATTTCCGTTTCTTATCTACTATGGTGGACTTATCTCTGTACCTTCAGAACTCTTTGATGCTGCAAGAGTAGATGGAGCTAATAGTTTTCAGAGATTCTTTAACATAGACCTTCCTCTACTTTTGGGACAGATTAAGTTGTTAATTGTCCTTACCTATATAGGAACTATGCAAGATTTTACAACTATATTCATAATGACAGGTGGAGGACCAGCTTCTTCTACATATGTCCCAGCATTACAGCTCTACTATTCTGCTATGAGGTTTAACAAGTTTGGTTATGCATCAGCTATAGCTACTGTATTGTTTATAGTAATACTTATTGGTACTATCATCAATATGAGATATGTAAGGTCCTCAATCGAATATGAAGCGTAAGGAGGAGAAATGGATATCAAAAAGATATCACAATTGTTTATTTGGATAGTACTCATCTTCTTTCTATTTTTAGTGTTTGTCCCTGTGATTATGATGATAGTTATGTCTTTTAAAGATAATGCTCAGATATATGGGAATTTTTGGGGGTTACCTAGTCCCTGGAAGTTTGGTAATTATATAGAAGGTTTTAATGGTATCAAAAATTATATGAAGAATAGCCTTATAGCATCTAGTTTAGCCCTTGGAGGTGTTCTTTTGCTTTCTTCTATGTCTGGATATATCTTTGCTAGGAGATGGTTTCCTGGGAAAGAGGTAATATTCTATGCAATTCTCTCTTTGATGATGATTCCTGGGATTCTCACATTAATCCCATCTTATGTCTTGGTTTACCAATTAAGACTAGTAAATACAAGGTGGGTATTAATTTTGCCGTGGATATCTGGAGGACAAGTTTTTGGAATACTTCTATGTAGAAGCTTTTTCTCAACTCTACCTCAAGAGTTATTTGACTCTGCTCAGATAGACGGAGCAAATGAATTTCAGTTATATTCAAAGATTGCTGTCCCACTCTCTTATCCTATTATGATTACCCTTGCTATTATGAATTTCTCAGGAACTTATAATGACTTTATATGGCCTCTTATCACTATAAGTGATACTAGGCTCCAGGTTGTAACAGTGGGTCTGAGGACATTTGTCTCTGAGTATGGAATAACTGATATGGGTCCTCAGTTGGCAGCTTATGGAATATCTGCATTACCTCTTGTTTTTATATTTCTATTTGGTATGAGATACTACATTCAAGGAATTATTGCTGGTGCCTTGAAGGCATAAACGGAGGATTATTATGGGAAGGAGAATCTTATTAGACTGTGGTAAGTGGAATCTTATTAGAGGAAGTGGGGCTTTTATAATTACTAGTGATGAAGAGCTGCTTGCAGTAGCTAGAGATCCATATAGTTATAGACAGAAATCATTTCAGAAGAGTTTTTCTGAGGTATGTGAAGAGATAAAAAAGTCTGGAGGTAAAATTATAGGCGTATCTTATGACTTTTTCTTTGGAGGAAAGGAAAGAAGGTTTTATCCTCCTGATCCAGAATGTATAAATGCCTATAAGGTATTGTACAATGTAGCTCAAAATTACGGGCTCCTCTTTACCGCAAGTATTATAAGTCCATTAGATTTAGGACCGGCTTATGTAAGAAAGTATGAGGATATTGGATATTGGTATCAATATAGAGAGATAAAACCAGGAGAAGATGGCAACTTTAAGATTACTCTTCCATTACAGAAGGTCTGGTTTCACAATAAAGGGCCATGTAGACTTACATTAGAAAAGGTAATAGGCTATAGATACAAAGAAGAAAAGTTTAATGATGAATATTTCTATGTACCCAAAGACAATATAAAGCTGATAGATGATACTATAGAGTACCAACTAATTTCCGATTCTGAAATAACTTATAATTCCGGGTATTCTAAAGCAGAGATTCTTGTAAAAGGTAATGTTTCGGACATTACCGAAGTCGAAGCTATTCTGATTGTGCTTATATATAAAGCAGAAGAAATGGACTATTTTAGTTCAAAGTGCGAAGCCTTTATAAAGGCAGTGATAGACTCTTATAAAGATGCAGGTATAATTCTGTCAGGATTCTATTCTGATGAGATGCACATTCAATTTGATTGGGACCTTTCTGCCCATTTTGGCAAAACAGAGATTCAAGCCAGATATATTACACCAAATCTTATTAGAGAATTCTGTGAAAGGTATGGGGAAGAGTTTGAAGACTTCCCTAAATATTTAGTTTACTTTGCGCATCATATGGATGATAATTTTAAGAATTGGCCTATTCAACATATAATAGAGCCTAGTAATAATGGGATTTATAAGACATGGTTACTAAGGAAAAACTATTTTGCTCTTCTAAATGAAAGAGTTGTAGATATATATGTAAAAGCATTGAAATATGCAGAAAGGAAATTTGAAACTATACAGTATACACAAGCTCATGCCACCTGGCAGGAATCTCCTACCTGCGACCAATATGATGAAGACTATTCATTTGGAAAACCTCTAAGAGAAAACATCTCTAGATATGATTATGGACCTCATTATATAGCATCTTCCTCTGTAAGAGAAGGAGTAAGTGCTTGTTATGATTATTTCAAATGGGGGGAATTTTTGACCGGAGAGGGTAACGATTTTCCTGAAGGAGGAAACTTAGATAGAAACTACTATGGAATGGCTATGGCAGTTAGCTTTGCTAATATTAATAGATTTCCTGTTACGTACTGTGGGACATGGGGTTCTCCTAGAGAGGCAACGGAGAGATTCTTAAATGTAGCATCTGCCTATGGGGTAGCAAATAGCTTAGAGAATATAGTTAGATATGTCCAAGATTTTCAAACCAGGTATACTTCAGTATTAATGTTATATCCATTAGAACTTCTCTATGCGAATGACAGGTTTGGAAGTTGGATGGTACAGTATGGATATGCTGACTATATAACAGAGGAGATGCTTTTGAAGCACAGTTCGCTAACAACTGATGGCAAGTTAAAGATATATGACAAAACTTACAATACTATAGTAGTCCTCTTTCAGCCTATTATAAGAGAGAAGACATTAGCATTCCTTAAAGATTTTATAGATTTAGGGGGAAATGTTATATGGATGTCTATACCAGCGATGCTTTCTCCAACAGGAAGAGATGTCTACCCTAAATGGTGCAGTTTATTCGGTATAAACGAGAGTTTTAAAGTTGAAGAAGGATTTTATCCTGGGAGAAGGGTTAATTTCATAAAAGAACTAGAAAGCGTAGAATCAATGACTATTCCAACAAGTCTTTTTCCTGATAAGGTTTATATAGTAAAACCTAATAATGCACAGATAGTAGCAGAACTAGAGGGGGTGCCTATAGGATTTATCAGAAAAGAGAAAGGAATAAGCGCATATTTTGGTTTTAGGATAAGAGATAACCAATCTGAAAAGGTCTTTACTCTATTTCAAATATTAGAAAAATTAGGATGCTATGAAGAATTTGAAATACTCTCTCATTGCACTCCATACCTATTTACTCAATTTCCAAACGGCTCTGTATCTATAGCTAGACATTACTATGAACTAAAAGAAGACTGGTCTGGAGAGTTCTTTAGAAAAGAGGAAAAATGGATAGATTATCCACCTACTTGGATAACTCTAAATAACCAGAAAATCAGGTCGCATACAATATCTTATAAGGGAGATAAAGTTATGGCTTACAATATCGATAAAGAAGGAAAGCTTTTTGGTTTTGCTGGATATTCGACTACTGGAATAAAGATAGATAATATCGAATATAGATTTGTAAATAAGCCTGGAGATCTTCTCTTTGCTAAGATTCATCCAAGTAGGCTTTTACCAGGTATAACTCAATGCTGGATTGTTTACTCAACAGTAAGCGGTAGATTTAGATTTCCAATCGAGCTTAAAGGAATAGAAAGGGTGGGAGTACTAGATAATACCTTTACCTCTATAGAGAAGGAATTAACCCTGGAATCTAAAGAAAGTATAGTTATCTCAGAGTCTCTAAAAGGGAAATTTATTTGCCTATTATAATTAAAGGAGGGCTACTAGATGGATAAGAATTATCTAAACTATGGATTTGGACCTCTAGTAGGTAAGGATGCTTTAGGGCGTAGATTACCGATCTTAAGTAAAGTGGGTCCGAGACGAAGAGACCGATATGTTGGCATATTCTACTTTGTTAATAAATCTCCTGTAAAGAATAGTATACCAATAAATGTAACTAAGCTACTACAAGAACATCCTGAAGTAGCAAGAGATTTTGACCATCCAGCTTGGGGACCCCCTGAAAGCATCTATTATTGGGGAGAACCGTTATTTGGATACTACCTTACATCTGATGAATGGGTAATCCACAAACATATAGAGATGCTCACTTTTGCAGATGTTGACTTCTTAGTATTTGATACTACCAACCGTTTAACGTTTAGAGACGATTGTAAACTTATCCTTTCAGTATTAAACAAGTACATCCAGGCAGGTTGGAATGTGCCAAAGGTCGTCTATTATACGAATACTAAGTCAGGAGAAACTATACAGGAAATCTATGAAGATATTTATAAGCCTGCATTTTATCCTGATACATGGTTCTACTGGGAAGGGAAACCTCTTATCATTGGGTTACCGTGGGAATGTAGTAGAGAAGTTCAGGAATTTTTTACATTTAGATTATCTCAATGGCCTACAGAGCCTCCAAAGGAAGGAGGTTTTCCATGGATCGATTTTGAACGTCCCCAACATATCTTCCGAGATAAGGCTGGAAACCCAGAGATTATAAGTGTTTCTGTTGCCCAACATCCGCAGTTAAGATTTGGAGATTCTGCTATGTATGGTGAAATAAGAAACCGTGGAAGAGCTTTTCACGACGGTTATAACGATAAAACACCTGGTGCTCTCCTATGGGGATTTAATTTTGCAGAACAGTGGGAATATGCAATTTCACAGGACCCAAGGATAGTATTTGTTACTGGATGGAATGAGTGGACTGCACCGCGCTTCCGTGGTTCTAAAGATAGACCAGTTTCATTTATTGACCAAGCTAATTGGGAGTTCAGTAGGGATATTGAACCTATGAAGGGGGGACACTTCGATAACTACTATATGCAACTTATAGATTATGTTCGTAGATATAAGGGAACAGATCCGATTCCGGACGCTGGTCCCAAGAAAACAATTGACATAAGAGGACCATTCACTCAATGGGATGATGTTCAGCCTACTTATTATGATATGCCTTTTGGGAATCTGCATCGTAACCATCCAGGATATGGAAACATTATATATACCAATGATTCAGGCCGGAATTCTTTCGATACAATGAAAGTGGCAAGAGATGATGAGAATATCTATTTCTATGTGCGTACCAGAGAACCAATTAAAGGTGTTTCATTTACCCCTTGGATGTGGCTCCTTTTACATATTGAGGATAATGAGGATGTGGGGTGGGAAGGTTATCATTATATGGTCAATATGATAACTATCGACAACGATTTCTCTGTAATTCACAGAAGTTTAGGAGGATGGAGATGGGTACCAGTAGGACGAGCTCCAATGAGGGTAGAGGGAAATGAAATGATGATTGCCATCCCTAGAGATTTACTTGGTTTGGGTAATGGAGATACCCCATTTGAAATTCATTTCAAATGGGCTGATAATATAAAGGGAGACTGGAGTATAAAAGATCTCTACCTTAATGGAGATACAGCTCCATATGGACGACTAAACTACGTATACTCATGTTAACATTACATAAGTGATCAAACAGTTTTATCAGAAGGACTGAATACACTTCAAGTTATTCTTCTTAACTACTATTTCTTTTTGAAGTAGTATTTACTATTTAAGATTTTAGAACTTATATTAGTATATATCATATTTAAGGAGGTAAATTATGGCTAAATCTAATGAAAGTATATTCTTTCTTTCAGAGAACCCTTCTTATACAATATTAGATAGTATGAGAGATTCAGTAAACTTTGTCATAAATTGCTGTCTTACAAAGTATAATGGACATTACTGTGCTAAATCTACCTTTGTAGATGTAAATGGAAATCCAATGTTCTGGCATGATTTTGGAGGCTTGGAAGGTCCAGGATGGGCGGCAAACGCAGTTGGAGGAAATTATGAGCTTCTACTCTATGCAGAATATATAAAGGATGAAGAGATAAAGAAGATAGCTCTTTCTATACTAGACCATGTGTTAGAAGATGGGTTTATTGATTATAAAACTTGCTTTATATATCCTTATAGAGATATATTAGAAGATAGATTTTGTCTCAATTTTAAGCATAACAATGACTGGCTATGTCCAGGTTCTTTAGCTAAGATAGGCTATCAGCTTATCATTGTAGGTGATCTTATAGAGGACAAAGAGAAAAAGGATAAA
The DNA here is from genome assembly GCA_049969715.1 of bacterium. Taxonomy (GTDB): domain Bacteria; phylum DUMJ01; class DUMJ01; order DUMJ01; family DUMJ01; genus JBMFOH01. The sequence continues at coordinate 10,704 of JBMFOH010000030.1, read as the reverse complement.
CTTTTGTGGATAGGTAAAAAACTTCTAGACTGGATCCTTTCCAGAACTGAAATATGTCCAAATGGTTGGTTTCCGCGAAGAATAACTCCGGAGGGAAAAATCTATAGGGAAAGAGCAGAAGGCGGTTTTGATCCGATATGGAACCACAGTGGAGACGGTTTATTTATACTACAACTTATGGCAGAACTTACAGAGAAAAATCTTAAAGATTACTCTAAGGAGTTGAGAAAGAATGCTTATCTTTTTATAGATAATGGTGGCTTTTATGGGAGTATCAATCATGATACATACGATGATAATGAGAATGTCAGTTATGCGGTTGCCTTTAGGGTCTTAAACAAAATCAGTAAGATCCTAGATGATAAAAAGATAAAAGATTTTGCTTATAATGATTCTCTTGTAGGACTGACCCAGTTTGAACTTACAGAGGATAAAAATGGTGTACCGACTAAAGGTTTACTATTTATGGAGAGAAGTTGGGATACTGCCTATCTATGGGAAAATGCAGAGGCATCATTAGCCTATTTAGAAGCCTACAGTGACTCCAAGAATGAGGTATATCTAAACAAAGGACTTACTATACTGAGAGCTATAGCAAAGCATCATCATGGGGATTTTGGCTTTCTCACTGAAGGAGTAGACTGGAACAATCATGTAGGAGTTCAGCATCATTTTGATAATAGAGAATTTGGAGACATAAAATATACAGAGCCCTTCCTAAATAATCTACACATCGTAGAACCAACTATTTATTATTTAACTAAGATTACTCCTTAGCTAATCACGGGCAATTATTATACGAATCTCATCAGGAGCAAGGATGAGATGTTTATCTATCGGCATACCTCCCTGATCATAAAGGTGTGTACGAGTATCCTTTAGATATAGGGCTATCTCTCTAGGAGAGTGTGTAAGATTGACAAGTAAGATAGCATCATAATCATTATGACGATAGTGAACCGGCAATACATACAGATCTCCTTCTACCACTACAGAAAGGGCTTTTGAGCCTATCACACGACGGATGTCGTAGAGAAGCTGATTTAATAATGACTCAGGCACATCTTGCCAGACATAAGGAATGATAGTTATTCTAGAAGATGAATAGAGTAACCCATCGCTTGTAAATATCCCTCCAGAGAAATTTACCCTGCCATCTAGAGTTTTGGTAATATTGGCAAGTCCAAGTTCAGCATTAAGAGGAGAATTCTCTAGTAATGCTGAACCATCTAGTATTAAGTGTCGATCCCCTAGATCATCTAAATCAAAATCCCATACACTGCGGCCTGTTACAGCTAATATCTTTTGATTACCAGTATCACACCAGTGGTTTTGACGAATAACCTGAGCACATAAACCTGCTAGACTGAAGAGAGGAAAAGGCTGTCGATCTCTTACCCTTTGAAGAGGAAACCGATCCCCATAGCCTGCTGATTTGGTACGTAGAATAGCGATAGGCTGATATATTAATTCAGCATTTGAAAAGATATTACCCAATCTTTTTATAAATTCTAATTTTTCACTCAAGAAATTTTGTTCTTCAATCCATTCTGGTACACAGGGACAGTAGGATAATTCCTGCGCACCAGATGCCAAAGCTAAAGCTATCTTCTTTAGAATATCTTCTTCTGTAATGCCTGTAAAGTAAGTGGTCTCACTCCAGACTTTTGTCTTAGGAGGGAACCAACTTATGTGATAAGAAGTGACAAGGTATTCAATGGCTTGGTTCTCTGGCAGATTAAATTCATCTCGAGTAAAATGTCCTTCCCCTGCACGTAACAAAATATCACTTCCAGAGTGAGATAATATTTTATCAATATCTATACCATCACGCTCTTCTCCTCCCCAACGGACCATTAATCCCAAACGCAGTTTAGGATTAATCTGGTGAGCTGTATGACTGAGTATATCCCACATAGAGGTTAACTTATCAACTTTAGCCTCTATCCAGGCATTATGCAAAGCTTGATCAGATAAAATATCTTCACGCATTATTCGATTTCCAACCCTCTTAGAAAGTTCTTCCAAACATTCATCACAGTAGCAAGCAGCAGTACTTGTATGAGGCTTTCCTGCTCCTTGATCTCCATCAAGGCGAAAATCATCGTCATACCAGATCTCATCAAAAATTGGAGCTAGTTCATTCAAGACACGCAGGTTTCTTTTAAGCCAAGCTTCATTAGGGCAAGCAGTACAATAAACAGGATTACCAAATTCATTAATAGCATATTGCCAACCACGAGGCAAAAGCTCTACATTGTCTCCTGGAGTAATTATTAAGTCTCCATCCCAGAATAGATCTGGCGTAGGAGGCCTACCTAAAGGATCGTAATATTTTCCCATAGCAGGATGTCCGATAGAAACTATCTCAGCCCAGCATGTGATACCATCATTAATTAATCTCTCTTTTAGTTCTCTAAGTTTTTCTGGAGAGGTTAATAGTTTACCAGTGATAGATGTAGTGATACCAATATGTGTAATATTCTGCTTATGGCAAGCAGATACAATACTATTATAATGTTCATCTAACCATTGTGGGGTTACACCGTACGCATTAGATTTGATCATAACTTTACCTCCCAGATTTTTTATCTCTGTTTTTCTTTAAAAGAATTATAACATTATCCGCAATTAGTTCTGGCATAATTGGTCCACCACCATAGGTATTGTTGACAGGATCAAATGTGTCAGCGAATAAAGTGTCCCACTTCCCGTCTTTAATCAATTCTAAAGGATATTCAGAATGAGTAAGCCAATCTGAATCTTTAGAATCTATCATCCAGCGTAATACAGCTGTTGTAACCCCTTTTTGAAACTTATCCCAATCTATCTCTGGATCAAGCTCTGCCCAATTAATACCAATCTTGGCTGACTTAGCAAAAATCTGTAAAACTTCCCATTGGACATGTTTGGAAACCCAATCACTTAAGAACCAAGAGGTGCTACAGAAGCATGGCTTAGTATTATAGAGCATAGGGATATCTTCTGGCTGCCATAAATGGGTAAAAGGAATAATACTTCGAATCCAACGAATAGCTTTTTCCAAATATCTCTTATCATTAAATTCCTGATAACCTAGATAGCAGGCTATTGCAGTATGCCCAGCAGCGAGTAAATTGGGACTTGATAGAGGTGTTTCCCACCAATCTCCCCCTTCAGGGCGTTCAAACTTTGTAGCAAATTCTAAAGTTTTCCTAGCAGCATCTATAAATTTGGACTCTCCAGTATTCCTCCCTGCAAGAATTAACGAGGCGCTTGCAGTTGAACATAGGTCTATAGCAGAATCCCCCGGATGTCCTAAAGGACGCCACATATTAGCCCAATCCTGAAGTAAGGTAGAATGTCTACCAGATGGATCAAAGGGGAAATCACCTTCTGGAGTTTGTATCTTGAGAAGTTGATTCCCGATTTCAAGAGAATCTTCAGGATGATTTAAAATCCAGTCTAATGGTCTGGAGAGATACGGATATCTCAAGGAACCAGACCCTTCCTTAGTTACTTTAAACTTCTGACTCTTACACCATGCGATTTTTTCTTTAAGACCAGAAATAACTTCTTGATCTGTTCCATGTTCAATGTAATACAAGATAAAATCAGGGACAACAGGTTGACCCTCTCCGCGAATCCCCCAGCCCTTTCCTTCAATCCAAAGATTGGTATTATAAGCCTTTGCAATACGATCTAGTACTTCTTCCCACTTGTATCTTGGTGGACCAGGATCAGGTAGAGCATTACGTTTGACCCAGTCTAAAATCACGTCTAAGCTAGTACCCTTTACGACTGAAATTTGGGCATGAAGAGGAAACGTCACTCCCCTTCTTACTAGAATAGGTGACTTAGCATGTAAATTATTTTCATCTGTACCCCAACGAGCACTTGGATACATTAGTCCTAATAAGTGATGACTTCTACGATCTATAAAGTTAGGTGTAGCGAAAACTGGCTGTGGACATCTAATACTAGTCCATGGAGTAAGAATAGATTCCTCTGGATTCCATGAAAGTCCTATACCAATTCCATCATAGCTGATAGCCATGACAGGTATAGCGACTTTATATGGATGAGGAGCAACTCGGAGAGCCTGTGGATGTTCGAACCAATCAGTACCACTTGACCATTCATCATCTACTACCCATTCTATTCCGGGGAATATAGCATCATATTTCTTCATGCCAAAACTATCTACTCCGATACGTAACCATGGACCACGAATGTAATTAAGATAAATTAGGCATTCACTTCTTAAAGACATCTCGTAATGAATTATTGGTTTATCGTTTGGCAAAATAAATCTGACGGTACCTTGCAGTATAGAATCTTTTGATAGATATTCACTTGGGGGATCTACTGGTTGAGGTCTTACCTCAAAGGAAAGCACCTGCTTATCATTAGATTTCTCTAATTTGTATTCCTTTGCCTCAAGCCTCAATGGATGAGGGAATCCTGATATATCTGCCTCGGCAAGATGTTCTAAAACTGCCATAAACTTATACTGTTGACTATTGTCAGCTACAAATAGCTCTCCCCATCCCCAACCAGTTAAACGTTTATGAACTTCAAATCTTAAATATTGATTTTCAAGAGTAACTGTTTCTCCACCGTATACAGCATCACGATAAATCGGCATACTATCACCTCCTAAAGTAATTGACTACGTACTTGATGTTACCAGGATAGTAATATACTACTCTTCACATTCTTTATTTTTATAAACTTTAACTCTCTACATGTTTCTATCTTATATCTAGGACTTACTTGCACTTTTTCTAACTTAGTCTCTGGCGGATAAAATATTATTTCCGCATTTTCTAAGCCAATAATTTCCACCTCATCTTCAGTAAACTCACGTCTAAGAGTACGCCTACACTTTATTTTCCCAGAGAATTGTTTTACAAAGATCCTACATTCTTCGTGGAAAGCCTTAGAAAGGCAATATGAAGAGGTCCCCTCTTTTATAACTGTATCATAATTATAGAATATAGGAGCTCCTTCTGGGAATTTGAAAGACAATTCTACGGTGGTATCTGGTTTATAACCAGAGAAAATATATGCATTGTTATGTCTAGAGATAAATATCTGACTGTTTCTAAAATTATCCGGACTTTGCTCTATAGAGTACCCAAGAAGCCCTAAAAGAAATCTCTGAATCTTCGCTGGCAAAGGATTTTTAAATTGGATATTCTCTCCATTTAACTCAAAAGGGAGGGTACCTCTAACCCAGGCTATCTTACCCCCATTCCACTCTGGTAGACTTCTTAGTATTGAATATACTTTCTTTTCCCCATCTTTTACCACTTCATAGATAACTTCAGTGTAAGGGTCATTATAATCTTTTAATTCTTCTACAATAGGTCCTCCAGAGATAATCCCCTTATGATAGATAAAAGGATTTATATCTTTCATAAAATTATACCTTTCCTGAACTAGTGCTACCTCTCCCTCTATCCCTTCTCCAACTTTTAGATTTAGCAAATTTCTTATCTCATCACTTGTATGTAATATAGAACCGTATAGAAGAACTTTTCCTCCAAGTTTTACAAATTCTTCTAATTTCTTACTGTATTCCCAGTTATATAGAGGTACACAGGAGTACAAAATCGAATCTTTTAACATAGCGAAGTTATTTTTAATGAAATTGTTTGAGGAAATTACAGTATTTAGAGGTAGTCCATTATCTATAGCAGATGCTGTAAAGCAATCCCAAAAGAATAGATTATTTATTAAATCAGGTTCTCCAATCCCAACTTTATTATATTCTTCAAATGGGAATAGCCACACTAATATCCCTGGAGCGTCTGGTCTATGTAAAATAGCTTTTCTAAAATGAGGTATTACCTCGTATACCGCATCCTCACAGAACTCTCCATTATCATCATTTATAGCACTACAGCTTATACCATCGGCTCCTATAGTCTTTCCCTCTCCAGTTACTACCCCACTAGACATAGGACAATAAATATCAAAGGGTTGATGATCATAAGGAAAGTCTTCCCAGGCATCTTGAGGATACCAAGGGTCTAAGAAGTAATACCCAAAATCAAAAGATGAGGTAGAAGCTATTCTAGATAAATAGCTAGCCATAGCAAAACCTAGAGAATCATTAAAAAATACAGAAACTGTAGTACCTAGAGGTCTAGTAAGATATTTCTCGTGTATTTCCTTTATAGGAACACATTTTACCGATATATCCACCCCCTACAGGCCAATTAGTTCCCTGCGCAGTAATTATGATCTGAGGCACTTCTTTTCTTAATAAGTTCCAAAAAGCTTCTATTTCCTTAGCTTCTAGAGCAAAATTAACTAGGTTAAATTTTTCCCCATCAAAGTTGTGTCCTATAAGGGACCAAGGGTGTGTCCCAAAACCAAGCCCGTTGGAAAAGAAAACCCCGTCTATTTCTGTAAATTTAATGAACTCACGCAATTGCCTACCCAAAAATCTTCCGAATGGTTCGCCTTCAGAGATTCCATCTGGATAGCTAGCGTATTTTCTATTATCTCTATTAAATTTAGCCTTAAATGAGATCGAGTTACCATGTCCGCCACCTTGGTATTCAAGAATTTCGGGATGCTCTATATATCTAAATGAAGACTCACTAAACTCTGGACCTGGTTCTATATTTACTATAATCCTTATATTTAACCCCCTTTTCTTACCTAAGGACTTTAAACAATTGAAAATAAATTTCAAATCCCTGTAGGTAAAATGTGGCCAATCTGTCATATATTCTCTCAAAGGGATCGGATCAAATTTATATCCTGCATATAAAGGATTGTTATGTCCTTTATAATGGTCCCACTCGAATTCTGACTCTGGATTACCGTCCCAAGTTAAAACTAGATCTCCATTACCTATCATAAAGTTAAACCAGAGCTCCTCTGCATCCTTTATTATAGGATACCATAAGCATAACATCCCCTCTATCTTAGAACAAATGAAATCTTCACTTTTATCTTTAAACGGCTTTAAAGAGAGTCCAAAATATAAAGTCTTTATTCTTTTCATAGTTACCTCTTAGGGACTACATCTTTATTGCTCCTGAGAGTAGGCCCTGAATATAGTACCGCATAGTAAATATAAACAGAATTATTAGAGGGATAGAAGCTAATATATATCCAGCAAATAAAGGTCCATAGTTTTGGTAGTAAGCAGAATTAAAAGCCATAATTCCTACAGTTACCGGTCTTAGCTCTGGTTTTGTAATAGTAACCAACGGCCAGATAATATCATTCCAAGTACCAACAAAATGCATAATCGCTATAGTGATAAGTGTGGGATAGGAAAGAGGGATAGCAATTTTGGTGTAGATTTGAAATATTCCTGCACCATCTACCCTAGCTGCCTCAAATAATTCCTCTGGGAGCGAACTCATAAAACTATGCATAACAAATATTGCAAATATCTGTCCTCCAGAGGTCCAAGGGAGTATACATGCCCATCTAGTATTGAGTAAGCCCAAATTTTTTACAATAATAAACTGAGGAATCAAAGTTAAAGCTCCAGGTATCATCAATAGACTTATAATAGCATAAAATAAGAATTCTCTACCAGGAAATTTATATCTAGCGAATATGTATCCTACATAGGAGGATAGAAATACTACCATAATTACAGTAGATGAACTCATTATAAGACTATTATAGATATATCTACTTACTGCCTTCCAAGCTGCTGTATAATTTACCCACCTTATATATTTAGGTAGACCTAAAAAATTATGGGTAAACTCTTCATGACTTTTTAATGAAGAGTTTACTAAAAAGAAAAAGGGATAGAGTGTAAGTAAAACAAGAATAATAATTGATAAATGTTTTAATACCTCTCCAACATAGAATTTTCCCATACTATCTCCCTCCAAATTCTGTAGGAGCTTGGATGTATTTCCTACTAATTATAGTGAGAATAAGGATAACTCCAAATAGAAATGTTCCTATAGCACATCCGTATCCCATCTTATAGTATTGAAAAGCACTATTATACATATGCATTCCTGGTACCATGGTTGCATATCCAGGACCTCCTTGAGTAAGTACTACTTGGGTAGTATAACCCTGCATTACTCCGATAATAGTAAGAATAAGAATAAGTTTTACTTGACCAAGAATCATTGGAATATCTATATAGAATATCTGCTGTAACCTAGTAGCCCCGTCTATTATACTTGACTCAAATAGTTCCCTAGATATACTTTGGAGTCCAGCTAAATAGATAAGATAATTAAAAGAGCCTATCCAAGGGAAGCCTATAAATATAATGGCATACAAGGCTGTATTAAAGTCTCCTAACCAAGGTCTACAAAGATTTCCTAGACCTACTCTTTCTAGGATAGCATTTAAAAGGCCATCTGGCCTATATATAAATCCCCATAGTAAGAGGCCTACAACGCCAGGAACAACCATTGGAACTACAAACATAGTACGATATAAGTATTGCATTTTTAGGTTTCTAAGATTGAACGTTAACTCTGCTGCTAACAAGGGAAAAGTTAAAGAGATACTCACTCCTGCGATAGCAAGAATTAGAACATTTTTTAAGGCTATTATGAATACTGGATCTCTAAATAAGTTTATGAAGTTACCTATACCTATAAATTTTTCGTATCCAATTCCATCCCATTCGAAGAGAGAGTGATAAAGGGCATTGATAGCAGGGTAATAATTGAAGGTTAACAATAAAGCAAATGCAGGGATAAGAGAAATATAAATAAACTTGTTTTTGTACATACTTTTTAGAAAAGAATTTTTTACCATCATAACTACTCCTTTTCTATTAGATTTAAAGAATAGGGGAAGTATAGAGCAAAATTTCTAGAACAAGTTTCTCTATACTTCTCCTAACTACTAAATTACTTTACTCCGTACTTACTGAAATCCCAGTTATGTTCTTTAATCAATTTATTTACAGCATCATCTACATTCTTTGTTGCTTCTTCTACATATTTATCAAGTGAAATCTGATCTCCTATATAGAGTTGCCACAGTTTATAGTTCTTATCTTTAGCCTCTTCAGTTATATCTATGTATCCGGGATTTGGGAATATTAATTCAAGGAATTCGTATGTTCCAGGTCTCCAAAAGACCGCCTCTAATTCTTTAGCAGGTTTTACCCCTTTAATACTAGGAAGAAAAGCACCCAAATCAGCTATTAATGGACCAGCATTTTTCGGAGCTGTAAGATACATCAGAAAGTCAACAGCTACTTCTAGCATACCTTGTTTCTGGGCAGAAGCCGGTACATTGAACTGGAACGCTGCAGAAGGACCACCTAAAGTTAATCCTTTTATAGTTCCTGGACGTGGAGCGTATTTAGTAGTTTTATTAGTAACAACTGGGAATGGCATCCAACCCCAATTAAATTTTCTCAAAGGATCTAGCCTAACTGGTTTAATCTGCCAACTCCCATCAAGATACATTGCTGCCTTTCCAGTGATAAACTGTTCATACGCTTGGCTCGCTGTTAACCCAAGGAATCCTGGACTCCAATATTGAGAGAATTCCTTTTGTAACTGAGCACCAATCTTCCATCTTTCACTAGTTAGAGTCTCTATCCCTTTCTTCCATGCGAGAGCCTGCTCTTTCTGAGTTACTACCCCTGGTTTTTCCTCAGGAATCACATCAAATTCTTTCATCAATGGTTTATAAAGTGGATAATGAGTGAACCTGTTAAGCCAAGAATAGGCATATTCTTTTTCTGCTCCAGGCCAGCTCATAGGTATATACTTTCCATCAGCCTTAATCTTTTTAAGCACCATAATAAATTCATCCCAGTATTTCGGTACCTTAAGTCCTAACTGATCAAAGACATCTTTATTGTAGAAAATTCCAGTGGTAACAAGGTCTCCATTTATCGTATATTGTTTTCCATCAGGAGCAGCATTCTGTGCTAGAACTGAGGGGTCAAATATATCACGCCATCTTTTATTCCCGGGAATATACGGATTTGGCAAGTCTAGATAAGGATCCATAGCAATAACTAATCCTTTTGGCCCCCATTCTTCTGCCCAACCATGGTGTCCCCAAAATATATGGGGAGCTTCTCCTCCTATCAATCTGGTTTGTATCCAAGTAAAATAATCAGTTTCAACCGCCTCTAAGAATTTTATCTTAACTTCAGGGTGAAGTTTCTCATACTCTTTCTGGATCGTCCATCCATACTGGGGTGGAAGCCATCTATCAGCCTCTGTCCTTTCCCTAGGGGTATAAGCCTGCAGAAATACAGAAAGTTCACCTTTCAAAGAAGCCTTTGGCCCAAACTTAGGTTTTTCTTGAGACAAAACGATAGAAATACTTCCTAATACAAAGATCAACAAAAACACTACAATCTCAAATTTTCTCATAACCATCTCACTCCTTCTAAATTAATGTAGATTTTCTCCAAACTCTAAAACCTCTCCTAATCTTAACTTTCTAAGACTGCTATCTAAAACTACCCTTTTCAGGTTAACTTGACTGAATTACCTCTTAAATCATTAAGACTATCATATCTTTTCCTCTCCAGACATCACTCTCCTTTCTTTCCCATAAACTTCTAAGACTCTTTTAGCCTCACTTTTACTAATAGTCTACTCCTACAGCCTAATCCCCTATAAATTTACTTATATTTTACCCCCCCCCCCACACATTTGTCAAGGGGGGGAGTGGCTCTATAAACTTTTGCGTGGAATTTAAAAGGGGAATTACCCCTCTTGAAAAAGGGATATTTCCCCT
>JBMFOH010000029.1:0-22539 GCA_049969715.1 bacterium | reverse complement strand
AGATAAAGAGGACAGTAGATACAGGGATAGAGATGTTCAGGAAGACGTTGGACCAAGGTATGGCAGGAGACAACATAGGGGTATTGTTGAGAGGAATAGATAAAGAGGAAGTAGAGAGGGGTATGGTATTAGCGCAGCCGAAGAGTATAAAGCCGCATACGAAGTTCAAGGGGCAGGTATATGTACTTACGAAGGATGAAGGAGGGAGGCACACTCCATTTTTCAATGGGTACAGGCCACAATTTTATTTTAGGACTACCGATGTTACAGGGACGATAAAGTTACCTGAAGGGATAGAGATGGTGATACCAGGGGATAACATAACGATGGATGTAGAGTTGATAGTGCCTGTAGCGTTAGAGGAAGGGTTGAGGTTTGCAATAAGGGAAGGAGGGAGGACAGTAGGAGCTGGAGTTATAACTCAGCTTGAAGAGTAAAAATGAGGCAGAAGATGAGAATAAAGCTAAAGGCTTTTGATATAGACTTATTAGATCAGTCAGCTAAAAAGATAATCTCTACCGCAAAAAGAACAGGTGCTGATATCTCTGGTCCTATTCCTTTACCTGTGGAGAAGAAGCTTTATTGTATCTTACGTTCCACAAATATAGATAAGGATTCTAGAGAGCAATTTTACATCAAGGTACATAAAAGATTAATAGATATCCTAGATCCTACTCCTAGGACAATAAATGCTCTTATGAAGTTGAGCTTACCCTCCGGAGTAGACGTAGAAATAAAGCTATAGGATGTGATAACTATGGTTATTAAGGGTATATTAGGACGAAAGATTGGTATGACTCAGATCTTTGATGAGGGAGGAAATAGGATTCCCGTAACAGTAATAAAGTCTGATGGTTGTAAGATTCTCAAAAAGAAGATTCAAGAGAGGGATGGATATAACTCTCTCGTTTTAGGATTTGAAGAGGTTAAAGAATCTAAATTAAACAAACCTTTAAGAGGTTTCTTTAAGAAGTTAGGTTCTCCTTACTATAAGATACTGAAGGAGATAAGGGTTGATTCGATAACTGAGGACTTAAAAGAGGGAGAAATTATTACCGTCGGAATATTTAAGCCTGGAGATAAGGTAGATGTTACTGGAATATCGAAAGGAAAAGGTTTCGCAGGAGGGGTAAAGAGATGGCATTTTTCTGGTGGAGGGGCTAGTCATGGTTCTATGTTTCATAGAGCTCCAGGTTCTATAGGTGCTAGCTCTTATCCTTCAAGGGTTTTTAAGGGACATCATTTTCCTGGTAGGATGGGAGGAGAGACTGTAACTGTTAGGTCTTTAGATGTAGTAAAGGTTTATGAAGAAGAGGGATTAATACTTGTAAAAGGTGCTATCCCAGGCCCAAGGAATAATATTATCATTATAAGAGATGCCAAAAAGGCTGGAAAAGGAGTAGAGGCAAATGAGTAGAGAGATCAATGTTTATAACCTCTCAGGAGAAGAGGTTGGAAGCTTTTCCTTTCCTGAGATAGATCCCAACCGACATGCTATATATTATGGGGTTAAGGTGCATCTAGCCAATATGTCCCCCAAGACTGCCTCTACTAGGACAAGGAGTATGGTAAGAGGTGGTGGAAGAAAGCCTTGGAGGCAAAAGGGGACTGGAAGGGCTAGACATGGAAGCATACGCTCTCCAATATGGAAAGGGGGAGGAGTAGTTTTTGGTCCCCATCCTAGAGAAGTAAGGTTGGCTCTCCCTAAAAAAGTAAGGAGACTAGGTTTTATTTCAGCTATTGTAGATAAGATAAAAGCTAATCAGCTTATCCTAGTAAGTGATTTCAATATTGATGAACCTAAAACAAAGAAAGTAGTTGGAATATTAGATAACCTTGGTATTATATCTAATTGTCTAATAATTATAGACAATTTGGATTCGAATTTTGTTCTTGGTGCTAGAAATATTCCCTATGTTACTGTTAAGGAACCTCAAGAGGTCTCGATATTCGATATTATGAGATATACTTACATCTTAACTACCCCTTTTATCCTTGAGGGACTTAAAGGAAAGGTGAAAGCAGATGTTTGACCCAAGAGATATTATTATTAGACCTATAATTAGTGAAAAGGCTACTGACCTAAGGAGCTTGGGAAAGTATGAATTTATAGTTGCCTCATATGCTAATAAGATTGAAGTAAAGAGAGCTATAGAGGATATTTTTGGAGTGAAAGTAGAAAAAGTGAGCATCGTCAATAGAAAGGGTAAAGAGAAGAGAATGGGGATGTTCGTAGGAAGGACCTCGGCCTATAAGAGAGCTATAGTAACATTAGCTGAAGGAAATTCAATCTCCTTCTTTGAAGGACTATAAGGAGTGAAGATATGGGGATAAAGACGTTTAAACCTACCTCTCCTGGAAGAAGATTCTTTACTGTAGATGATTTCAGTGAGATAACAAAGGAAGAACCAGAGTCAACTCTTACTGTTGTCTTGAAGAAAGATGCGGGAAGGAATATGCAGGGACATATCACTACAAGGCATAGAGGAGGAGGAACACTTAGAAAGTACAGAATTATTGATTTTAAAAGAGATAAGGAAAATATCCCTGCTAAAGTAGTAGCCATAGAATATGATCCAAATAGGTCGGCTAGAATTGCCCTCTTATCTTATGCTGATGGAGAAAAGAGATATATCCTTGCCCCATTGGGGCTTTCTGTTGGAGACACTGTGATCTCTGGAGAGACAGCAGACCTGCTTCCTGGAAACTGTATCTCGTTGGCAAATATACCTGTTGGAACTATTGTTCACAACATAGAACTTGTCCCAGGAAAAGGTGGACAGATTGCTAGGGCAGCAGGAACAGGGGCGCAATTGATGGCTAAGGAAGGTGGTTATGCCCTTTTGCGTCTTCCTTCTGGAGAACTTAGGAGGATAAATCTTAAATGTAAAGCTACTATAGGTCAAGTTGGAAATCCAGACCATGAGAATGTTGATCTTGGTAAGGCAGGAAGAACTAGATGGCTTGGTAGAAGGCCTAAAGTTAGAGGGGCAGCTATGAATCCAGTAGACCATCCACATGGAGGTGGAGAAGGTAAGGCTCCTGTTGGGTTACCAGGACCTGTCACTCCATGGGGGAAGCCAACCCTTGGGTATAAGACCAGAAAGAATAAGGTTTCTGATAAGTTTATAGTGAGGAGGAGAAAGTAATGGGACGTTCTAGTAAAAAGGGACCGTATGTTCATCCAAAACTCCTTAAGAGGATATTAGAAATGAATAAGAGTAATGAGAAGAAAGTGATAAGAACCTGGTCTAGAAGCTCTATGGTTATTCCAGAGATGATTGGACATACTATAGCTGTCTATAACGGAAGAAAACATGTCCCTATATATATAACAGAGAATATGGTTGGATATAGATTGGGAGAGTTTGCTCCTACAAGAACATTTAAGGGACATGGGGAAGTTACTAGACGTTCCAGGGAATTGAAGTAGGAGGATTTGATGGAGACACAGGCAATAGCTAAATACGTGAGGATATCTCCTAGAAAGGCAAACAGAGTAATGGCTTTAATTAGAGGAAAGGGGATAGAAGAAGCTAAGGCTATACTGAGATTTCTTCCTGGGAAGGCTCCTAAGATTGTAGAGAGGCTTCTTGACTCGGCTATAGCTAATGCAGTAAATAATTTCGAACTCTCTGAGGATGATCTCTACGTTTTTCATGCCTATGCCAATAGGGGTCCTGTTTTGAAGAGATTTACTATAGGAGCTATGGGTAGGGTAAACCCGAGGAAGAGACCTACCAGTCATCTATATATTATTCTTGAGGAGAAGGAGTGAGTAGATGGGGCATAAAGTAAATCCAATTGGACTGAGATTAGGAATAATTAGGAATTGGAATGGCAAGTGGTTTGCTACCAGAGGATACAAGGAGTATCTTCTAGAAGACATAAGGATAAGGAATATCGTGAAGGAGAAGTACTCTAATGCGGGAATTCCTACAATAGATATAGAACGTCTTCCTGGAAGGATTAGAGTAGTAATATATGCTTCTCGTCCTGGAATTATAATAGGACGTGGTGGTGGAGGAATAGAAGAACTTAGAAAGATACTCTCTGAGGAGACTGGTAAAAATATAGCAATTAATATCCAGGAAGTAAAGAATCCTGACTTGGAAGCACAGCTCTTAGCAGAGAGTGTAGCATTTCAGATAGAGAGGCGTGTAGCTTATAGAAGGGCTATGAAGCATGTTGTGTCAAGAGCACTTAAGGCGGGAGCTAAGGGAGTAAAAGTGGCATGCAGTGGAAGGCTTGCTGGAGCGGAAATAGCCAGGAGCGAATGGTATAGAGAGGGAAGTGTTCCTCTTCAGAGGCTTAGAGCAGATATAGACTATGGATTTGCTGAGGCTAATACCACTTATGGTAAGATAGGAATAAAGGTATGGATATATAGAGGAGATGTAGTTACTGAGAAGAAGCCAGAGATTATAGAAGAGGAACCATTACCAGAAGAGGAAGGGGTTGTTTTAGATGGCGTTGATACCTACTAGGGTAAAGTATAGGAAACAGCAAAGGGGTAGGATGAAGGGGGTAGCTATAGACGGTAATTACGTGGCTTTTGGTGAATATGGATTGCAAGCCCTTGAACCTGCCTGGATAACAAGTGCACAATTAGAGGCAGTTAGAATCGTCCTTAACAGAACAATGAAGCGTGGTGGTAAGGTATGGATAAGGGTAGTTGCAGATAAACCTGTTACATCTAAACCTGCAGAGACTAGGATGGGTAGTGGTAAAGGTGCTCCTGACCATTGGGTAGCTGTTGTAAAACCTGGGAAGGTATTGTTTGAGATCGGGGGACTTCCCAAGGAGATAGCAGAGGAGGCATTAAGGCTTGCGAGTTTTAAATTACCAATAAAGACACAAATGATTTCAAGAAATCGGCTTTCAGGTGGTGAAAAACTATGAAGCCAATTCTTATGAGAGATATGACAGATATAGAACTAGAAGCTAGATTGAGAGAACTTAAAGAGGAGCTTTTTAATCTGAGATTTCAGAAGTCTGTTGGACAACTAAAGAACGCTGCTAGAATAAAGGAAGTAAAAAGAGATATAGCTAGGGTGCTTACTATTATGCACTTAAGACAAATGGGGAATAGATAGGAGGAGATATGGATAAGGCCCAGAAGGAACGGATTGGAGTTGTGGTAAGCAATAAGATGCAAAAGACAGTTATTGTCGCTGTGGAAAGAAGATTTACCTATCCCCTCTATGGTAAAACAGTAAAGACTATTAAGAAGTATAAGGCTCATGATGAAGAAAATAAATGTCAGGTTGGGGATGTAGTCCTCATTAGAGAAACTCGTCCTTTGAGCAAGGAAAAGAGATGGAAAGTTGTGAGAATTATCGGAAGGAAGGAAGGGGAAAAATATGATACGACCAATGTCACGTCTGAAGGTAGCTGATAATACTGGTGCCAAAGAGCTTCTCTGTATACGTGTCCTTGGTAGTGGCAATCAGAAATATGGATATATTGGAGATGTTATTGTAGCTACAGTAAAAGAAGCTACCCCTAATTCTAGTGTAAAAAAGAGCGATATAGTAAAGGCGGTAATAGTGAGGACTAGAAAGGCAATAAGACGTCCAGATGGAACTATAGTAAGATTTGACGAGAATGCTGCTGTTTTAATAGATGAGCAGAAGAATCCTAGAGGGACTAGGATCTTTGGCCCCGTAGCTAGAGAGTTAAGAGATAAAGATTTTATGAGAATTATTTCTCTTGCACCAGAGGTGGTATAATGACGCTTAGCCATTTTAAAAAGGGTGATACTATAGTAGTTATAGCTGGAAAGGATAGAGAGAAGAGAGGTAAGGTTTTAGAGGTTTACCCTAAAGATCAGACAGTTATAGTAGAGGGATTAAATAGAGTAAAGAAGCATATGAAGCCGAGCCCTAGCTTTCCTACAGGTGGCATAGTGATAAGAGAGGCACCTCTCCATTGGAGTAAGGTGATGCTCGTATGCCCTCATTGTAATAAGGCTACTAGGATAGGGATCAAGGTTCTTTCTGAAAGAAAGGTTAGAATATGCAAGAAATGTGGAGAGATAATCGATGAGACTTAATAGAGGTGGAATATATGCCTAGGTTAAAAGATTATTATAAAGAGACAGTTGTTCCCTACTTAATGGAGAGATTTAAATATAAAAGTATTATGGCTGTCCCTAAGATAGAAAAGGTGATAATTAATATGGGGGTTGGAGATGCTATCCAGAATCAGGACCTATTAAAGGCTGCTGTAAGTGATCTGACTCTTATCTCTGGGCAGAAGCCTATTGTTACGAAGGCTAAGAAGTCTATCTCCAACTTTAAACTTCGTAAAGGGATGAGTATCGGATGTAAGGTAACCTTGCGTGGTAATAGGATGTGGGAATTTTTGGATAAGCTTTTGAATGTCTCTCTCTTTAGAATAAGAGACTTTAGAGGGGTAAGCCCTAAGTCTTTTGATGGGAGAGGAAATTATTCCTTAGGATTAAAGGAACAGTTGATCTTCCCAGAGATAGAGTACGATAAAGTGGTCAAGGTAAGAGGAATGGATATAACGATAGTAACTACTGCCAATACCGACGAAGAAGCATACGAACTACTTAAGTCTCTGGGTATGCCTTTTAGAAGTTAATAGGAGGGATATATGGCTCGAAAAGCAATGATAGAAAAGACTAAAAAGCCACCGAAGTTTAAGGTAAGGGAAAAGAATAGGTGTAGTTTATGTGGAAGACCTCGAGGTTATATGAGAGATTTTGGAATCTGCAGGATATGTTTTAGAGAACTAGCCCATCGAGGTGTTATCCCTGGTATTGTTAAGGCTAGTTGGTAGGAGGTAAAGATGGCGACTGATCCAATTGCTGATATGCTTATTAAGATAAAGAATGCAAGTAAGGCTCGTCTAGAGACTGTAGATATATCTCCTGTATCAAAGTTGAAGCTTGAGATCCTAAAGATTTTAAAGGAAGAGGGCTATATACTTGACTATAAAGAAGTCGAAACAGAGAGTTTTCCATTTGTAAGGGTATATCTAAAGTATGTCAATAAGAATACTCCAGCTATTGCTGGAATAAGAAAGGTAAGTAGGCCAGGATTAAGGATATACGCAAGGAGAAATGAGTTACCGAGAGTCCTGGGTGGATTGGGAATAGCTATTATCTCCACTTCTAACGGTATTATGACTGAGAAAAAGGCACGTAGAGAAGGTTTAGGTGGAGAAGTTCTCTGCTTTGTTTGGTAGGAGGAGATTATAGATGTCTAGGATTGGTAAGAGACCAATTTCTATCCCTTCTGGGGTAGAGGTAAGTTTAGATGGTAATACTGTTAGGGTAAAAGGTCCTTTAGGCAGTATGGAAAAGATAATACCTATGGGTATGATAGTTAAGAAAGAAGGTAATACTATAATAGTAGACAGACCAAGTGATGATAAATTGTATAAGTCTTTACACGGTACTGTTCGCACTGTTATATCCAATATGGTAGAAGGTGTGTCAAAAGGATTTTCTAAGACACTCGAAATCATAGGAACTGGTTATAGAGCTCAGAAACAGGGAGAAAGATTGGTAATAAATATAGGTTATAGTAATCCTGTATCCTTCGACCCCAATGGGGTTGCATTTGAGGTTCCTGATCCAACACATGTAGTTGTAAAAGGCATAGATAAAGAAAAGGTAGGAGCTATGGCAGCTAATATAAGAGCTGTTAGACCAGTAAATCCCTATAGTGGTAAGGGTATTAGATATATGAACGAAGTAGTGATAAGAAAGCTTGGTAAGGCTGGAAAGGTCGGAGCAAAGAAGTAAGGAGGATGTGATGATCGATAAAAGTAAAGAAAAAACTGCACGAAAGATAAGACATATAAGGGTTAGAAAGGAAGTAAAGGGGACTTCTGAGAGATTAAGATTGAATGTATTTAGAAGTCTAACCCATATATATGCTCAGATCATAGATGATACCAAGGGACATACATTAGTATCTGCTTCTACCCTCGAACCAGAGTTAAAGCCTCAACTTAAAGGACTAAAGAAGATAGAGGAAGCAAGGATTATTGGAAAGGTCATAGCAGAAAGGGCTCTCTCTAAGGGGATAAGTAGAGTTGTTTTTGATAGAGGCGGATATAAGTTCCATGGAAGAGTAAAAGCCCTAGCGGAAGGGGCTAGAGAGGGAGGTTTGCAGTTTTAATGGAAGATAATATAAATGTAATAGAAACTCCGGAAAACCTAGAATATACAGAAAGGGTTATCTCTATAAGGAGAGTGGCTAAGGTTGTAAAAGGGGGAAAAAGATTTGGATTTAGCGCCTTAGTAGTGGTAGGAGATATGCAGGGTCATGTAGGACTTGCACTGGGAAAGGCTGGGGAAGCTCCAGATGCTATAAGAAAAGCTATTAATAAGGCGAAGAAGAATATGATTACTGTTCCTAGAAGAGGGACTACCATCCCTCATGAGTTGACGGTGGATTTTGGGGCTTCTAAGCTAGTTCTAAGGCCTGCCTCAGAAGGTACAGGGGTTATAGCTGGTGGTACTGTAAGAGCTATACTAGAATTGGCTGGAATAAAAAATATCCTTACTAAGTCTTTAGGGTCTACCAACGCTATAAACCTCGCTAAAGCTACTATGAAGGCTCTTTCTATGCTGAGATTGCCTAAGGATGTAGCTTATATAAGAGGGAAAGATGTAAAAGAGATTCTGAGGTGAGCTATGAAATTAAAGATAACCTTAAAGAAAAGTCCTATCGGATATCCTAAAGATCAAAAGGCTACTTTAAAGGTTCTGGGGCTTACTAAACTCCATAAGACAAAGGAATTTGTAAGTAGTCCAAGTTTGATGGGTATGATTCGTAAGATAAAACATCTTGTAGAAGTTAAGGAGGTAGAAGAATGATGAAACTCTCTGAATTATCTCCTCCTAAAGGGTCTGTAAAGGAGAGAATAAGATTAGGTAGGGGACATGGTTCTGGAAAAGGAAAGACTTCTGGAAGAGGTATAAAGGGCCAAGGGTCTCGTTCAGGAGAAGGAGTAAGACCTGGATTTGAAGGAGGACAGACCCCACTTCAGAGGAGACTTCCATATCTAGGTGGCTTTAAAAATAGATTTAGAAAGGTCTATGCTATAGTAAATGTTGATGTATTGAATAGATTCGATGAAAATACGATAGTTACCCCAGAACTCCTTTTGGAAGAGGGGATAATAAACAACCTAGAGGATGGAATAAAGGTTTTAGGAGATGGTGAATTAAAAAAGGCTATTACTGTGAGGGCTCACAAGTTTTCCAAGCAAGCTATTGCTAAGATAGAGGCTTGTGGCGGAAAGGCGGAGGTTATCTCTTAGAGATGTCTACTTTTGGTGGATTCTTTAATGTATTTAAGATTCCAGAACTAAGACAGAAGATCCTTTTTACTCTTCTTATGATAGGTATATATAGAATAGGGATATTTATTCCTGTCCCAGGAGTCAATGTAAAAAGTTTAGAGACGCTGATGGGGCAGGGAACATTACTGAATATGTTTGACCTATTCGCCGGGGGTGGATTGAGAAGTTTTTCTATCTTTGCTATGGGGGTAATACCCTATATCAATGCCTCAATCATCTTACAACTTCTGACAATTGTAATTCCAGCTCTAGAAAAACTAGTAAAGGAAGAAGGAGAAGAGGGTAGACGTAAGATTACCCAGTATACAAAGTATCTAACAGTTCCTCTGGCGTTTATAGAGGCTTTTGGTATGAGCTCTTGGCTGAGGAATCTAGGTGTTCTAGAAGGAACTGGGTTTTTTTATCTCTTAAATGTATCTATAGTCCTTACTGCTGGCTCTTTACTCCTTACATGGATAGGAGAGATTGTTACTGAGTATGGAGCTGGCAATGGTGTTTCTCTTATAATCTTTATTGGAATTATAGCTAGGATTCCTAGTTCGCTCTTCCAGAGTGGAAGATTGATAAGTGTAGGTCAGATGAATCCGTTTGTTCCTATCCTCTTCTTACTAGTAGGAGTAGGGGTCTTTGTTGCTGTAATATATATGCAGGAGGCACAGAGAAAGATCCCTGTCCAGTATGCTAGAAGGGTTGTTGGTAGGAGACTATATGGAGGACAGAATACATATCTTCCCCTTAGGGTAAACCAGGGTGGGGTACTTCCTATAATATTTGCCAGTTCTGTGCTTCTCTTTCCATCTACACTCTCTCAGTTTATACCAAATCTGAAGGGTATATCTGGTATACTCTCTCCCGGTTCTATACTCTATATTGTTCTCTATGCCCTTTTAGTTATCTTCTTTACCTATTTTTACAGTTCTATCGTGTTTAATCCCGATGAATTAGCTGATAATATAAAGAAGTATGGAGGATTCATTCCTGGAATAAGACCAGGTAAGTATACCTCCGATTATATAAGTGATATAAACAATAGAATAAACTTTATTGGAGCAATATTCTTGGCTCTCCTTGCTATAGCTCCGTCATTCGTCCGTTCCTCCCAGATAAGTTCATTTACCTCTGTATTTTTTGGAACAGGGGTACTGATTGTTGTAGGGGTAGCTGTAGAAACTATAAGACAACTTGAATCTCAGCTCATTATGAGACACTATGAAGGATTCCTAAAGTAGAGGTGATAGAGAATGTTACATGGGATACTATTAGGTCCTCCAGGGGTAGGTAAGGGTACTCAAGCCAAATTATTAGCAGAGACTTATAAGCTTGTTCATATATCTACTGGAGATATCTTAAGAGATGCAGTTAATAGAAAGACTCCGTTGGGTTTGCAGGTAGCAGAGATAATGAAAAGTGGCGGATTGGTTTCTGATGACATTATAAACTCACTTATGGAGGAGTATATAAAAGGACTTTCAGACGGTTTTCTCCTTGATGGTTATCCAAGGACTATAGGGCAAGCTACCTTTCTAGACAAGTTTTTGAAAAGGATTAATAGAGAAATAAATATAGTATTAGCTATTGAACTCCAAGATGAAGAGATTGTTAGACGGCTTGCTGGAAGGAGATACTGTCCTACCTGTGGAAGAGGGTACCATATTATATACGATCCTCCTAAAGTAGACGAAATATGTGATAATGATGGGACTAAGCTTATCCAAAGAGATGATGATAAGCCAGAAACTATAAGAGAAAGGCTTGCAGTATATAGGGAAAGGACTGCACCTCTTATAGACTATTATAAAACTAAAGGACTCCTTGAGAGTGTAGATGGCTCTGGTTCTATTGAAGAGGTGCATAAACTTATACTGGGAGTAGTTGAGAGGAAGGATCTAGTTTGATAAAGCGTAAGACCGCAAGAGAGATAGATATAATGTTTTCTGCTGGTCAGATTCTTGCCAAGACTCTTAAGTATCTTCAAGAGATAATCACTCAGGGGATGTCTACATTAGACCTCGATAGAGAAGCAGCTGAATTTATAAAGAAGCTAGGTGGAAGACCTGCATTTAAAGGTTATAATGGATTTCCTGGTAATATATGCGTCTCTATAAACGAACAGGTCATCCATGGGATTCCTAAAAGAAATGTCAAGATCAAAGATGGCGATATAGTAAGCTTGGATATAGGGGTTGAATATAATGGTTACTATGCAGATGCAGCAGTTACTGTGCCTGTTGGAAGGATATCCCCAGAGTTAGAAGA
The DNA here is from genome assembly GCA_049969715.1 of bacterium. GTDB lineage: Bacteria > DUMJ01 > DUMJ01 > DUMJ01 > DUMJ01 > JBMFOH01. The sequence continues at coordinate 10,938 of JBMFOH010000029.1, read as the reverse complement.
GTTACTAAGGGTTGGTAGACAGGCTTTAGAGTTAGGCATATCTAAGGCAAGGGCAGGAAACCATCTTAGTGACATATCTAATGCTATTGAATCTTATGTATTAGCCCACAATATGGAGGTTGTAAGAAGTTTTGTTGGGCACGGTATAGGAAGAAGGCTTCATGAAGAACCTCAGGTTCCAAATTTTGGACCTCCAGGGGAAGGTCCTATCCTTAAGCCGGGTTTTGCCTTGGCGATAGAGCCTATGGTTAATCTCGGAACTAGCGAGGTTGTCATATTAAACGATGGCTGGACTACTGTTACTAAAGATGGTAAACCCTCATGCCATTTTGAACATACGGTAATTGTTCAAGATGGAGAACCATTAATTACTACTAGACTTAATGGGGAGAATTTGATATACTCTAATAATCAGGTGGTGTGAATTGCCAGAGAAGAAGGATGTTATCGAGGTAGAAGGTAAAGTAGTAGAGGCTCTTCCAAATGCTATGTTTAGAGTAGAATTGGATAATGGCTACAAGGTTCTTGCCCATATCTCTGGTAAGATAAGGTTAAATTTTATCCGTATCTTACCCGGGGATAGGGTAAAGGTAGAGCTTTCTCCATATGACCTTACTCGTGGACGTATTGTAAGGAGGTTATAGAATAATATGAAGGTGAGATCTTCAGTAAAGAAGATATGTAGTAAGTGTAGTATTATAAGACGTAATGGAAAAGTGATGGTAATTTGTTCTAATCCAAAACATAAGCAGAGGCAGGGGTAATTTATGGCTAGAATAGCAGGAGTAGATTTACCTAGGAACAAGAGGATAGAGGTAGCTCTCACCTATATCTATGGGATAGGTTTTCCTACTAGTAGAAAGATCTTACAGGATACAGGTATAAATCCAGATAAGAAGGCTAATGAGCTTTCAGAAGAAGAGATAGCCAAGCTAAGAGAGACTATTGAGAATCAGTATAAGGTTGAAGGGGACCTAAGAAGGGAAGTCTCTCAAAATATAAGGAGACTTATAGATCTAGGTACTTATAGAGGTTTAAGACACAGGTATGGTCTACCAGTGAGAGGTCAGAGGACCAGAACCAATGCCCGTACTAGAAAGGGCCCGCGTAGAACGGTGGGTTCTCATAGTAAGAAGTAAATAGGAGGTATTATGGCAAAGAGAAGACAAAAGAGGAGAGAAAAGAAGGGAGTTGTTAAAGGTATAGCACATATACATTCTACCTTTAACAATACTATAATTACTATAACTGACCAGAATGGTGCAGTAATCTGTTGGTCAAGTGCAGGTGCTAGTGGCTTTAAGGGGACAAAGAAGGGTACCCCATTTGCTGCTCAGTTGGCAGCTGAGACGGCAGCAAAGAAGGCAGTAGACCAAGGTATGAGACAAGTAGATGTCTATGTGAAAGGACCTGGACCTGGCAGAGAGGCTGCGATACGTTCTCTACAGGCAGCAGGCTTAGATATAACATTGATAAAGGATGTTACTCCTATCCCTCATAATGGATGTCGTCCACCTAAACGGAGGAGAGTGTAAATGGCAAGATATACAGAAGCTAAGTGTAGATTATGTAGAAGAGAAGGGATAAAGCTCTTTTTAAAAGGTGAAAAGTGTTCTTCTGTTAAATGTATACTGGAGAAACGTAATTCTGCACCTGGACAGCATGGTCATGTAAGGACTAGGTTCTCTGAATATAGGGTAAGGCTTAGAGAGAAGCAGAAGGCACGCCGTATATATGGGATCTCTGAGATACAGATGGAAAATTATTTTGGCCTTGCCTCTAAAAGAAAAGGGGTTACAGGAGAGATATTGTTACAATTATTGGAAAGGCGTCTTGATAACACAGTGTATAGACTTGGTTTTGCCTCTTCTCGAAGTCAGGCTAGGCAATTTGTTAGCCATGGGCATATAATGGTTAATGGGAAGAAGATTGATATCCCTTCATACCTAGTTAAGCCAGGAGATAGGGTAACCATAGATCAAAAACTCATATCAAGCCCGTTGGGAGAAACTATTAAAGAAAGGGTCACACAGGCTAAGATCCCTCCTTGGCTTGAGGTAAATCCTGAAAATATTGAGGGAATAGTAAGAAATCTTCCGAGTAGACAGGAGATAGACATACCTATAAATGAACAGTTAATTGTAGAGTTCTATTCGAGGTAGGAGGACCTTTAATGTTTCATTTAGAATGGCTTGAGCATAGAAAAGATTATGGAAGGTTGTATATAGAACCTTTAGAGAGAGGATATGGACATACCATAGCAAATGCTCTAAGACGGGTGCTCCTCTCTTCAATAGAAGGGGTAGCACCAGTGGGAGTAAGGATAGACGGTGTTCTCCATGAATTCTCAACTATACCAGGCGTAAAGGAGGATGTAGTTGAGATAATACTTAATTTAAAAGGGTTAATAGTAAAACTCCATAATACAGAACTAAAGACTATTTCTATGGAGAAGAGAGGTCCTATGGTAGTTACTGCAGGAAATTTTATCCCAGATAATGATGTAGAGATACTCAACCCTGAGCTTCATATAGCCACACTAGACGACGAAGATGCTGTTTTAAGGATGGATCTTGTTCTTCAACGAGGAAAGGGTTATGTCTCTTCAGAGAAGTTAAAAGGTATGTTTACTACCGTAGGATATATCCCTATGGATGCATTTTATAGTCCAGTGAGACAGGTAAGCTATAAAGTGGAGAATACTCGGGTAGGACAGGTAACAGACTTCGAACGTATAGTATTAGAAATCTGGACTAACGGCTCTGTTCTCCCAGGGGAAGCCTTTGTAGAGGCATCTAGGATTCTAAAAGAAAATTATGATATGCTCTCTAAGTTGGCAGAGAGTGAACTGCAGCATATGCTCTTTAGAGAAGAGCTTATTCAGGCAGAGGAGGAAGTGACTCCTACACATATCTCTTCTGTATTAGAAGAGACGCCTATAGAGAATCTTCACCTGCCTTTGAAGATAGTAAACCTTCTTAAGAGGAATGGTATTCATACTATACAGGCTCTAACTCAGAAGAGCTATAAAGAGATAAAGTCTATAAAAAATATAGGGGATAAGATGATAAAAGAGATAGAGAAGGAATTAGAGGCTGCTGGATATAGTTTGAGAAAAGACGAAGACGAGGTGAAAAAGGATGCGTCATAGAAAGAAAGGAAATAGACTAGGTCGTTTCTCTTCTGAAAGAAGGGCTCTATTGAGAAATCTTGTCACAGCTTTATTCAAGAACGGAAGCATTATAACCACTGAAGCAAAGGCAAAGGAAATGATTCCTTTGGCTGAAAGAGTAATCTCAATAGCAAAGAGACAGAACCTTACATCTATAAGAAGACTCTCAGGAATAATCTACGAGAAAGAGGTAGCAAAGAAGCTGTATTCAGATGTTTCTTCTCTTGACAGAGAGAGTGGACATTTTCGTATATTTAAACTAGGGATAAGACAAGGAGATAGTGCTCAGTTAGTCAAGGTTTCTCTTATAAAATAGAATGTCAATTGAGGTAAGAGGCCTCTCCTTCAGTTACGAAGGGAACCCGGTATTACAAGATATATCATTAAAGATCAATGAAAGAGAGTTTATAGGTATTGCTGGTCCTAATGGCTCGGGGAAGTCTACCTTTGCTAAGTGTTTGAATGGGGTACTTTTGCCTTCGTCAGGAGATGTAATAGTCGACGGGTTTTCAGTAGCTGATACTACCAAACAGTGGATTATTAGGCAGAAAGTAGGTTTGGTATTTCAGAATCCAGATAACCAGCTGGTTGCAAGTGTAGTAGAAGAGGATGTTGCGTTTGGTCCAGAGAATCTAGGAATTCCGCCTGCTATCATAAGGGAGAGGGTCTCTTACGCATTGGCTAGGGTAGGACTCTTAGGAGAGCGTAAGAGATTAGTCTCCACTCTTTCTGGTGGACAGAAACAACGGGTAGCGATAGCTGGTATATTAGCTATGAAACCTAAATATATAGTTTTGGATGAGCCAACCTCTATGTTGGACCCTCTTGGGAGAAGGGAGGTCTTATCTACGGTCCTCCAGCTTAGGGAAGAGGGTGTAGGGATAGTTTATATTACGCATCATTTAGAGGAACTTGTTCATGCTGATAGGGTCATCCTCCTATATAAGGGAAGGCTTTTTAAAGAGGGCTCTTCACGAGATATCCTTACCGATGAAGAAACATTAAAAGCAATTGGACTTGATACTCCTGATATTGTATCCTTAGCCTTAAGGTTAAAAAGGGCTGGTTTAGATATAGATGAAGTTCCACTAACTATAGAGGAGATGGTAGATGCCATCTTTAATTGAACTTAAGGATGTGTGGTATCAATACAATCCTAATACCCCTATCTCTTTCTGGGCATTGAAAGGGATCAATCTTCAAATTAATGAGGGAGAATTTGTAGCTATTATTGGACCTACTGGTTCTGGAAAGTCTACTCTTATCCAACATTTTAATGGTTTACTTAGGCCAACAAGAGGAGAGGTAATAATAGACGGTGTAACTATTGGTAAGGATACAAATCTGAAGTCTATACGCAAGAAGATAGGGATGGTCTTTCAGTATCCAGAAAATCAGATATTCTCAGAGACTATATATGATGAGTTGGCTTTTGGTTTGAGAAATTATGGGTGTCCAGAGGATGAGATAAAAGAAAAGATAGAGGAAGCTGCAAGAAAGATGGGAATATCCTATCTCCCTCTGGATAGATCTCCACTCTATCTAAGTGGGGGGGAGATGCGTAGGATTGCTATAGCAAGTATCCTAGCTATGGAGCCTAAGGTATTTGTTTTAGATGAACCACTTGCTAATCTTGATCCTCAGGGACGAAAGGACCTTTTGGCAGAAATAGATGCTCTAAACAAAAAAGAATCTCTTACAGTAATAATCATCTCTCATGACTTAAGTGAGATAGCTAGATATGCAGACAGGATAATAGTCCTAAATGAAGGTAAGATAATAATGGATGGTGCTCCTAAGGATATATTTAAGGATGTAGAGAAATTGATTGAGATCTCTTTAGGAGTTCCTCAGATAGTTGAATTACTATATCTTCTTTATAAAAAAGGGGCAAACATCCCTTACAATATAGTAGATATAGACGAGGCAGTAAAATATATATTGAAATGGAGAAGGTCTCTTGGCAATAGAGATAAGTTTCGGGCAATATCTACCACTTGATTCATATATACATAGACTAGACCCAAGGATTAAGCTTATTGTTGCCTTGATCAATATTATTATCATATTTGTTGTAAGAGATTTCATAGGTTATGTAATCCTTGCCTGTTTTCTGTTGTTTTTGGTATTACTTTCACATGTACCACCTCTTTATATATTTCGTGGAATAAAACCCATCCTCTTTTTTATCTTATTAACCTTTGCCCTCCATCTATTTACTACACAGGGGACAGTTATCTTCCAGTGGTGGATATTAAAAGGAACCTCGGAAGGATTAAGAAATGGTACATTTATGGTTATTAGATTCCTACTGCTTATAAGTTTTAGCACACTGCTTACCCTTACTACATCTCCGTTAGAACTTACAGATGCATTAGAATCTATCCTTTCCCCACTCAGGAGGATAGGATTTCCTGCCCATGAATTGGCTATGATGATGAATATAGCATTGAGGTTCATTCCTGTGCTTGTAGAAGAGACAAACAGAATTATGAAGGCGCAGATAGCAAGAGGGGCAGATATAGAGAGTGGTGGTATATTCAATAGGGCAAAGAATCTCATACCAGTCCTTGTTCCTCTCTTTGTAAATACATTTCAAAGGGCAGATGAGTTGGCTCTAGCTATGGAAGTAAGATGTTATAGAGGGGGAGAAGGGAGAACAAAGATGAAGGAGTATATACTTTCTAAAGAAGATTTTGTTATATTTATTCTTTCTATCATAGTTGCTATTCTATCTATTATCATATGAGGAATATAAAGCTTACCATAGCCTATGATGGTTCTTCGTTCTTTGGCTTTCAAATACAGCCAGGTATTCCTACCATTCAGGGAACTATAGAATCTGCTCTCTCCCAGGTTATGAAGGAAGATATAAGGATAATAGGTTCAGGAAGAACAGATGCTGGAGTTCATGCTATTAATCAAGTGATAAATTTTACAACAAATTCATTTATCCCTGTAGAGAAGATTCCCATTGCTATGAATAGTATTATTACCCCTAGTATAGTGGTAAAAGATGCCGAGGAGGTCTCTTTAGACTTTAATGCGAGATTATCTGCAAGATCAAGGACCTATATCTATGTTATATATTCTGCTAAAGAACCTTCCCCCTTCTTAAAAAACTATGCATGGTATCTAAAAAAGAAACCGGAGATAGAAGTGATGAGGAATGCCTTGCCTATATTTATAGGCAAACATGACTTTACAGGTTTTTCTAAATCTGATGGGGAAGGGACTATAAGAGAGGTCTATAGGATTGACTTCTTGGAAAGGGGCTCATTTCTTCTCTTTTACATAAAGGCAAATGCATTTTTAAGAGGGATGGTAAGGCTTATAGTAAAAGCACTGGTAGACGTTGGGAATAGAGAGATAGGTCCAGAAAGATTAAAATATATCTTAGAATCGAAAGAGAGAGGTCTAGTAAAAGGTATAGCCCCTCCCTATGGACTCTATCTATATAAGGTAGAATATTAAATACCTTTATTTTATGATAAAATATAGAATATGAAGAAGACGCTATCTTACATCTTATGTTATATATTTTGGATAGTAACACTAGCCTCTAGCTTCTTTTTATTCCTTTTGGGGCGAGAGTTCTATCTAAAGATAATGGCTTTACTCAATACTAACAGATGGTCTGCCGGGGCAATAGATAAATTTTTATTTTTAGGTCTGGCAATTCTCTGGCTTGCTTTTGCCATTTTTACTGAGGCTTATTACAGAAAGGGAGTAGAAAATAGTACACTTCTTCCTAGATTCTTTTATGTCACAGGAATAGAGTTATTGGTGCTCTTTTTTATCCAGAATATCCCTCTAGCCTTAGTAGGATTGAGATTTAGTCTATTAGAGATCATCCTTGCTCTAGGAGAACTTTTGATAGGTATCCTTCTTATCTTTATTGCCTTTACTAGAAAGATGGTATAATAGTATTGGGAGTGAGTAGGTGGATAACTGCGGAGGGATTTTGTCCTTCCGAGGAAAGTCCGAGCTCCTCAGGGCAAGGTGCTGGGTAACACCCAGTGGCGGTGACGCCAGGAAAGTGCCACAGAAAATATACCGCCTGCTATTTGCAGGTAAGGGTGAAAAGGTGAGGTAAGAGCTCACCAGCAAGAGGGTGACTTCTTGGCTTGGTAAACCCCACCTGGAGCAAGGCCTAATAGGGGGAGAGGATGCCCTGTCCGTTAGTATCCCCGGGTTGGCCGCTAGAGGCAATTGGTAACAGTTGTCCTAGATGTATGGTTATCTAAAACAGAACTCGGCTTACGGCCTACTCACTCTAATTATGTTTGTAAATTCATTTTATAGCTCAAGTTATTGAACACAGGTTTCTAGCCTGTGCCACCAATCTTCTTAAGACAGCCTAGTAGTTTTATGGTAAAATAAACCTAGAGATATTATACTGGAGGCTTTTATATGGAAACAGTAGCACAGAGGGTAGATAGACTTGAACAGGTAATGATAGAGTTAGCTGATCAATCCAAGATAACTTCAGCAAGAAGTAGCTCGTCTTTCTAGTGAGATGCTTGAGTTTAAAAAAGAGATGAGGGAATTCAAAGACGAGATGCGGGCGTTTAAGGATGAAGTGAATGAGGATAGAAAAAGGTTGATTAAACAATGGGAAGAAGAAAGAAGAGAGATGTATAAACGCTGGGGAGAACTTGCTAACAAGATGGGGACACTAGTAGAGGATATCTTCTTTCCATCCTTTGAGATAATGTTAAAGAGGTACTTTAATGTCATTCCTAAGAGGGTTAGTTCTAGGATGAAGCTAAGGGACAAGGATAGGGAGATAGAACTAGACATAGTTGGATTTACAGAGAAAGAAGTATTCATAGTAGAGGTAAAGAGCTCACCAGATAGGGCAGGATATGTAGATGACTTTATAGAGAAGCTAAAGGTATTACCTGATTTTATGCCAGAGATAAAGGATTATAAAGTAATTCCCATATATGCAGGGTTAACAATGTCAGATAAGACAATAGAATATCTAACAAAGAACAACATCTATGCAATGGTAGTAAAGGGAGACATCCTAGAGATAGTAAACTTTGAAGACTTGAAAGACAACAATAGTTAGGGAGAAGTTGGTAAGCTCTAGTTGAGTTACCAACATGCACAGGCTGGAAGCCTATGCTACCAGAATAATTTTTATAATAAATAGAGATAGATAATGATTTAGGAATAGGTCTTGATGATATAACTAGAGAAAGTCTAAGGGTTTTCCTGCAAGAGAAAAGAAGGAGGAATTAGAGAAAATCTTAGAAGAGTTAAGTGATAATAAGGGGGTTAGAGTTTATAAGGAGAAATTGTGTTATAATTCCACTTGGCGAGTATAATTCTATTAGGTTTGGAGGGGAAAATGAATATTCTAAAGGAAGTTTCAGAAGAGGAATTAAAGAGAGCTTTATTAAATGAATATAGACGTAAACTTCTTATATATGAATTTATAAACGAAAAGATGACTAGAAAGTATGGTATGTCTTTTAGTGAATTTGAAAAAATGAATTTAGTAGAAAAGGAAGATTTCTCCTGGGAGATTGAATCAGATGCAATGGAGTGGGAACATGCAGTAGAGGGGATAAGATATCTTAGAGAGAAGATATTGAAGATTGAGTCAGAAAAATGAAGTTAGAAGATTTTCTACTTGAAATCTTCTCTGTAAAAAAGAAATACGAATTAACTCTCCTTTATCTTGATTATACTGATAATACTCTAATATGTAGATTGGGTTTAAACTCAGAAATTTTTATTCAAATCTATGTGAATGTCCGGAAGAAGAAATTGAACTTAGCCTTAATTATTAAAGACTTTAGAATTTATGGGGTAGATAAAGAAGGTGGTTTTTATCACGAGCATCCTGTTGAAAATCCGACCTCACATCTCCCTATAGATGATAGAATCTCTATTGAAGATTTTATATTAAAGTCTATAGAGATTCTTAAAGACCTTGGATATCTTTAATATACTAAATGGTGGAAAGTAAATGACTCAAAATCTGGTACATTTGATAAAGTTTTTGTTTTTAGCTATAATAGTCATTGGGAAGGAAAGTTTTATAAAGAAAAAGAAGTTAGAGTGTATTATAAATTCATAGAGGATAAGTTTATACTACTAAATCCTAGAAATTAAAGCTAGTAAAGATAAGATGAGAGGAATATAAGTTAAATGTCCAAGGTCGAAGAGAGTAGATAGCCCGGAAGAGTGTATTGGGTCAATTTATAGTCCACACAGATATGGCTTTAAAGAGCTTAAAAGGTGAGGTTACAAGAATGAGTAAACAATGGGAAGAAGAAAGAAGAGAAATGAATAAACGTTGGGTAGAATTAGCTAATAAGATGGGTACGTTAGTAGAGGATATCTTCTTTCCATCCTTTGAGATAGTATTAAAGAAGTACTTTAATGTTACACCTAGATTACTAACCCATACAGCTAAGTTTAGAAAGGATGGTAAGAATCTAGAGATAGATATATTGGCATATACAGAAAAAGAAGTCTTTATAGTAGAAGTGAAGAGTTCTCCAGATAGAAAGAATTACATAGAAGAATTCATAGAGAAGCTAAAGATATTACCTGAGTTTATGCCAGAGATAAACAATTCCAAAGTAGTACCCATATACGCAGGGTTAAGTATGGAAGAAAGCACAGTAGAATTGCTTACAGAGAAAGGTATCTATGCAATGGTAGTAAAAGGAGACATCCTAGAGATAGTAAACTTTGAGTCTTTGAAAGACAATGGATAAGGTTAGTATGAGGACTTTAATAAATGTTACTAAAAGGTACAATTTAGATTTTATAATAAGGAAAATGTGATGGAAATAATTTGGACAAAGCATGCTGAAGAGCGTCAGAAGCAATGGGAGCAGAAGCTTAAAATTACAAAGAGGGAAATAGAAAAAGTTTTAAATAGTCCTGAACAGATTGTTTCTGGGGATATGGGAGTTCTAATAGCTCAATCGAGGAATCGAGATGGACTATTGAGAGTTTTATTTATTCAGGAGGGGAAAGTTAGAAAGATTATAACTATTTATTGGACTAGTAAAGTGGAGAAATATTGGAAGGAGGGAAAAAGTGATAAAGATAAAATATGATACTGAAACAGATATTCTTACAATTATTCTCAAAGATGATGCTCCAGTAGATGCAATTGAAGAACCAGGGGGGATAATTGTTAGCTACAACGAGAAAGAAGAACCAGTAAGTATTGAATTTTTGAATGTATCTGCTAAACGAATAATCCAAGAAGGGGAAGTTAATGTAATCTTTCAGACTAAAAGTGTCTTATAGTTATAATTGTCGAAGAATAGATAGGTTACCTATAAACATCAAAACAATTATGCATAGGCTAGGAAGCCTGTGTTACCAATCTTCTTAAGATAGACCAGTAGTTTTATGGTAAAATAGACCTGGAGATATTATATTGGAGGCTTTTATATGGAAACAGTAGCACAGAGGGTAGATAGACTTGAACAGGTAATGATAGAGTTAGCTGAGCAATCCAAGATAACTCAGCGAGAATTAGCTCGTCTTTCTAGCGAGATGCTTGAGTTTAAAAAAGAGATGAGGGAATTTAAAGACGAGATGCGAGCGTTTAAAGACGAGATGAGGGAATTTAAAGACGAGATGCGGGTATTTAAGGATGAAATGAATAAACGTTGGGGCGAATTAGCTAATAAGATGGGCACATTAGTAGAAGATATCTTCTTTCCATCCTTTGAGATAGTATTAAAGAAGTACTTTAATGTTACACCTAGATTACTAACCCATAC
>JBMFOH010000028.1:0-22731 GCA_049969715.1 bacterium | reverse complement strand
CTCTATCCAGATAGGAAATATAATCTTAAAGGATTTCTGAGAAACCTTCCCGTAAAAGATAAAGTAAAGGAAGTCTCGGTAGATATGAAAACTAGTTATATAAACAGTGTAAGAGAGGAACTACCAAATGCAAAGATAGTATTAGACCACTTCCATATTATTCATGATGCTAATAGAGAGATATCTATGGCGATAGAGACAGAAGCTTATATAAGTAAGATGAAACTACCTAGGAAGATCTTCTTTAAGAATATCGAGAACTTAAAAGAAGATGAAAAGAAGAAGCTCATAAAGACACTGAGAGAACATCCCTATCTCAAGCCATTCTATGCAGTAAAAGAGCTAATAAGGAAGATGTATAGATCTAGGGATAAAGAAGAGGCTAGGAAGACATTAGAGATGACTATACTTTATGGGAGAAAGGTTAAGGATGTAGATTTAGACAAGTGGATAGACAGACTAACGAAATATAAAGAGTACATACTAAATTACTTTGATAATCATACCACGAATGCACAATTAGAAGGTAGTAACTTAGTAGTGAAGCTTATAAAGAGGATAAGTTTTGGTTTTAGAAATCCTACAAATTATATCCAAAGGCTTAATGTAGCATTTAGTAATAGTTTTTAGGGAATAATTTTTAGAAGGAGAAGAGGTCTTAATAGGAGAGGTAAGGATATTTTTTGTTATTTTGAGGTAATTTATAAGGGGTCATTCTTAATAAACTTATTTGTAACGTCTAACCTGATATAAAAATGTTATTTAGAGGAGTTAGCAAGAAGATATTTTTAAGTTTCCTCCACGCAAAAAGTTGAAGAGTCGATAAATCATTTGCAATAGCTATATAGATAAGTTATAATTTAAAAAATAAAATCTTCAAGGAGGGATATTTTATGAGTAAAAAGTTAATAGTGGTGTCTGTAGTTATTATGATGTTTCTTAGTATTACTTCTGCCTTTTCAGCACCTATCATAAATTCAGCTGGGAAGATACTTCCTATCGATGCTGCGCCACCAGAAGACCAGGTATTAAGAGTAATGAGTGGACCTGCAACAACGCTAGACTGGTTTATAAGTGTTTATAAAAGGACTAGTGAAGCAAATAACTATTTTGGAGAACCACTTGTAAGACTCAATAAAAACTTTGAATTAGTTCCGGCAGCAGCTAAGAGCTGGAATGTATCTAAAGATGGACTCACATGGACCTTCAATCTGGATAAAAATATCTACTGGACAGATGGGACCCCTCTTACTGCAGAAGACTTCGTCTTTAGTTTTCAGTTAGGAGCTGATCCAAAACATGGATGGGATTTTACATGGTTTTATAGTCCTATAAAGAACTGGGACAAGGCAGTAAAGGGGGAAGTTCCACCTTCTGAGATAGGAGTAAAACAGGGAAAAGACCCGTATACTCTAATAATCACAACAGAATATCCAGCTCCATACCTGCCGATGATGATGCTTTATTCCACCCCTCTAAGCAAGAAGGCTTATGAAAAGTATGGACCTTACTATAACAACGACCCAAGAACATCTGTCTCCTGTGGCCCATATGTGCTTCAGGAATGGACAAAAGATAAGCAAATCATCTTTAAGCTCAATACAAAGTACGGAGGGAGATTAAAGCCGTATCTAGAAAAGATCATAGTAACATTTGGAGATCCAGGAACATCTGCATTTAAAGCATACCTTGCTGGTGAAATCGATATATGTGGATACAGTAATGGGCAGATATTTACCCCTGCCGACCTAGAAGTAATCGAAAAGGACCCAGAGCTATCCAAGCAATTCCATCAAGGATTTGGAGATTTTAGAACATTCTATCTAGGCTTTGACTGCTATAATCCTCCATTCAACAATCTTAATGTAAGAAAGGCTTTCGCTTATGCTATAGACAAGGACTCTATAGTAAAGACAATCATCAGAAAGCAGGGAATGATAGCTTACGGATTCTTAATGCCAGGATTCCCTGGAGCAAACCCTGAGGGTTTAAAAAATATAATTACATACAATCCAGACCTAGCAAAAAAGTTCCTTGCGGAAGCTGGTTATCCTAATGGTAAAGGATTTCCTACCCTAGATATGTGGGTAAGATCTGATCTAGCCTCTCCAACAGTAGTAGCTGCTGCCAATGCTATAGGAGCCATGTTAAAGAAAAATCTCGGTATAGATGTCAAAATTACTGTAAAAGAAGCAAAGACATTTATGGATGCTCTTAACTCTCATAAGCTTCAATTCTATCTTGTCTCTTATGGAATGGATTATCTTGACCAATCTAATATGCTTGGAATATGGGTCTCTACAGGAAGACATGCATGGAAGAATGATAGATATGATAAACTTGTTACTGAGGCATCATCTCTAATAGACAAAAAGAAGAGAGATGAGATGTTCAAAGAAGCAGAAAAGATTCTAGTAGAGGATGTAGGCGGAATATTCTTGTGGCACCAGACACCAGGTGTTCTATGGAAGCCATACGTAAAGGGAAGTGACCTTACCCCAGATAAGTATGGGATAACCGCCCTCCATTGGCCTGGCATAGAAGGTGTAGGAACAACAATCTTTAATATCTATATATCAAAGGACGTTCTAAAGTATAGGAAGTAGTAGATAGTAAAATGCTAGGGTATGTAATTAGAAGGATTCTAGGCTTAATTATTGTAATACTTTTGGCATCTTTAATTACTTTTATCCTGATGCATGCTATTCCAGGTGGTCCTTTTGATGAGTTCAAGATGCCCCTACCTCCTGAAGTGAAAGCCAGTATCTTAAAGAAATATGGTCTTGATAGACCTGTATGGGAACAATACATAAGGTATATCTGGAGGGCTCTTCATGGGGACTTTGGAGTTCCGTTTCAAAGTCCAACAGAGACAGTTACATCATTGATAGCAAGGGTCTGGCCTGTAACCCTCCAGATAGGAGCAATAACCATTGTATTATCCTTTAGCATTGGAATCCTTCTAGGGGTTATCTCTGCCTTAAGGCAGAATACCTGGTTAGATTATCTAGTAACTACTATTGCTACTTTGGGAACTACTGTTCCTAACTTTGTTATAGCAATATGGCTGGTCTTATTCTTTAGTGTAACCTTGAGATGGCTCCCAACAGGAGGATGGGGCGAGCCTAAAAACCTCATCCTCCCTGTTATGTCATACTTTCTTGCTCCTACTGCAGTCATTGCCAGATTTGTAAAGGTAAACTTTTTAGAAGAATTAAGAAAAGACTATGTAAGAACAGCAAGGGCAAAAGGGCTTCCTGAAAGGGTAGTAATCTTTAAGCATGTATTTAAGAATGTCTTAATACCAGTAATGACATTGCTTGGTCCTATGATACCAGATCTAGCCACAGGCTCTGTGTTTATAGAGGTCACATTCAGGGTGCCAGGGCTTGGCAGATTCTTCTATACTAGTGCGCTAAATAGAGATTATCCGATGATTATTGCAATGATTCTACTGATAGCAATCTTATGGGGTATCACCTATCTAGTTACTGATATAATCTATGCATATATAGACCCGAGAATTGTATTCAGTTAGAGAGACACTATGTGGGATATAATAAGAGTCTATAGAAGAAATAAATTGGCTGTCTTTGGTTTTTTTGTTATATCACTGATCATCCTTTTGGCTATATTTGCAAATTTGATCTCCCCCTACAAGTATGATGAGATCGATCTAGCCAACTTCTTACAGGGACCATCTATTAGTCATCCATTTGGAACAGATAGTATAGGTAGGGACCTTCTTACTCGTATCATATATGGAGCAAGAACATCACTTATTGTAGGATTTTCAGTGCAGATCCTAGCAGTCCTGATAGGTGTTCCCTTAGGGCTCTTTGCTGGATTCTACGGAGGGAAAACTGACTACTGGATATCAAGATTGGTAGAAGTTATGACTGCTTTCCCTGGGCTTTTATTTGCTATATTTCTTATGACGTGGTTAGGGAATGGCTTATTTAATATAATTATTGCCCTAGGGGTAACAAGTTGGATTGGTATCTGTAGGGTTACAAGGGCAAAGACCTTAGAGATAAAAGGAGAAGCATTTGTAGAGGCAGCAGAGGCATTAGGTGTCTCTAACTCTTATCTTTTGTTCAAGACGATACTACCCAATATTATTCGTCCAATCATTATAATGGTAGGATTAGGAGTACCTCAAGCTATATTTGGAGAGGCCTCACTAAGCTTCCTTGGTTTTGGAATAAGTGACCCATTACCAAGCTGGGGGAAGATGATAGGAGAAAGCCTCGGATATCTTCAAGGATACTGGTATATGGGATTTTTCCCAACGTTATCTCTGGCAATCACAGTGTTATGCTTCAATTTTGTAGCAGATGGATTAAGGGATGCATTAGACCCTAGGATGACATCCCGAAGAAAGGGATAATTAAATCTTTTCTAGCTTAGCATACTTGGCAAGAAGATATTTTCTACCTATATCATTAAAGACTACTATGAGCTCTGTCTCTCCATCCTCTAAAGGACGAATCTCTTGTATTATCCCTTCCCCCCATCTCTCATGCCAAACCTTTTCCCCCCGTTCAAATTCTGTAATTCCCTCTTTCTTCCCTTGAGTAGGACCTTCTCTCGGTATAATTTCTATAAAGTCTTCAGGAATCTCTTTTACAAACCTAGAGACTTCGCTACTGTTTGTATGCCCATAAAGGGTCCTCATCTGAGCAGAGGTCAGATAGAGGTATCTTTTTGCCCTAGTCATACCAACGTAGCATAATCTCCTTTCCTCTTCGAGGTCTTCTCTCTCTCCTAAAGAAAAAGAATGAGGGAATACTCCCTCCTCCATTCCAGTAATAAAAACCACAGGAAATTCCAACCCTTTTGCACTATGTAATGTCATAAGAACAACAGAGGAATTTGCATCTTCTAGGGTATCTATCTCTGACATAAGAGAAATATAGTTCATAAACCCCTCTAAGGAGGAGTCATTTAAACTTTCAGAATACTCTTTTGCCACTGAGATCAACTCTTGCACATTCTCTATACGAGTCTGCGCCTCTAGAGTCTGCAGAGAGTTCAATTCCTTTATATATCCTGTTTTTTCCAAGACCTCTGCTAGTAATTCTTGAACAGAATGCAACTTAGAAAAAGCCATAAGTTCCTCGATAAGACCTATAAAAATTTTTACCTCATTCCTTATCTGTCCGCTAAGACCTTCTTCTACAAGAGACCTCATTGCTTCTAAGAGATCTACCTTATTCTGAGTGCTGTACTCGACGATCTTCAATAGAGTGGCGATTCCTATCCCTCTCTTAGGGGTATTTATTATCCTCTTCAGACTTACACTATCAGAAGGATTAAGGATAAATCTTAGATAGCTTAGTATATCCTTTATCTCTTTTCTTTGGTAGAATTTTATCCCACCTATAATCTTGTATGGAATACTATTCTTTATCATTGCCTCTTCTAGAGGTCTTGACTGAGCATGTGTCCTATAAAGGATAGCAAAATCTCCAAAGTTAAAACCCTCTCTTTTCTGGAGAGTAATAATCTCTCTTACAACAAAGCTGGCTTCATTAGTCTCCTCATTAGCAATATAGAGCCTTACCTTACTACCAGTTTCATTTTGGGTCCATAGAGTCTTTCCTTTTCTAGATTTATTATGAGCTATCACCTTATTAGCTGCATCAAGGATATTCTTGGTAGACCTATAGTTTTCTTCCAGTCTAATTACCTTAGCCCCAGGGAAATCCTTCTCAAATTCTAAGATATTCCGTATATCTGCCCCTCGCCAACTATATATAGCCTGATCATCATCCCCTACTACAGTAAGTCTTCTATAAACCTGAGCAAGAAGAAACACTATAACATACTGGGCATAGTTAGTATCCTGATATTCATCAACGAGGATATACTTAAACTTCTCCTGATAATAGGAAAGAATCTTCTTATTATCCTTGAAAAGTCTAATGAGATAGAAAAGGAGGTCATCAAAATCTAAGGCTTGGTTTGCTAAAAGTTTTTCCTGATACTTCTGATATACCTTGGCTACTATACTCTCATAATAACTCTCTATAAACTCTCCAAAAGTTGCTGGGTCTATTAGGTTCTCTTTGGCTTCGCTTATCCTTCCAAGAAGCGCTCCTGGAGCGTATCTTTTTATATCTAGATTCAATTCCGAGATAACCTCTTTCATTAGAGATACCTGATCATCTTCATCTAATATAGAAAAGTTATTATTTATACCTATGTAGTGGGAATATCTTCTCAAAATCCTTGCCGCTATAGAATGGAATGTCCCCAACCATACATCTGATACCGGCTTTCCTAAAAGGTGGGCTACCCTTGTCTTCATCTCTCCCGCCGCTTTATTGGTAAAGGTAACACCAAGTATATCCCCTTCTGGAATATCTAATTCTCTAACTAAATAGGCAATCTTATAGGTTATTACACGAGTCTTCCCACTCCCAGCTCCAGCAAGTACTAGGAGGGGAGCCTCGGTATAGAGCACTGCTTCTCTCTGTTGAGGGTTCAATTCATCTAGAAAGTTCATTTCTCTTTTTGAGCTCTTTTTCTAATTGAGGGATAGCTACAAATGCTAGGATTCCACCTAGAAGAGTGGCAAAAAATAGTGTAGTGCTATTGAAATATAGATGTTCGCTCTTCATAAGCTTTGTAGTAGATTGAGAAATAATAAGGTATCTAGCTAGTGAGCTGAGTAATACCCCTATAAAGCTTACTGTTCTTCCTCTATTATAGAGGAAGAAGAATACTAATATCAAAGAGAGGTCTCCTAGGATGATAAAGAACAAAAGATTTCTAGGTGGAACTCGTATCCTCAAAAGAAAATCTAAAATAGGAAGACTTATACCCACAATAATTGCTTCCTGTATGTTTACTAAAACAGGAAGTAAAAAATAAAAAAATACTATAATTGTATCTCCCACTGCATAGGAGAATGGTCCCCTAAAAAGAACAGAAACCACAAGACCAGCAAGAATCAAAATCAAGGTTCTATTAAAAGTATTTCTTCTCAACTTTCTACCACTTCTTCCTCTAGATATATCTCCTTACTATCTTCATCATAGGCAAAAAGCTCTGCATATCTTCCCCAATCTATAGCAATCTCTATCTGATTATGAGCTTCACTCTCACTGAACTTTGTCTCTAGAAGCTCTAAAAAAAATTCTATAGGCATTCGATGATTTGACTTACTATTAAGAACCTGAAGTATCTGCTGGATAAATGGCACATGTTCAAGCAAAAGCTTTCTAAAGAGCTGTTTTTTTTCTAGGACATCAGCTTCAGCAAATATTCTACCCTCTTCTGTAATTGAAATGTCCCCACCTGTTGTATCTATAAACTTCAAAAGCTCAGCTGCCTCAATAACTGGCTGGATATCAGCCACATCCATCTGTAGGTCCTCGGCAACCTTATATATATCTACTTTAGTGTCTACTATATCAGAGAGGAGTTCTATAAAACCTGCTATTGCCCCTACTCTTACGTGGGGAAGAGGTGTAACATACCTTTCAGGACGAACTACCTTAGGAACTAATGGCTTCCCCATCATAATCCCATAAATCCTATCAACTAGTCTAAGAAAAGCCTCATCCTCCCTATCCCTCCAATGTGCCAGATCTATGTAGATCTCCTGTTTTATCCTGCCTGGATTCCTATCTAGAATAATCACCCTATCAGCTAGGTATACTGCCTCCTCTATACTATGTGTAATGAGAAGGATAGACTTCGTAGGGATTCTATGCTCTATCCAAAGATCAAGGAGATCGTTTCTTAGATTCTCTGCAGTAAGGATATCTAAACCCGAAAAAGGCTCATCCATAAGTAACACCTCTGGTTCCACCACTAGAGCCCTAGCAAAACCAACACGCTGTCTCATCCCTCCAGAGAGCTCTTTAGGATAGGCACTTTCAAAGCCATCAAGCCCTATAAGGTCTATCATCTTGATTGCCTTTTCTCTCCGCTCCTTAGGAGGAAGCCCCTTTGCCTTTAGACCAAGCTCTACATTTTCTAACACAGTAAGCCAAGGGAATAGTGCTGCAGACTGAAAGACCATAGAAACACCTGGATTTACTCCTTCTACAAGCTTTCCCCTATATAAAACCTCTCCATGTGTTGGGGTTATAAGTCCAGCAATAGCCCTAAGGAGTGTAGATTTACCTGCCCCTGAAGGACCAAGGATTGCAACAAATTCTCCCTCCTCAAGGGTGAAACTTATATCCTCAAGCACAGTAATTCTTGTATTATTCGGCATATCAAATATAACGGTAAGATTTTTTGTCTCTATAATCGCCATAATCTTATTATATCATAAAGAGTAATGTTCTTCTGCAAGCCAATAGAGTCTACGCCAGAAGAACCTATTGATAATCGTTACAGTAACAATCATAGCAATTGTACTAGCAGCCAGAACTCCAAAATCTCCCTTGTCAGCCGAGCCACTTATCATTGCCCCCAATCCTTTCACCGAAAGTGTAGTCCCTCTAAAATGCACGTATTCTGAGACAACCGAAGCATTCCATGCCCCACCAGTAGCAGTAATTGCTCCTGTAACAAGTTGTGGTAGGACTGCGGGGATAATAAGCTTTCTCCATCTATCTATCCCAGTAAGCCCAAATATAGAGGATGCCTCTTTTAATTCGGCAGGTATAGACATAGCCCCTGCAATAACATTAAATAATAGATACCATTGAGTTCCCAATAGCATAAGAAGTATCGACGCAATAGAAAGTCCTCCCCTTAAACTTACTAACCACATAAGGATGATAGGGAATATAGCAGTAGCAGGAATAGATGCAAAGATCTGAACTAGGGGCTGCATTACAGCAGAGAGTCTTGGATTCATTCCTATATAGACCCCAACGGGTAATGTCCAAAGGATAGAGAGCCCCACTGCTAAACTAACCCTCAAGAGGGTAAAGAGATCGCTTATAAAAATATCGCCCCATCTAAAGGCAGGTATTCTATATACAATTATAGCCAATCTAAAACATCCATAAATAACAATAAGGACAAAAAAAACAAGAAAGGCTATTTTTACAATAGACGACCCTTTCTTCCTAGAAGGTAGATGTATCCTTTTAGGAAGTTTTTTACCTATCTTCTCCCAAAAACCTTCTATTGCTCCACTAATTAACGGACCAATAGTAGACCTCTGTAGGATGGTAAAGATTGCAGAGTGAGGAACAACCTCTTCGGATGAGAGTTCTACTTTAAATTTCTGTGCCCAAGCAATAAGTGGTCTCCAGACAAGCTGGTCTATAATCACTATGATAGCTATCATAACTCCAAGTCCAATCAGTAAGGCTTTGGTATCTCCTTTTATGGCTGCAAGTTGTAGATATGAACCCAAACCAGGTAATCTAAAGTCTTTCTCTCCTAGAGTAAACATCTCGCATGCCATAAGAAAAAACCAGCCACCAGCAACGGACATCATACTATTCCATACTAACCCTATAGTAGAATATGGCAGTTCTACATAGATAAACTTCTGAAATGGTGTAAGATTAAATACATTAGCAGCCTCATTAAAATCCCTAGGAAGGGTACTCATAGAACCGTATACACTAAAAGCCATATTCCACACCTGCCCAGTAAAGATAAGTACTATGCTTCCCAACTCTACCCCTACCCTTCCATAAGGGAAAAGGGCTATCAATCCTAATATAACCCCAGGCATAAAGGAAAGCACAGGAACAGACTGGAGTATATCCAAGAGAGATATCATAAATGGTTCTAGACTTTTATTATGACTAGCAATATACCCATATAAGATAGAAAAGACAAGAGAAAGAACATATGCAAAAAACTGTCTCAAAACTGAAAGCCAGGCATAATAGGGGAGACTAGAAAAGGAAAGGGAGATATTAATAGTATAACCGGGAGACTCTCCCCAGCCCTTAGCAG
The DNA here is from genome assembly GCA_049969715.1 of bacterium. Lineage (GTDB taxonomy): Bacteria > DUMJ01 > DUMJ01 > DUMJ01 > DUMJ01 > JBMFOH01. Next base: position 12,846 of record JBMFOH010000028.1, on the reverse strand, counting down.
TGCTTACCACACCATATATAAAGGCAAAAAGGAAAAATACTATACCTAAATCAATTGCCGAGAATTTTATTCTTCTTATCTGTATTGCTCTATAGAACAAAGCTCCCTCCTTATAAATAAGCCTTCAAAAGACCTATTTATTATAGCACAGAACCAATGAAAAGAGAGAGCCCTATAATGTTAACTCTCAAATTTTATATAGTAGATAAATCTCACACTACTATCATTAGCATTCTTCGGCTTTCCAATAAATGTATTGTATTCCTTAGCCAGATTACCCATTATCTTTGTCTTCTCTTTTGTAATATCTATCTCTTTTTCTCCTCCCTTTATTCCTTCTCTAAGCATACTCAGCCCAGGGATCATTACAAATCCAACTACTCCACCCTCTGCTATTGCATTAAGGCTCATCTCTATCCTCTCTAGGCTTCCTATAAGCCCCTTTATACTATCTACATCTATTCCTTTTAAGGTTATAGAGAGGCTGTCAAGGTCTTTTCTCATATCAGCAACCTTTTTCATCATATCTTTTAATCTTTCTTGATCCTTCTCCAAAAGAGCCACTGTATCTAGAGCTCTAGGGTCATTTATCTCCTTTAAAAGGAATATTATATTCTCATTCCTATTATAGGTATCAGACAGGCATCTTGAAAGGTCGTCAACACTCGCCTTATCTTTCTTTATACTTTCTAAGCTAATCCTGATATTATCTAAAATTCCTTCTGTATTCTTCATACCTTTGCTCTCTCTTTCATCTCTTATCTCTCCTGCCATCTGTTTCAATAGTTTTTGTTGGAAATCAAGTATCTGATCCATCTGAGAGATACTACCTGTAAACCTATTTATTGTCTCTGTAAGGCTTGGAATTGTAGGTAGCGACGGAATCACCAATATCTGGATTGGAGGAAGAGAGACCTTATCCATATCAACTTCTATCCAGCCAGAAGTCTTTGGCTGAGGCATAAGTGTAAGGCTAACACTCATATTACTCCCTACAGTAGTTTTCATACCACCATCTGAAAACCTCAATTCCTTTACCTTAGATGCAGAAAAACTTCCATTCACTATAGCGATAAACGGTGTATATACCTCTTCTAAAGACGTACCAATCTTTACGTAATGGGAGAGTTTATTCTCTAAGAAGAATTCAATCCTTAAGGTACCCTTCTTACCAATAGCACCTTTGTATGTAGTTTTTTTACCATTTAAAAAGAATCTTACATCTAAAATTACTGGTGGCTGTTTGGTTGTCTCTCCTCTATAATAGGTATCAGCAAAATCAGTCACCTTTCCAGAGACCTTTATCTTATCACTCTGAAAGGTTACAGAGCCGTCTCCTAGAATCTTCCTTATATCTTCTAAACCATCCCCTACATCATAGACTGAGTAATTACCATTTCCCTTCACCCTTATCCAGTCTATAACGATAGTCTTCTCTATCCCTCTATCAGGATTCATTATAAGATATACAGTTTCATCATCAGATACATAGAAACCATTAGCCCTTGCATAAGATGATAGAAACAAGAATAAGCTCAATAATATAGTACTATATTTTTTCATTTCTTTCACCCTCCTTACTCCATTTATAAGAGGTACACCTAAAGATCCTATCAAGAGCAACTAAAACCCCAGGAAGAAGAAAAGTCACTGCTAATAGGCTTAAAAAAGCTCCTCTTGCTAGACTAGCCATAGTAAAACTCAAAAGCTTAATATCACTCAATATTGCCACTGGTAAATTCATCAATATCATTGTTCCAGCACTTGTAAATATAGAGTGTGAACTCCAATGCACAGCCTCATTAATGGCATCAACCGGGGAAAAGCCATTTCTCCTCTCTTCCTGATATCTAGAGGTCAAAAGGACACTATAATCTATAGTAGAACCAAGTTGTATAGTGCCAAGAAGAGCTGGAATAAAAAAAGGCATAGGGATATGAAATAGGAAATAATATCCAATGTTCACCCAGATGGCAGTTTGAATAACAGCCACTAAGGTAACTGGAATAGAAAGAGATAAGAAACCCAAAGCAACTATCAATAACATCAGAGAAAAAGAAACTTTAGATGTTTTTGTCTGGTCCTCTTCTGATACCTCCTTTACATCCTCCAAAAGGATTGACTCTCCTGTTATATAGGTTTCTCCCTCTACCTTCTCTTTAAGTAACCTTGAGATCCTATTTCTTAAAGCCCTCCAATCAGATTCTCCCAATTTGTTTATTGTTATAGAGGCAAATGTATAACCTCCACCATTAAATCTCTTAAATATCTTCTCAGGCAATAATTCTACAGGAAGAGCAGGGTCTAAAATAGTAAAATAAGAAGATATCCCCTTCACTTCAGGCATCTTTCTTATTTCATTCAATGCATCCTCCAAACCCCTAGCATCTTCTCTAGTAACTACAATCATACTCTCTGTTCCTCCAAAGATCTTATTCATCTCATTAAGGGTAGCAATAGAAGGTATACTGGGAGGTAGGAATAAATTTTGATCAAAGACAGGTTGCGCCTTAGAGGAAGAGTAGTAAGAGATGCCCAATAAGAAAATAAATAATATTACGAAAGCACGTGAATGCCTACCAATAAAATTACCAAGGTTTCCCACCTCTATAGGGATTATCCTATGTTTCCTCCCACTGATAAGTAGATCAAATATCACAAGGAGAGAGGATAAAAAAACAAATGTAGTAATAGTAGATATCAGAACCCCTCTAATAAGGATATCTCCTGCCTGAGTATAAAAACCAAGCCTAGCAAATGTCAAGGCAAAAAAACCTGCCAGTGTAGTTAAAGAGCTCAAAAGGATAGGCTTAAAACTACCTAAAATTGCCTCCTCCATAGCAGTTTCTCTATCTAGAGTCATCCTCTCCTCCTCATATCTATAAAAGAGAAAGAGAGAATAGTCAAGAGTTACTGCCACTTGGAGTATAGCAGCTATTGTATCCACTATATAATATACCTTTGTGCCTATCAACGTAGAAATGCCAAGATTTATAACTACACCTATTACCATAGAAAAGATTATAAATATTGGACCCCATATATTGGGGAAGGCAAGTAAAAGAAAGATGCTAACGAGTAGTATCCCTATGAGAAAATATCTTAATGTGGAGCCTTTAAAATATGCCTCCATATCATTGGCTATCACCTCTGTCCCTGTAAGACTAGCCCAACCTGGTAATACCTTTCTTAACCCGTTAATCTGAGGCTTATATGTGTTGCTTGGCTTTATACTCACCTGAAGCTTATAGTTACCATCTTTATAATATGCACTGTAACCTTCATTCCACATCTCTTTAGGCAAAGATACATCCTGCCTTTCTCCTAACCAACTTACAGATGAGACAAATGATAACCTGCTTAACCTTTCTACTAGAGTTTCCACCTCAAATTCACTGTCATTCTTACAGAGGATAGTCCAATCAGGACCATGAGATATCTTATTATTTAAGATCTCAATCCCTTGTAATGACTCCATATCCTTGGGAAGGAGCTCAAAAATATTAAAGGTAAGTCCTCTCTTTGGTAAAAGGACTCCAAAGAAGATTGCTAAGATAAGAAATAGTATAAAGAAAAAAATCCTCCCTCTTACTATTACTCTTACAATAGTCTTCATAAAGCCTTACCTCCTATTCCAAACCAGACCTTCTTACTTAACTCCTTGATTGAAGGAACATCTTTATTAAATATAAGATTCATCCAAAAAACTATCACTGTCCCTAACAGTACAGTTATATCGGCATCACTACATTCACCCTTTATAAGGGTAATAAATTTTCTTAGCTCTTCCTCCACCACCTTACTAAAAGATTCAGTCACCCTTGTTCTCACCTTTATAGGAGCAAAACTTACCTCTCTGATAAGGGTAAGTATATTTGAGGAATAATTTCTAGCTAGGTCTAGGTTTAGCTGAAAGAATGATTCAAGAGACATTATAGGGTTAAGATATTCTTCCTTTGAAAGACTTACAAATCCGAGTCTGGTAGCTTCTATAGCAGCCTTTATTACCTCAGAGAGGAGGTCCTCTTTTGATTGAAAATAGGTATAAAAACTTCCCTTTGAGATCCCAGCTAGTCTAGTGATCTCATCTATAGAGGTTTCATTAAAGCCCTTCTCAAAGAAAAGTTTAAGAGCAGAATTCAATATGTCTTCTTTTTTCTTCTTCATAGTTTTCCTGACTGACCAATCAGTCAATTATATGATAAATCATATCTATTCTTACTGTCAAGATTTTGTCATCAAATTGCAATTTTTGTAATATTTGCTTTAGTAGGACAGGCATCTTTGCTGTCTCATTAACCAGAATTGCAGCAGTCCAATCATATCATTTTTAGAGCATTTTTTATATTTCATAAATCACTTTATATAAAAATATTGACAAATTAAATTTATATATTATAATCTATATATGCTAAATTTATATCTAGAGGTTAGATATTGTGGATTCAATAGCTAAAATAAATAGAAAAAGAAGGATATTAGACATCCTTGAGGCAAGAGGTACACTCTCTATTAATGATTTGGCAGAGATACTAGAGATCTCTCCAATCACTCTAAGAAAAGACTTACAAGACTTAGAAAAACAGAGACTCATTACAAGGATCTGGGGTGGTGTTACACTTGCTACGCACAATGTTACCCCAGAACCACCATTCGAAGACAGAAATGTAGAAAACCTGAAAGAAAAACGAGCTATAGCTAAGGTTGCGCTTACCTTAGTAAAACCAAATGATGTAATCGCCCTAGGCGGAGGAACCACCACCTATGAGTTTGCAAAACTTCTAGGGGGCATACCAAACGTGCAAGTGATTACCAATTCTGTAAATATAGGATATCTACTTTTAAGACTTGGAGTGAGAATTGCTATGCCAGGAGGATTTTCTAGAGAAGGCTCTTATAATCTTTTTGGTGATGGAGCTGAAGAATTTTTTAAAAATATCTTTATAGATAAATGTTTTATGGGGGTAGATGGAATAGATATAGATGGAGGGCTAACAACTTTAAACCCAAGTGAGGCAAGCATATATACATCTATGATAAATTCTGCCCATATTCTAATAGTCCTTGCTGATCATACAAAATTGGGTCAAAAGAAACTCATACCGATGAGTCCCATAGAAAAGGTAGATATACTCATTACTGATGAGTTGGCTCCTAAAGACATCATAAAAGGATTAGAGAAGAAAGGAATAAAGGTGGAGATAGCACCGCTAGAGTCTCAGGTCGAAAGTTACAGCCATAGTGAATATAAATTCAAATAAGGAGGAAGGATGAGAAAGATTATAAATCTTAATGGAATATGGGAATTAAGTCTAGATAGAAGATTTAATACTATTCAAACCTATCCTATAGAGGTGCCAAACTGCATTGGAAATCAGATACCTGCGCTAAGAGAGTATAGGGGGGTCATATGGTATAGAAAAGAGTTTGAAATAAATAAAGATCGAGACACCAGGTACTTACTCCATTTCGGAGCGGTAAATTACTACGCAGAAGTTTGGCTTAATGATGTCTTAATAGGAACGCATGAAGGTGGATATACCCCGTTTCTCTTCGATGTGAGCTCTGCCATAAAATCTAAAAACAGACTTATAGTAAAGGTAATAATTCCAGGAGATGCAGACCCTAATTACCCCTTTTCAGAGATTCCTCATGGGAAACAAGAAGCTCAATGGTATGGAATGGCAGGAGGTATATGGCAAGGAGTAGAATTAATTCAGACAGGGTCTTCTTATATCACTAAGTTCGAAGTAACCCCTGACGTAGAGAATAGTAAGATATATCTCTTAGTGCACTGTGAAACAGATAAAACACAGAATTATCAGTTGGGTATTTCTATAGCTGATCCATTAGGAAGAGTAAGTAAGACTGAGACTTCTCTAGAAAGAGAGAATAAGATAGAGCTATCTATAAAAAACCCCTTACTCTGGGATATAGACAATCCAAACCTCTATACTGTAAAAGCTATTATAGAGTACCAAAATAAGGTTATAGACGAAGTGACAGAGACATTTGGGATGAGAAAGATAGAAGTAAAAGATGAAAAGATTCTTCTAAACGATAAACCTATCTATCTTATGGGAGCATTAGACCAAGACTTTTATCCTTTTACTCACTATAATCCCCCAAACGAAGAGTTTGTAAGAGATGCGCTTATTCTAGCAAAGGAGATGGGACTTAACTGTCTTAGATACCATATAAAAGTTCCTCACCCTTGGTATCTAAAATGGGCAGATAGATTAGGAGTCTTAATCTGGGAAGACCTTCCCAACTGGAGTAGATCTACACCTAATGCAAAAGCAAGAGGAGAAAGGCTTTTGGAAGAGATGGTTCAGTATGATTATAATCATCCATCAGTAATAATAAGGACTATCATAAATGAGAGCTGGGGATTAGATTTGGTAAACAGTAAAGAGGATAGAGAATGGCTCAAGAAAACTTACGAATGGCTTAAAGAAAGAGACAAGACCAGGCTAGTTGTAGACAACTCTGCCTGTTTCCCAAATTTCCATATTAAAACAGATATAGAAGACTTTCACAATTACTTTGGTTTCCCTGATAAGTTTAATGAGATGAAAAAATGGGTAGAAGATTTCTCTAAACATCCATCATGGACGTTTGGTCCTGATAGTGAGAGAAAGAATAGCGAACCTCTAATAGTCTCTGAGTTTGGTAATTGGGGACTACCAAATATTACAAGGTTAAGAGCCCAGTATGGAGGAGACCCTTGGTGGTTCCAACAGAGAGATACTACTACCGCCACAAAACCATTAGGAGTAGAGGAAAAGTTTTGGAGATATGGATTAGATAAGGTGTTCGATGGTATAGAAAGTCTTACTGAAGCGTTTCAAGACCTTCAATACCAGGCGTTGAGATTTCAGATAGAAGAAATAAGAAAACATCCAGAGATTAAAGGCTATATTATCACGGAGTTTACAGACCTATACTGGGAATGTAATGGTCTATTGGATATAACAAGAGGAAAGAAGAGCTATTTTAATGACTTAAAGAATATAAATAGCCTAGACTTAGTCTTTCCTAAGGAAAGACCTACTGGGGTCTGGAGCGGAGAAAATATAAGTATCCCGATATTATTCTCACATCTTTCAAATGGTCCTTTAGAAAATGTAAAAATCTCCTGGGATCTAGATGGAACAGGTATCAAAAATAGTATAACTCTCAATAAAATACATTATGGTCTTTCTAAAATAGGCAATATAGAATTCTTAGCCCCAGAAGTCTCTGAACCAAAGACGTTTAAGCTTACTTTAAAAACCACTACTAGGAATAGAACAATAAGTGAAAATATAGTGCATATATTTGTAGTGCCTAAGAACTTGCAAAACTTTAGGATTGCTCCTTTCGATAGTATTGTAGAAAGCTCTCTTAAAAATGCAAATATTAATGTCTCAGATATATCTCAATCCAACATTATATATGCAAAATCTTTCAACGAAGAGTTAGAAAATTTAGCAAAACAAGGTAAGACAGTAATATTTGAGTTGTCAGAAGATACCAAGTTCTCTCGATTTGGATACACACTAGAGAAAAGAAAAGGGATTACTGAAGGAAGATGGGTAAGCGGGCTAGGTATATTCAGTCCTAAAATTTCTGGAAGGGTATTTAGAGAAAAGATTATGGATTATCGATTTATGAATGACTCTCCTACATACTATCTGTACGGAGATTTCAACTTTGGAGGAAAGACATTGGCAGGTATGGTGATTGGATGGTTGTATCATCCTATGAATTTTATAATAGACGTCCCGTTAGGAGAAGGTCATATCATCATTCATACCTTCCCTATTATAAATAAATTAACGACTTCACCAGTAATGAGCGCACTACTATACCAGATGGTAGGAGGGAGGTGAGATGGAAAGATAAAGGAAGCATCAGATTACCAATGCTTTTAAGGGGAAGAAGAGGTAGAAGTTTTAAAAACTAATTTTGAAGGAGGGATTTTTTAAGTGAAAAGAACTATAGGGATTTTGATGCTAGTAGTTCTAGTAGGATTATTCCCACTGGTAAGTTACGCCAAGACAGTTATAGATTTCTGGAACTTATTTACTGGTCCAGATGGAAAGATTATGGAAAGTATGGTAAAAGAATTTAACGCATCTCAAGATGAAGTAGAGGTCAGAATGCAGATATTACCTTGGGGAGACCCATACTATAACAAATTACTTCTTTCTATACAAACTGGAACAGCTCCTGATGTAGCAATATGCCATGACTGGAATCTACCTATCTTTGCAAAATATGGGCGATTATTCCCTATGAGTCCTAAGACTCTGGAAAAGGGTGGGGTCAACAAGGGAGACTTTATGGAATATCCCCTTACTGCAGGTAAGTACCAAGGTGTAACATATGGACTTCCCCTCGATGTACATCCATATGCTCTGTATTATAACGTAGACCATCTCAAAGCTGCGGGAATTGACCCTAATAAGGTGATATTAAACAAAGAGAATCTTTTAGATGCTGCAAAGAAGTTGCAGGTGAAGGATGATAAAGGACAGGTAACAAGATGGGGCTTTATGCCTACTATGCACGGTAGTATTTGGCGTGAATGGTATACCTTCTTAAATCAATTTGGAGGTACGTACCTAACAAAGGATAGTACTAAGGCTGCATTCAACTCGGAGGCAGGTGCAAAAGCACTTCAGTTCTTTGTTGATCTACAAAATGATGGACTTATTCCTCCGACACTAACAGATGCTGCTACGCCATTCCGTACAAGTAAGTGTTCTATGACTATAGCAGGAACATGGATGATCCCAGGATTTGATGAGCAGAAAGATTTAAACTATATGATAGTTCCATTCCCTCAGATTGGACAAAAGAAGGCTGCCTGGTCTGCATCTCACCTATTAGTTCTACCAAAGAAGAAATCAAGAGATAAACTAGATGCAGCTACTAAGCTTGTAGAATGGCTTACAGCTCATCAGATTGAGTGGTCAGCAAAAGCAGGACATTGCCCAACAAGAAAATCTGTCATCGCTAGTGATGCATTCAAGAAACTTATAAAACAACAGGCATTTGTTGCTGAACTAGGTTATCTAGTATGGCAACCTCATGTAGAACAGGCAACAAGTATAGAAAGTAGATCTGGACAAGAACTAAATGCCGTATACAACAAGCAAAAAACTGTAACTCAGGCTCTCAAAGATCTAGAAACATTTGTAAATGACATTCTAACAAGACCTGTAGGTGAAGTAGGGAAATAATTTGACTTGAAGGGGCTTGGAGTTTTTATCCAAGCCCCTTTGATTCCAAATTAAGGAGGAATACAATAATGAGAAAGAAAAAATTCAGTTTATCTTATCTTCTATCAGATAAGAGTCCTCTTATACCTTGGTTATTCTTAGCCCCATTTGCTTTTTTCTTTATAGTATTTATGGTATATCCGATGATTCAAGGATTATATGTAAGTTTTACCAATTTTACCCTACTAAGCGAACGAATGGACTTTGTAGGACTCAGAAATTATCAAAACTTTTTTCGGGCAGGGGATCTATTCTTGATTAGTTTGAGAAATACATTTGAATACGTAGCTTTAGCAGTTCCCATTCTTATAAGCATTGGGCTTTTAACTGCAGTAATAGTAAACTCTCCTATCAAAGGTCGTATGATATTTAGAGGAGCCTTGTCTGCCCCTTTTGTAATAAACGTAGCATCAGTGGCACTAATATGGACATGGCTATTAGATAGAGAAATAGGGTTGATAAACTATTACTTTCAGAAAGTTGGACTTCCAAGACAGGAATGGATATACCATCCTTTTTCAGCAATGATGGTGATTGTTATGGTATCCTTATGGGGGAGCTTAGGCTCTGTAATGCTACCACTATTAGCTGGACTACAAGACATTCCACAAGAGTTATATGAAGCCGCCTTAATAGACGGTGGGAATAAGTGGCATCTATTTCGTTATATTACGATTCCTCTGCTTAAGCCTATAATACTTTTTGTAGGAGTATCTCAAGTTGTAGCAGGATTCCAAGTATTTGGACAGGTGACTATGATTACAGGTGGTGGTCCTGGAAATTCTACTAGAGTAGTCCTACAACACTTATATGAAGTAGGATTTAATTGGTTCAGACTAGGAGAAGCTGCTGCGATGTCTTGGATATTGTTCTTAATTATTATGGTATTTACTATAATTCAATTCAAGTATCTTAGCGGAAGAGCTGAATATTAGGAGGTTAAAGGGATGAATAATGTGTTATCGAAATTTTTGTCTATTTTAGGATATATTATTCTTATATTTATCGCATTTATATGGATATCCCCTATTATATGGTGTCTTTCTACCTCACTAAAGCCTAATGCCCTTACCTATACTTATCCTTTAAAGTGGATTCCTAATCCAGCTACTATAGTAAACTATATTACTGTCCTAACTTCGGGAAGGGGAGCCAATATTGGCTTAGCTTTTATTAATAGCACTATCGTCTCTGCTACAGTTATTGTAGTTACTCTAATTATCAATGCTTTAGCCGCCTATCCTTTAGCTAGAATGGAATTTAAAGGGAAGCCTTTAGCTTTTGCCATAGTAGTAGGAAGCTTGTTTGTTCCTGTTTATACGGTTTTGGTCCCTAGATTTATGTTGTGCTGGAAACTAAATCTACTTAATACTCTTTGGAGTCTTATTCTCCCTGCATTAGCCAGCTCGTATGGGGTATTTATGCTAAGGCAGTTCATGCTTTCTATCCCTAAAGAATTAGAAGAAGCAGCTTTAATAGATGGATGTTCCAGATTTAGAATATTTTGGACTATAATATTACCTCTTACTCGTCCATCTCTTGCTACACTAGGGTTATTTACCTTTTTATGGACTTGGAACGACTTTCTATGGCCTCTATTAATATTAAATGATCCTACTAAAATGACTTTACCTGTAGCATTGACTCTATTTAGGACAGCTTATGGAAACTGGGAAATGGGTACTGTTATGGCAGCAGCGTTTGTTGGTGCTGCTCCAACATTAGTAGTTTACACATTTACACAGAGGATGATTGTGAAAGGGATGCTTACCAGTGGGTTGAAAGGATAAAAGGAGTGAGAACTTATGCATAAGATTTTATTTTTAATTCTTTTACCTATTACTCTAGTCCTTTTGTATGGAGAATTTACCTTAGCCTCTACCATAATGCCATCAGATGAAATTAATAAGCCAAGAGAAACTCATTTTTTGATAGGCAAGTGGGATCTGTCTTTAGATAATAAATTCTCTCGTATATATAAGGTTAATGTCCCTGGATGTATAGGTATAGAGGTCCCAGAATTAAGAGACTATAGAGGGGAATTTTACTACCGAAAGAAGTTCGATATAAAGGAGATCTCTACCAACTCAGTCTATTACTTATACTTCGGTTCAATAAATTATTATTCCGAAATATGGCTAAATGGACAACTTATAGGTTCACATGAAGGAGGTTACACTCCTTTTAGCTTCGAAATTACAAATAAATTGAAGAATAACAATGAATTAATAGTAAAGGTATTATTACCTTCAGACAATGACCCTAATTATCCCTTTTCAGAAATCCCTCATGGTAAGCAAACTTGGTATGGTACAGCAGGGGGGATCTTGGGAGATGTATATATAATTAAGCTCTCTAAAGACTACATAAAGAATATCTATATAACTCCAGATATTGATAACTCACAGATTAAAGTAAAAGGAGAAGCTACAGTAGTTAATAAAGATAGGTCCATTCTCTTTAGAATATATGATCCAAATGGGCAAGAGATAGGAGAATACAAATATCCCCTTACAGAAAAATTTAATAAAGAGATTTCTATACTAAACCCTACACTTTGGGATATTGATAATCCGAAACTTTATAAATTAGAAGTTTCTATATTATATAAAGATAAACTAATAGATAAATTTACCAAATATTTTGGTATGAGAAAGATTGAAGTGAAGGATAGAGAAATACTTCTGAATGATAGACCAATATTTATAATGGGTACGCTTGATCAAGACTTCTATCCAGACACCCATTATATACCTCCAAGTGAAGAGTTTGTTAAAAATGAACTGATACTTGCTAAACAGATGGGACTTAACTGTCTTAGATACCATATAAAAGTTCCTCACCCTTGGTATCTAAAATGGGCAGATAGATTAGGAGTCTTAGTATGGTATGATATACCAAATTGGGATAGATCAACACCAAAAGCAAAAGCTAGAGGAGAAAAATTACTAGAAGAAATGGTGGCTTATGATTATAACCATCCATCTGTAATTATAAGAACTATTATAAATGAGAGCTGGGGGGTAGATTTACCAGGTAATTATGATGATAGAAAGTGGCTAGAGAATATGTATGACAAACTGAAAGCTCTTGACCCAACAAGATTAGTAGTAGACAATTCTCCTTGTTGTAATAACTTCCATATAAAAACTGATATAAACGATTTTCACAATTACTTTGCCTTTCCAGATAGATTTTCAGCTATGAAGTCATGGGTCTCTGAATATGCCAATGGACCATCTTGGACATTTGGGGCTGGCGGTAATAGAAAAGGAAATGAACCATTATTAGTCTCTGAGTTTGGTAATTGGGGACTACCAGATTTTTCTAAACTGAAAGCTTACTACAAAGGTAACCCTTGGTGGTTTGCTCAAGGTAATATTGATAACGGCACTAGTCCTCTAGGAGTAGAGGAGAGATTTAAAGATTATGGCTTAAACAAGATATTTTCTCCATCTAGCTTTGCTCAAAGTTTTCAGGAGCTTCAGCATCAAGCATTAAGATTTCAGATAGAAGAAATAAGAAAACATCCAGAGATTAAAGGCTATATTATCACGGAGTTTACAGACCTATACTG
>JBMFOH010000027.1:0-23330 GCA_049969715.1 bacterium | reverse complement strand
ATGATATTTTTAAGTTTCCTCCACGCAAAAAGTTGAAGAGTCACGTATCATTTGACATTTTTATTTTTCTGCTGTATCATATTAATATGAATAATAAGAGAAGTATGGAGGATAGATTATGGAACAAAAATTTTATGGAGTAACCACTGTCAGTGAGAGAGGGCAGATAGTTATCCCCCAAGAAGCTAGGTCTGAACTTAATCTTAGCCCTGGGGAGAAACTTCTAGTTATGAAAGAAGCGAACTTTCCAGGACTCATACTCATAAAGGCAGATCAGATAACTGAGATGTTATCTAATATTACAAAGAATCTAGCAGAGATGGAAAAACTTCTAGTGAAGTTACAAAAGGAGGAATAGAATCTTGAAGGTAATAGAGGTAAATAGATTATCAAAAACATATCCAGGGGGGATAGAAGCAGTAAAGGGTATCACATTTGATGTAGAGGAGGGAGAAATATTTGGATTTCTCGGTCCAAATGGTGCAGGAAAGAGTACCACTATGATGATGCTAACAACACTTATAAAACCTACATCTGGTTCAGCCAAGGTCTGTGGATACGATATAGTTAATCAACCAAATCCTGTAAGGTTTTCGATAGGATATGTATCACAAGACCTAGCAGTAGATGATACCCTTACAGGAAGAGAAAATCTATACCTCCAGGGAAGATTTTACCACATATCTAAAGATACTATCGAGAGAAGGACAGAGGAGCTTTTAGAGCTTGTCCATCTAACGGACAGAGCAGATGAGAAGGTAGAGAATTACTCAGGAGGTATGAGAAAGAGGTTGGACATAGCAATGGGACTGATCCATAGACCTAGGATACTCTTTCTAGATGAACCAACACTAGGGTTAGATGTTCAGACAAGACAGGATATATGGGAGTATATTACAAGGATCAGGAAGGAGAGTAATATGACCATCTTTCTAACTACCCACTATATGGAAGAGGCAGACAATATCTGTGATAGGATTGCCATTATAGACCATGGCGAGATAAAAGCCATAGATACTCCGAGAAGACTCAAAGAGAATCTAGGAGGAGACCTAATAACACTTTCTATAAGACAGGATGGCATAGAAAGAATGGAGCCATTTCTAGATAGTATTAAGGCTTTAGAGTACGTCAATGATATAAAGAAGAATGATGGAAGGTATATTATTGTAGCAAAAAGAGGAGAAAGGCTTATCCCATTGGTATTTAATATTGCTCACGAAAAAGGGATAGAGATATCTTCTATCACATTAAAACAGCCTACCCTGGACGACGTCTATATTGCATATACAGGGAAAGAATTAAGGGACGAAGAAGGAAACCCAGAAGATGTAAGAAGAATGAGTAGAATCTTAAGGAGGTCGAGATGAAAAACTTTTTACAGGATGTCTACTCCGTATTTTGGAGAGAGATGAAACACTTTATAGACCAAAAGATGAGGATCATAGTGTCTATAGTACAGCCATTCATCTGGTTAAGCCTTATGGGAAACCTAATGTCAGGATTTACTAATAATCCATTCGGATTGATGGCTCTAGGCGGAGTAAGATATCTAGATTTTATGACGCCAGGAATTATAATTATGACCACTCTTTTTGGTGGGATCTTTGGTGGGGTTTCAATAGTAATGGATAGAAGATTTGGTTATCTAAACAAGATGTTAGCCTCTCCTATATCTAGGAGTGCAATACCTCTAGGGAAGATGTTATCAAGTGCATTAACAGCAGGTATCCAGGGACTGATGATAATAATCGTGGCAAAACTTATGGGAGTAAATTTTGTCACAGGTATACCAGGGATTACTCTAATTCTCTTTCTAGCTATGTGCTTTAGCCTTGCTATGGCTGGAATCTCTTTGGCATTGGCAGCAAGATTGAAGAATATGGAAACACTATTTGCAATAGTAAACTTTCTTACTATGCCTCTTATGTTCACTAGCAATGCGATGTTTCCTACTCAAACCATGCCAGATTGGTTGGCAACAATAGCCAGATGGAATCCCCTCTCCTATGTAGTAACTCCATTAAGAACCTTAGTCACATCAGGTTGGAATTGGACTGAAATAACACAAGGACTTATCTATATCTTCCTACTAGTTATTCTCACTTTATATATAGCAACTACTCAGTTCAAGAAGAGCATAGCATAAGAAATTCTAAGGGGTTAACCTAGGAAGGATAACTCTAGAAGCAATAATTCTAGCTACAATCGATGAGATGATAGATTTTATTATATCTGGAATAATAAAAGGGAAAAATCCTAGTCTAAGGACCCCATTTAAGTTTGTGCTACTACCTAGATAGAAGTTCAGGATTATATAAAGATATGGTAAACCTATAAGATAGATTACCAAGAGTCCTAAAAGAGATGCCAAAAGGTAGTAGCCCTTTTTTTCTGTAACCTTACCCACCACCCAAGAAGAGAAGATAAATCCCAAAAGAAATCCAAATGTAGGTTTTAGAATATATATAGGTCCCCCGTATGGCGGGGAGGAAAATACAGGAACTCCAATAAGTCCTAATAGTACATAAAGCGACATACTTATAGCCCCTAATCTTGAACCTAGAACTATACCTGAAAGTAATGCTATCATTGGTAGAAGACTAAACGGAACAAGCATCGTCCCTGTACCTAATCTTACAATAACGGCAGAAAGTATAGCCAATGCTGTAAACATAGATGTATAGGTTATATCTCTTGAGGAAAGACTTTTGAGTCTCATCTAGGCTAAGGATTCTTCTCTATGGGCTTTTCTATAAAATCTGGTATAGTCTCGTCTAATCTTATATACACCTCTCTAAGATATGACCTAAAAAGTCTATCAAATGTTGCATCATCCTTTGTAGAATGGTGTATATTATACCACCAGAACCAATCACTACCTTCTGCAGTATAAAGATAATTCATAGCCTCTTCTATTAGTTTAGCATCCTTTGTCTTTTTAAATCTCTCTATATCATTCCTTACCTTAGCAAGATATTCCCACGCCAGATTTGTTGATGACTGGCCTATCCAGGTATCAAAGGAGGCATTCACCCAGGAACCAGGCAAGACTCCTTGAAGTACCTCATAGTTTCCATCTATATCTAGAAAGATAGAAGGGGTTATCGGTTTTAACCCTGCAGTGCTTGAGAGTCTTCTGTACAGTGATGTAAGAAAATTCCAGCCATTCTCTGGATAGTAACTCCAGCAGTTTTCACCATCTAAGGCAATTACTACTATGTATTCTCTTCCTGGAGGAAGTTTAAATCTTATATCTTCAAGCCTTGTCACTAGGTCTACTGCTGCATCCTGTGGATTCCATTTTGTATATGTAAATCCTATAAGATTTGAAAGGGCTTTATTTCTAAAGAATACTACCAATTTCCCAGAGGGTGTATTTACATAATATGGTCTACAGAGAACCTGAAGATAATCCGTATCTCCCTTTATACTATAATGTATAGTCTTTAAAAGGATATCTTCATCGGCTACTATCCATTTTATACCAGCACTTTTTATTATATTCAGTGCCTCATTGCTCACAGCAAGCTCTGAAGGCCACATACCGTTGGGGAGGTTCTCAAAGTTTAGAGAAAACTCGTTCATCCCATTTTTTATCTGTACTACTGCATCCTCTGGATGGCTAAAGTTTATCCCTGGCAAGCTAGATATACCTACATCCCTCGCCACATCTGTATTTACTAGAAGTGGCAGTATTGGATGATAGAATGGAGAGGTTATGAGTTCTACCTGATGCATATCTACAAGTTCTTTATACTTTGATATTATCATACTTATAACTTCTAACTGCTTCCTTATAAGGAGTCTCTTATGCTCCTCATCAAAATGTTCCATCTGGAAGAACTTATTGATTATAGGATCGTACATCTTAAAGTATGGGTCAAACCAGGTAAGATTATACCAAACCTGTAGGTCTAGATAATCCTGAGGGGTAAATGTCTCTAGAGCCTTATCTATACCAAGGGAATGAACCCTCTGATATAAGGAGTAATAGCTAGGATAAGGTTTTATAAAATAATCAAGATTTGTTTCAAAGAAATTTTCTAATATAAACCTCTTATCCTCTACAGATAATTCCTCTACAGACCTATTAGTAACCTCTAGATATATATCATTTGCATAATTATATATATAATCACTTATCTGCGCTAATAGAATAGGAGTAATGTTGGCTGTATAGTGGACTCTAGGAAAGTGACTCACAAGATTTGCCATATAAAAGTAATCTTTAACTGCATGCATTCTCGTCCAAGGTAAAAGATACTTGTTCCGCTGAGGGTCCTTATATGTAGGCTGGTGGTGATGCCATATCAATGCTACATTAAGGGTAGGTATCATCTTATGCCAAACTCTCTATCTTTTCTCTCAAGTTTTTGGCTGCATCTTCTGGTTTTACTGGATTTATATAAAATCCAGAACCAAGTTCAAAACCAGCAAACTTTGTAAGCCTTGGCACAATATTAAAGTGCCAGTGGAAAAACTCTGCCCCATTTCCTTTAAATGGAATATTATGAAGGATAAAATTGTATGGAGGGTCATTCAAGAGTTCAGAAAGTGCCCAGAAGATCACCTTGAATATCTTAGCCAACTCCATAATTTCTATCTTTCCTATCTTTTCATAGGCAGAAGAATGCTGTTTTGGAAAAAGGTCTACCTCGTATGGACTAGGGGAAGCAAACGGTGATAGTGCTATGAAAAGGTCATTTTCAAATATCACTCTTTCTCCATCCATTTTGTCCTGCCTTATTATATCACAGTAAGGGCATCTCTCTTTATATGCATAGTAGTCTCTCGCTCCCTCATACTCTTCAACCACCCTCTTAGGAATAACAGGAAGGGCTATAATCTGAGAGTGTGGGTGCTCTAGAGAAGCTCCTGCCTCAGGTCCATAATTTTTAAATATGAGTGCATATTTCAATTCGGAATTCCTTGATAGATCCAAGATCCTATCTCTATAAGCCCAAAGTATCTCTTCTATCTCCTTTTCAGACATATTTGCCATCGCTCTATTATGGAACGGACTCTCTATAATAATCTCGTGAGAACCATAACCTGTTGACATATCATACATACCAAGCCCACTTCTCTCTAATGGAACACTTGTACTAACTGCAGAATATCTATTCGGTATTACCCTTATCCACCACCCCTTTGCATCCTTCTGGGTTCCTGCCTGTCTATAAGACATAATCTCCGATGGAGTCTGGCTTTCATTTCCTTCGCAGAATGGGCACTTTTCTAGATATTGAGGTAAAGGAGTAGGTTTTGGCCTACTGTCAGCGAAATCACTCGGCCTTTTAGCCCTCTCAGTAGCAATTATAACCCACCTTCTTGTAATTGGGTCCTTCCTCAATTCAGACATATCATCTCTCCTCCAATATCTTTAAATATATCTTCTCATATTCCCTTGCCGACTTATTCCATGAATGGTCTTCTCCCATTATCCTCTTCCTAAAATTAGTCATATTTTCTATACCACTATTGTATAGAGCTAATGCCCTTTCTACTGCCTCAGCAAGAGCCTCAGGACTATCCTCAACAAATGTAAATCCGGTTTCTCCATCTTTTACTGTGTCCTTCAATCCTCCTACACTCCGTACTATAGGAATCGTCCCATACCTCATAGCTATCATCTGACCTAAACCGCATGGTTCAAACTTTGAAGGCATCATAAAGAAATCTGAACCCGCATATATTAAATGTGCCAATTCATTATCAAATCTTAAATTCAAAGAGATCTTTTCTATATAACTCTGGGATATCTGAGTCAATATCTGATGATAATACTCAGATCCAGTTCCAAGTATCACTAGATACATATCTTTTTCTATAAATTTAGGGATAGCCTGAGTTAGTATATCTATCCCTTTTTGTTCCCATAGTCTCCCTATAAAACTAAAAATCGGAATATTTCCCTTATATATAAACCCCAATCTTTCAAGGAGGAACCTCTTTACCTCTTCTTTCTTCTCTATAGAATCTATACCATATCTAATAGGTAGATACCTATCTATAGTAGGGTCAAACTCAGTTTCATCTATTCCATTTAATATACCAACAAGGACATCCTCTCTCTTTCTCAACAATCCATCTAGCCCATATCCAAATTCTGGAGTTTTTATTTCCTGGGCATATGTAGGACTTACTGTATTTACTATGTCACTGTATACTATGCCTGATTTCATTATATTAAACCTTCCATAAAACTCTACCTCTTCCGAATTGAAAGAAGACTCTGGTAACTTTGAATAGAAAAACATCTCCTTATCACAAACCCCTTGATAAGCAAGGTTATGGATAGAAAAGAGAGTACCCACCTTCTTCTTATCCCAGAAAAACCTAACATACCCAGGTACTAAGGCAGTATGCCAATCATTACAATGAATAATATCAGGTTCTAAGACCCTAGCTAGCTCATAGACAGCTCTTGAAAAGAATATAAATCTCCTTGTATCATCGGGAAAATCGTATATTTTTTCTCTCTCAAAGTATGCTCCATTATTAACTAGATATAAAGAAACATTTTTAGAAAGTCTTACTCTATCTACATTTGCCATCTCATTTCCATACCCCAGGGGGACATCTAACCTCTGCAAAAATTTTATCTTCTTTTTACCTTCTAGATTAGCTGTCCTATACCCTGGCATCACTATAGAAACCTTATGCCCTAGATTCTCCAGAGCCTTAGGTAAAGCACCAGCAACATCGGCAAGCCCTCCCACCTTCACAAAAGGATTTACCTCACTTGCAGATAAAAGGATATCCATAATCATACCTCCAAATCAAAATTCTATTCCCTCCCTTGCCTTAACACCTTTATCATAGGGATGTCTTATCTTTCTCATCTCGGTAATGAGGTCTGCCTCTTGCAATATCTCTTCTGGAGCACCTCTTCCAGTAAGAATCAGCTCAGTGTTGGGAGTTTTTTTATCTATAATCTCTTTTATATCATCTATAGAAATAACTCCACTCCTATAGGCAGGAAAGACCTCATCTATTACTATTATATCATACCTTCCACTAGACACCGCCAGAATAATCTTATTTAATAACTCCTTGGCTAATAATATATCTTCTTTCTCTGGGTTCCCTATTACAAATCTATTCCTGCCACCCTGAATAATCTCTAAATCTGGATAGGCTTTCTTTAAGGCAATAACCTCACCCGAAAGGGGGACCGGAGGCTTTAAAAATTGAAATATTATAACCTTCTTATCTCTTCCCAATGCCCTTAAGACAAGCCCAAATGCAGCAGTGGTCTTTCCTTTTCCATCTCCTGTATAGATTTCTACTAATCCTTTCTGCATAATATTAACCTTGCTATCTCAAAACTAGCCCTCGGTCTTCCAATTCGTTTAGCATTTTGAGCCATTTCTAAGATTCTTCCCTTGCTCTTCAATAGAATCTCTATAATGATAGGGACCTCAGATAACTTATTTACCCTCACTGCTGCCCCTTCCGTTGTCAAATATATAGTATTATATTCCTCCTGACCAGGGATAGGATTCACTATTATCATAGGAAGGCCAGCAGCCAATGTCTCTGAAGAAATAAGCCCTCCTGGTTTAGTAATGATAATATCAGAAGCGTGCATTACCTCATAAACGTTGGAGATAAAACCAAATACTGTTACAGGTATAGTTGATCTCTCTTTTAGTTTCTCTAGTCTCTCCTGTAAGGTCTTATTCTTTCCCGAAACAGCAATTATCTGTATGGGTAGAGATAACTTGTTTAGAGATTCAAACAATGTATCTATACCTATATCCAACCAACTTCCCATTAGAAGGATGGTAAATCTTCCAGGTTCAAGATTGAACTTCTTCTGAAGCTCCTCCTTATCGTATGGTTCAGTAAATCTCAAATCTACCGGGATTCCAGTTATAAATATCTTCTTCTCGGATATTCCCTGTTTTATAAGATACTCCTTGGTAAATTCATTAGGAACCATATACTTGTTTATCTCCTGATAGACCCAAAATGGATGTGCTCTAAAATCTGTTATTATCCCCACCAATTCCTTTTTAAGATTATACTCCTGTTTTAGGTTTGCCACCATACCAGTTGGGGATTCATGTGATGAGACTATAATATCAGGATTGTATTCTTCTACAAGTTTTTTTACCCTAGTTATACCCACATGATGAAGTAGGTCCTTTAAAGTAGTAGAGTCCTCCCCTACCGCATAGAAATAACCATATATGTTTGGTACAAGATTTACGATTCTTTCATAACTCTTCGACACAAACTTCCCAAGGGTAGTATTTATATAGTTATACACATCCACTATCCTATACTCTATATCTCCCTCATTTAGTATCTTCAATGCATTAGCTACAGATTCTATAGCCTTATTATGCCCTGTTCCTATACTTGCTGTAAGGAAGAGAATTCTCATCTTGGAATTACCCTTTCTATCCTTTCATAGATAGAATCAAGAGTAACCTCCTCTATAGTGTCTGATCGCCTCTCCTTTATCTCCAATACCCCTGTATTCAAAAACTTGTTACCAATAGTAATCCTCAACGGAATGCCTAATAAGTCAGCATCCATAAATTTTACCCCTGCCCTTTCGTTTCTGTCATCTAATATAACTTCATAACCTCTCTGAGATAGTTTATTATATAGTACCTCTGCAATTCTCCTTATGGTGTCATTAGTCCAATCGGTTGGAAGTATATATATCTGATATGGGGCTATATTAATAGGCCAGATAATCCCATTCTTATCATTATTCTGCTCTATACTTGAAGCGATAAGTCTAGTTACCCCTATTCCATAACAGCCCATAATGATAGGTTTCAACTCTCCTGTGGCAGTCTGAAATACAGCGCCAATAGGCTCACTATACTTTGTACCAAGTTTGAATATGTGGCCAGCTTCTATTCCCTTAGAGACTACCAGCTCTCCTTTACACTTTGGGCATAGGTCTCCACTTTTCACACTACTTACCGGATAGAAATTTCTTACCGAAAAATCTCTACCTATATTAACATTTATATAATGGTAATCCTCAATATTTGCTCCTACCACAACGTTCCTCATACCCTTTATCTCTGGGTCTGCTACTATCTCAAGGTTCAAACCTACAGGTCCTACAAATCCTAACGGAGAAGTACTCTCATCAGTCAAGCCAATATCCTCTGTCCCCAAGACTTTTTCTAATCTTTTCAGATTCACCTCTCTATCCCCTCTTACCAATACTGCTATTTCTCTACCATTTGCCTTTACTATTATAGTCTTTATAATCTTAGATGAAGGAATATTGAGAAATCTAGAGACCTCTTCTACACTCTTAAGCCCGGGAGTATGAACCTTCTCTATAGGAAGTTCCTCCTCATTCTCTTCCCTTATTACTATCTTATAATCCGCCCTCTCAGTGGTAGCCGCATACCCACAGGAATTACAGTATGCAATCTCATCCTCTCCGCTTGGGGCAATAATTACAAACTCATGAGATACATCTCCCCCTATGGGTCCACTTTCAGCTTCCACTATCTTATAGTTTAATCCTATTGCATCAAATATCTTCTTGTAAGCCCCATAGACAGAATAATAGGTCTCATTTAGACTTTCCTCATCGGCATGAAAACTATAAAGGTCTTTCATTATAAACTCTCTACTTCTTATTATTCCAAACCTAGGTCTTGGTTCATCCCTAAACTTTATCTGTATCTGAAAGAGCATAAGTGGAAGCTGCTTATAAGAGGTGATCTTTGCCTGCACTAAAGAGGTGATAATTTCCTCATGTGTTGGACCTAGGCATAGCATACGTCCCTGCCTATCTTTAAGCTTAAAGAGTTCATCTCCATAATCGTCCCATCTCCCTGTAAGTCTCCACAGTTCGCTTGGGTGTAGAGCTGGTAGAAGGACTTCCTGCGCCCCTATAGCCTCCATCTCTCTCCTTATTATATTTTCTATCTTCTTTAATACTCGGAACCCTAATGGCAGATAATCATAGACCCCAGAAGCGACCCTCTCTATCATAGAGGTTTTTACCATAAGTATATGACTTATTGCCTCTGCATCTTTAGGAGTTTCCTTCAGAGGATAATAGAACAATTGGGACATTCTCATTTTTAGTATCTTTCATCCTCCTCTTTTACATACTTTATTAACATATTGACAGCCTCTATAGGTGAGTAGATGCCTATTGTCTCCCCTTTTATAAAGAATACTCCCTTATCCTTTCCAAATGCAACCCCACAGTCAGCATCCTTTGCCTCTCCAGGGCCATTTACGCTACAACCCATTATGGCCACTGTCAATGGAACCTTAACATTGCCTAAAGCTTTATCCACCCTTCTATAGAGTGATTCAAGATTTACCTGACACCTACCACATGTAGGACAAGACACAATATTTATTCCACGATTTCTCAATCCTAGGTTCCTTAGTATCTCATAGCCAACCCTTACCTCCATAACTGGGTCGCCTGTAAGAGATACCCTTAGTGTATCACCTATTCCTTCCCTCAATATAAAACTCAACCCTATGGTAGACTTTACTATACCTCTCCAACTTCCACCAGACTCAGTCACTCCTAGAGAGATCGGATATCTTGTATGAGAGGCTAAAAGCAGATTTGCATCTATTGTCTCTTCTGGACTAGAAGATTTTATTGAGACTACAAGGTTTGTATATCCCCAGTCTTCTATAAGTTTTATATAGTCTAAAGCACACTGAACAAGCCCTTCTTTATCCTTTTTATATCTTGCAGGAAGAGAACCTTTATTCACCCCAACCCTTATAGGGATATTCCTATCTTTAGCCTCTCCTACCAATGTTTTTAGGACCTCTATGTTTCCAATTGTTCCGGGATTGATCCTGATCTTATCTACCCCCATCTCTAAGGCTATAAAACCAAGAGAAATATCGAAGTGTAAATCAGCAACAATAGGCACATCTACGTTGTCTTTTATCTCCTTTAGACTTAAGGCGGCCTCTTTAGTTGGGACAGCTAATCTCACTATTTCACATCCTGCTTCCTCTAGCCTTCTTATCTGGTTAACCGTTGCCTTTACATCCTCGGTAGGGGTATTAGTCATTGACTGAACAGCTATAGGATTCCCTCCTCCTATCTTTACATTCCCAATCCTTACAACAGATGTATCATTCCTTTTCCACATCTAGAACCTCTTTATGTCTCCTATAGTAATAATTATCATCAGGATCATAAGGAATAAAAACCCTATATAGTGGATAATATTTTCTTTCTCTTGACTCAACCTTATTTTTTTCCAAAGCCCCAGTATAAGGAATAGGATTCTTCCCCCATCTAGGGCAGGTATTGGAAGGATATTGAAGAGCCCCCATTGGATACTAAGGAGAGCCATAAACTGTAAAAAAGCCTTAAATCCCATTCGAGACACTGCACCCGTCATTTTGACAAGACCTACCGGACCACTTAGAGAACTAGTTCCCAGTCTTCCAGTTATTAGACCCCATATAGCAGTTAATGTGCCGATAAGAACAGCCCAGAACTCTTCTAAAGCCTTCATAAATGCCTCAAATATAGGATATCTCTCATCTAGAAAGCTAGGCATAGTTATACCTATAATGCGTCTCTTCTGAGTTGGATCATATCTCGGTGTCACGGTGAAGCTTAAGGTTTTACCATTCCTATCAACCTTTAAAACAAGTGGTTTATCTGTCCCTTTGATGACATTAATTACCTCTTCTGTTGAAGTTACTGGCTTCTGGTCTATAAAGATAATCTTATCACCAACCTTTAGTCCTGCCACTTCTGCTGGAGAATTAGGGACAATACTACTAATCCCAGTAGGAACTATCTTACTTGGTATACCCCAATTAAATAGAATAGTAAGGATAAATATAGCCAGTAAAAAGTTCATAATAACACCTGAGGCGAGGATGATAAACTTAGAAAACCAAGACTTACTTTGAAAACTATCCTTCTCATCTACAGGCTTATCTACATCTAATCCTGCCAGATTTACAAAACCACCAATAGGAAGAAGCCTTATAGAAAACTTGGTATCTTTTCTTTCAAAGGAAAAGACCCTAGGTCCAAAACCTATAGAAAATTCTTCCACCTTGACCTTATGCAGTCTAGCTTGTAGATAGTGTCCATACTCATGTATAAGGACAAGTATTCCAATAAGTACCAAAAATAACAGTATATTCATCTTTATCTCACCCTATCTTTCACTCTTAATGTCTCTTCTCTTGCCCATCTATCTACTGCCATTACTGCTTCTATAGAATCTGGAAACATAGGACTATGACTAGATAAAACTTCTTCTACAAGCTTTGGAATATCAGTAAAATTTATCTCTCCCCTTAGAAAGAGTTCCACTGCTACCTCGTCTGATGCATTCAGAACTACAGGATACGTAAGCCCCTTTCTACCACTCTCCATCGCTATCCTCAGAGCAGGAAACTTTTCTACATCAGGAGGTTCAAATGTAATCTCTCCTAAGGACAAAAGATCAAGTCTCTGCCAGTTTGTCTCTATCCTTTCAGGATAAGAGAGGGCATATAAGATTGGAATCCTCATATCTGGTACACTCATAAGGGCAATTGAAGTACTGTCTTTCAAATTTATCGCCCCATGGATCACTCCTTGAGGATGCACAACTATATGTATCTTCTCATATGGAATATTAAAAAACTTATGAATCTCGATCCATTCAAATCCTTTATTCATAAGAGTAGCCGAATCTACTGTTATCTTCTTCCCCATCCTCCATACGGGATGATGTAGGGCTTGTTCCGGAGTTACTGCCTTAAGTTCTTCTCGACTTAAATTTCTAAACGGACCTCCAGAAGCAGTAAGTATCACACTCTCTAATTCATTCTTACTCATTAGTCCATTGAGACACTGAAATATAGCACTCGGCTCACTATCTATAGGTATAAGTCTTACATTCTTCTCCTCTACCCTTTTCCTTATCAATTCTCCCATAATTACTATAGATTCCTTATTGGCTATAGCCACATCTTTACCATGGTTTATTGCCTCCCATAGAGGATATATACCTAGTGCACCCCCCATAACCAATACTACTAGATCCACCTCCTCTATGGTAGCTATCTCCTTTAAACCTTCTATACCATAAAAATATTCAATCCTTAACCTCTTTATTGTCCTTTCCAAAGAGGAAGTGATAGTATTCTCAGTTAACAAAACATATTTTGGTCGAAACTCTTCTACCTGTTTTACTAATCTCTCTACATTCTGTCTTGCCCCTAGACCTATAATAATAAACCTATCAGAAAATTCTCTTACTACATCTAACGTTTTATTTCCTAGAGCTCCTGTAGAACCAAGCACTAAAAGTTTCTTTACCATATGCCACCTACTATAAACCTTATTAGTGGGAAAACTACTACAATACCAACTAAGAAACCATCAAACCTATCCAGTACTCCACCATGACCAGGGATTATATTCCCCGAATCCTTTACCTTTGCCTCTCTCTTTAAGAGAGACTCGAAGAGGTCTCCTGCCTGAACACCAAGTCCAAGAAGGATACCTATCATTATGCCTCTATAGTCACTCAGAAAAGCAAAAGTGGCTATTGTAGTGGCTATTAACCCTCCTACAAAACCCTCCCAAGATTTAAGGGGACTTAAGATAGAGGCAAGTCTAAGTCTTCCAAGTTTCCTTCCTACAAAATAGGCAGTGGTATCAAATGCCCATGTCCCAACCATCACCATACTACACCAATACCCTTGAGGATCAAACTTCCTCATTATCAAAAACATAGAAAGCGGTACCGCCAAGTATACCAAGCCAAATATAGTAGCAGAGATACGTGAAAGACTATTCTCTATATCCTGCATTATTATAAAGTAGAGCATAAGATATACCCAGAGAACAATTAATGTCTGGAGTACGCTTGTAGCATATTCCCAACTCCACAATAAGATTATTATCCCTCCCACTAAACCTTCCCAGAACCTTATCTTTATATTCATACTCTCAGAGAGTCGGCTATATTCGAAAAATCCAATTACAAAGAGGGCTAAAATTAACACACGTAATGGTATACCCCCAAGTCTTATAGCCAAAAGAATTATTGGAACTCCAATAATAGCACTTATGACCCTATATAGGATCAATCCTTTAGATACCTCCAAAACGACGTTTCCTTCTCTGAAAATCTAGTATAGCCTCGTCAAATGCCTTCTCATCAAAGTCAGGCCATAGAATAGGGGTAAAATAGAGCTCACTATAGGCAGATTGCCAAAGGAAGAAATTACTTATCCTTAATTCCCCACTGGTTCTTATTATTAGGTCAGGGTCTGGAAATTTTTTAGTGTCCAAGTAGAAAGAAACTAATCTCTCATCTATCTCTTCTGGATTAATCTTCCTAGAGATGATATCAGAAGATAACCTACGAAGTGCCCTAACTATATCATCCCTACCACTATAATTTATAGCAAAGGCAAGATAAAGCCTATCATTGTCTTTTGTTAGCTCTTCAGTTGTCTCCATCTCGTTTACTACTTCTGCTGAGAGTTTAGATCTATCTCCAAAAAAGGTAACATTTACCTTCTTCTCTATAAACTCAGGTCTCTCTTCTCTTAGCCCAAATTTAAGAATCTCCATCAAACCATCCACTTCTTCTTTTGGCCTTTTCCAATTTTCAGTAGAAAAAGCAAAAAGGCTCAGATATTTTATCCCCAAGGTTAATGCATGAGATACTATCTTTTTTACTGTACGCCTCCCTTCTTGATGACCAGATATCCTTGGCAATCCCCTTGCCTGTGCCCATCTACCATTCCCATCCATAATAATAGCTACATGGATGGGCAATCTTTCTATCTCCAATTATACCTCCATTATCTCTTTCTCTTTTTCTTGGAGTATCTTATCTACTTCCTCTATATACTTATCTGTAATCTTCTGCAGTTGATCCTTTATTCTTTTTTCAACATCTTCAGGAAGTTTATTGTTTTTCTTCTCCTTCTCCAACTCTTCTATACCAGACCTCCTTATATTCCTTATCACTACCTTGGCATCCTCACCCTTCTTCTTCACTAGCTTTACCAGCTCTCTTCTCCTTTCCTCAGTAGGAGAAGGAATGTTCAATTTTATAGAGGTGCCGTCATTTATCGGAGTTAAACTAAGATTTGACTTCAATATAGCCTTCTCTATACTTGTAAGTGATTGTCTATCCCAAGGTTGTATTAAGATGGTTCTAGAATCAGGAGTAGTTATCTTGGCAATCTGATATAGAGGGGTTGGGGTTCCATAATAGTCTACAGAAATCTCTTCTACTATAGCAGGATTAGCCCTTCCAGTTCTTATCCCAATCAGTTCCTTCTGGAATATCGAGATAGACTGCCTCATCTTCTCTTCAATCCCCTTAGTAAAGGCTTTCTCTTCCATCTTATCTCACTCCTTCACTATAGTACCTATATCATCCCCATATATTATTCTCTTTAGATTTCCAGTTTCTGATATATTAAATACTATAATAGGAATCCTATTCTCCATACATAGAGAGACCGCTGTAGCATCCATTACTTTTAATTCTCTATTCAAGATATCCATATACCTCACCTCTGTATACCTTATAGCGTTTGGATTCTTCAGCGGGTCTGAATCATAGATCCCATCAACTTTAGTCCCTTTAATCATTACTTCTGCACCGATTTCTGCAGCTCTTAAAGCAGCAGCAGTATCGGTACTAAAGAAGGGATTGCCTGTGCCTCCCCCAAAGATAACCACTCTTCCCTTCTCTAGATGTCTAATTGCCCTTCTCCTTATATATGGTTCTGCTATTTGCCTCATCTCAATAGAAGTCTGAACCCTAGTAGGTACACCCATACTCTCTAATCTTGCCTGAAGAGCAAGTGCATTTATCACTGTAGCCAACATCCCCATATAATCAGCAGTTGCCCTATCAATAGAGAGAGAACTAGAGGTAATGCCTCTAATGACATTACCTCCACCTACAACTATAGCTACTTCAACCCCTATTTTGTATATAGAGTCTATCTCTTCAGCAAGCATTATCAGAGACTCATACCCTATAGGCTCACTGTTATTCCTAAATGCTTCTCCACTCAATTTAAGAAGAATACGCTTATACTTAGGATTAGTCATTAATCCTCTTTCCCCAATTCAAACCTTACAAATCTTCTTATTACAATATTCTCTCCTAATTTGGCAATAGTCTCATTTATAAGGTCTTTTATCTTCTTGTTCGGGTCTCTTACCCAAGCCTGTTCCAACAGGCATACTTCCTGGTAGAACTTCTCTATCTTTCCTTGAACAATCCTATCTATAACCTGTAGAGGCTTACCTTCATTCCTAGCTTGAGTAGCATATATCTCCTTCTCTTTCTCTAGAACATCCTCTGGTATATCTAAAGGAGAGATATATTTTGGATTACTAGCCGCTATATGCATAGCAATCTCCTTGGCAAGTGCCTTAAATTCATCAGTTCTAGCAACGAAATCTGTCTCACAATTTATCTCAAGAAGTACCCCTAGTCTGTTTCCAGGATGAATATAACTCTCTATTCTTCCATCCTTTGCCACTCGAGTTCCTTTCTTTTCTGCCGTAGCTATTCCTGCCTTCCTCAATATCTCCGTAGCCTTTTCTATATCTCCACCTGACTCTAATAGAGCCTTCTTACAATCCATTACCCCCGCCCCTGTTTTTTCTCTCAACTCTCTTATCAGATCCATACTGATACTCAAAATATCACATCCTCCTTGAATTCATCTTGCTCTTTTTCTTCTATTATATCTGGTGGTAATTCCTCTATCGGTGGCATCTCTGATATCTCTTCTTCTGTCTCTTCCTTTCTTGCCCCTATCCCCTCTAAGACCGCATCAGCTATCTTACTACAGTATAACTTTATAGCCCTTATCGCATCATCATTTCCAGGGATAGGATATTCCACCTGTTCCGGATCGCTATTTGTATCTACTATCCCCACGGTAGGAATACCCACTCTTTTAGCCTCTCTTACTGCATTCTCTTCCTTCTTTATATCTACTACAAAGAGAAGACTAGGTAGGTCTTCCATACTCTCTATACCACCAAGATACTTTTCCAAACGATTCAACTCAGTTTCTAAATGTTTTCTCTCCCTTTTAGTAAAAGAATCCCAAAGTCCTTTCTCCTTTGCATCTCTAAGGTCTTTGAGCTTCTTTATCCCTGTTTTTATCGTCTGAAAATTTGTAAGTAATCCTCCAAGCCACCTCTGATTTACATACGGCATTCCACACCTTGTTGCTTCAGCCTGAATTACTTCGTACGCCTGCTTCTTTGTTCCAACAAATAAAACCTTTCCCCCGTTACTAGATATATCTCTTACTACTTCATACGCAGCCTCTATACAGGCAACTGTTTTCTGAAGGTCTATTATGTGGATGCCATTCCTTTCAGCAAAAATATAGGGCTTCATCTTTGGATTCCAACGTTTAGTTTGGTGTCCAAAGTGAACCCCGGCTTCCAAGAGCTGTTTGATACTTACTACTGCCATATATTCTCCTCCTCTAAGTTAAACTTTTGCTCCACTGCCACCTCGCGGTAGACTTAGAGACTGTGGAGCATGCTGATTTCTTGTGAAAGTATACCATATATGGAAGATGTTAGCAAGTAGATGTTAGTACTTTATAAGTCCAACACCTTTGCAGCACTCGTATTCTATCTGGATTGTGGAATGGTTGATATTATAGGACCTCAAGATCCCATCTATCTTCTTATAGAGTGGAATTATCTGAGTTAATGTAAAATCTTCTTTCAAATTTATATGAGATTCAAAATGTATATCGTCATCATCAAGTCTCCATATATGAACATGATGTATATCTTTTACCTCATCTAGGCTTTCTATTTCCTCTTTTATTCTATTAATATCTATATCTTTTGGTGTTGCCTGCATAAGAATCTCTACTGTTTCCTTCACTATCTCTAAACACTCTTTAATAACATATATACCTATAAGAAAGGTTAAGATAGGATCAACTATATAAATCTTATAGATATAAATAAGGATTCCACCCACAACTACTCCTACAGAGGATAAGGTATCAGAGAGAAGGTGTATATATGCAGAGCTTATATTTAAACTCTTATTCGAATCTTTCTTCAAAAGTAAAGTAGAGATGAGATTCGCCAATAGCCCAATCGTAGCTACAATTATCATCAGAAACCCAGAAATAGGTCTTGGATGTAGAATCTTTAAGTATGCTTCTTTAAAAAGATAGATAGATATAGAAAGTAGTCCTATCGAATTGAATAGAGCTGCTAGTATCTCTGCCCTCTTATATCCAAAGGTAAGCCTCTCATTATTTTCTCTCTGAGATATCTTAAAGGCAAGATAGGTAATGATTATAGCAATACCATCACTTAGATTATGGAGTGCATCAGAAACAAGAGACAAACTCCCTGCAATTATTCCCCCAATCACCTCAGAGACAGTGATTGCAAAGTTTAAAACCATTGCAACAATAAGATTATTTCTATTAATATCACTATGCTTATGAGCCATTAAGTCTCTCCTTCTATTATAAGTCTCTTTAATTAGTATATATCTTTCTATTGATTTGATCAACTTTAAAAGCAACCATAAGATTAATCTGCCTTTACAAAAGAAAATATTCTCTATATAATTGTTCTATTCTCAAGAATAGCACAGTAAAAGGAGGTGTCACTAATGGAGAAAGATATCAAAAAGATAGTCTCTCAGATGACCCTTGAGGAAAAGGCAAGCCTCTGCTCAGGTTTGGATATGTGGCATACGAAGTCAATAGAAAGATTAGGTATTCCATCGATTATGATGACCGATGGACCTCATGGGCTCAGAAAGCAGGCAGGAGAAGCATTCTTTAATAGTATCCCTGCAACATGTTTTCCAACAGCCTCTTGTTTAGCCTGCTCTTGGGATAGGTCATTAATAGAAAAAGTTGGTAAAGCTATAGGTGTAGAATGTCAGGCAGAAGGTGTATCAATTATACTTGGACCTGCAGTTAACATAAAACGATCACCTCTATGTGGGAGGAACTTCGAGTATTTCTCAGAAGACCCATATCTTTCATCTGAACTTGCCAAGAGTCATATAATAGGCGTTCAGAGTCAGGGTGTTGGGACATCGATAAAACACTTTGCTGCTAACAATCAAGAACACAGAAGACACTCAATAGATGAGATAATAGATGAAAGAACCTTAAGGGAGATATACCTAGCCAGTTTTGAAAATGCAGTAAGATCTGCACAACCCTGGACAGTGATGTGTGCATACAATAAGGTTAATGGAGAGTATTGTTCACAGAATAAGTATCTCCTCACTGAGATTCTCAAGAATGAATGGAAGCACGAGGGATTTGTTGTTTCAGACTGGGGAGCAGTTGATGATAGGGTCTCTGCACTTATAGCAGGCTTAGAACTAGAGATGCCCTCTAGTTATGGTATAAATGACAGAAAAATAGTTGAAGCAGTGAAAAATGGAAAACTCTCAGAAGAGATTCTAGATAGAGTGGTAGAAAGATTGCTAAGAATCATCCTTAAGGCTATAGACAATAAAAGGGAAGAGGTTACTTACGATAAACTAGCCCATCACGAATTGGCAAGAAATGTGGCAAAAGAATGTATGGTACTACTAAAAAATAAGGATAATATACTTCCATTAAAAAGACAGGGAACTATTGCTATTATAGGTGCATTTGCTAAAAAGCCTAGACTCGAAGGAGGAGGAAGCTCTCACATAAATCCT
Source organism: bacterium (assembly GCA_049969715.1). GTDB lineage: Bacteria > DUMJ01 > DUMJ01 > DUMJ01 > DUMJ01 > JBMFOH01. The sequence goes on along the minus strand of JBMFOH010000027.1, from coordinate 3,627 downwards.
ACTATGATAGATATTCCCTACAATGAGATAGAAAGGATTGGAGGAGATAGTACTAGAATCCTTTATGCTCAAGGTTATGAGCTTACCTCCGAAGATATAGATGAAAACCTTATAAATGAGGCAAAGGAGATCGCCAAACAGGTAGATGTTGCTATTATCTTTGCAGGCTTACCAGAGGACTATGAATCTGAAGGCTATGATAGACCCCATATGCGTATGCCTGAGAGTCATAATAGATTGATCTTCGAAGTAACTGAGGTTCAGAAGAATACAGTTGTTATCCTCTCTGCTGGTTCGCCTGTAGAGATGCCATGGATAGACAAGGTAAAAGGACTATTTGAGACCTATCTAGCGGGGCAGGGGGGAGGAAATGCCATAGCCGAGTTACTCTTTGGCATTGCTAATCCTTGTGGAAAATTGGCGGAGACATTTCCGCAAAGATTGAGCCATAATCCATCTTATCTAAATTTCCCTGGTGAAGATGACAGGGTAGAATATAGAGAAGGAATATTTGTTGGTTATAGATACTATGATAAGAAAGGTATAGAAGTTTTATTTCCATTTGGTTATGGCTTGAGCTATTCAACATTTGAATATACTGAAATCTCTGTTGATAAAAAAGAGATAAATGATAATGAAACTGTAACTGTGACAGTTAAAATCAAGAATACCGGGAATATACCTGGAAAAGAGATTGTTCAACTATACATAAGAGATGTTGAAAGTAGCATAATAAGACCAGAGAAGGAGCTAAAAGGATTTGAAAAGATAGAGCTACAACCCCAAGAAGAGAAATCAGTAACATTTACTTTAGATAAGAGGGCATTTGCATACTATAATGTTGATATAAAAGACTGGTATGTAGAGACAGGAGAGTTTGAGATATTAATTGGAAGTTCTTCAAAGGATATATACCTCAAAGAAATCATCAAAGTCAATTCTACTACAAGGATAAAGAAGCGGTTTACTAGGAATACTCCAATAGGTGATCTTTTAGAAGACCCGATGGGAACTATGATATTTAGACAATTAATGGAGCAGTTGAAAGAAAATATACTGTTCTTTACCGCAACGACAGGAGAAAGTTCTCAAACGATGATGGCTATGTTTAGATATATGCCTCTAAGAAGCCTTATTAATTTTAGTAGAGGTGCATTTACAGAAGAGATGCTAGATGACCTCTTAACAAAACTTCAATAACTATCCTGCACCTCCACCTCCTCCGCCGCCACCTCCGCCTCCTCCACCACCGGAAAATCCACCGCCTCCGCCAGAGGAAGGAGAGTAATAGGCGGCGGAGCGAACCGCTGAAGAGAAACTATTTAGTATACTGGCAAAAGATGTAATCTCTGCTCCTCTAGCATATGAGTATAATATTGGAGACCTGCTAATACCCTCCGAGATTTCTGGTACAAGTATCTTCATACTCTTTGCAACTTTATCTGCAACCCCTAGAGAGATTCCATATATAAGATACTTCTCCCAGAGTATTATGGACTCTGGAGGCATATTCTTTAACTGACTGAAATCAGCCAGAAACCTCTTTAGATTATTCCATCTTTTATAGTGTAAGACTCCTTTCTCTGTCCTCTTACTAAATCCTGGTTTAAAGATAATAGCGATAATAATACCGAAGATCCCACTTATAAGTAGCCCAATACTAGCTCCAATAAGCGGATTCCAAATCACAGAATAAGCCTTTCCAGATTTAAAAAGAACTATATAGAGTGTTAAGAGAAATAACCCTAGGACGAAAAATGAAGTAGATATCTTGTTAGCTAATCTAAAGCCTTTATCATCAAAAAATCCAAGCTCTTGAACTTTACTCTTTACTGAATTTTCCCACTGCTTATATATTTTTTGAAACTTTAATGGATCATCCTCTATATACCTTTTTAGAGTTGAAAAAAGGAATCCTTCTTCCTTCCAAGTTATCTCGTCTAGAAAGTCTAGGACATATATCTCAAAAGGCTCTAGTTTACTTCTATCTTTATCTCTTCTTAATGAGAGTAGATAGTCATCTCCAACAGGAGTCATATCTATATATCCCTTATGGACAAGGTCTAGCAGAGTTGCTGTAAAATCCTTTGGATCTGGAGACATTGATCTTAAGTCCATAAGGGCTCCTACTACAGCTGGTGGATAATCGTATGGAATTTCTCTCTCATAGATACCTTGATAATTAACCCTTGGTTCTCTCCCATATATAAAGTAAAGATATATCAAAATTATAATCATTGAGAGGAAAATCCCTAAAGCACCGATAATAGCAACTGAAAGGTAGAGATTTTCTCTCTCCGTTTCCCTTGTAAAACGCTCTTCCTCTTTAAGGATACTCTCTAACATATTCCTATTGATTCTATTAGCCCCATTATAAGAGGATAGAATCGTCGTTGGAAAGAGAGCTCTTATCTCAACCCACTGACGAGCAGGAACATCCTCTGTCTCTAGAGAAAATCCATTAAGGGTATTTAGGATACCAACCCTTCCTGGTAGTCTCGGGTGTCCCCACACATATAATAGACTTCTAGATAAGGCAGGCTTAGGCAAGAAGACATTTACCGTTAGTTTCCCTACCTTTACATCCCAGCCTTCTTGCCAGACCTTCCAATAGAGCTCTGCAATATCGTTATAAATCTTAAGAGCCCTTCTCATTTTGTACGATAGCTTGAATATTCTGTCTTCATTCTCGGCAGAAAAATTCCACCTTATCCTTAAAGTGCTATTTCTAAACTCAATGGCAAATGGTTCGGTTGCAGAGATCTCTTCTACTATTACCCCTGTAGTAGGTATATCAACATAGGCATATGAAAATTTACCGCTAAAAGAGAATCTGAGTAGATAATTCCATTTTAAGCTTCCATCCTCAAGAACATCTATTCTACAATCTACCTGTGGAAGCCAATAGCTCTTTGCATAGGTAATAGAGGTGATAAAGAGAAAAGATAAAATAATAATGACCAATAACCAAGATATCTTCCCTTTCATCTTCACTTCACATTAAGATAAATAATCTTAAAACATCTAAACTTATAATCTTCACTCCTACACCTTATATCTATAATACCAAAAGAACCTAATCAATTCACTAATACTCTACTACCCCCCAGAAATTACTCAATTGGGGATATAATTTTATTATAAAACCTGGTAAAAGTTAGTATACAACATTTTATACAGTTTTGTAAGAGGAACTTCCTCATAGAATCCCCGGCCTCTTTCAAAACGAGGGGATGATAGCGCTATTACTAATACTATTTGCATCATTTATAACAATACAAGTTTATAGAACCGGGAAAGCTACTTTAGCATTTAAGGCAGTTAAGACTACTATTCCGCCAAAGGTGATAGAGGTAAAAGATATATAATAATATAAGTGTAACGTTTAATATTTAAAAATCCAACTAGCCCGCTAGTCATACGGTTTTTTCAATTTTAAGGTGTCAAACTTACGTATAAGTTCGTCTTTTAGGCGACTTTTCATTTCTTCAATAGTCAAGGCATCAAAAAGTCCGTCAGAACAAATAAGAAAATTATCCTCCTACCAATAATTTTGATAAGATAGATTTATATTAAAGTTAGAGAAGCAGGAAAACGAAGGCTCTTTCACTCAATCCATTGATGGCT
>JBMFOH010000026.1:0-23406 GCA_049969715.1 bacterium | reverse complement strand
GGTCAAATCCTGCTATTGAATACTTGCTCTTAGGTCTCTTCTTCTTAAGCTTCTCTCCAATCATCTGGACGTATCTCTAGATGGTAGATGGATCTTAAAACTTCATCAACCAGTTTTGCAACAGTTACATCTAATTAAACGCTTTACAAAGATTATTTATTTTGATATTATATTAGGTGTGCTATGAAGGTGTTCACTATCTCTAAGATATTTTAAGGAGGAGAGATGCAGCTGTCTTTTTTTAAAAAGACGTGGCAAAAGTTAAAACAATTTTTTAGAGAAGTTAGAGCAGAAATAAGAAAGGTAACTTGGCCTACAAGAGAAGAAGTAAAGGTTTTAACTATGGTTGTGTTGATATTTGTAGCATTTTTTACTGCCTTTGTAGGAGTAGTAGATTTAATTTTGTCTAGATTGTTTGCCTTTATAGCTAAGTAAGAGGAGTTTTATGGTAGAAAATAAAATAGAGACAAAAAAAGGTAGATGGTATGTAATTCATACCTTTACTGGATATGAAGAAAAGGTAAAGGCGAACCTGGAGAGAAAGGTTAGATCTTTGGGGATGGAAAACAAGATCTTTCAGGTGCTTGTTCCTATAGAGAATGAGATAGAGCTTCATGAGATTCAGAAAAGGGTGGTAAGAAGAAAGATCTTTCCTGGATATTTGTTAGTAAACATGGATATGGATGATGAAACCTGGCTTATAGTGAGAAATACTCCAGGAGTTACTGGTTTTGTAGGCATAGGTGGAAAGCCTACCCCTATACCCGAGGATGAACTTGAAACCATAATGAAAAGAATAAAGTGGGAAGATACACGGTACCGAACCGCTCTACGTATTGGGGATGTTGTACGGATAAAGTATGGACCGTTTGAGGACTTTGCCGGAACGGTGGAAGAAATTATACCTGAGAGGAATAAGATAAGGGTGACCGTTTCTATCTTTGGTAGAGAAACTCCATTAGAATTAAGAATGGATCAGGTAGAGAAAGTATAAGGAGGTAACAAATGCCTAAGAAGATAGTTGGAATAGTAAAGCTTCAGCTTCCAGCAGGGAAAGCTACCCCGGCTCCCCCAGTAGGGCCTGCGTTAGGCCAATATGGGGTTAATATAATGGAATTTTGTAAGTCGTATAATGCTCAGACTGGGAATCAAGTAGGAGAGGTTATTCCTGTTGAGATTACTGTTTACGAGGACAGAAGTTTTACCTTTGTGTTGAAAACTCCGCCTGCCTCTGAGCTTATAAAGAAGGCTATAGGGGTGGAGAAAGGTTCTGGAGAACCGAATAAAAATAAGATAGGTAAGCTTACTACTACCCAGCTTAGAGAGATTGCTCAGAAGAAATTGCAAGACTTAAATACTGATAGTCTTGAATCAGCAATGAGGATTATAGCTGGGACAGCAAGAAGTATGGGAGTAAGTATTGAAGAGTAAGGAGAAGAGATAGAATGCCTAAGCATGGGAAAAAGTATTTAGATTCACTTAAGCTTATAGATAGAAGGAAGAGATATGAGGTAGATGAGGCACTTTCTCTATTGAAGAGAATAAGTTATGCTAATTTCGATGAGGCAGTAGAGGTTTCTATAAATTTGGGGGTAGACCCTAGGCACGCTGAACAGAATATAAGGGGTACTGTAGTATTGCCTCATGGAATTGGTAAGAGTAGACGTGTTCTTGTGTTTGCTAGAGGAGATAAGGCGCAAGAGGCAGTAGATGCAGGGGCAGATTATGTTGGTGCAGAGGACCTCATTAGTAAGATCAATGAAGGATGGACAGATTTCGATGTAGCTATAGCTACCCCTGATATGATGGGTTTAGTAGGTAGACTAGGTAAGATATTAGGACCTAGGGGATTGATGCCCAATCCTAAGGTAGGAACAGTTACTACTGATATAGCTAATACAGTAAAAGAACTGAAAAAGGGGAGGGTAGAGTTTAGGGTAGACAAGTTTGGTATAATACATACTGTTATAGGTAGAAAATCGTTTGAGGAGGAGAGACTAAAGGAAAACTTTTATGCATTGATGAATGCTATATTGAGGGCAAAACCGGCAGGAGTAAAAGGACAGTATGTAAGAGGTGTTGCGTTTGCTACCTCGATGAGTCCTGGTATAAAGATAGATCCTCTTAAGGCTACAAGAGTAAGCGCTGTATAAAGAATATTAATTCTTATAGAAATTTTAGGATAGATTCCTAAGAAAGTAGGTGCCGTTAGGCTTAATATCCTACCGAGGAAGGATGGCCCTTCCTTAGTTGTGGAAGGGTTATTTTATAGGAGGTGAATAAATGCCTTTAAAGGAAGAAAAGGTAGCAATAATAGAGAATACGTTAGAAAGGTTAGATAGGGCAAAGGGATTTATTATTGCTGAGAATCGTGGACTTGTTATAAAGGACACTGAAATCCTAAGAAAGAATATAAAGAAGAAGGGTGGAGAAGTAAAGGTAATCAAGAATACCCTATTTAATATTGCCTTAAAGAGAAAAGGAATCAGTTTAGATGGGACTAGTAAATCGCTCCTGGAAGGGCCGAATATGTTTATCTTTACTCATACAGATGAGCTGGAACTATTAAAGGAAGTATTGACATTCTCCAGAAATAATAATAAGCTTATCCCTAAGGGAATATTTATAGAGGGTCATATATATGAGGGGTCTCAGCTTGAAGAACTGAGTAAACTTCCCCCTAAAGAGGTTCTTTTGGCTAGAGTTGTAGGGGGAATTGTAGCTCCCCTTTCAGGTTTAGTAAATGTATTACAGGCACCGCTAAGGGACCTATTATCCGTCCTTAGTAATATAAAGGAAAAGAAAACATAAAGGAGGTCAAAATGACAAAAGAAGAAATTATTGAAGCCATCTCTCAGATGAGCGTGTTAGAGCTCTCAGACCTTGTAAAAGCTCTAGAGGAGAAGTTTGGGGTTCAGGCAGCCCCTGCAGTAGCTATGGCTCCTATGGCAGCTGCTCCAGCAGTAGAGGAGAAGCCTAAAGAGCAGACAGAATTTGATGTAGTGCTTACATCCCCCGGAGATAAAAAGGTTCAGGTTATAAAGGTAGTAAAGGAAATAACTGGGTTAGGACTGAAAGAGGCTAAAGATCTAGTTGATGCTGCTCCTAAGGCTGTAAAAGAGAAGGTCTCTAGAGAAGAAGCAGAACAGATAAAGGCAAAACTCGAAGAGGTAGGAGCAGTAATAGAGATAAAGTAGGGTTCCTCCCTACTTTATCTCTATACACTGTAGAGGAGGATTAATAAGGAATTGAGAGAATATGAGTTAATGTGTATTCTTAATCCAGATTTAGAGGAATCTAGGATAGATGAGTTAGTCACAAGACTCCAAGAGGTAGTAACTTCCTCTGGTGGTGAGTTGCAAGGGGTAGAAAAGTGGGGAAAAAGACATTTAAGCTATCCGATAAAGAGATTTTACAGCGGATACTATCTTTTAATGAACTTTAAAGGGAACAACTCTATATTAAAAGAACTAGATAGGATATTAAAGGTAGCTGAAGACAATATAAGACATATGATCGTACGGAGAGACTAATAAGATGAATTCTGTTATATTAACTGGTAGGCTTACTGGTGACCCTACGCTGCGTTATACTCCTGATGGTACAGCGGTGGCAGAGTTTACATTGGCAGTAAACAGAAGGGGAAGAGAGGGAAAAGAGCTTACTGATTTTATAGATATTGTGGTATGGAGGAAACAGGCAGAACTCTGTGCCACATATCTAAAAAAGGGTAGGTTAATAGGTATAGAAGGAAGATTAGAGATAGATAGATATCAATCTCAGGATGGAAAGACTCAGAGACGTGCCAGAGTGGTAGCAAGGCGGGTAGAATTTTTAGGAAGTAGACCCAAAGAGGAAGAAGGATTGCCAGAAGAGGTTGTATCCTTTGATGAGGATGCATTTGTTGATGATTTGGAAAAGAAGATTGATATAGACTTAGATGAAGGAAAATAAAAAGTATCGCCTAAGGTGAGGGCGAATATTAAATCTTCACCTACCCTTTTATTAGGGTTCCAAGGAGAGATATGCCACAGGAAAGAAAAAGAGAGACTGGTAGACGTTTTAGGGCTCAAAAGAGGAAGGTATGTGCATTCTGCACAGAAAAGATAGATATAGATTATAAAAATGTAGAGAGACTAAGGCATTTTATGTCAGATAGAGGAAAGATTTTGCCTAGAAGGGCTACTGGTACCTGTGCGACCCATCAGCGCAAGCTAGCTAGAGCTATAAAAAGGGCAAGAATGATGGCACTTCTGCCATTTGCGAGTGATTAATTATGGAAGTAATTATATTGAAGGATATACCTGGTCTAGGTAAGGCGGGGGATGTAAAGAATGTACCTGAGGGTTATGCGAGAAACTATTTAATACCTAAAGGATTAGTTGCTAAAACTACCAAGGGCAGGATAAAAGATATAGAGCTTCGGAAAAATGCTGTTTTAGCAAAGGAAGAGAGAGAAAAAGACGCTGCTCTGAAGATTGCAGAGAGGTTAAAGGGAGTAAATCTTTTGTTTAAGGTGAAAGTAGGGGAAGGGGATAAGCTTTTTGGTTCTATCACCTCTAGTGATATAGCTGAAGGGTTAAGGTCTAAAAACTTTAATATAGACAAACATCAAATTGTATTGAAGGAGCCGATAAGGTATCTGGGAAGTTACGAGGTTACAGTAAAACTGGGCTATGGGGTTAGTGTTCCTATTAATATATCTGTAGAGAGAGAGTAGTAATATGGGTATTGAAGGAGCATTAAAATCTAATGTTCCTCCTTATAATCTTGAGGCAGAAGAGTCTGTGCTAGGGGCAATGCTTCTCTCTAGAGATGCCATTGCCAGAGTTATTGAGGTTCTAGATTCTAGAAGTTTTTATAGAAAGGTACATAGGGATATATATGAGACTATAATTGAGCTATTTGAAAGAGGTGAACCTGTAGACCTTATAAGTGTTTCTGATCTTCTCTCAAAGAAGGGACTTCTAGAATCGGTAGGTGGATATACATATCTTTCCTCTCTTCTAGATAGGGTCCCTACCCCGTCTAATGCTGCTTACTATGCTAAGATAATACAAGAGAAGGCGATACTGAGAGAATTGATAGATGCAAGTATAAAGATCAAAGAACTAGCAGAAGAAGAGAACGAAGAAGTTCCTGTTATTATGGATAAGGCAGAACAACTTATATTTGCTGTAACTCAACGTAAGGTCTTTCAATACTTTATCCCTCTAAAAGAGGAGCTCTTCAATGTCTTCGAGATGATAGAACTTAGATCACAGAAGCATAGTTACCTTAGTGGAATTCCTACTGGCTTTGATGAGTTCGATAAGATTACTGGAGGACTGCAGTATTCTGACTTTATAATAATAGCTGGCAGACCATCTATGGGCAAGACTGCCTTCTGTCTGAATATCGCCCATCATGTAGGTGTGAATCTTAAACTTCCAGTAGCAATATTCAGCCTAGAGATGTCCTCTGAACAGGTAGCGATGAGGATGCTTTCCTCTGAAGCTGGTATCCCCTATTATAAACTGAGAGTTGGAGATCTAACAGAAGGAGAGTGGAGAAGAATTACTACAGGTATAAATAATCTTGCAGAGGCACCAATATATATAGACGATTCTCCTAATATGAGTGTATTAGAGATGAGAGCAAAAGCCAGGAGATTGAAGTCAGAGGTAGGGTTATCTCTCATCATAATAGATTATCTACAGCTTATGAATTCAGGGGCGAAGATAGAAAATAGGGTACAGGAGATATCTAAGATATCTAGAGAACTGAAGACTATGGCAAGAGAACTGGATATACCTGTTATTACACTTTCTCAGTTGAGTAGGGCAGTAGAACAGAGGCAGGATAAACGTCCTCAGCTTTCAGACCTTCGAGAAAGTGGAGCGATAGAACAAGAGGCTGATCTAGTGTTGTTTCTATATAGAGATGAGTACTATAACAATGAGTCTCCAGAGAAAGGGACCTGTGAAGTGATTCTCTCTAAACACAGAAATGGTCCAACGGGGACGATAAAGCTTGGGTTTAACAAAGAAATTATGAAGTTTGATAATCTAAAAGGAGGACTAATAAGAGAATGAGTAGGGCTTTCCTTATTATAGATATGTTAAATGATTTTGTTCATCCGAATGGGGCTCTATATTCTCCATTATCTAGCAGGACCATTCCATTTATAAGTGAGCAACTGAAAAGAACAAGAGAGAAAAACACCCCTGTATTTTATATATGTGATACTCATCTTGAAAGGGATAAAGAGTTTACCCTCTTCCCTCCTCATTGTATAGAAGGAACATGGGGAGCAGATATAATAGAAGAGTTAAAACCCAAGACTGGGGAAAGAATTATCCGTAAGAGGAGATATAGTGGATTTTTAGGAACAGACCTTGACATCTCACTAAAAGAATTGGGAGTTACCCATCTTGTTATTACAGGAGTAGTTACCAATATCTGTATACTTTACACCGCCTATGATGCTAGGATGTTAGGGTATGTTGTAACAATCCCTCGAGACTGTGTAGCCTCATTTTCAGAAGAAGCCCACCTATTTGCCTTGAATGAGTTAGAAAAAACTTTAGGTGTAAGAATAACAGGTTAATGGCTGAGTATGATAGATTTGCCTGGCTCTATGATGTAGAGTATAACAATATAGTAGAAGATATTCCCTTTTATAAGGAACTCTTTAAAGATATTGAAGACCCTATCCTTGAGCTTGGTTGTGGTACAGGAAGACTTCTCATTCCACTTGCGAAAGAGAATCATAGAGTTAGTGGATTAGATATCTCTCAAAAGATGTTAGATATCGCCAAGAAGAAGTTGTCTTTAGAACCTCAAGAGATAATAGAAAGGGTTTCACTGACGAAGGGAGATATGCGTGATTTTGACCTAGCGACCTCATTTTCTGGGGTATTAATAGCATTTAATAGTTTTATGCATCTTTTGACAATAGAGGATCAGGATAGATGTCTAGAAAACGTATACAAGCATCTAGTTGATAGGGGTAGATTCATAGTAAGCGTCGTAAATATGATTCCAGAGCTCTTAGAATCCTCTAAAGGATGTTACCATCACAACTCTCTCCTTTGGATTGACAAATGGCATAGTTATCTTCAAAAGTATGAGACTAGACTGATTGATTCTGTTCACCAGATTATAAAGTTAAATATATTCTATGATTTAGTTGATCGTTATGGAAGGGTAACTCGATACGTGAGAGAGATGTTGTTAAGATATTTTACTAGGTATGAGATGGAAAGAATGTTTATTATGCATAGATTTAAAATAGAGGCATTGTATGGAGATTACGATTTTTCCTCATTTAAAGAGGATAGCCCTTATATGATCTGGGTGGTAGAGAAAGGATAGCTATGGAGATAGTGCTGGCTGAAGAGTATGGTTTCTGTTTTGGCGTGAGAAGGGCGATAGGTTTAGCAGAAAAGGCTGTAGCCTCTAATAATAGGGTGGCAACATTAGGGGCTATAATCCATAATCCTCTGGAGGTAGAGAGACTGAATAGAATCGGGTTGAGAACGGTAGAGAGTATAGATGAACTAGAACCAGGAGAGGTAGTATTGATAAGGTCACATGGGGTTTCTGTCGAGGTATTAAAAGAGCTAAAGAAGAGAAATATAAAGATTATAAATGCTACCTGTCCTCTTGTAGCAAGGGCTCAGGGGATGGTAAGTTTTCTGACATCTAACAACTATAATGTAATTATTATTGGTGAAAAGGGCCATCCAGAGGTGGAAGGCCTATTGAGTTTTGGAAATGGAAGAGCTAGAATAATAGCTTCAAAGGAAGAGATAGATCTTATACCTTTAGATAAGAATATAGGGGTAATTTCTCAGACTACATTCTCTTTTGATAGATTTAGAGAGATCCTTGGAGAAATAGTTAGGAAGGGTTGGGAGATAAGAGTTTTTAATACCCTGTGCGATGCATCTCAGAGGAGACAAAGGGCGATGGAGAAGCTCTCAGAAAGTGCAGATGTTATAATTGTTATAGGGGGTAAGAATAGTGCCAATACCAGAAGATTGGCAGAGATTGGATGGAAAAGAGGTATAGAGACGCATCATATAGAATCTTGGGAAGAAGTTGATCCTAGATGGTTTCACAGTAAAGAGAAGATAGGAATTACTGCTGGAGCTTCTACTCCTGATTGGGTGATCAATAAGGTGATAGAAAAGATAAACAAGATATGCTTCCAATAGTAGCCATAGTGGGAAGACCTAATGTAGGGAAATCTACCCTTTTTAATAGGATGATTGGAAAGTGGAAGGCTATTACAAGCTCCATTCCACACACTACTAGAGACAGGCTTTATGATGTGTGTGAATGGAATGGGGTATCTTTTGCCGTTGTAGATACAGGCGGATTTACTATGAAAGAGGACGAGCCTCTTCAGGAAGAGATAAATTTCGAACTAAGGAAGACATTAGAAGAAGCAACAAAGATTCTCTTTGTAGTGGATGGCAGGTCTTCTATCACTAGCGATGATTTAGACCTTGCTCAGATGTTAAGGCGCTTTGGCAAAAAGGTCATCTTAGTAGTAAACAAGGTAGATAATTATGTGAAAAGGGATCTATTATTATCTGAGTTTTTCTTTCTCGGTTTTTATGATATAGTTTCGATATCAGCTCAACATGGGATAAATATAGATGAACTCTTAGATAAAGTCATAGAGGACCTTCCTCCTTCTATGGCGGAAAGGGCTGAGTCTATAAGGGTTACGTTGGCGGGAAATGTAAATGTGGGTAAATCCTCTATCTTTAATAGACTTTTAGGGGAAGAGAGGACTATTGTTGATAAAATTGGAGGAACGACTAGGGATGTAATAGAAGAGGAATTAGCCTTAGATGGTGAAAGGATTATTATTGCTGATACAGCTGGAATAAGGAAGAGATGGAGAGAAGGGTCTCTGGTAGAGAGATTGGCGGTTTCAAATACCCTTAGGATGATAAATAGGAGCAACTTAGTTGTTCTTGTATTAGATATAAATGAGGGATTGACTGGTTTTGATAAAAGGATTATCCATAGTATTCTGGAGATGGAGAAACCTATAATAGTGGTGTGGAATAAGATAGATCTAGTAGAGAGAAGTTTCTATTTCCCTAATACATTTGCTCTTATTCCATATGCCCCTGTATGTTATACCTCTTGTATAAGTGGCAAAGGGATTAGAAAGCTCAAAGAAACTATACTTTTGGTGATAAATTCTGGAAGGACTGTCATTAGCAAGAAGGATTTAGATAGGGCTTTGGCGGGATTAACTTTTTCTGGTGAAGGTGGAAGAATGGTGAAGGTATATTATGGAAAGCAGGTCGAGGTATTTCCTCCCAAGTTTCTACTTTTTGTAAATAATGCTAAGTCCATAAATCCTATGACAGTTCGGGAGATTGAAAGGAAAATAAGAGAGGTTTATCCATATTTAGGAAATCCAATAAGATTAGATTGGAGGGAGAGTTGAAGGTCTTATTGTTATATTTAGGGAGTTTCTTACTGGGAGGGGTCCCTTTTGGATATCTTGTAGGCAAGAGACTCTATAGTATAGATATAAGAAGCAAAGGTAGCGGTAATATAGGGGCTACGAATGTCTTAAGAACATTAGGGGTATTACCTGGACTAATAGTTCTTATAACTGACATATTAAAGGGGGCTATCCCTGTAATTATTGGAAGGTCTATAGGACTATCTAGTGAGTTTTATCTCTTAGCTGGGGCCTCCTCTGTTCTTGGACATTGTTTTTCTCCATTTCTTAAGTTTAAAGGAGGAAAAGGAGTGAGCTCTACTTTTGGAATGATATTAGCCTTTGACCCATTAACGGCTGTTCTCTCATTTTTTGTAGAGGTACTATTCGTGGCAATATGGAGATATGTTTCTCTAGGTTCTATTGCAGCAGTTATTGCGATGATAATTATTCTCTACCTTAGAGGATATAATCTCTATGTTCTTTTGGTAGGTAGCCTTGTAGCTATTCTTGTTATAGTTCGCCATAGAGAGAATATAAAGAGATTAAGAGAGAAGAGAGAAAATAAGTTTACTATAGGAAGACATTAGTAGATGCTTCCTAAATCTATAAGATCTAGGATAAACGCCCTTAAACTTAATATGGGTAGGACAAGCGATAGGTACTTCCTTGCAGAAGGGTTGCGTATTGTTCAGGAGGGTATAAGTTCAGGGTGGCAACCAGATTTTCTTGTTATAGAAGAGGACTATCTTGATAGATGTAAAGAGGTCATAACTATCTTAGAAAGCAAGGTCCAGGTATATACGGTAACTAAAAAGGAGATGAGAGAACTTTCTGGTTTAGATACTCCTTCGGGAGTATTAGGTATATTCCCTAGGAGAGAGATAGCATTTCAGTGGGAAGATTTCATTGTAGTAACTGATGGTATTCAAGATCCTGGTAATCTAGGGACAATAATCAGAATAGCAGATGCTGTAGGCGTAGGGGAGGTGGTGACTCTTAAAGGGACTGTTGACCCTTACAGCTATAAGGTAGTTAGAGCTAGTATGGGTTCTATCTTCCATGTCCCAGTAATAAGGGAAAGAAATCCAAAGGACTTCTTTCTTAGATTAAAGGGATATTACCAGATAGTAGGAACTAGTTCTCATTCTGGTGTAGTTTATTCTCAGTTTTATTGGAGATTTCCTTTAGCTCTAGTATTAGGCAATGAGGGAAAAGGGATCTCAAAAGATGTAGAGATATTCTGTGATGATATGGTAAATATTCCTATTCTAGGAAAGGCGGAATCTCTTAACGTAGCAATAGCCTTTGGAGTAATTGCATATCAAGTAGTAATGAATAAAAAGATATGATAGAATACTACTAATACTTTAAAGTTTTCATAAGGAGGTTGTTATGGCAAAAAAGGTAAAATATATAAGTAGAGAGGCAAAGGACCTTCCGGATTTGTATTCAGTAATTCCTAGTAATCACCCATATGTATTTGATACTCCTTCACAGGCAAGACAGAAGGCTAAGTTTCTGACTCTAGAGACTGGCGAAAGCTATATAGTGGTAAAGCATCTTGGATATATCGAGGTCCTCCCTGAGACAAAAAGAAGAGGAAGAAAGGTTAAGGAATAGTTTTCCATACTGTTTTGCCTGTGGTAAGGAAAACCCAATCGGACTACATCTAAAATTTAATTTTAAAAAATCTTTTGTAGAAGCGGCCTTTTCGCCAAGTTTTTTCCATCAAGGTTATAACGATATTATTCATGGGGGTATAGTGGCTACCCTTTTAGATGAGGCTATGGCTTATGCTCTAGAATTTAACAACTATCGAGGGGTTACAGCTAGATTGAATATAAGATTTCTCAGATCATTAAAACCTAAAGAGGAGTATAAAGTTAGAGGATATCTAGACAAGATCAGGGGGAAGGTTATAAAAACTCATGCGGAGGTATTAGATAGAGAATCAAGGATTATGGCAAAGGCTTATGCAACATTTATAGCAGAGAAGATATAAAAGGAGGTCAAAATGACTAAAAGAGAAAGGATCCTAAGTACTATAAGAGGAGAACTCCCAGATAGGATACCATTTAGTTTTTGGTACCACTTTAGATGGTTAGAATTTTCTTCAGGAGAACCTTTAGCTAAGGAAGAACTTGAATTTTACAAGATGTACGACCCTGACTTTCTTAAGGTAATGCATGATATACCATTTGAATTACCCCAAGGAGTTAATAGAATAGATACCCCTGAAGATTGGTATAAACTTGATATACTTAGAGGAGATTCAGTAAACTTTAGTGCACAACTGAGGGCTTTAGATATTATAATAAAGGGTCTTCCCGATGATGGATTTGTTATAGACACTATATTCAATACGTTCTCTTACGCTGAGAAACTTACAGGAAAGAGGACTCTAGAACACTTGAAAGAGAATCCTAAGGCACTTCATTATGGTTTAGAGATGATAGCCAGGTCGATGGCTAACTTCATTAAGTCTGGAGAGAAGATAGGACTTTCGGGAGTATATATGGCTATTCAAGGAGCCAATAGAGATATAATGGATGAAGCTACTTACAGAGAACACTTTCTCCCCTACGATATGATAATATGGGAATCAGCAAGACTTTATCCATTCAATATCCTGCATCTTCATGGGAATAATCTTATATTTAATATAATAAATACATTTAATCCTAATACTGTAACTTGGAGTAATAGATTAACATTACCTACTCTAGCTGAGGCAAGAAGGGTATATTCAGGTTGTATTGCCGCTGGTTTGAATGAGGAGGATATAATAAGGTATACTCCTGGAGACGTGAAGAAAGAGGTCTTGAAGAGTATAGTAGAGGCTGGTGCAAATAAACTTATCATTGCTCCAGGATGTGCCGTTCCTACCGAAACGTCTAAAGAGAATCTTTCTGCAATAAAAGAGATATTAGAGGAGATACAATGAAATCGCAAGAAGACCTCAGCACTCTATATGAGAACGTAGTTAATAAAAAGAAGAAATTAGCAGTAATTACCTGTGAGGTTCTAGCTAGGGAACTCTATTATGCTACGCTAATAAATCAGAATATTATACATCTAGAGTTTAAGACGAAAGGACTTCATGATAATCCAGAGACCATGAGAAAAGAGCTTCAGGAGGAGGTAGATAAGATATCCTTTTCTACTAGAGAAAAGTTTATGGCTATTCTATTAGGTTATGGCCTCTGCAGTAATGGCACAATGGGAATAAAGGCAAGAAATATCCCTATAATAATTCCAAGGGCTCATGACTGTATTACTCTTTTTCTTGGTTCAAAAGAGAGATATTCAGAGGAATTTACAAAGTATCCTGGAACCTATTATTTTACTACTGGATGGGTGGAGAGGGGGAAAGAAGGGGTAGAAAGAAGTAAAACGAGTGGCTATGGCTTAGGCAAAACCTACGAAGAGTACGTGGCACTCTATGGGGAAGATAATGCTAGATACCTTTATGAATTGGAAAATTCTTGGAGTATGAGATATAATCAGGCTACATACATAGATATGCACCTTCCTATCCCATTTACATACGAGAAAGAGGTGGAAAAGGAGGCAGAAAGGTTAGGATGGAGTTATAGAAAGATAGATGGAGATATGAAATTATTCCATAATCTCCTAGATGGAAGATGGGATGAGAATGACTTTCTTATAGTCCCTCCTGGATATTCGATACAGCCAAGTTATGATAGATGTATCCTTAAAATAGAACCCGCAAATGAATGAGAAGAGCTCGCTTTCTGAGAGGCAGAATAAAATAAATTTTATCCTTGGATTTACTCAGTCAGGTTTATGGGGTTTGGCATTAACATTTTCTTCTATTACTACAGTGATTCCTGCATTTCTTCAAAAGCTTGGGGCATCTAATATAGAGATAGGTCTTATTCCTAGCCTAGTAAATCTCGGCTTTACATTTCCAAGTATACTTTCGGCTCCTATAGTAGAAAGGACAAACTCTGTTAAGAGGTTTGTTATTACTGTTACTTGGTTAGAGAGGCTTCCATATCTCTTTTTAGCTATATTGTCCTTTTCTATAGGACTCTCTAATCCAAGACTAGCCATATATACTACTTTGGCCCTTATAGGAATGGCAAACTTTGGAACAGGATTCATTATGCCAGGCTGGATGGATTTTGTAGCAAGGATCATTCCCATAACGAGTAGAGGTAAATTTATTGCTATTGGTAACGGACTTGGAGGAGTACTAGGTATAGTAGGTGCTGAAATGGTAGGAAGGATATTAAATATATACCCGTTTCCTAAAAATTTTAGTCTCTGTTTTAGTATTACAATGATTATTCTTATAGTAGCCTATCTAGTGCTCTTATTTATAAAAGAGCCTAGCCATGAAAGATCAAATAGAAATAATTATAGGAATTATTTTCCTGAGATTCCTAAGATTATAAAAAAAGACAGAAACTTCAAGAATTATGTTTTGGCAAGAATTATTCTTAGTTTTGGAGGTATAGGGATAGCATTCTATACAGTATATGCAGTTAGTAGATTTTCTCTTCCCGATAGTGTGATAGGTGTCTTTACTATGTTTTTGGTTGGCGCTCAACCTTTGGCGAATATCCTTTGGGGACCACTGGCAGATAGGGTAGGACATAAGTATGTCCTGTTAGGAGGGGTAACATGTAATCTATTAGGAAATCTTCTTGTCCTAGTTACCAGATCCCCAACATTATTATATTTAGCTTTTGCCCTTTCTGGGGCAACTAATAGCGCATTTATGATCTCAGGATTACAGATAATATTAGAGATTGCCCCTTCCGAGAGAAGGCCTACATATATAGGAATCAACAATGTATTGATATCACCGTTTCTTGCTATTAGTCCAATCTTAGGTGGATATATAGCGGATAAATATGGATATCTATTAGTTTTTTTATTTCTCTCTTGGCTAATGTATCAGGGCTTTTTATCCTTTCTAGAAACGTGGAAGATCCGAGGAAAAGTTTAGGATCTCAATACTAATAAGAAATAATAAGGAGGAGAACTTATGGAGATTCTATTTCTTGGAACGGGAGCGGCTGAGGGATGGCCGGGCGTATTTTGTAAATGTCAAAGTTGTAATAGGGCAAGGAGTGAAGGAGGAAAGAATTTAAGATCAAGGAGTGCTATTCTTATAGATAGGAAGTTTCTAGTAGATCTCCCTCCTGATATCTATATAAAATCTATACTCTATGGTGTTAATCTGGGAGATGTTAAGACACTCTTTATTACACATTCTCATCAGGACCATTTCTCATACTTAGAACTAAATATGAGAAAACCTCCGTTTGCCTATCTTTCCGAAGGTTCCTTTCTAGATATATATGGGAACCCTACAGTGGTAGACACTATAGTTAAGAATATAGATTATAAAGAGGCAATGATTAATCTCCACACAATCAGACCATTTGAATCGGTAGATGGAGAAGACTTTAATATTACTGCCCTCTCTGCGGACCATGCACCCAATGAAGAGAGCCTTTTATACCTAATAAAGATAAAAGATAAAACCATATTCTACGGGCACGATTCTGGATGGTATCCAGATAAGACTATAGAGTATTTGCTTGATATCCATATAGATATTGGCATTTTTGATTGTACATATGGATCGAGTTCTGAGAGTAGATACCATATGGGAATCCCCGCAATAGTGGAATTAAAGAACTTGCTTGAGAAGAATAATACCATAGACTCAGAAACTATATGTGTAGCTACTCACTTTTCCCATAATGGAGGACTCCTCCATAAAGAATTAGAAAATGCCCTAAATCCTCAGGGGTTTATAGTAGCTTATGATGGGATGAATTTAGGGTTATAGCCACCTTACTGGTGGCCATAACCCTAATCTTTCTATATCTGCTTTATTATCCCTAGGGGATAGCGAGGGACCATCTCTTCTTCTATAAATTTTAATGCACCTATAGGATCTAGCCCCCAGTTTGTAGGGCAACTAGATAAAAGCTCTATTATAGAGTACCCTTTGTTTTCAATCTGATATTGGAATGCCTGTTTCAAGTAGTTTTTTGCTTTTATTACATTTTGAGGAGAGTTTAATGCAGCTCTTGCAGCAAATGCACATCCATCTAATACTGCCATCATATCTAGGAGCCTCATAGGATACCCAGCAGATTCAGGGCTCCTTCCCTTTGGCGTAGTAGATGTCTTTTGGGAAACTAGTGTAGTTGGAGCCATCTGCCCTCCGGTCATCCCATATACAGCATTGTTTAAGAAGAGGACTGTTACCTTTTCCCCTCTTGCTGCTGTATGTAAGGCTTCACCTAGGCCTAATCCTGCCATATCTCCATCTCCTTGATAAGCAAATACTATCTTATCTGGGTACACTCTCTTTATCCCTGTAGCTACAGAGGAAGCCCTTCCATGAGCTGCCTGGATAAAGTCAAAGTTATAGTGTTCATATATATAGGCAGAGCACCCTACAGAACCTACCCCTATCGCTCTATCAAGAAGGTCCATCTCTTCCAATACCTCAGCTAGTATTCTATGAGCTATCCCATGCGTACATCCTGGACAATAGTGAAATTTAAGCTCATTTAATGCTTTAGGATAACCAAATACCTTCATACCTTCACCTCTTGTATCACTTGAGAAACTTGATCAAGTATCTCGGTGGCGGTAGGAATGATTCCAACTCTTCCATAGAAGAATACAGGATACCTTCCGTTTACACTTAATTTTACATCTTCTAGCATCTGCCCAAGACTCATCTCTACAGTGAGGATGGCCTTTAAATTTGGATTCAACTTGCCAAACGCTAAAGTTGGAAAGGGCCATAATGTGATAGGTCTAATATATCCAACCTTTAGACCTCTCTCCCTAGCTATCTTAGTGACTCCTTTTAGTATCCTTCCTACCGTTCCATACCCTACTAATATTACTTCTGCATCCTCAATAAATAGAGTTTCCCATCTCTGCTCATTAAATGAGATCTCATTATATTTCATCAATAGGTGTAGATTATGCAACTCTAACTCTTCAGGGTCTAGATGCATAGAAGTGATGTGGTTAGGATTACCAAATTTACCTTTACCTAGCGCCCATGGTTTTTCAGGTATCTTGATATTTATCTCTTCTGGGAGCTCTATATCCTCCATCATCTGACCCATAGCTCCATCCATAAGGATTAGGGTTGGAATCCTATACCTATCTGCTAGTTCAAACCCTAATATAGCGAAGTTGAAACATTCCTGTACATTAGATGGAGCTAATACTATTGTTCTATAATCACCATGTCCTCCCCCTCTTGTTGCCTGAAAGTAATCTCCCTGGGCAGGTTGTACCCCCCCTAGTCCAGGACCTCCTCGCATTACGTTTACGATCAGACAAGGTAACTCAGCTGCGGCTAGATAGGAGATCCCCTCTTGTTTTAAGCTTAACCCTGGTCCTGAAGAAGCGGTCATAACCCTTACTCCGCATCCAGAAGCCCCAAAAACCATATTTATAGCCCCAGTTTCACTATCTGCCTGTAAAAATACTCCTCCAACCTCCGGTAGGCGTTTTGCCATATAGTGGAGTATTTCGCTCTGGGGAGTAATCGGGTAGCTAAAAAAGTACCTACATCCTGCCTGTATTGCCCCTTCGGCCACTGCCTCATTACCTCGCATGAATACTCTCATCTATTTCCTCCTTGACTAGCTCTAAAGCAATATCAGGGCACATAATTACACAAGCTCTGCATCCAATACATTTGTCTGAATTGGCTCTTACAGGATGATGTCCGCCCTCATTAAGGTAGGTTTCAAATTCGAACACCTCTCTAGGACAGAAGTTCAGGCATATGCCACACCCTTTACACCTCTGTGTATCTACGATAACGGTATATTTATATTTCATAATATTCCTCCTGTTTTTAATTTGTTTACGTATTCTATGAGCTCTCTAGCATTTACTATAGTGGTATCCATAACCTGTCCAGTAAGCATTCTTGAGACCTCTAGTATCCTTTCCTCTTCATCTAAAACTTTTAATGTGACCCTTAGCTTTCCGCCATCTGATATATCCTTCTGGATATATATATGGGAGTCAGCAAAAGCAGCTATCTGTGGGAGATGGGTAATATTTATTACCTGGTTTGTTTTGGAAAGCTCAAATATCTTTCTTCCTACTGCTAGGGCTACTCTTCCCCCTATTCCTATATCAATTTCGTCAAATATTAAAGTAGCCGGTTCTTCGATGCCCTTTACTATACTCTTTATAACTAATGATATTCTAGATAATTCCCCTCCTGAGACAACATCTTCTATCTTTTTAAAGGGTTCATCAGGAGAGGTAGCAATAAAAAACTCCATAGAGTTAAAACCAAACTGATTAGGCTCCTCTAATCTATTAACTGTTAAATTTACTTTTACATTAGGCATACCTAGATATCGGAGTTCTTTCGATAAGACTTCAGAGAATTCTGAAGCTATTACTTCTCTCTTTCTCGAAAGTTCTTCTCCTATTATCTTCATCTCTTTGTATGCCTCTTCTATGGCAAGGGTTAAGCCTACCTCTTCCTCTTCTTGCCCTTTTAACTCTTCCCTTTTTGACCTTAGATCCTCTAAGGTCTTTAATAATTCACTCACCGTCTTTACTCTATATTTTCTCTTTAATTCATTAATGAGGTGTATTCGAGATTCTACATCTTCTAATGTTGAGATATCGATATCGTTTAGCCTGCTTATGTATGCCCTTAGTGTCCTTGCTACCTCAGATAATAGAATTGATTGATTTTCTAGATCCCTTCCTAGAGAACCTAGCTGAGGGTCAATGTTATCTAATCCAGACAAAACTTCAGATGCCTTTGATATTTTAGAAAGGGCAGCATTGTCTTCTTCATACAAAAGATTATATGCCTCTTGAACATCATTCTTTAATCTTTCTAGATTTAATAATCGATTCTCCTCTTCTTTTAACATCTCCTCTTCATCTGGTATTAGAGATGCCCGTTGGAGTTCTTCTATTTGATAGTTTATAAAATCTAACTCTTGAAGTCTATTTTGAGTTATCTTTTCTATATTTTCTCTCTTTTCTTTTAGTCTTTTCCATTTTAGGAATGACTCCTTGAATCTTTCCCTATAGTCTAAGAGTCTTCCGTACTGGTCTATTACTTCAAGCTGGTACTGAGTTGATAGGACCTCTTGAGTTGACATCTGGGTAGAGATATTAGCTAAGTATTTAGCTATATCTCTCATTGTAGTAATAGAGATAGTAACCCCATTTATTTTTAAGAGACTTTTACCTGTATTCGCTATTTCTCTTAGGATTACTAACTCGTCGGTAGCTTCTATACCATTTTCTTCTAAGATCTTTATAAGCTCTTTATTCTGAGGAAGGTCAAATACCCCTATTATTTGAGCTTTAGGGTGGTTAGATTTTACCATCTCGGAGCTGGCTCTTGCTCCTAATAACTGCTGTATAGCCTCTACTACCAGAGATTTTCCAGCACCTGTCTCTCCAGTAACTACATTAAGCCTAGGGGAGAAGCTGGCATTTATATTATCTATAATATCAAATCCTCTTATAGTGATCTCTCTAAGCATCTCCTATTCCTTCACCCCAACGGAGTTTTTCCCTTAATGTGGAGAAGAAATTAGAACCTTGGGAAAACCTTATTAGTCTCCATGGTATGTTACTAAAACCCACCTTTACCCTATCTTCTGTATCAAGGTTAATACCTATCTGTCCATCTACTGTTAACATAACCTCTTCATGTTTTTTCCCAACTACTATTTCTACTATGTCATTAGAACTAAGAAGTAGTGGTCTTAGAAATAGAGAATGGGGACATATAGGAGTCACCAATATACATTTTACTTCTGGAGTTACTATTGGTCCTCCTGCAGAAAGAGAATATGCAGTAGAACCCGTAGGAGTGGAGATGATAATTCCATCTGCAGGATACTTTGCTACTAAATTATCATTTACATAAAGGGTTATCTCTAGCATTCTAGCAAATGTTCCTTTACTAACTACTGCATCGTTTAATGCTAAGAACTGTCCTTTAAGTATCTTATTGTTTTCTACTGTTACAGTTAAGGTATCTCTTGTTTCAATGGAGTAATTATTATCTATGAGCTTATCTACTGCTTCTCTATATGTCTCTGGTTCTACATCAAATAGAAATCCTAGTCCACCTACTCTTATCCCCAATATAGGTATACCTAAAGGACTTAGTAATTTGGATGCCCTAAGAAGGGTACCATCTCCTCCTATAACTATTCCAATATCTAGACTCTCCAATACCTTCTCTGGCCAACTGTTCCAAAGTATGGCGTCTACCCCTTTTATCTTTGAATACTCTAATATCTTTATCCCTAAATTTTGGGCTTCTTCTCTAAGTGGATGGGGGAGTATTCCTATTTTCAAAATATGAAAATGCCTCCTTTACTATTTCTTCTATGGGTGGTTCCAACGAACTCTTTCTACTTGATATATAGAGGAGATATTCTATATTACCTGATTTCCCTCTAATAGGTGAGAAGGTAAGTCCGTGAGTAGAAAATCCTAATTCAAGAGTAGATTCTAATACCTTTTTTATTGTTTCTATGTGAAATTCTGGCTTTACTACTATTCCACCTCTACTTACAAACTTATATTCCGCCTCAAATTGTGGTTTGATAAGTATGATCACCTCCCTGTCTCCTTCTAGACATCTGTAGAGGGCTGGTAGGATCTTTCTTACTGAGATAAATGAAACGTCGATAACACCAAATACTGGCTTTATAGTAAATATGTGTGATTCTAGATATCTTGCATTATATCCTTCAATTGATTTAACCCTTGGATTCTTTACTAAAAGAGGATGAAGTAATCCCTTCCCTACATCTATTGCATATACAAATTTAGCTCCATGCTTAAGAAGGCAATGAGTAAAGCCTCCTGTAGAAGCCCCTATATCTATACATACCTTACCACCTACCTCAACTGAAAATTCTTTTATTGCCTTTTCTAGTTTTAACCCACCCCTACTTACATATTCTATAGGTTGTTTTATCTCTATTAATGCATCTTCTTTCACAGGAGTTCCACTTTTGGTTATAACCTTTCCATCTACTAATACTTCTCCTGCCAGAACCAAACCTTGAGCCCGGCTTCTAGAAGACACAATACCTCTTTTTACAAGAAGGATGTCTAACCTTTCCTTACCAGATGAAGAAGTCACTAAATTCACCTGTAGGCACCTCGAATTTAACATCTACCTCTTTGACTTTAGCAGATACAGGCCCCTTCTTTAGCTCTCCTAGAAATTCCTCTAATTTATCTATTGGACCCTCAGCTATTACCTCTACCTTACCATCCCATCTATTCGTTACATATCCTTTAATCCCCAACACAAAAGCCTTATAATGGGCAAAGCTTCTAAAACCTACCCCTTGGACTCTACCGCTTAAGACTACTATCATCCTTTTGTTTTCCATCTTCTCTCAAGACTGCTCCAAGCACTCCATTTACAAATTCTGGAGAACTGTCCTTGCCAAATAATTTCGAGAGTTCTACCGCCTCATTTATTGCCACCTTAGATGGCGTATCTTTATAGAAGTATAATTCGTATATTCCAAGCCTTAATATGCTTCTTTCTACAGGAGAAATCCTCGCTAGTTCCCAACCTTTAAGGTGAGCACTTATAACCTCATCCAAGAGGTCCCTTTTACTCCATACCCCCTTTATTAGACTACAAACAAAATCCCTCTCATTTGGAGGGAGAAATTCTGCATCTAACCTCTTTTCTATCTCTTCTATAGCCTCAGGCCTGAACTCGAGCTCAAACAGCCACTGGAATACCTTTTTACGAAGCTCTCTCCTACTCATAGAAGAACTTGTAGGCTATAAGTTTATATATCAACTTGGCAGCAATATAACTAGAAACCTTTTCTGTACCTAAAAGCTCTACAATATCACATCCTACTATATCTTTTTCCTTAAATATTCTCCCTAACAGCTCTATTATATTATACCATAGGAAGCCTCCTGGCTCAGGAGTTCCAACAGCTCTTACAAGTGATGGGTCAAACGCATCCATATCTACAGAGAGGAAGATGTTATCCGTCAGGAATTTTAGAAGTTCATCTATAGAACCTTCTGGATCTCTCATATAGTCTACAGCCTTTATCATCTTTATGTTTTTGTATCTTTCTATACATTCATATTCTTCTCTAGAGATACTCCTTACACCAAGTATTACAATACTTTTTATCCCTAACTCTATAAGCCTTTTCGTTGTACAGGCATGGCTGAATTTAGAGTTCTCGTAGTCTTCTCTAAAATCAGCATGAGCATCTAAAATAAGACAAGATAGATCTTTATAGTTTCTTAGAGTTCCGTTAATATTTCCTATAGTAAGGGTATGCTCTCCTCCTAGGACTACTGGAAATTTCCTTTCATCTAAAAGTGTAGCTATCGTGTCTTCCACCTTAGATAGGCAAGAAAGAATATTCCCTCTTTCCCATTGAGGAGCTGATATAGTAGCGATACCCTTTCTAAATGGTTCAAAACCCAAGGTTTCATCGAACCACTCTAGAGCCCTCGAGGCAAGAATAACCTCATCAGGAGCGAATTTAGTACCGTTTAGATAGGTCTCTGTTTCTTCTAAAGGGACAGGAAAGATGACTGCCTTAGCATTCTCTAGTTCCTTATACTCTTGAGGAAAATCTCCAAATGTAACATAGTGAGAATAAATCATCTTACCACTGCTACACTCCTTGGGAAGTCATGCCCTCTTTCCAAATGGTGTATCTCATATTTTTTTACCATAAACTTTTCTATAATGTAAGCTTTAGTCTCGTCTAGATTGAATTCCTTACAAGAGAAGACATCTACTGTGAGATACTCCTTTTCTGGATATGTATGGATAGCTATGTGACTTTCTGCAATTAGTACTATACCAGAAAGCCCCCAATCTTCTGGGATATCTCCTCCATCATACCTAAATACATATGGTGGCATAATCTTGTGCATTCCTATTACTTCTGGTAACTCCTCTAGAACATCATATAGGAATCCAATATCTGATAGTATCTCCTTAGGACTTCCATAACAATCTAACATCAAATGGGGACCGTACACCTCTTTTGTTCACACTCCTTTACTTTAATAATTTTAGCTCAAATATTATGGGATAAATTATAGAAAATGTCAATGGATTTTAGCTTTTCTCTTTAAACGAGGCTATATAAACCTTGCAAGGAACCTCCTCTATTATCAATCCTTTTTCTTTTATAAGATTATCTACCTGTGAACTGAAGGAAACTAATAAAAAATCTCCTCCTCTTTTACCAGAATCAAGAACATATACCTCTCTGCTTGCTATTGTCAAAGATGGAAGCTCATAGAGGTCTAAATCCACTAAGATTCTTTCGATCTGCCATCTTCTTTCGTTTTCCTTTCTCCATGGAGGTCTTATATCAAAGAGTCCTTCTACCTTAAAAGATAAAGGATACCCTTCCTCTTTCCAGAGTAGATAGAAATCTATTCCTCCTCCTACCGAAATAGATTTTAATGGTTTATAATTGGTATCTTCAAGATTGATCTCTATGATCTCTGTATTTATGTCTTTGAAATGTTTATCTAGATACTTCTTTACTCGGTTTGCTTCACTTAGAGAAAATAATTCATCTGTATAACTTTTTAAGTCATCTAAATTCTCGTCGGCTATCTTTTTATAGTCGACTATGGGGAATTCTCTCCTCTCAGAATAGAACCAGATAATCTCTACCCCATCAAAATATCTTCCTCCATAAGGGAATCCGTCTATTATAGAAACTACCCTATAAAGTTTATCGGTCATTCTATCTCTCCTTTCATAATCTCTTTCTCTATGAAGTATAGTATAGAAAAAACTAAAGGTAAAGGACCCTGTCTCTGATCTGTAATCAAAATTTTACCCCCTGGAAGCTTGTAGTATAATTTTATAAAAAACTTCCAGGAGGTGACTTAAA
>JBMFOH010000025.1:0-25639 GCA_049969715.1 bacterium | reverse complement strand
TTCCCATAACTTATGCTCTCTTTATATGGAGCCTCCCCTATAAACTCTAAAGATGGCGTATAGCTATCTGTCTGAATAGTTTCACAGTTAAAGTATTTAGCCAATTCTATACCAAGCATGTATAAGTCTTTTGCCTTTTTTCTTTTATCTTCATCTATGCTTACAATATCAGGAATGATAGGACAGAAGTTTATTATCTTTACTCCAAGCGCTCTACAATGATCTTTAATCTTTTCTCTATTCTGATAGACCTCTTTTAGATTTTCTTCCCTTACTCCTTCTAACTCTACGTATTCAAATCCCATATCAGCCATCTCTTTTAATGCTTTAAAGATGTTCTCCATACTTGGTGGATATCCATATTTACTTATTGCATAAAGCCAACAACAACTGATCTTCATATTAGACCTTCACTAACTCTGAATCAAACTACTTAACTCTTTATATATCTTTTCTGCTATATCCAGGTCCTTAAAGAAAGCAGTACCTATCTGAACAGCGCTGACTCCAAGTTCAAGGTAATCTATTACATCAGACGTAGAGATTACTCCTCCTGAGGCTATTATTGGGATTTTAACCTTATCCTTTATCTCTTTTATAAGCCTTATATATATAGGTTTTATAGCTGGACCAGAAAGCCCTCCATTGATAGAGCTATAAGCAGGGATAGTATTAAAAAGGGTAAGCCCATCAGCCCCTCCATTTACTGCTGATTCCACAAAAGTGAGAGGAGTATCTTTAGGTGCTAACTTCACAAGGAGAGGCTTTCTGTAGACTTTTCTTAATGCTATAGTAGCATGGAATACATCTTCAGGATTATTACTCCAATTTTCTCCCCTCACATTTGGACAGGATAGATTTAACTCTATTCCGGATATATAGTCTAGACCCTCTATTATAGAGCCTAATCTCATTATCTCTTCTATAGAATTTCCAGCTATACTAGCTATTACAGGGATATCTAGTGACTTATAGAGGGATTCTAGTCTAAGCCATTCCTCTACCCCCTCGTTCTCCAATCCTATAGAGTTTATTAACCCACTCGAGGTTTCAACTAGTCTAGGTGGAGGATTTCCCCTCTTAGGATTAAGAGTCACTGTCTTAGGGATAAATGCCCCTAGTCCCCTAGTAGAAAAGTTTTCAAAAAATTCCTCACCCCAACCAAGAGGGCCAGAGGCAGCAATCAGGGGACTCCTTAATTCTATACCACATAGATTCCAACTCATCTTATTATCTCCTTTAAACGGAAGACAGGTCCATCCTTACATACCCTTTTATAGCTTCCATCAGCCATCTCTATTGTGCAACCCCTACAGGCACCAATTCCACAGGCAATAGGGGCTTCCAAAGAGGCCTCTCCTGGAATTGAAGTATTTATCCTCTCTATCATCTCTAAAGGTCCACAGGCATATATATATTCAGCCTCATCTCCTATGTGTTCTGTTACAAGTCCTTTCTTCCCTATAGAGCCATCCTCTGTGACCAGTTCAACATTGCCTAGATAAGAAAATTTCTCTATAAGATGTCTACTCCAAAATGAGCCTGTTTTTGCACCAAACAAAAAATCTATCCTTCCTTTTAAATTCTTAGCTAGATAGTATAGAGGAGCTATTCCACTTCCTCCTCCTATAAGAAGACACCTGCTGTCGTTTATAGAGAATCCATTACCAAGTGGACCAAAGATATTCAATGTATCTCTCTTCTTTCTCTCCGAAAGCCATCTAGTGCCTCTACCTACTACCTGGATAAGAAATCTCAATCTATCCCCCTCTAAGTCAAATATGCTAAATGCTCTCCTTAGAAGTATATCCTCTCTCTCTATTCTTATAAGAAAGAACTGCCCTGGACTACAAGATACAGGCTCTTCGAGCTGTAATTCCATAAGGAATAAGGCACCCTCTTGCCTATTCTCAATAACCTTGCAGTTATAAATCCCTGGCATATACAATCTTTCCTTCTACCATAGTCATTACAGGCCAGCCAAATAGTTCAAAACCGTCATATGGAGAATTCTTGCCCTTAGATAAGAAATCATCTACCCTCACAGTCTCTCCAAATTTAGTGTCAACTATTACAAGGTC
The DNA here is from genome assembly GCA_049969715.1 of bacterium. Lineage (GTDB taxonomy): Bacteria > DUMJ01 > DUMJ01 > DUMJ01 > DUMJ01 > JBMFOH01. The sequence continues at coordinate 23,558 of JBMFOH010000025.1, read as the reverse complement.
AGCCTTTTTACCTACAGATAAATCTCCTCCCTCTATCCCCAAAAGCCTAGAAGGGTTATAAGAGGTTTTCTTTATAAGATCTAAGAATGACAGATAGCCTGTTTTTACCAAGAACGTATAGGCTAATGGAAGCATAATCTCTATACTGGAAATACCAAAGGGGTCATTTAAAAGGTCCTCCCCAGATGATTTTCTAGGAGCATGGTCACTAGCTATTACATCTATAATATCTCTTTTTAATCCTTCTATAATAGACACCTTATCATCTTTCTTTCTCAATGGAGGATTCACCTTTAATCCTTTCTTTCCCCTTAGTATCTCTTCCTCTGTAAGAATAAAATGATGAGGGGCAACCTCAGCAGTCACCTTTATCCCTAAATCTTTGGCTATCTTTATAATCTCTACAGAATCCTTTGTAGATATATGGGCTATGTGAATCCTGGAATTAGTCTCCTTTGCAAGGATTATATCCCTTGCTACGGCAATGGTCTCTGAAAGAGAAGATATTCCCTGTAGACCCAACTTTAAAGAGACCAATCCCTCATTTATGACCCCGTTTAGAGAAAGCCTTTTTTCCTCACAGTGAGAGATGGGAAGAAGATTATATACACTTGAAGACTCCAATACAGACTTCATTACGAGAGGGTCTTCCACCCAGTTTCCATCATCAGAGATAGCTACAATTCCTGCCTCTTTCATCCTATCATATGGTGCTAAGGTCTCACCTTCCCTTCCTACTGTCATAGCTCCAATAGGATAAACCCTTACCTTTCCATACATCTGAGCAGTAAGAATTACATATCTAACTATGGTAGGATTGTCTATACAGGGGTTAGTATTGGGCATACAACATACAGAGGTAACACCACCTTTTGCACAGGCTTCGGTTCCAGAGGCTATATCCTCCTCTTCTCCGCCCGGGTCTCTCAAATGGGCATGGATGTCTACAAGTCCTGGAATTACATATCTATTCTTGGCATCTATAATCTCGGCGTTCTCTTGTAAGATACCCTTTCCAATATTGGTTATAATCCCCCTCTCTATCAGTATATCCCTTTCTCCAACAAAATTCTCTTTGGGGATAACAACTATCCCATCTTTTATTATCTTTGTCATAACTTGCGGAATTCCTCATCTATAATATGGTCTAACTTCTGTGTAGCATAGAAGATATTAACATATATCTTCTCAAAGAGCTCCCTATAGATAGGAGAGAGCTTTTTATCTGGCTCTACAGACATTTTCACTTTATATGTTCTGTCTACAATCTCCTCTTCATTTTTGAATAAACCTGCTCCCAATGCTCCCAAGAATGCAGCTCCCATAGCAGTGCCTTCTGTCACCTGAGGGACCTCAATTACTTTATCTATAACTGTAGATTTTATCTTGAGCCAAGTGAGGTTTTTAGAACCTCCTCCAATTCCTATTATCTTATTGATAGGCTCAAACTCCTCTAGGGTGTTAAAGGCTAATCTTGCCTCAAAGGAAAGACCCTCCAACACACTTCTAGCCACATCCATAGGCGTATGGTCTCTTTTTAACCCAAGGAATATCCCACGAGATTGAGGGTCTCTCTTTGGAACAGTACTTCCTAAAAAGTGAGGAACACAAAAGAGTCCGTTACTTCCAACTGGCGCTTTCTCTGCCAAGGCAGAGAATTCATCAAATAGATTCTTGCCCACACCCCTTTCGCTATCTCCTAATGCCTGCATAAGTTTGGCAGTCCATTCGATAAGCCCTCCAGAAAATGGTATTGCCACATGCATATAATATTTATTCCTTGCTACATGGGCACCTACTGTTATATCTGCCCTCTCCCTTACTTCCAAATCCAAAGGGGGCTTATCAGTGCTTATCTGAAAACTCTCAGCAGTCCCCATAGAGTCTAGCCCTATATTCTTTCTAAAACAGCCATTTATAAATGCCCCGCATACATGGTCATGGCCACCTACCGCTACTATTGTCCCCGGTTTTAGTCCCAATTCTGAAGGATTCTTGACCTTACCTAACACAGTACCACTTGGCATTGGCTTAGGCAATATCTCTATTGGTATCTCTGCCTTTTCAAGGATTTCTCTTGACCATTCCATCTTGTTTAGGTCAAAAGCCATTATCCTTGATGCCTGAGAATAATCAGTAGCTGTCTCTCCTGAGAGCATATAGGCAATGAAATCAGATACAGGTAGCCATATCTTTGCCCTCCTATAGACATCTTCTTGATACTTCTTCATCCAGAGGATCTTATTTATTCCATATATGGGTTGCATCCTCAAACCAGTGATACTATAAATAGTCTGAGGATCAATACGTTCTAGGAGCCATTCCATCTGTTCAACGGTTCTCTCATCATACCAGGCAATAGCAGGAAAGAGTACCTCTCCATTCTCTCCTATTGGAACCATAGATTCAGCCACACTTGTCACTGCTATGCTTGCTACCTTGCCATCCACCTCTAATGCTACCTTCTTTATCAACCCCTTTATTATCTCCCAGATCCTATCAGGAAGAAAGTAGGAAAATCTCCCTTCCACCAAGACAGGTGTTGGGCTAGATGCAGAAGAGATAATGTTTCCGTCAAGATCAAAAAGAATAACTTTTAGATTTGTAGTACCAGCATCAATACCTATACAATAATCCACACTTATCACCTCTTTCAATCTTTAAGATTGTTTAGCTCTTCTGAATATCGTATCACTCTATTTCTTCCTTCATTCTTTGCCCTATAGAGAGCCTTATCAGCACAATCTATAAGGGTAATTCTATCATATGCATCGTTTGGGAATGTAGCTATTCCTATGCTTACAGTCAGGTCTCCTTCGGGTTGAAACTCTTCATACAGAAATGGATATTTCTTTACTGCCTCTCTTATCCTCTCAGCAACTATGAATGCCTCTTCTTTTCTATGGTAAGGGAGAACCACGCAAAACTCTTCACCACCATATCTAGCTACTATATCTGAATGTCTTATCTGTGTCCTTAGGATTTCGGCCAACTCCCTAAGGACCCTATCCCCCATCAAGTGTCCATAGTTATCATTATAGAACTTGAAATGGTCTATATCTATTATAAGAAGGGATAGATTATGCCCATATCTTTTTGCCCTTGCCAACTCATCATCCAGTCTCTCATGAAAATACCTATGGTTATAGAGGCCGGTCAAGCCATCTATCCTTCCTAGTTCTATCTGTTTGGCAAGCTCATTTGAAAGTGCCACCTCTTTAGATATATCTAAAAAAGACTCTATTCCCCCAATAATCCTTCTATCCTTATCATAGAGAACAGTAGCATTCTTCAATACATGGATCTCTTCTCCTCCTTTGGTCCTTATCTTACAGTTCAGAGATATAGGTTTCTTTATATCTTCTGAACCTGAAAATAGCACACAAGAACCTTCGTATGGAGTACATCCCAAGATTGCACAGTCCTTACCAAGCACCTCATCCTCAGAATAACCAGTCGTCCTTTGGGCAACTTTATTAAAATAGGTTATCTTCCTCTCTTTATCTACAGTAAATAGCCCTACTGGAAGTGTCTCAAGTATAGTTTCTAAATATAGAGACTGCTGGCCTAATCTTTCATAAAGTCTCGCATTGTACAACGAAATAGCCACTTGCTCAGCAAATGCCTTTGCTAATTCAAAATCCTCACTACTAAATGGAGAAGTACTTAGCCTACTTATCCTCATAATTCCAAGGACAGTATTACCAGAGATGAGAGGAATAAACATAGCACACTCGTCTATCTTAGACGTTCCTGGAACAAATATTGCCCTAGGGTCTTTCAGGGTGTGTCTTATAACCTCTGGCTTCCTACTAGTAAATATCGAGCCCATAATTCCTTCGTTTGATTTTATAGCAAAGTTCTCCATCTCCTTCCCATACTCTGGATCTATAACCCCTATACATCTTAGAGTATCTGTGCTGTAGTCCAATTCATATATACTATAAGATTTGGCAGGTATAAGTTGAGAGAGCCCTTCCAAGGCACTTTGAACCACCTCTTTATAGTCTAATCCTAATGCAACCTTGTGAGAAAGCAGGATAAGTAGGTCTGTATTCCTCCTATAAAGAACTACCCTCTTATAGAATAAGACAGAAAGAAGGATTAGTAAAATAAGAATGATAAAAGAAATATCAAGAAGATTAAAATACAACCTATTCCCCTCCATATCAATTTTTAATAATTATACTATAAGCTCAATCCAAGTCAATTACCTATGGGAGGGTTTCTATCACAAATTCGTTATTCGTATATATACATATATCAGCAGCTATGGAGAGTGCCTCTCTCAGTATCTCCTTGCTAGAAAGATTGGTATGTTTTATAAGGGCCCTAGCCGCAGCCAATGCATAGTTTCCTCCAGAACCTATAGCAATAATCCCGTCGTCAGGCTCTATTACATCACCTGTTCCAGAGATCAAGAGTAAATTATTTATATCTGCCACTACCAATAAAGCATCAAGTCTTCTCAGGGCTCTATCAAGTCTCCACTCCTTTGCCAATTCTACTGCCGCTCTAGCTAGGTTTCCTCCATACTCATTTAGTTTACCTTCAAATCTATCCATAAGGGCAATACCATCAGCAGCAGAACCAGCAAAACCAACTAATACCTTACCATCCCTTATCTTTCTTACCTTTTTAGCCTTTCTCTTTATCACTGCCTCCCCAGCGGTAACCTGCCCATCCCCTCCCATAGCTACTGTATTATCCTTCTTTATAGCCAAGATAGTTGTGCTATGCATCTACTCCTCCTCTTATTATAGAGCCATTTTCACTCTTTTCTACCTCAATCCTATAGGGAAACCTAGATGCAAGTTCTTTATTATGAGTAATAACACCAATCATAATCCCTGAGTTCTCTAGCTCAGCTAAGGCAGAGACAATGTTGTCCAACCCCATATCGTCTAAAGAGCCAAAACCTTCATCTATAAAGAGACAGTCTACTGCCCTCTTTCCTCTTATCTCCTCTGCTATAGCTATTGCCAAGGCTATAGAGGCTAGGAAGCTTTCCCCTCCTGATAGAGAATACGTCTTACGCCTCTGTGATGGATACCAATTATCATTTATTACTATATCTGCTGAGTTACTAGATGTCAATGAAAAACTATATCTACCTTGAGTTAGATTCATCAACTGAATAGATGCTCGTTCTATAATACTCTCCATTATCTGACTTATAAGAAACTCAGGAAATCTATTCTCACTTAATGCCTCATCTATAACCTTATAGTATCCTGCCTCCTTTTCTAAGGATTTCTTTCTAGAATTAAGGTCATCTATCAAGGCAAACTGTTCTCTCGCCATCTTTAACTGGGACTCAAGAGAACCTATCTCTTTAGATAACTGACTAAGCTCTTCTTCCAGTCTCCCAAACTCTTCTAAACTTTTTTCATATTCTTCTTTTAAAAGGCTACCAATATCAGCTCTATCAGGGTCTATATCTTTCTTTATCAATGCCTCTCTATACTGAGAAAGGTTCTGCTTAAGGATATTCCATTGGGCATTAATATCACTATAATCCTTCCTTACCTGTTGAAGATACTGGATATCTATACTAAGGTCAAATAAACCATCCAAAGAACAGTTCAGCCTAAGGCATCTAGGTTCCAGTTCCTCCCTTAGTATCTTTTCCTCTCCTAACAGTTTACTGATAGAAGCATTGAGTTCCTCGAGCTCTGCTTCTAGCTGTTTCATCCTAACAAGGTCTGCTTCAATACGTGTTTTATATACAGATACATTTCTATTGGCCAGATCCAGTTTTCCTCTATAGTTTTCCTTTAATCTCTGAGCCTCCTTGAGAAAGTCTCTAGACAAAAATTCCTCCCAAGGGATATTACTTAACAAGACTCTTTCTCTTACAGTCCTCTCTTTTTCACTAAATTCTCTCATACTAGTAAAAAACTGACCTTTAAGTTCTTCTAGCTCAACACGTTCTCTATAAAGGGAATCTCTCCTCTCAGCCAAATGAAAGGTCTTTATACCTACTTCTCTTTCTAATCCGTTGAGAGACTCATCTATCTCTTTTTTTTCTTTCTCTATCCTCTCTTTTAGAAAGGAGTCATCTATGAGATAATTCTTTCCGAGAAATCTCTCTAATACCTCTTCGATCTCTCTAGTCTCTCTTTCCTTAAATATAACCATCTCTTGCCAAAGAGAACGGGCTCTTTCTAACTCGTTATTGACCTGTAGTAATATCGCCTCCCTGTTTAATATATTTTTCTGAATACCTTCCCTTTTATTCCTTTTCTCTTTTATCTTTTCCATTAGGTCCTCATAAGAACCTATTCTAGAAGCATCAATGGAAGGTAGTTCCTCTATCGTACTCCCACAGATAGGACACTTATCTCCTATAGAAAGATTCGATACTAATCTTTGAAGTTGATACTCCTCTATCTGTTCCTCTAAAACACCAAGTTCTTCATTTAGCTTCTCTAAGCTTGGCTTATCCTTCAAGAGCTCCTCCTCTAAGGTCTTTACCTTAGATTCTAACTCAATGATTCTATCCTGGTAGCTATCTATCTCTTTCTCCTTTTCCCTCAGAATCCTAACCCTTTCAACAGTATCTTCAATCCATTTCCACTCTATAGTTTTATTCTTTTTCTTTTCCTTCAATCTTTCTATCTCAACATTATAGGATTCTAGAAGCCTCTCTATCTCTTCTATCATCTTTTCTAACGAATCTATTCTAGACTCCCTTTCGCATATCTCTTTTTTCAGTCCTTCAAGTCTTACCCTCTCTTTTTCTATCTCTCTAACATCCTGGCTTATTGGTACCAATTCAATGAGTTCTTCGGCTAGGTTTATAAAGCCCTCATATTTTTTTCTATTCTCTTCCTCCAAAGCCAAATCCTTCCTTGACCTTTCTATGTCCTTTACAAGTAGATTCTTCTCTTTATCTAAGGTTCTATTCCTCTCATTTTTATCCTTTATCTCTTTTATAATAGCCTTCCAAGGGAGGGCATCTCTCTGAAGTTGTAATATATTTTCTAGCTTTTCAACCTTTCCAAGTTCTACCCTCAAAGCATCTAGCCTCTTAGATACTGAATTAAGGCTATCTCCAGTAGAAATAAATCCTGCAATAAGATTCAAGTTATCTCTCAATCTATCTATCTCTTTAGTAAGGAGATTTCTTTTTTCTTCTATGGATCTTAAATAAGACTCCTTCTCCCTAAGTTTCTTCTCTATCTCTCTTATATATTCCCTAGTATATATGCTGAGGTCTCCTGCAAGTCTTGAGTCTATTAGTTGTATCTCCTTTGAGATATCTCTATATCTCTGTGAGGCTAATCTTTTCATCTCTCTATATACCTCAAGCCCTAGGAGCCTCTGGAGAACCTGCCTTCTTTCAGATAAAGCCTCACTACTTGGTGGTTTAAGGAATCTATCTATCTGATTCTGAGGAAGTATTATAGTTCTAGTAAACGTTTCATAGTCCATCCCTAAGATATTCTCTATAAGAGCGTTCACCTCTCTGTTACTCTTTGCCCCAAGGGGTATAAAAGAATCGTCTTCTTCTCTATATATATTTGCCTGTGCCGACTTACCTCGCACCAACTCTCTCTTTATCAGATATACCTTATCTTGAACCTTAAACTTTAAAGAGATAGAAAGTCCATTGCATCTGTGATTTATAATGTCTTCTTCTGTATTTACCCTTCTACCTGCATACCTTGGAATCTTCCCATAAAGGGCGTATACGATACCATCTAGGATAGAGGACTTGCCAGCACCATTTGGACCTGATATACAAAATACATTGGCACCACTAAAGTCTATAGATTGAGCCCTTCCATAGGACAAAAAACCAGCCAATCTAATGCTCAGTATCCGCATTAGTGCTTGCCTCCATATACAGCTCTTTAAAAAGCCTTATCACCTCATCATCTACCCTTTCCTCCCTAAGAGAAAGATATTGAGAAAATAGTTCAGAGGGGTCTCTAGAGAGGTTTATTTTCTCAGTTCCCTTCGGAGCATAATCTTGTAAAACCTCAACCTCTACACAGTTCGGTATAGCCTGTTTTATCTTGCTTATAGGATTTATATCAAGGGTATCAAGGATCACCTTTACCTTTATAAATCCATCAAAATCTCTTACCAGAATAGATTTAGCATCCAACTGAGAGTATTTAAACTCCAATTCCATAAGTTCCCTAACTGGTAGCTCTATCACCTTGATAGAAGGACCCCTCCCTGGAGATATATCTATAAGATAGACCCCTTTTTTATCATTACTCTCACTAAAATCTATCCTTATTATGGAACCACAGTAATAGGTAGGGGCTGGACTGCCCTCTATCCTCTGGAGTTTATGGGCATGCCCAAGGGCAATATAGTCTGCTCTGTTTGGAAGCCAGGATGGGGGAAGGGCAAAGTGAGAAGTAAAAGAAAGCCTCATTGCACTCCCCAAAACAGCGCCTTCAATAAATGTATGGGCCAAGAAGATATTAACAGTATCGGGAAGGAACCTTTTATTGATATCATTAAAAACATCCTGGAGATGTTGTCCTAGGTTCTCTTTTCTTTCATCCTTTCCTAGGAAGAGAAACTCTCTCTCGGCAAGATACGGAAGGGTCCCTATAACAAGCCTTTCTCCCCTTCTTGTAGTATAAGACTCAACGCCAATCTTGGTAAAGAGATAGACATTTGCTAAAGAGGAAAAGGTATTTATACCAGATGCCAAATCATTCCAGTCATGATTTCCAGTTATAGCCATAACAAGCCTTCCATCCTCACCCATCCTCTGGAGGATCCTAGTTACCCTATTAAGGGCATCTCCCCTTGGCATCCTATGATCAAAGATATCACCTGCAATAAGGATAACATCTACATCTTCCTTCTCTATTATCTCAATAATAAACTCTAAGGAGTTAAAGACCTCCTCTGTCCTATCTATACCCCAACGGGTAATGCCTATATGCCAATCTCCAGTATGTAGGATCCTCATCTTTGATGTATTTAATTATGAAGGCATTAACGCCCCCATAATCTCTTAGAATCTTACCTCTTTACCAGTAATGCTAGATTCATATATGGCATCTATAATCTGCATATCTATGACCCCTTCCTCACCCTTAGCTAGAGGGGTAAGCCCCTTCTCTATACATTCAAGGAAATGTTTGATCTCCTCCTGATAAGTATTTACCCTACCAACCTCTGGTTTTATCTCTACGTACTTATCACCTATCTCAGTAAATATCCTGGGAGGCATCATCTCTGCTCCACCTTTATCTCCAACCAAGGTGCAATAGGTAGTATCTTTCTCAAAATTTCCCGCCCAGCTCATCTCCACAAAGATAGTAGCACCATTTTCAAGTCCTATAAGAGCCACCCCTAAGTCTTCTACATCAAACTTACCACCTGGTTCGGGGATACCCCATCCCCCTTTTCTCTTTCCAAGAGGACCAAACTTGGCAAATGTGAATCCTTTCACAGAGACAGGCTTTGGATGTCCCATAAACCACATTGCTAGGTCAAGAAAGTGGGGAGCCAGATCAATCAATGGTCCTCCGCCTGATTTATCCTTATTTGTAAACCAACTACCCATCCCTGGGATCCCTGAGACCCTCAATATTCCAACCTTTGCATAGTATATATTTCCTAAATATCCTTCTCTTATAAATTCCCTTATCGTTTTCGCCTCTTCAGAAAATCTCCAGCATAAAGCTACCATTAACGTCTTCTTGTTAGCCTTAGCGGCATCAACCATCTTCTGTGCTTCTTTAGCATTGATAGCCATAGGCTTTTCACATAACACATTAACTCCAGCATTGAGGGCATCCACAGTTATTGGACTATGTAGATAGTTTGGTACACATATACTTACCGCATCTAGTTTCTCCTTCTCAAGCATCTCTCTATAGTCAGTATAATATCTAGGAATCCCAAATGCCTCGCTAACCTGTCTTGCCCTCTCTTCAACCATATCGGTTACAGCTACTACCTCAGCATTAGAGACCGACTGATACGCTTGTAGATGAATCTTTCCAATACTTCCTGTTCCTATCACTCCTACTTTCATCTTCTACCTCCTATAATTCTGCCCATGCATCTATTAATGTACGCTTTGCATTGGCTATCACTGTCTTAGGATCTTCATCAGGTAAAGGTTTCACTTCAAAACTCACTATAGGCTTTTCTTTAGATTCAAAGAATCCCACATCAAATAAAGTTCTTAGAAATTCTCTCAATTCTTTTACCCCATTCTCTCCACCCTTTATACCAAATCTAGGATGTTGGTCTCCATATCCTGGATGGGATTTGTCTCTCATTATGCAGTTTCCTATATGGACGTGGGTTACATATCCGGCGGTTGTATATACCGCATCCCTTATAGACTCATATTGAAGTGGGAAATGACTCAAGTCTATAATAAGTCCAAAGTTATCTCTATGCTCCTTTCTCACACGCTGAGCTATCTCTTTTGCCACAACAGATGGCCCAACAAGGCTATTTTTCTCTATATCGAAATCAAATGCCTCTAATTCTACCATCAGACTACCATGTAACTTAGCATAATCACATAATTCACATATAGACCTCACTAAAGCATCCTTACCTAGATCCCTTTTATCGGGACCGGGGTCTTTTCCAGCAAGGAAACCTACTCCTACCGCCCCTATATACTCTGCTTCCTCTATTGCAAGTTTTACCTCATCAACTGCCTTCTTTCTTATCGACTCATCTATATGGGAGATATCAAGATTCTGTGTAAGGAGTCTTGGCTGAGCCCCGTAAGCTACTGTTATTCCACTTGTTTCAAGCAATCTTTTAGCTTTTTCTCTTACAAATGGGTCTTTTATCCAGGAGACCTCTACCACATCAAAGAATTCATCATTAACTATCTCCTCTAGAGTCTCTAAAATAGGACCTTCTCCTCTCATAGTCTGAGGGAATGCCATAAAATGGATGATCCCTGTTTTAAAATACCTCTGCCACGGTTTCATAAAATCAACCTCCTTTTACTGTCCATACTGGGATACTCTTCCCTCTAGGACATCTATTGCATACTGAGCAGCACTCTTTAGTTCACTCTGAGGGTACTTATCTATAAGCTTCTGGTACTCTTTTATAGCCTTGTCCTTTTCTCCCATATGTTCATAACACTGGGCGATATCAAACTGGGCATCATCTGCCCACTGACTCTTAGGATACTTCTGGATAAACTTAGTAAACTCATCTATCGCCTTTTCTAGGTCTCCCGATATAAATAATTGTCTTATATTCTCATACTCTATCTGGTCTGGAGACTTTTTCCCCTCTGACTTTGTTTGAGTAGAAGCCTGGACACTCTCTCCAACACTTGGCATCTGCCCTGTAGTCTGTTGGGTTGGCTGATGCTTTATCTGAGTTACCCATAGTACTACAGCTATAGCTAGAAGTACAGCTACCGTTATTATAAAATTACTCGTCCTTTTTGACATAATTACTACACCTCCTAAACCTTACTTACTACTGTAAGCTCTGGGATACATATATATGGGGTATTTAATGTCCCCTCTACCCATTCTGTCTCTCTACTTAATGCCAAGACATTACTCAAAGCACTATACGCATTACCTGCCACCATAGTATCTTTCACTCTCCCTACTAATTCTCCCTTTCTATAGAGGTATCCTAGATGAACATTTACGGAAAACTCTCCGCTCAACACATTCCCCTGGCCTACGCCCATCATCTGGTCTATTATTAAGACCTCATCTAAGGAGGATATAATCTCCTTAATGCCTTTATCTCCTGCCAAAATTATAAGATTAGTCAATCCTGGAGAGGGTTGACCTAGCCCACTTCTAAATCCATGACCATTTCCATCCTTTCCCATGAGTGAAGCGGTATGAAGGTCAAAATAGAATCCACTCACTACTCCATTTTCCACTAAAGAAATGGGACTGGTTGGCACCCCCTCATCGTCAAAACTAGTAGTTGCCAATCCATCCCTATTAGATGGGTCCTCTATCAGGGAGAATTGTTCATCAAAGGTCTTTTCCCCTATCTTATCTCGTAAAGGAGAAGCCCCCATAACAACAATCTTACCATTTAATGAAGAAACAATCGGAAGTAATAGAACATATACTGCCTTTGGGGTAAATATAACAGGTATCCGCGTTCTAGATACCTTGGTTATCTCTTTACTGGCATCTAGAGTCTCTATTACTTTAGAAGTAACCTTATCAGTATCTAGTTTACTCAGTTCTTTTACCCCAATCTCTTCATATATCTCCAACATATCTGTCCCTTTTATTCTATTTACACTCATCCCTACTGTTAAGATAGACCTTTTTCTCTTGCAGTCTATTCCCTCTGTGTTTCTTATGATAGTTTCTCCAGTATCTTTTTTGAACTCTAAACTGCATAAGACATCTGGATAAACATTTAAGACTCTTTCAATCATATCCTTACCAATTCTGACAAGTTCTTCCACTGATATTGACTCTAAAGCTCTGTCAGAGAAGACATCTTTGTCATTTAAACCTTCAGGTAATTTGAGATTTGTATCTATGTTAGTCGTGGCAATAGCCTTCTCAAACAGCCAATTCACATCATAAGCTCCATACTGGCTTGAATATCCAATCTTTCCATTAATTATTACCCTTAACCCCACCCCTGAACTTTCATTTATATCTATAGATTTCAATCTATTCGCGTCAAACGATACAGAGATAGAAACCCCCTTTCTAAAGAACACATCCCCTTTAATATTATTAGATACAAGCTTCTTTATGATTTCTTCCATTCTATCTTCCCCCTACTACTACATTTCTTATCCTAATATGCGGGCTACCAGTAGCCACTGGAAGAGGCGACTGTCTGCCCTTTCCACAGCCTCCCCCCTGACTAAACCTAAGGTCATTGCCTATCTTTTCTATATTCTGCAAGGTGATAAATACATTACCAGTAAGGACTACGTCTCTCACAAGCTCTCCAATCTTTCCATTCTCTATTATATACCCCTCTTGGGCACTGAAGGTAAACATCTCCATCGCCGTCTGTCCTCCATATGCCCCTACCGCGTAGATACCATACTTTATATCTGAAATAAGGTCACTAAAGTCCCAATCCTTAGGTTCAATAAAGGTATTACTCATCCTCACTATAGGCTGATATCTATAATTTATAGCCCTTGCATTACCTGTAACCGATTCATTCATCTTTTTAGCGGTTTCTCTAGAATGTAATCTTCCTGTAAGTACCCCATCTCTTATCAGGTAGATCTTACGGGTTGGAGTGCCTTCATCATCATATCTATAAGAGCCCCTCAAGTCTGGATATGTAGGGTCATCAACTACATTAAGAAATTCAGGACCAAACCTCTTTCCTATAATCATAAGTTCCTTTAGCTTCTCATTCTCATAAACAAAGTCTGACTCACTGAGATGTCCAAATGCCTCATGTATAAAGACACCCGCCAATCTAGGATCAAGGACAACGGTATACTCTCCAGCCTTTACCACAGGAGCAGATAATAATCTCACTGCCATATCTGCAGTATTTAATGCCTCTCCATGGAGGTTCTCCATAATCTGAAAACCTTCTATCCCGCCAAAGGAATAGTGATACTGTTCTACCAGATCACCCTCTCTTGCTAATGCCACAAAGACACTAGATATATCTCCTCTCTCCTGAAAGATATCTGTTCCTTCGGTATTTATATATGATCTCCTTACAAAGCGGTCAGAATATCTTACCTGAGTACTCTGAATCTTTGGACTAAACCTAAGCATTAATTCGTTGTATTCACCAAGAAGTTTCTTCTTTTCATCAAGAGGAACCCCTCTAAAATCTCTCTTCATTGGGATTACCACTCTGTCAGAAATTGGAGGGAGGTATTCGATATCTATAGGGGAACCTACTATAAGGTTACTTGCCATATAAGCCTGGTCAAAGTACTCCCTAATACTAGAAGGAACTATCTCATTAAAAGATACAAATCCCCAGCCATTCTTACCAAGTATCCTAATATTCCCTCCTTTAGAACTTGAAACAGAAAATTCTTCGAGTTCTTTCCCCCTAAAAGCTATGTTATTCACCTCTGATTCCTCTATCCTAAGTTCTGCATATCTCACACCTTTCTCTTTAGCTAATTTTAGAAATATTTCCTTTATATCCTCCACTGAGCCCTCCTAATCAATTCAATTGATGTATTATAACCCCTTCAGATATGCTACTGTGACTCCCCATCCACCCTCATTATACTCTCCAAGTCTAAAAGATTCTACCATAGGGTGATCTTTTAGAAAATTAGCGACTAGTTTCCTCAGTACCCCAGTACCTTTCCCATGAACTATGTAGATAGGAGAGATACCTGCCAACACTGCATCGTCTATATACTTCTCTAGTCTAGTAAGAGCCTCTTCAACACTAAGTTTCCTTATATATAAGGTGTTGGGAAGACCTGCTTTCTCTCTTTTAATCTGGAGTATATTATCCTCTTCTTTTACTTTCTTTTCTACCTTAGGAATGTAGAGTTCGTCTTTAGAGATATCTACCTTAACATTACCCAAAAGAATAGTAGCCTTATCTCCATTAGAGCCGATTACCTCTCCATTCTGGTTAAACCTCGGAACAAATACCCGCATCCCTATGTTTAACTCCCTTACTCTTTCTCCTTCAAATATATCCTCCTCTTCTCTGAGTGTAGAACCTACCTCTTCTAACCTCTCCTTTAAAGAGGCTATCTCCTTTCTTGATGATGTTTTAGCCTTATTATAGATCTTATCAAGCTGTATTTTGGTCTGAACGACCAAGTTTCTAGCCTCTTCCTTTGCTCTTCTTAGCATCAATTTCTGCTGGTCAGAGAGCTCCTTTAATAAAGACTCATACCTTTTTCTTAGTTCTTCAGAAATTTCCTTTTCCCTTTTAGCTCGTTCTATCTCAGAGTTCAGATTCCTCTCCAGTTGGTCCAACTGCTCAAGAAGCCTTACCAGATCAAGTTCTTCACTAGAGAGTAACCTCTCTGCTCTCTCTATAACCTTTTCGTCTATACCAAGTTTTCTAGCTATCACAAAGGCATTACTCACCCCAGGTCTTCCAATATGAAGCTTATACGTAGGAAGAAACGTCTCAGGGTCAAATTCCATTGCCCCATTTATTACATCTTTAGAATTACTTGCCCACATCTTAAGCTCATCATAGTGGCTAGCAACTATTACCTTTGCCCCTTTCTCTCTTAACTCTTCAAGGATACTTATGGCAAGAACAGCTCCTTCCTTAGGGCTTGTCCCTGTGACAGGTTCATCTATAAGTACAAGGGTATTCTCTCTCGATTCATTTAGAAAGGGTATGATATGGGTCAGATGAGCAGAAAAACTACTTAAGTCTTGGTTTATACTCTGTTCATCACCTATCTCTACAAACACATCATCAAATATCCCCATCTCTGCTAGGTCTGTAGGGAGATGAAGACCGGACTGAGCCATCATTACAAATAGTCCTACAGTTTTAAGGGTAACTGTCTTGCCTCCAGTATTTGGACCACTGATCACTAGGATGTTAAATCTATCCCCTATCTCTACATCTATAGGAATAGCCCTTTTCCCAAGGATAGGATGTCTAGCTCCTCTTAGCCTTACAAGGGGCTTATCTATCCATACAGGGGGGACACACTTCCACTGGAGTGACAATCTTGCCTTAGCAAAGATAAAATCTATATGAGCTATCACATCCCTCGTTGATAAAAGTTCCTCACTATGATTAGAAACCTTAAGAGATAGCTCCCTAAGTATCCTCTGGATTTCATACTCCTCTTCCTTCTTTGCCTCTTGCAATGCATTATTCATATCTACCACATCGTATGGCTCAACAAAGAATGTATTACCACTCTGAGAAACATCATGAACGATACTCTTAATAAATCTCTTCTGAGAAGATTTTACAGGGATTACATATCTACCATTCCTTATTGTTATATAGCCTTCCTGAACAAATCCGCTCCATTCTCCACTTATGTGTGACTCTAGATACCTTCTTATAGACTCTTCTAGTTTTGTTATGTGTCTTCTTATCCCAGTAAGCTTGCTAGAGGCATTAGGTTTTATATTCCCTTCCTCGTCTATAGCGTGTTCAATCGCTTCCTGCAAGGATGGTATCAAAATGATATCGCCCTTTAACCTACTGAGATTCTCACCCTTTAGGTATCTTTTTACCTCTGGTAACCTAGAAAGGAATACCGCTACACTGAAAAGTTCCGAAGGCTCAAGTATTGCTCCCATATTAGTGCGAAGGACAAAGGGTTTGATATCCACAATACCATATAGGCTAGGAGGAGGCATATAGAGAAAGAGTTTTCTAGCCTCCTCTGTTTCAAGAGAGGACCTCATTATCTCCTCTTTATCAGAGGAAGGTCTCAAAGCTAGAGCCAACTCTTTACCCATAGGAGTTTCAGTAAGCTCAGCCAATGTATCAAGTATAAATGAAAACTCACAGAGTTTTAAACTTCTCTCATTCATATTAATATTGTAGCATAAAGGTTAAGAAGCTAATATATAACAAGAAAGGAGACTAGTTTATGCCAGAGGTAATCATTGTAAATCTAAATCCTGCATTAGATAGGACTGCCATCGTAAAAAAATACAATCCGTTGGGGGTAAATAAGGCAGAAAGGTTGATAGTGTTGGCAGGGGGGAAGGGGGCAAATGTAGGAAGGGCATTAAAGACATTAGGCTATAATGATTATATCTGCTCAGGAATAATTGGAGGTAAGATAGGAGAAATTTTTAAGGAAAAGATAGAAAAAGAAGGCATAAATAACGACTATTTTTGGATAAATGATGAAACACGAATAGCCTATGCTACTTATGAGGAACCTACAGGGCTAGGAGTAATAACCAATGAATTAGGTCCAGAAATAACTGAGAAGGAGATAGAAGACTTTATTATGTTTCTCACAGAGAGATACCTTCCACTAGTAAAGATATTCGTACTTTCTGGAGGGGCCCCACCAAGTTTCTCTCCTGAAAAGATCTATGAGATAGTAAATAGATTTAAAATGGAGGATAAAGAGATATTTATAGATACAAGTGGAAGGATCTTAGAACTAACTTCTAAGGTTGGAGCCTTCTGCATAAAGATAAATGAAGAAGAACTAAGAGGGGCATTCAATATAGATATCAAAGAAAGAGGGTCTCTCTTAAACCTTTATAGAAAGCTGTATAAGATTGGCACAAGATGGCTTATAATTACTAGGGGAGAAAATGGAGCAATATTTATCAATGAGGAGACAGTAATAGAAGGAAGACCTACCAAATTATATTCAAAATATTCTATAGGTTCAGGAGACGCCTTCTATAGTGCTGTTATCTATGGAAGGATTAACGGATTTTCTCCAAAAAAGATACTAAGACTTGCGATAGCCTGTGGTACAGCAAATACACTAAGTTTTGGCGGATGTATATTTAAAATGGATGATGTAGAGAGGATAAGAGAGGAGGTAGATATTAAGATACTTTCGAGCTAAAGCTACTAATCTCCCTTCTAAGATTATTAAGTTCTTCCCGTAACCTCTTTAATTCACACTCTAAGCATCTTATAGCCATACTCTCTATATCAGGAATATCTCCGTGCGCCAACTGTTCTGCTGGGGTAAGTTTCTGCCCATTTCTCCTTACTATCTTACCTGGGATCCCAACTACGGTAGAATTATTTGGTATAGACCTTAGTACAACTGAACCAGCCCCAATCTTGACATTGTCCCCTATATTTATTGGTCCAAGAACCTTTGCTCCAGCTCCAACTACTACATTATTCCCAATAGTGGGATGTCTCTTACCCTTATGTTTTCCAGTACCACCCAGTGTTACTCCTTGATACAATAAGACATCCTCGCCTATCTCTGTAGTCTCCCCTATCACTACCCCCATCCCATGGTCTATGAAGAATCCTTTTCCAATCTTAGCAGCAGGATGGATCTCTATCCCAGTAAGTCTACGAATAACAAATGAAATACACATAGCGAGATTTTTAAGCCCAATATCCCAAAGCCAATGAGCTATCCTATAGCCTACAATCGCATGAAAACCAGGATAAAATAATATTACATCTAGAATATTCCTGGCAGCTGGGTCTTTTTCAAAAACTGCTTTAAAATCTGCCTTTAAAGCCTCAAGCATATCTTCCTCCTATATAAACTTTACTAATATGCTAATATTAATTATATAAGTGGAAGAGGTATATGTAAATGCTAGAATGTATATTTCTAGACCTAGGACTGGAAAGATACAGAAATACCGAGCTCCTTCAAGAAGAGCTGGTTTTAAAGGTTATTGGAGAAGAATCGCCAGGGTACCTTATCTTTGTGGAACATCCCTCAGTATTTACTCTGGGTAAAAGCACTAAAAGGGAATCAGTATTTTTAAAAAGTATAGACGAGATAAAAGCTAAGGGGATAGAGGTCTATAATTCCTCTAGAGGAGGAAGTATTACCCTCCATGAGCCTGGACAACTCGTAGTATATCCCATACTAAAGCTAGATAAAAAGGATATACATACATATGTAAGGGAACTAGAGGAGCTAGTAATAGAGTTACTTGGCATATATAATATAAAGGGAATAAGGAAGAAAGGATTTACAGGGGTATGGATAGATCAGAGAAGAAAGATATGTTCTATAGGGGTAGCTGTAAGGAGATGGGTTACTTATCATGGTTTGGCACTAAATGTAAACAATAGATTAGAGGACTTTAATCTCATTCGTCCATGTGGGCTGGAAGATGTAGAGATGGTCTCAATAGAAAAGGTTTTAGGTGAATCAGTTCCAATGGACGAACTAAAGAGTAATTTATTACGTATATTTAGTGAAATCTTTGATAGGAGGATTGTATTTGGTTAGTAAACCTGTATGGTTAAGAAAAAAAATAACAGGTGAAACCCTAGAGGCATTGAATGTAGAGGATGCATTATCGAAGAATCTACTACATACAGTATGCCAAGAAGCCCAGTGTCCCAATATATCTGAGTGTTTTAACCAGGGGACAGCTACCTTCCTTATCCTTGGGAAGATCTGTACAAGAAACTGTAGATTCTGCGCTATAGAAAAAGGTAGACCTTCCCCAGTAGATGTCGATGAGCCAAAGAGGGTGGCGAATGCAGTAAAGGCGTTAAATCTTAGATATGTAGTAGTTACATCTGTTACAAGAGATGACCTGATAAAAGGAGGTGCAGAGCAGTTTAGAGATACAATACTAGAGATAAAGAAAACCTCGTCTGATGTAAAGATAGAGGTCCTTATTCCAGACTTCAAAGGAGATAGAGGTGCATTAAATATTGTATTGGATGCCCATCCGGATGTACTAAACCATAATGTGGAGACTGTCCCATCACTCTATCCTACAGTAAGACCTATAGCTGATTTTGATAGATCCATAGAGATACTCTATTGGACCAAAGAGCGACACTCTAGTATAATTACTAAGTCTGGAATAATGGTAGGATTAGGAGAAAAGGAAGAAGAGCTTTTTAGTGTGTTTAAAAGGTTAGCAGGAGTAGGATGCGATATACTCACTATTGGACAATATCTTCAGCCATCTAAAAAACATCTACCGGTAGTGGAGTATGTTCGCCCAGAAAGGTTTAAAGAGTTTGAATCGATGGCTTATGAGGCAGGTATTAAATATGTTATTGCCGGTCCATTTGTAAGAAGTTCATATCTTGCCCAAAAAGGCTATGAAAAAATCTCGGAGGTGAAAGATAGATGAAAAAATTGCTACTAGTAGTATCAGTAATATTAATACTTGTTCTAGTCTCTACTAGTGGGTTTGCCCAGCAAACGAAGACAAAACCACTTATGAAGGTATCAGTAAAGACAATCATTACAGACCCATTAAAGTATAACTTTGGCAAGCCTATTCCTGAGGTAGACATAGGGAAATTAAACCTTACATCAGACCAGATAGATAAGCTTACCAAACTAAGAGAAAATCTTCAAGAAGCAGAGGTAAAATATTCAAAGGCATTCTCTGATACCTGGAATAAACAGCTAAAGCCTGCTGCCCAGAAGAATGACCAAACCAGTATAGATAAGATCAGAGAGCAGTTATTGAGTGACCTAAGAGAGCTCCAGAAGGCAAGGATAACCTATTACTTTGAGATGCAAAAGGTTCTTACTCAGGAACAGCTCAAGCAATTTCCGATCCTATTTACCAAAGAACAGGTTGATAGATTAGAACAGTTACGTGAGGCATACGATAAAGAAAGATTAAATCTCGACATAGCTCGTATGATAGAAGGATATAAGGTCCAACAGCTGAGACAAGAAAGGGCATCAACAAAAGACATAAATACAAGGGTTGCACTGATAATAGCTATAGACAACAAGAAGAAGGATGATGAGGTAAATTATATGGTGAGTCTAAGGGAGGTCCTTACTAAAGAGCAAAAGGACATATTATTTCCAGGAGGGAAGTGATATAGATTGGATAGCATAGACCTACTTCTAAAGGATTTAACAGAGACACCAGGGATAGGTAGCTATGAAGATAGAATAAGGGAAAAGATGGCTCAGTATCTTTCTCCCTTTGGAGAAATAAAGTATGATAGAATAGGAAGTATCCTCTGTGAAAAGAGAGGAGATATGAGCTACCCAAGGGTAATGCTTGCTGCCCATATGGATGAGGTAGGTTTTATAGTAAAATACATAACTGATGAAGGATTCCTGAAATTTGCCCCTATAGGAGGATGGTGGAGTCAGGTATTACCATCCCAGAGGGTAATAGTATATTCAAAGAGTGGAGAATTTCCAGGAGTAATAGGTTCTAAACCGCCCCACCTCCTTCCACAAGAAGAGAGAGAAAAACCTATAAAACTGGAAGACCTCTTTATAGATATAGGAGCGAGGAGTAAGGAGGAGGTAGAAAAGGACTTCGGTATAAAGCCCGGATCTCCGATAGTGCCTTGGTCTCAGTATCAAGTGATAGGAAAAGATGGCAAATATCTTTTAGGTAAGGCATGGGATGATAGGATAGGATGCGCTGTAATTATTAGGGTCTTTGAGGAATTAAAGGGAGAGGAGCATCCTAACACTATTATAGGAGTAGGCACTGTTCAAGAGGAAGTGGGTTTAAGGGGAGCCGAGACTAGTGTGAAGATAGCAAAACCTGATGTAGCGTTTGTCCTAGAGGTAGGTTTAGCGGGAGATACTCCAAATGTAAAGAAGGAGGAGTCAGATATAAAGTTAGGTAAGGGACCATCTATTGGAGTTATGGATAGTAGTATGCTTCCAAATAGAAAATTGGTAGAGTTTGTGGAAGAGGTAGCAGAAGAAGAACATATCCCCTACCAGTATGAACTCCTTCTAAGGGGAGGAGAAGATGGAGGGAGGATCCATTTATATGATGGAGGAGTCCCTACAGTAGTTATCAGTGTTCCGTCCCGATATATACATAGCCACGTGGGAGTTGTCCATAGAGATGACTTCGAAGATACAGTAAGGCTTATGAAGGCTGTACTCAAGAGATTAGATGCGAAGAAAATAGCTAATCTGATATGGGTATAAGAGTTCGGTTTGCCCCAAGTCCTACAGGATATCTCCACATAGGAACAGCTCGTACTGCCCTTTTTAACTGGTTATTCGCTAGAAAAGAGGGGGGAGCGTTCATTTTAAGGATAGAGGATACCGATAGAGAGAGGTCAAAGGTAGAGTTCGAAGAGGCGATAATAGAGGATCTAAAGTGGCTAGGACTAGATTGGGATGAGTTCTATAGACAGAGTGAAAGACTTCATATCTATAGAGAAATCGCCGAAAAGCTAGTAAAAGAGGGAAAGGCATATGAATGTTTCTGTACCAAAGAGGAATTAGAAGCAAGGAAATCTAATGGGTATGATAGACACTGCCTAAATCTATCTGAAAGTGAAAAGGAGGAACTTAGAAGGACTAGAAAGCCTGCAATCCGTCTCTTTGTAACCAAAGAAGGGGAAACAGTATTCTTTGATTATCTAAGAGGAGAACTCCACTTTCAGAATAACACTATCGATGACTTTGTAATCCTAAAATCAGATGGTACCCCTACATATAACTTCGGTGTTGTAATAGATGATATAGATATGAAGATAACACATGTAATAAGGGGGGAGGACCATATCTCAAATACACCAAAACAGATTCAGGTTTATAATGCTCTAAATAAAAGAGTACCAATATTTATCCACATTCCGATGATATTAGGTCCTGATAAAGCCAAGCTTAGCAAACGCCATGGAGCCACATCAATTGGAGAGTATAAAGATATGGGATTCCCATCAGAGGCGATGATAAACTTTCTTGCCCTTATGGGGGCATCTTATAACGATAAGCAGATACTCACAAAAGAGGAATTAATAGAATTATTCTCTCTAGAGAGACTCACTAAAAATCCTGCTATCTTTGATATGAAAAAGTTAGAATTTCTCTCACAAGAACATATACGGAGAAAAGAGAAGGAAGAGTTGTTAGAGTCTCTATCTGAGTTTCTAATCGAGAAAGGACTCAAGGATTGGACCTTAGATAGAAAGTATCTCCTAAGTGTAATAGGATTACTCCAGCCTAGAGTAAAGACTTTAAATGATTTTATAAGTATAGGAGATTTTTTCTTTATAGAAGACTTCCGGAGAGAGATTGAACCATTTGATAGGGAGAAGATTAGCGATATTTTATCAAGACTAAATAGTAAGTTAGCTCTTCTAGAAGATTGGAGGGCTACGACAATAGAAACCTGTATAAGAGGTTTCATAGAGGAAGAGTCATTAGATTCAAGAGGTTTTCTCCAGTCATTAAGAATCATAGTGACAGGGAAAAAAGTTACGCCAAGTCTATTTGAGACATTAGAACTGATAGGAAAATCTCGAGTGATAGATAGGATAAAAAGATTTACCAACAAGATAGAAAATGTATAATTATGAGTCTATATAACTAAAAGAAGATCGTATCTTTTCAAGATTAGGAGTAGGGTAATATTCCCAAACGATGAGGTATTATTTAAAGGGATATACCTAGCAGTAGAAGATAAAGGATTGGCACCTGATACTGACAGCGTTAGCTGTTTATTTTAAAGAACGATTAGGAATTTACTCTAGTTTCTTGACAGACCCTTCTTAATCTTTCAATGAAATTTATCTCTATATTATTTTGATTCAGGGTTAAATCTTTCTGCAGGTATAATATTTCGTTAAAATACCAAAGCTCTACCTAACTTAGAAGATAAAGCTACACCAAAAAGAGCCTAACCATCATTAGTTACCCAATCTATGATAACAGGACTATATCCTGAGATACTCGATATTTTATCCAATATAGGTTAATAATGATAAGGATATATCATGCATATTGAATGCTGAATTCTTAAGGAAGCGGATAACTTGTTTTTCCTTAGCTTCAAAGGAAACTTTTCTAGATATATGATTCCTCCTCTTCTTCTCAAGTTTTTTTATTAATACTATATCATCTGAAGAGCAGGAGGGAACTGGTTAGTAAGAGGCTTCTATAGAAAGTGTCCCCAAACTGAGAGTCAACACCCTGGCCTGTAATCATTTTGCCCACCCCCTTTCCAAAGACCGTTTGAAACATTCTAATACGATGGGTAATCCTAGATAACTTA
>JBMFOH010000024.1:0-25786 GCA_049969715.1 bacterium | reverse complement strand
CACATGACCTAGGGGTAGTAGAGCATATAAGTGATAGGGTAGCAGTGATGTATGTAGGTAAACTAGTAGAGATGGCAGAGACAGAGGAGCTATTTAAGAATCCAAAGCATCCATATACAGAGGCATTACTAGCAGCAGTACCGAAGCCAGATCCGAAGTATAGAGAGACAAGGAAGCTATTATTTGGAGAGGTAGCAGACCCATCAAATCCGCCTAGTGGATGTTACTTCCATCCTAGATGTCCATATGTAAAAGAGATATGCAAAGAAGAGCATCCGCAGTTAAGGAACCTAGGTAATGACCACTTTGTAGCCTGCCACTTTGCAGAGAAGCTAAGCCTAGTAGGTATAGAATGATCTGGGGAATAATCATACTATTTCTAGCCTTTATTGCCATATTTACGCTCTCTTTTAGATATACTACGATATTAGCAGGCAGGATTGCAGCAAAAAATGTAGAGAAAACTCATAAAATCGCCGAATATATTATTTCTACAAGGATGCCCCCTGAGGATTGGCTTGAAAGATGGAAGAGAAAGATAGTAGCAATAAAAGAAGGATCTGGAGATCCAGAAAGAATAGACAAGCTAAAGTTACAGGCAAGGGACTTCTCTCTAAAAAGGCTTGTGTCTTTAATTAAATACTTTGAAAATACAAACCTTGTAGAAGATGAAGGAACGAGAAAGGTCATCCTTCAAGAACTCATTGATGTAGGAAGATTCTGGAAAGAAAATTGGGAGGCTATAGAAAAGGAAATCTTCTAACAGGTTCGTAGATAGGGCCCCTAGGAAGTAATGTACTCTTGACTATAGTAACTGACTCAGCCCTAAACTGGAGTGCTTTAATGTCTACTTGGGGTATCTTTTTTATTGTCCTTTTAGACCTTCCCAATGTTATATGAGGGGAGAACGGCTTATCAGCAGGAGAAAAGCCATATTTAACAAGAGACTCATCTAGTTTACGGGCGATATCAGCTAAAATTTCCTTTCCCTTGTCTATCCCTACCCATATAACATAGGGGAACGTCCCTATCTTAGATAAGGATATATCGAATGACGAGCAATTATTAGCCGTTTCCTCTACGGAGACTTCTACATCCTTTAAGAGGGCTTCTTCTATCTCTCCAAGGAACCTCAAAGTAATGTGAAAATTTTCTTTCTCCACCCACTTTATATCAGCAATATGCGGTTTAAGAGCGTCTTCCATCTTCATTAAGCCTTCTTTTATATCTTGAGGAAGCTCTATTGCTATAAAAAGTCTCAAACTGCCCTCCTTATCATATCCAGTGCCCACTGAGTAGCTGTAAATCTTACTCTATCTCGGTCACCTTCTAACTGAAACTCCCTAGAAATACAGCCATCAGGATTTACTAAACTTATACAGGTATACCCAACAGGTTGATTGGGATCACCAGCAGTAGGGCCTGCATTCCCTGTGATACCTATCCCAATAGTAGAAGATAATCTTTCTCTTGCCAGGTTGGCAAGACTTTCAGCTATTTCTACACTTACCTCCCCCTCTTGAAGGATATATGGGGGAACACCCAGCATTCTTTTTGCCCACCCAGAGTATGGAACAAACCCCCCTCTAAAGACCTTAGAACTTCCAGGGACACTTGTTATCCTTTGAGAGAGCAGTCCTCCTGTACAGGATTCAGCTACCGCTATAGTGATATCCTTCTCTATAAGTCTCTTTACCACTACCTCCTCCATAGTTTCACCACTAGTAGTAAATATAGCATCACCTAAAGAGTGAATAATCTTTGAAGCAATCTCTTCCGCCTTTTCTCCCCTTATATTTAATTTTATCTCTAATGGCTCTCCAATAAGGATCTCCACATTAGAGAAGTCTTCTCTAATCACATCTAAAATTTTAGCCTCTACTATAGATTCTCCATAACCGAATATCTTAAAAGAAAAGATAGAAGGGTTTCTTTTCCCAACAATCCTCTCTAATCTCTTCATCACCTCATCTTCCCAGATAGACCTGGCCTCTCTAGGAACGCCTGGCAGGGCTATTATGTATTTGCCCTTCCACTCTAGCCAAAAGCCGCAAGCCACACCAACATTATTATTAAGAGGCACAGCACCTCTAGGAACAAATGCCTCCTTAGGGGTTCCAGGACCCATAGGCCTTTTTCTGACAATAAAATAATCCTGGGCACCTTTAAATGCCTCCTCTGAAAATACTAGAGGTAATCCAGTAAAGACTGCTATGGCCTCTCTAGTAAGGTCATCATGGGTAGGACCTAGTCCACCTGTAATTACTATAATGTCAGATATTGGGAACGCATATCTAAGAACAGAGACCATGAGATCAATGCTGTCTTTAGTATCTACTATTCCCGCTACATCTATACCAAGATCTACCAATCTTTTGGCAATATATGAGCCATTTGTATTAGTAATTGTCCCATTGGTAAGTTCATTTCCTACACCTAATATATATGCCTTCATTCATTCCTCCAAATCTCACCATAGAAATCATATCTATCCAATCTAGTTAATCTTACTTCTATAAATCTTCCTGTTATATTCTCAGTACTTTCTACAAACACTCTGGAGTCTATCTCTGGTGCATCCATATATGTTCTCCCTACAAATATTTTAGAACTACCATCAATATCATTATACTCTCTTTCTATCAACACCTTAAAGACATTACCAATAAGGCTTAAATGGAATTCACGAGTAATCTCTTCCTGTATATCCTGGACCTTTCTCAATCTGTATCTCTTTACCCTTTCAGGGATAGGGTCACCTAAGCTAAATGCAGGAGTATTCTCCTCCTGAGAATATTTGAAAAATCCTACCCTGTGAAATCTCTCATTTAAGATGAAATTGGCAAGGTCTTCAAATGCTTCTGGGGTTTCAGTAGGGTACCCCACTATAAATGTAGTTCTTATTATCACGTTAGGTATCTCTCTAATCAGTCTCAATGCATTTCTTGCTATGCCTATTCCAGGTCTACCCATACTCTTAAGGACATCTTCATTGGAATGCTGAAGAGGGATGTCTACATACTTTACAACCTTCTCTAAACTAGCTATAGCATTAACTATCTCTTTATTTATTCTACTTGGATGAAGATATAATAATCTTATCCAGAATTCTCCTGGAAGAGTATTAATGTCCCTCAAAAGGTCTTGAAGCCTATATCCCTTATAATCGTAAGAAGTAAGGTCTTGGGCAATAAGAACAATCTCTTTACTTCCTGAATTAATAGCTATCTTAGCTTCTTTAAGTATATCCTCCGGATGTCTTACCTGAAGCGGACCTCTTATCAAGGGGATAGCACAATAAGAGCATCTATTATTACATCCATCAGAGATTTTTAAAAAATAAGAGAGAGAAAAATCCTTCACCTTGAAGTCAAGCAACTCTCCTATTTTACCTTCCTCAATGACCCTGTCTCCATATATTATCTTTGAAATAATCTTAGGGAAATCTTTAAATCTTCCTAAACCAACAAATCCATCCATCTCAGGGAATTCTCTCCTGAGTTCATCTAAATATCTCTGGACAAGACACCCTGTCACTATAAGTTTCACATCTCTAGTTTGTTTATAATCTATAAACTCTAGGATTGTATCTATAGCCTCTTCCTTAGCAGAATTAATAAATCCACAGGTATTTATTATGATGATATCTGCCTCTTCCCTCCTACTAACAATATTAAGACCTGCATCCTCAAGGGATCCTGCAATACCCAAAGAATCTACCTCGTTCTTGAAACAACCAAGGGTAAATATGTACACATTCATTTTGGCAAAAATTCTCTCTCCAAAACTTCTCCTCTTTTCCCTAAGACTCCCAAATCCTGACCATTTACAATAACACTGACACCACCAGCATTTCCAATTCTTATCTTTATCCTATCTACGCCTTTCCATTCAAAGTGGTCGCCTTTATTGATAAATCCTTCAAAAACCTTGTTATTATCAACTGTTACCCTAAGCCAAGAATAATCTAAGCCCTCTATATCTACTACTACCTCTTTCTTGATAGGTTCAATCTTCTTTGCACCTTCAGGTGAAGAAGACTGAGAAGACCCTTGAACTGGCTGTTGTATAGGATTAGATATGGGTGGGGGTTGCCCTAGGATCTTAGGATTTTGCAACTGCCTTCTCAAGGATAGGAAATAAAATATAGAGACAACTACTCCTATAACGATAATCAGAGTAAGTAAAGGCAAGAATAAATTACGTTTTTCTTCCTCATACTCCTTCTCTACCTTACCAGCTGATTCTAATTCTTTGTCCAATAAAAGAGACAATTCTCTGTAGTCTAGCCCCAATACTAAGGCATACAACTTCAAAAAGCCACGGATATACACAGGCTCTGGAAGTTCTCTATAGTCTCCATTTTCTAGCGCAACAATTATACTCTTCTTCAACTTAGTAGCATCAGCAACTTCTTTTATACTTAGGTTAAGGGCCTCTCTTCTCTCTTTAAGAATATCCCCAAGTTTTCTCCCATTCACTTCTCAAAAGGTACCCCATCATAAGCAGGTGCAACTGCCCTTCCAACGACTCCTACTAGTACAAGCATAGTGATTATGTAAGGTATCATCTGAATAAATTGAGTAGGGATACCTAAACCCTCCAATCTCATCCTTAAGGCTTCTGCAAACCCAAATAAAAAACAGGCACCAAATGAACCTATAGGAGTCCATCTTCCAAAGATCATAGCTGCTAGGGCTATAAAACCTCTTCCTGTCGTCATCCCTTCTACAAAGACACGGGCATGTTCTAGACTCAAAAAAGCTCCCCCTAACCCTCCAAGGGCACCACTTATCAAAACTCCGCTATACCTCATTCTTATAACATTTATCCCTAAGCTATCGGCAGCAAACGGATTCTCTCCACATGCCCTAAGTCTTAGTCCATATCTAGTCCGGAATATTACAAATTGACTCAAGATAATACTCAAAAACATTATCACCATAAGAGGGGATACACTTCCACCTATTCCTGGAATATACCACTGAGTCATACCCTCTATATGAGGAGAGGAGCCGGCAGCCTTAAAGATCAGCCTAGAAAGAAAAGTAGTAAGCCCTGTAGCCATTATATTTAATGCTGTTCCACTGACTATCTGATTAATCCTAAAGGTTATTGATACAACCGCATGGATAAGGGCAATCAAAAGGCCGAAACTCATTGCCACTAATAACCCTATCCAGGAGTTACCTGTAAGATACGCACCCAATACCGCCCCAAAGGCACCTACAAGCATTATCCCCTCTAAGGCTATATTTACTACCCCGCCTCTTTCACTATACACCCCTCCAAGGGCAGCAAAGGTAAGAGGAACAGACATCCGTAATGCCGATGCTAAAACCTCTAAAGAAAAGATACTTCCAATCATTCCCTTTCCCTCTCTAGTCTCATAAGTAGTCTAAAGATCAACTCATTCCCTATAGCTACGAAAATGATGATAATTGCCTGAATTACCTGGATAAGCTCTCTAGGAGTATTTGTAAAGACATCCATTGCCAAAGCCCCTCTGTCGAGTATCCCAAAGAGGATGCTAGCAAAGATAATACCAATTGGATTACTCTTACCTAAAAGGGCAACTGCAATACCAGTAAAACCTATCCCATGGGAGAATCCATCAAGAAATCTATATCTATATCCCATTACATCATTAATTCCCCCTAAACCTCCTAAGGCTCCGCTCAAAAACATAGTAAGAATGACTATAAATTCTGGTTTTATCCCACCATACCGACTAGCTTTGGGGTTTAATCCCACCGCCTTGATCTCATATCCCCACCTAGTCCTTTCTAATAGATACCAGGTAAGAAGACAGAAAACTAGAGCAAGAAAGAATGTATAGTTTAAAGGGACACTAGGAGACATCTTTATCCCAAGTCTATTAAGCATGGGATAGACCCTTGGTATAATTGCTCCACTATACAATTCTTTTGTCTGAGGGATAGGATTTATCTGTCCCTGTTCTTTGAAAGGATTATTTACTAGATAGTTAGTAAGAGCCATTGCAATAAAATTCAACATTATAGTATTTATTACCTCATGGGCTCCAAAGCGAGCCTTCAAAAACCCAGGGATCAATCCCCAAAACCCACCTATTATCATCCCAAAAAGAAGTGCTAGAGAAATCTCTAATATAGGGGGAAGATTCACTGTGATCCCTACCAAAGCACTAGCAAATGCCCCCATATATATCTGTCCCTCAACACCTATATTAAAAAGTCCACCCTTAAAGGCTAAAGCTACCGCTAGTCCACTAAAGATAAATGGAGTAGCATTAAAGAGTACATAACCCCATCCATCTATATTGGTTATGGAGTTGGAAAATAAAACCTTATAGACATAAATGGGGTTCTGTCCCAAGAAAGCTATTACTATTGCCCCTAAAAGAAAAGCCAAGACAACAGCAAAGAAAGGAGCCAAGATAGATATAAGAATCCGTCTTGTCATCTCTAATCCTTCCTAACTCCAGTCATATATAACCCTAGGGCTGTTTCATCTACCTCTTTGGAAGAAAAAACACCTACTATCTCACCCTCATACATAACCGCTATCCTATCACTTAGAGATATAATCTCATCTAAGTCTGAAGAATGCAAAAGCACAGCCATTCCGTTCCTTTTTGCATCCAATAGTAAACTATGTATCATCTCTGTAGCACCTATATCTAGCCCTCTAGTAGGCTGGGAAGCCACAAGAACAAGTGGATTAGCAGATAATTCCCTCCCCAATATTACCTTTTGCTGATTTCCCCCAGAGAGAAATCTAACTGCCTTATATATGGAAGAGGTCCTTATATCATATCTTTTCACTATGTCTTCAGCATCTCGGTATATTACAGGAAGATTTAGTCTCTCCCCTATAGTATATGGGGGTCTATAATGCCTTCCTAGGATAATATTTTCTGCTACAGAGAAATCTAAAATGAGTCCCATCACCTGTCTATCTTCTGGAATAAATCCTATACCTATCTCTCTTATCGTCTTAGGGTCTACGTGTTGGACCTCTTTACCAGCAAAGAATATCCTTCCATCCTCAGGGACGGTAAGCCCTGTAATAATATCTAAAAGTTCCCTCTGGCCATTTCCTTCTACTCCAGCTAACCCTAGAATCTCTCCTTTATATAGGGAGAGGTCTATCCGTTTTAACTTAGGAGATAATTTTATATTTTCAAGTCTCAATATCTCTTCTTGCCTCTGAGAAATTACAGAACGAACAGGTTCAAGTGTCTTCCCTATCATAAGCTGAGCCAAGGTCTCTTCATCAGCCTCATCTCTATTCAGTACCCCTACTACCTTTCCCTTTCTCATTACAGTAATCCTATCTGATATCCTCAATACTTCCTTTAGTTTGTGAGATATAAATATTATTGTCTTACCTTGAGACTTCAATGCATATAAGGTTTCAAAGAGTTCTTCTACCTCTTGAGGAACCAAGAGGGCAGTAGGTTCATCTAAAATAAGGATCTCTGCTCCTCTATATAAGAGTTTAATAAGTTCTACCTTTTGAGCAATCCCAACCGGAAGGTTCTCTACCTTTTCATCTAAGGGTATATTGAACTTATAATCATCTATAAGTTTTTTCAATTCTGAATATATGTTTTCTTTATCTAAACCTCCCCTTTTCGTTCTTTCCTTCCCTAAGACAATATTTTCCCACACAGTAAACGGTGGCACCAGCATAAAATGCTGGTGCACCATTCCTATCCCTAGCTTAATAGCAACTGCAGGACTAGAAATATTTACCTCTTTACCTCTAACTAGAATCCTTCCTCTCTCTGGACGGATAAGACCATATATAATATTCATTAATGTGGTCTTTCCTGCTCCGTTCTCTCCTATAACAGAGTGTATCTCTCCTTCCATTACAGATATACTCACATTATCGTTAGCTAAAACTCCAGGGAAGTGTTTAACTATATTCTGAGTCTCAAGGATATAGGTATCTTCCATTCCTCTACCTAGTAGAAGGAACCTTTATCTTACCCTTTATTATATCTATCTTTAGTTCACTGATCTTATTTCTCACAGATGCAGGTATCAAATTGGCATTATACTGGTCATATGCCACACCCACACCATTCTCTTTAAGGCCGTAAATCTTTATTCCACCAGTAAATTTGCCCTTCACTACGTCCTCTATAGTATTATATACTGCCACATCCACCCTCTTAAGCATACTCGTGAGCACATAACCAGGGGCAATCCAGTTCTGGTCAGAATCTACTCCTATGGCAAACTTCTTCATCTCTTTTGCCGCCTCTATAACCCCTTCTCCAGATGCTCCTGAAGCATGGTAGACTATATCTGCTCCCTGCTTAAATTGAGAAAGAGCCAGTTCTTTACCTTTAACTGGGTCTTTAAATGCATCCCCAGTAACACCTATATAATTTACTAAAACCTGTGCCTTGGGATTTACATACTTTACTCCAGCCTTATATCCTGCCTCAAACTTGTGGATCAGGTCCATATCCATCCCGCCAACAAAACCTACCTTGTTTGTCTTTGTCATAAGACCGGCTATAGCACCTACCAAGAATGAACCTTCATGCTCGGTGAATGTCAAAGAACGAACATTCGGAAGTCCTTCTACTACACCGTCTACAATTGCAAACTTGGTATTGGGGAACTCCTTAGCCACCTTTGTTAATGCATCGGTAAATAGGAAACCTACGCCTATAACAAGGTCATAGCCCTGTTCAGCAAGAAGCCTTAAAAGTTCCTCTCTGTTTGCTCCCCCTGCACCTGGTTCCACATCTTTTCCCTCTACTCCAAGTTTCTTTATGGCATCCTGCAATCCCTTGTAAGCAGCATCGTTAAAACTCTTGTCTCCTCTTCCACCCACATCATACACTACCCCAACCTTTATGTTTGTAGCATAGCTCATTGGTACAGACACTATAATTAAACCTATAATCAATATTGCCACCAAAAACTTCTTCATTCTTTATCCCTCCTATACAAGATTTTTAATAAAATTAGAAAAGCTGCTTATCCCATCCTTACCACTCTTACTCTACCATCATCACCCCTTTCTACATATCCCTCTGCTTCTAGAAGGTCGATAATCCTTGCTGCCCTTCCATAGCCAATCCTAAGCATCCTCTGGAGCAAGCTAGTAGATATCGTCCCCTTCTGCTTAAGGATTCTTTTCGCCTCCTCTAGATATTCATCACTATCCCCTCCGTCTAAAGATACCTCTACCTCTTCGAGCTCTAAATCCTCTTGAGTAACTGCATATTTTGGTGCTCCTTGAGACTTCCAAAAGTTTAATACCTTTTCTATCTCATCATCAGAGACATAGGCACCCTGGACCCTTATGGGTTTCATAGCCCATACAGGAGAATAGAGCATATCTCCTTTACCAAGGAGCTTTTCTGCTCCTGCCATATCTAGTATAACGCGAGAATCAGCCTGAGAAGATACTGCAAAAGCTATACGGGAAGGAAAATTTGCCTTTATAAGCCCAGTTATAACATCTACCGATGGTCTCTGAGTAGCCAATATTATATGAATCCCTGTAGCTCTTGCCATCTGAGCCAACCTACATATCAATTTCTCTATCTCCTTAGGAGACATCATCATAAGATCAGCCAACTCATCAACAATAACTACGATATAAGGAAGAGGGTGGTCTTTATTCTTTTGGTTATATCCTTGGATATTTCTTACCCCGTTCTCTCTAAAGAGCCCATACCTGGTATCCATCTCTTTAGTGAGGAATCGTAGCAACTTCACAGAAAGTTCTGGGTCTGTAACTATCGGAGCCCAAAGATGAGGTAAACCTTCATATTGAGTAAGCTCTACTCTTTTGGGGTCTATCATAGCAATCCTTAAGATAGAAGGGTCAGATTTATACAGAAGACTTATAACTAGGGCATTCAGACATACACTCTTACCAGAACCAGTAGTACCACCTATCAAAAGATGTGGCATATCCTCTAAGCTATCTGTTATAACCTTACCGGCAATATCCTTTCCAATACCAAGTGTAAGGCGGGATTTTTTCCCTATAAACTCCTCGCTCTCTATGATCTCTCTTATAGTCACCATTGTAATCTTCTTATTTGGAACCTCTATCCCTAGGAGAGATTTACCCGGAATAGGAGATTCTATCCTTATCTGAGGGGCAGCAAGGGCAAGGGCAATATCATTAGAAAGTTTCATTATAGAATTTACCTTTACCCCTGTAGCTAAAGCTAATTCATATCTAGTAACGGTAGGACCTATAACCGTATTTACAACCTTTGCATCTACTCCAAAACTTTCAAGGGTAACCTCAAGAAGTTCCCCATTATGGCCTACATCCTCACTCTTCTGTCTTTTAGCAGGTTCATTGAGAAGGGAAAATGGCGGCATCTTATAATTAGAATCTACCGTCTCTATAGAACTTATCGCTGGCTGCTTCTTCTGAATCTTCTCAGAAGAAACCTCTTTTTCCTTTAAAGACATTGGAGGGACAAAAACCCTCTTCTCTTTAATCCGATCCTTTTCTTTAGTCTTAGCCTTGGAAACATCTATAGTCTCTTTTATAATCCAAAGGGTTATAGGAGTGGCTACTATAAGAATAAGGGGAATCTCAGAACCAACAATCTTCTTTACCAACTCTCCTAAGTTCCCTGCCCAGTTAAATAGCACAAAGAGAGGAAAGCTCCAAAGAAAGAGCCAAAAAAATCTTAAGAATATAAGATAAAGGCCTAAAACAAATCCCCAGTATCCTATATACTCAAACGGGTAAGAAAAGATTGTTGGATGCCATATGCATCCAACTAGAAGAATAGATATAAAGAGTAAAGCAAAAACTATACGAAAAGATATTTTAGTTCTCTTTTTTTTTCTTCTCATACCTCTACCAACACAGGAATTATTACTGGCCTTCTTCTGGTCTTTTCATAAATAAACTTACCCACTATATCTCTTATTATATCACTAGAAAGGACAGGGGTGTTAGATGTAATTAAAGCTCTAAGTGTCTCTCCTTTAAGTTCCTCAACAAATGCCTCTTCTTCCTTATAGACAACACCTCTTACAACAACCTCAGGTATCCCAACCACCTCTTCCTTTTCTTTATCCATCGTAACCACCA
Source organism: bacterium (assembly GCA_049969715.1). GTDB lineage: Bacteria > DUMJ01 > DUMJ01 > DUMJ01 > DUMJ01 > JBMFOH01. The sequence continues at coordinate 14,707 of JBMFOH010000024.1, read as the reverse complement.
TAACCACTATGCCATCCTGAGCTAATCTCTGTCTATCCCTTAAGACCATTCCTCCCTCTCCAAGTTCAAGTCCATCTACCATAGTCATTCCTGATTGTATATGATCTACTACTCTCACATTGTCCTCCCCTATCTCTAAGACATCGCCATTTTTTAGTCTAAATATATGGTCCTCAGGTAGACCTAAAGAAGTAATCAATTTAGAATGAGCTACTTGATGTTTTACCTCTCCATGGATAGGAACAAAGTATTCTGGTCTTAGAAGCGAATACATTAATTTGAGCTCCTCTATACTTGCATGTCCTGAGACATGAACCCCAGGGGTAGTAGTATATACTACATCTGCCCCCTTAGAGAACAGAGCATTTATTGTCCTTGCCACCATCTTTTCATTTCCTGGCACAGGGGTAGCAGCAATTACTACGGTATCTCCGGACTCTATAGTTATAGATTTATACTCATGAAAGGCAAGCCTAGTTAAAGCAGACATAGGTTCTCCCTGGGAACCACTAGTAAGAATTACAAGACTACTCTTCTTAAACCCAAAGATAGACTGGTCTTTGATGAGGGTATTTGGTGGTATGTCCAAGTATCCCAAGCTACTGGCTACATTCACTGTATTGTTCATACTTTTACCTATAACTGCAACAAATCTCTTGTATTTATAGGCTATATTGAATACCTGCTGGATACGATGTATATTGCTTGCAAAGGTAGTGACAAAAACCCTCCCTGGAGAATCCTTTATAATACTATCCAGTGTATCACCTACAACCCTTTCTGAAGGGGTATATCCAGGCCTCTCTGCATTTGTGGAATCGGATAAAAGGAGCCTTACACCCTTCTCTCCTAGGGAAGCCAGCTTAGAAAAATCTGTAAGCTTCCCATCCACAGGGGTATGATCAAACTTGAAATCACCACTATGTACTATAGTACCAACAGGAGAATGGATCGCAACCCCAACATTTCCTGGGACACTATGATTTACCGAAAAGAATTCAAATGAAAGGTTCGATATTCCTATCCTGCTTCTTTCTTGGATCTCTATAAACTTTACATCATTACTGAGGCCGAACTCTTTGAGCCTAGCTCTTACCATACCTAAAGTAAGTCTGGTTCCTATAAGAGATGTCTTTATCTCCCTCAGTACATATGGAAGACCACCTACGTGGTCCTCATGACAGTGGGTAAGGATAATCGCCTTTACTTTATCCTTCCTTTCAAGTAGATAGGAAATATCAGGAATTACATAATCTACTCCTGGCATCTCGTCAGTAGGAAACATAAGGCCGCTATCAATAAGCACAATAATATCTTCTGTCTCCACTAACATCATATTTTTACCTATCTCCCCTAAACCTCCTAGGGGAATAATCCTTAAAATCTTTCCCATATCTTCTTAACTTATTATATAAGACTGAGGAACCTTAACGCCTCCTTTATTACATTTATCTCCTTTTCTCCTGCCCTCACTAAAGGTAACCTTGGAGGTCCTATATCAAAACCTATAAGCTTCATTGCTTCCTTTAAAGGTACAGGATTTGTTGTCACAAATAGCGCCTTAAATATGGGGAATAGTTCCTTATTAAGTTCTATTGCACTCCTTACATTTCCAGAGACAAAATCTTCCAGCATCTTCTTTATCTTCCTTCCCACTATATGAGATGCAACACTTATTATGCCATATCCCCCTACACTCATAAGTGGCATAGTAAAGGAATCGTCCCCACTGTATACAACGAAATCGTCTCTCTCTATTCCCCTAAGGATCTCTACAGCCTGATCCGTACTCTGACTGGCTTCCTTTATGGCAACAATATTCTTCACATCCTTAGCCAAACGTATAACGGTACTTGGCAGGATATTAACTCCTGTCCTCGATGGGATATTATAGAGGATAACAGGCAGTTTTGTAGCCTGAGCTATAACTTTAAAATGCGCATATAAACCATCCTGCGAAGGTTTATTATAGTAAGGAGCTACCAAAAGTATCCCATCAACACCAATTGATTCTGCCTCTTTGGTGAGTTCTATACTTTCTTTAGTATTATAGTTACCTGTCCCTGCAATCACTGCAGATTTATCCCTTACTATATTCTTTATCTCCCTAAAAAGGGTAAGCTTTTCTTCCGTAGAGAGGGTTGGAGATTCTCCTGTAGTCCCTGCCACAAGTATCCCATCAGAACCATCATCTATAAGTTTCTCAACCAATTCACAGGCTCTCTTTACATCTAGGCTATAATCCTCCTTAAATGGTGTCGCCATTGCTGTAATAAGCCTTCCAAACATAGTTATACCACCAGACCTTCCGGAAATAATAATTTGTCTAAACCATAAACAAAACCTTTAATCTTCTGCATATTTCTCAATGCATATATGAGCCCAGGCATAAATGACTCTCTAGATATAGAATCATGCCTCAATGTAAGGGTCTGCCCTAGAGCTCCAAATATCACCTCTTGATGAGCTACCAGTCCAGGAAGTCTCACGCTATGGATAGCTATCCCCTCCACATTTAATCCCCTTGAATCCGAAGAGTGAGGAGCCGGATAGAATCTCTTACGATTTGAAATAGTATTAGCTGTAGCAATAGCTGTCCCAGATGGAGAATCTAATTTACCATCGTGATGAAGTTCTATAATCTCCACGTTCTCCATAAATGGAGCAACTAGCTCTGCACATTTCATAAGAAGGACCATCCCTATGGCGAAATTTGGTACTATAAGGACATTGCCTCTATAGGCTGCAACAGATTCTTTAATTTCATTAAGATCTTCCTGAGTAAATCCGGTTGTACCAACAATCATAGTTATATTATTCTGTAATCCTATCTTTATACTCTTTAACGCTGCATCTCTTCTTGTAAAATCTACAATTGCATCAGGGTTAGCCTCTTTTATAACTGCCTCTAGGTCATCTCTTATATGCACACCAAGCACAGTCTCCCCTACCCCTTTAACATCTATGCCTCCTACCACCTTTATATCAGATTCTCTCGAGATAGCCTTTATTACTTCCTGCCCCATCTTACCACAAGCACCACAAACTATCACATTGATCATAATATCTTACCTCCTACCAGTGTGTCCAAATCCGCCACTATTCCTTTCACTAGGAGAAAGCTCTTCTACCTCAAGGATATCCACCTTTACAACTGGACTTATCACTAATTGAGCTATCCTATCCCCTTTTTTTATACTAAAGGGTTCATCCCCAAGATTCATAAGAATCACCTTTATCTCTCCCCTATAATCACTGTCTATAGTCCCAGGACTATTTAACACGAATACCCCAAAATCCTTAGCTAATCCGCTCCTAGACCTTACCTCTCCTTCATATCCATTAGGAACCTCTATAGCAATACCTGTCCCAACAATACTCCACCTACCAGAGGGAATTATCTTATCCTCCGCTGAGTAGAGGTCCAGACCTGACGCCCCTCTACTCATATATGTAGGGATAATACTATCATCATTTAATCTCTTGAGTAAGAGCTTAATACCTTCCACAAGGATTCCCCTATCTTCTTACCCTCTCTACCCAACACTGCTATCCCAAAACCACCATTAAAAAGTCTGCAACAGGCTTCTTTTATAGACTCTGGAGTTATATCTTGGATATATGAAAGCATCTCATCTATACTTACTATTCTACCGTAAGAATAGTAAGACCTTGCTATATACTCCATTCTTCCAAAGGTCCCCTCTGTACCAAGTATCATTCCTGAGGATAAATGCGCCTTAGCCCTATCTAATTCCTCTTTTGTAATAAGGTCATGACAGAGACCTCTATATTCATCGAGGATAATTCTTAGAACCTCCTCATTAGAGTTACTCCCAGTTCCCACATATGAAGCAAATACACCAGTATCCTTAAATGGGAGAAAATATGAATAAACAGAGTATGCTAGACCTCTCTCTTCTCTTATCTTCTGAAATAATCTTGCCCCCATACTATTGGATAGGATTACCGTTAATGCATTGGCGCTATAGAAATCCCGATCCCCGTATGAAGGTCCAGGACCTATCAAAACGATATGGGTAATTTCGGTATCATCCTCCCTATATAAAAGTTGGGGGTTTAAAGAAGGAGCATCTTCAAAATCTAGAGAACTATTCCCCCTTGAAAATAACGGATAAGAAGAAATAACCCTTTTTACATCATTCTCATCCAAATCTCCAGCAATCGCTACAAGAAGCTTATCTGAGGTATAAGTCCTACTCCAAAATCTCTTCAACTTATCTGGGTCAGCGGAAAGAAGGTCATCTATCTCACCGAGAGGGGAGTTACTTAGAGGGTGCTCTCCCCAAAGTGCCTTAAGTCCCATATCATGAATTACCTGTTCTGGGTTATCCATATAGGATTTAAACTCCTCTATAACTACCTTCTTTTCTTTTTCTACATCCTTTTCTCTAAAGGCAGGAAAACTTAGCATCTCAGCCAATAGCTCTATCGCCTCTAATGCGTACCTTTTCAGTACCTTCACATAGAAACAGGTACTGTCTCTTTCAGTAAATGCATTAGCCTCTGTTCCAAGTTTATCAAAGGCTAAAGCCAGAGTCTTTGCATCCTTATCCTCTGTTCCTTGGAATATCAAATGTTCTATAAGATGAGAATAACCTTTTTCTCCCTCTCTCTCTATTCGGGAGCCAGTAAAATACCAAAATCCTATACTAACTGATTTGGCACCAGGTATCTTATCTAGTAAGATCAATTCTGGCGTTTATAAGTACTCCTCCTACCTTCATCCTCTGTAGATTTTATTCCTCTTCTAGTAAGATTTATTCTTCCAAGGTTATCTATCTCTTGCACCTTAACCAAGACCGAATCCCCAGGCTTAAATACCTTGTTTATTGGTGCCTTCAACTTCTCCATCTGAGAGATATGAAGTAACCCTTCCTTCCCAGGGAGTACTTCAACAAAGAGCCCATAGTCTGCTACCCTAGTAACCTTTCCTTCATAGAGCTTTCCTGTCTCTACCTCCTTTGCTATCTCCTCTATACGACTTTGAGCCAACTTACCAGAAGACTCATCCTGGGAATATATATAAACCTTACCATCTTGCTCTATATCTATCTTTACATCAGTTTCCTCTATAATCTTCTTTATTACCTTACCTCCAGGACCTATCAGTTCTCCTATCTTGTCCTGCGGTATAGTAAGAGAGATAATCCTAGGAGCATAAGGTGACAGCGTAGGCCTAGGTCCTGGGATAGTCTCTAAGATCTTATCTATTATAAATAATCTAGCCTCTTTTGCCTGTTCTAGCGCCTTTACCAACATATATATTGGAATGCCACTATATCTCTTTATATCAAGCTGAATGGCAGTAATTCCCCTTTTAGTACCAGTAACTTTAAAATCCATCTCTCCATAGGCATCCTCTAGACCCTGTATATCTGTAAGGGTAACCCATTCATCATCACCTCTAGAGATAAGGCCTACTGCTATACCAGCTACTGGAGCCTTTATAGGAACACCAGCATCCATAAGAGCAAGGGTGCTTCCACAGGCACTAGCCATAGAGGTAGAGCCGTTAGACTCAAGTACATCAGAGACTACTCTGATAGTATATGGAAAAGCTTCCTCATCAGGAATCACAGGGAGTAACGCCTTCTCAGCCAATGCCCCATGTCCTATCTCTCTTCTACCTGGTCCTCTAAGGGGTCTTACCTCTCCTGTAGAGTATGGTGGAAAGTTATAATGATGCATATATCTCTTGCTTTCCTCTATACCAAGGTCATCTATGATCTGTTCCTCCCCTTTAGAACCTAATGTAACTACCGAAAGCACCTGTGTCTCTCCCCTTGTAAATATTGCACTCCCATGTGTTCTAGGAAGTACTCCTACCTCACAGGAGATAGGCCTAACCTCATTGAAAGCCCTTCCATCAGATCTCTGATGCTCATCCAACACTATACGCTCAAGAATCTCTCTTTCCATACTCTTAAATATCATCTTTACCATACTAGGATTACTATCAAGTTTTTCCTTAAGAGCCACACCTTCTTCTTGCATCTCTACCAGTTTAGATTCGATAAGCTCAAATGGTTCATTCAATCTCTTTTCTCTTTCCTTTTTACTTTTAATCCTTAATATCTCATTTAATCGTTCATATGTAGTACTTCTTATAAAACTCACCAACTCAGGGTCAGGCTCTATTATTGGATACTCATTCAGAAGAGGATATTCCTTTTTAACCTCTTCTATAAATTCCTCCTGTAGAGAGATATTCTCTCTTATATATTCCATAGCTCTGTTCATTGCCTCTATAAATATCTCTTCAGGGACCTCTTTTGCCTCAGTCTCAATCATAACTACATTCTCTCTATTACCAACAAGCAAAAGGTCCATATCACTCTCATCTAACTGAGAAAGTGAAGGATTGAAGACAAGCTCTCCATTAATGAGTGCCACCTTCACTGCCCCTATGGGTCCATTAAAGGGAGCTCCAGTAAGACATAACGCAGCTGAGGCTCCCCACAAAGCCAAAAGCTCTGGTGGATTCTCTTGATCTGCAGACAGAGTAGTCACTATTATCTGGGTCTCGTAGAAAAAACCTTCTTTGAAGAGAGGACGTAGAGGACGGTCAACGATCCTAGCACTCAGGATAGCCCTCTCGCTAGGCCTGCCTTCTCTCTTTATAAAGCCACCTGGTATCTTACCGGCAGCATAGAATCTTTCTTCAAAATCTACTGTAAGGGGAAGAAAATCAACCTCTTCAGCAGGCTCATCTGAGATCACCACTGTAACAAGAACTACAGTATCTCCATATCTCACTAAAACAGAAGAGGTTGCTTGCTTAGCCAACCTCCCTGTCTCAAAAATAAGTTGACGTCCCAAAAAATTTCTTTCCAATCTTACCATACTATTATGCTCTGAGTCCTAGATCTTTAATAATCTCTTGATATTTATCCAGATTATTCTTACGAAGATATTCCAATAGTCTTCTTCTATATCCTACCATCATAAGCAAACCACGTCTAGAGTGAAAATCCTTCTTATGGATCTTTAGATGTTCAGTAAGTCTATTTATCCTTTCAGACAGTAGAGCTATCTGTACCTCTATAGAACCTGTATCTCTGCTATGGAGCTGGTATTTACTTATAACTTCTAACTTTTCTTCTTTACTAAGGCTCAAATCTACTATTCACCTCCAAAAATAAAATCTTATTAAACTTTATAATTAATTTTAACATAAATCACCTAGATATACAATTAGACAGAATTGCAGCTACCGCTACAACAATACCCGTAGATATAAATATTCCATTTAAACCCCATATAGAACCTATATATCCACCAATAAATGGACCACCAAACATTCCTATACCATATAGAGCTTGGAAAAAACCCATGGCAGTAGATCTCTTTTCTTCTGGAATATTTAGAATGCTCAAACCCATAAGTATGGGATAATTAATCCCTCTACCTATGCCACCTAGACACTGAAGGAAGGAGAGCATAAAGAAACTCTTGGTAAACGGAATAAATATTGAGGAGATAGATGTAAGTATAAACCCAAAGACAAGGATATACCTTTGACTAAACCTTCTCATAAAAGAACCACTGTTAAGGAGAGAGGCGATAGCAGCAGGGACAGAAGCAATAAACGTAAGGATACCCAATTCACTCTTAGAAACCCCAATGTTTGTAGCATATAGAGATAAGAAACCGTAGCTTACAATGAAACTAAAATATTGAAGCAAGATCGCCAAAACAGAAGATAAGAGGAGTAAAGGCTCCTTACCTGTAGCAAGGAGTTCTTTAAGGGATATCTCTTTGGAATTGGGAGAATCTTTTTCATATATAAAGAAACTAAAAATTAGTCCTAATGAGGCAATAATACCTGCAGAATAAAAAGGATACGTCCATCCAAATCTCTGTGCAATAAATCCACTTAAGAGATTGGCAACAAGTTGACCTATTTGGGAATAAAAATTTAACAAACTTAAGGAAGCTATCACCTTTGATGGATCAAAATAGCTAGAGAAAAGGACAGTAAAATCAACCCAAGTAGCTGCAGAGATACCACTTATTCCTCTAAAGATTAAGAGCCCTATGGGGTTTCTAGAAAGTGCAAGACCTAAACCACTTATAATAGAAAGGATAAAACCCACAATAACAAAGGTCTTTCTCTTACCCACCTTATCAGACCATATACCTAAAGGGATCCTGAAGAGAAATTGAGCAAAACCATAAGAACCAATAATTAGACCTATCACCTGAAGAGATCCCCCTAGATGCTCGGCATATGGAGAAAGAATAGGGACATAAATATAGAGTGACGCCCAAAAAAGAAATGTAGCTACAAAAAAATTTCCCTCTCTATTTCTCACTATAAAAGTCCTTTAAGTTTTAGTAGAAAAATAATATGGCGGAGGGGGAGGGATTCGAACCCCCGGGCCTCATCAGCCAGCGATTTTCAAGACCGCCGCAATCAACCACTCTGCCACCCCTCCACTAGCAGGTAAGGTGTAACGCACATACTACTTTTGACTTATCAGTAGTCTGATTATAAATCTCTATAGCTCTACTAGTGTTCTCAGCAATAAGCTGGATTCCATTCTCTCTAAGATACCTTTCTACCTCGGATGATACAGACATCATCCCATAGGCACCTGTTCCTACAATGAGGACCTTAGGTTTTACTTCTATCACTTCTATTATATCAGATACATTCAACTGGTGCCCCTCTTCTCTCCACCAGTCATCCTCTATATGGTCCGGATAAATGATAATATCTGAGGTATAAGATATACCATCTATAACAATCTTGCCAAACTCATAGTGTTCAATAAACATCATTGTCCCCCTTAGTCCAAAATCCAATCTCAAAGTATTCCCTACCTACAGAATGATTATTTACACAAGATATTGGCAATCCTCTTCTTAAATATCCATGACACTTAATATTACATTGTTTACAAACGTTTATAGAAGAAAGTCTACCCTCTTCAAGCTTCTTAGGTAAGAATGGATCGGCAAGAAGTGCCCTACCTATAGCTACAAGGTCAGCATAATTTTCTCTAATCATCTTACTTGCAATTTCTGGAACGTGCATCTTTCCAACGGCTACAACAGGTATATCTACCTTCTCTCTTATCTCCTTGGCAAATACTCCATACTGGTAGGAGCCACTAGGAGTACTTGGAGATATATCAAATACATCTAGTCCTACCTTCTTCAACTCCTTACCAAAGGCAATACTATCCTCTAGAGTATATCCGTTATCCTGCCATTCTACAGGGGTATGTCGATAAAAGATTAAAAAGCCTTCTCCAACAGCAGACTTTATATTCCTAACTACATCTAATCCAAATCTCATCCTATTATAGAGGTCTCCACCATATTCATCTTTGCGCTGATTAGATATTGGGGAAAAGAATCTATTCATTATAAATCCGTGGGCACCATGAGGCTCTACTCCATCAAAACCTGTATCAAATGAAATCCTAGCAGCATATACAAGAGCATCAATAAAACCCTTCACTTCATCTATAGGAATATCTGTAACATCCTTACGTGGTTGAGGATTACTCTTTATGGTAAGCTGGATGACAGCTTTAACATCATCTAACTTTATGGCTTCAGCAAGTCTCTTAAGTCCATCTTGGAATCTATGGTCATAGAATAAATGAGTAGGGGTTCCTTCTACTATAATACACCCTACACCCCCTAATGCCCTCTTTCTATAGTATGCTATAGACTGCCTTGTCACTATACCGAAATTTGTTGCCATAGGAGGCATAACTATCCGATTTTTAAAGGTCATATTCCCTATGGTAATAGGAGAAAAGAGCTCAGGATAATACAAACTTCCATAACTCATTATAAATCACCAACCTATATCCTTATTTTCTCAATCTCTTCTTCTGGCATTCCATCTACTTCTAATATATAACTCTCACCGGTCTTTTTAAATACCCTTACTCTAGAATTCATACCCTTAGGAGCATCACTATACCTAACTAATAACCTTGCTCCTACCTCTAGGGAGTCACCTCTTACTATTATACCAGTAGGACCAGGATAATCAATAGAAAACAACTTAAATTCCCATAGAGAAGCATCTTTAATGATAATATTCTCCCTCTCATTACGACCTATTATGATCCAGCTGTCATTAACATAGAAATGACGTCCAAACCTCAGAAGCTCAAGTTCTTCTCTTGAAGGCCTTGTATTCAAACCTAAGAGGAATCTCAATCTCTTAGAAAAATTAATATCGGTAAGAAGGCATCCACCAGCCGGATTCTTGTACTCTTTGATACCAAAAAGCTCTGCTAATTTCATCTGTCTATCCCTTTTCCTTCCAGAGATATCATAGAGCCACTCCCTATTTATCCAACCATTCTGTTCAGGTATAGTAGGAGGAAGTAGCTTCCCTGAGAGGGGTCTTACCACAAGTCCTTCTGCTTCTTTCTCTACCTCCTTTAAAGCCCATTTATTTTGAGACATTGGTCTTTCACCTAATACCTCACCTGTTATTATAAAACTTGCCCCATAGAGAGGAAGTAATAATTTTGTCTTTTTTATCATAAATCTATGACAGTCTATACAAAGATTCATATTACTTCCATATCCATAAGACGGAGAAAGGAGAACATCTATGTATTCCTCAAAGACATCCACTATCACTATAGGTACCCCAATGACCCTCTCTCCATACTCTACATCCGGAGAAAAGAACGGGGTTCTATATCCTATAGGAATAACCTCTATATTATGAGCCATCATAATCTTTATGGCTAAAGTACTATCCAATCCTCCAGAGTATAAACCTAAAGCCCTCATTCCTCGATTAGTCTTCTATAAGAGTCAATAATAGAGATAATCTTCGCCTTTAGTTCAGAGGACAATGTCTTTAACCTCTCTATCTCTATTTCTATCTTAGCTTTCTCCTCTTCAGCTCTACTTAGTATCTCTTTTGCATCATTGTGGGCTTTATTTATTATAGATATCTTTTCTTCTTCTGCTGCCCTTCTTAACTCATTCATTGCCCTCTGAGTAGACAACAATGTTTCTTTTAGAAGAGACTCTATATTCTTGTAGTACTCAAGCTGTTCTAGGGTATCGTTTAATCTAGTTTCTAGTCTTTTATTCTCGTGGATTAGATTCTCCCATTCATCCGCAATCTGGGTTAGATACTCTTTCACTTCACCTATATCATATCCCCTAAATCTTCTAGAAAAATCTGCATTTTGAACATCTAAAGGGGTAAGAGGCATCTACTTTTTACTCCCTGGCTTTATAATAGGTATGTTCTCCTTACAGAGAGGACACTCCGAAGGATAATAAACTGAAAGGGGCAGATAGAGAAGCGATCTTATGGGAATCCCATCTAAATCTTCTACATCCCCTCTCTTTACAATGCTCCCTATTCCTACTACATTACCTCCATAAGAGGTCACAAGCTCTTTTAACTCCTTCACTGTACCAGCAGTAGTAATAACATCCTCTACTATAAGCACCCTCTCATTCTCTTTTATAAAGAATCCTCTTCTAAAAGTAAGGGCCCCCATCTCTCTTTCTGCAAATATATTCCTAGTATTAAGGACCCTTGCTACCTCATAAGCTATAAGAATACCCCCAATGGCAGGTCCTACTACTAAATCTATCTCTTTATCCTCAAAATTAGAGGCGATCTCCCTTGCCAAAAAGTTATTATCCTCTGGATATTGAGATACCTGAGCACATTGAATATAGGTATCACTATGCAGTCCAGAGGAGAGAAGAAAGTGTCCTGTCAGTATCGCCCCTCTCTTATACAAAAGCTCTAATATATTATCCATCTCACCTCTCCATAGTTTAAGAATAGTCTCATAAGGATATTATAGCATAAGCATCTTATGTTATAATTAATCCTAGGTATGTCTTTAATAGATAGGAGGAATATATGAGTTTTAGATTTAGTGGTGGATTAAAGATAGAAGAGTATAAAGAACTTAGCGAGTCTTCTGGTATAAAATATTTACCAATACCTAAAAGAGTAGTTATTCCCCTTAAACAGCATACAGGAGCCATTCTAGAACCCTTGGTAAAACAAGGTGATAAGGTAAAGATAGGTGATAAGATTGGGGATAGTAAAGCATTCGTTTCAAGCCCTATTCATAGTTCTATCTCTGGTAAGGTAGTTTCTATTGAGCCACATCCAATTCCAACTGGTGAGACGGTTCCATCTATCATAATAGAAGGGGAAGAATCAGACCCTACAGAAGAAAAGACCTTAGTAAAGAGAAATTGGCAGGACCTCAGTAGGGAAGAAATTATAAGAATAATAAGAGATGCTGGAATCGTAGGACTAGGAGGGGCAGCATTCCCTACATCTGTAAAACTCTCTCCTCCAGAAGGAACAATGATAGATACAGTGATTTTAAATGGGGCAGAGTGTGAGCCATATCTCACCTGTGATCACAGATTGATGCTAGAATCCCCAGAAGATATCCTTATAGGTCTTCAGATCATTATGAAGACAGTCGGAGCAAAACAGGGGATTATAGGAATAGAGGATAATAAGACAGATGCAATAAGACTTTTAGCTGAAAAGACTAAAAGGATATATGAGAATATTAAGGTAGTATCTCTCCCTACAAGATACCCTCAAGGATCTGAGAAACATCTCATAAAAGCTATACTTAATAGAGAGGTACCATCTGGTAAGTTACCTTTAAATGTTGGGGTTGTAGTAAATAATGTTGGCACTGCATTTAGTATAACAAAGGCAGTATGTGAAGGAACTCCTCTTATCTCTAGAGTAATAACTGTAAGTGGAGAAGGAGTAGAAAATCCAGGGAATTTTAGGGTAAGAATCGGAACTCAGTTTAAAGAGATATTAAACTATGCTGGGCTTAGGTCTGAAACTAAAAAGGTAATATCTGGCGGACCAATGACCGGAGTAGCACAATGGACTCTAGACGTTCCTGTAATAAAAGGGACATCAGGAATTATAGCTTTAACAGAAGTAAATGATGAGGTATCCCCCTGTCTAAGATGTGCAAAATGTGTAGATGTCTGCCCTATGGGGCTTCTTCCTGTAGAGTTAGGGAAACTAGTAGAGGAAAAAAGATACGATGATGCTGCCAGGCTCTATATAATGGACTGCATAGAATGTGGGAGCTGCGCATATATCTGTCCGGCAAGGAGACCTCTAGTACAGTTATTTAAGTTTGCCAAACTAGAGATTGCTAAAAGAAAGAAGAAATAAACATAGAGATGATCCAAGGGCTTGAGGACGAAATAAAGCATATATCTACAGAGATAGAAAGGAATCTTTTATCCTTTTTTGAAAAACTCCCTAACGACAATATGACGAATATTATTCGTTACCATATGGGTTGGTTAAACAGAGATTTTCAAGCCGAAGAAGGATATAAAGGGAAGAGATTAAGGCCATTTCTATGCAGTTTCGTATGTAAACTAATAGGAGGAAATCTTGAAGATTCTTATCCTGCAGGGATTGCCTTGGAGTTAATTCATAACTTTTCTCTTGTTCATGATGATATACAGGATAGAGATATCTTTAGGAGGGGGAGAGAAACGGTATGGAGTATATGGGGAGAACCTCAGGGGATAAACATAGGAGATGCAATGATATTTCTTGCCTATAAAGCTATCATAGAATCCTTTCTTCCCTTAGAAAAAAAACATAAACTCTTGATGCTTCTCAATAGCTCAGTTTTAAAACTCTGTAAAGGACAATTCCTCGATGTAAGCTTTGAAAAGAAAGACATCGTAACTACAGAAGAATATATAGAAATGGTAGAAGGAAAGACATCAGCAATGTTTGAGGCTAGTGCTGGAATGGGAGTTATCTCTTCAGGGAAAGAAGAGTTCTTAGATAGTTTTTTAGAATTTGGCAAGAATCTAGGTATAGGATTTCAGATCTACGATGATATATTAGGTTTATGGGGGAACCCTAAGATTACTGGAAAACCTGTAGGAAGTGACCTATTGCAGAACAAAAAGACCTATCCAATTATATTGGGAATGAATCGGTTACCAAATCTTGCGCCTCTTATATTAAAGGAGAAGAAGGATAAAAATGAGGTAGAATCTATCATATTAGAACTTGAAAGGGCTGAAGTAAAGAAAGAGTGCAAGGAAAAGGCCTCTTTCTATCTATCAAAGGCAAGAGAGATTATAGATAAACTAAACATCGAACAAAAGAGTAAAAAACTTCTCTTAGAGTTTACTTCCTATCTAGAAGAGAGAGAAAGGTAACAAGATTTGCATTATATCATAGGAGTATGATAAAATATAACTGTGCGCCCGTAGCTCAATTGGATAGAGCAGCAGACTACGAATCTGCGTGTTGAAGGTTCGAGTCCTTTCGGGCGTGCCAGTGCCCCAGTAGCTCAATGGACAGAGCAGGGGACTCCTAAGCCTCTGGTTGGGGGTTCGATTCCCTCCTGGGGCACCAGCTCATTTACAAACCAAAAAGTTACTCTTTTATGCACTTTAAGAAATGGAATCTCTCTTTTAAAATATTATAGAGTTTATAGTCTGCTGTCCAAAAATCACATTCCATCTCCTCTGCTAAAGCAATATAAACTGCATCATATATATGCATAAATTTTAGCTCTCTTGACATTTTCCATGCTCTATTAAGTAATTGAGAATTCATTTCATAGACCTGTAAAAAAGGTAATATATCTTCTAGGAATCTGATCTGTAATCATTTTGCCCACCCCCTTTCCAAAGACCG
>JBMFOH010000023.1:0-26657 GCA_049969715.1 bacterium | reverse complement strand
CTGATATAAAAATGTTATTTAGAGGAGTTAGCAAGAGGATATTTTTAAGTTTCCTCCACGCAAAAAGTTGAAGAGTCTGAAGGCACTTGTATTAGCTGGAGGAAAAGGAACTAGATTATGGCCTCTTTCTAGAGAGAGGTATTCGAAGCAATTTCTGAAACTAGTAGATGGGAAAAGACTGTTAGAATCTACATACGAAAGGGTGTTAAATTTAGTAGATCCAAAAGATATAATTTCTGTTACTAATAGAGATTACTACCTATATGTAAAACATATATGCTCAAGGTTTTCAAAAAATATGGAAGAGAATATCATTTGTGAGCCGGTGGGGAAGAATACTACACCAAGTATTGCTATAGCCTGTCAGTATGTTATAGAAAGAATGAATAGTGATTTAGATGAAGTGGTTTTTGTTTTCCCCTCCGACCATTTTATAACCCCTGTAGAAGAGTTTATTAGATATATGAGCATAGGGAAAAGGATAGCAAAAGATGACTATCTGGTAATATTTGGAATAAAGCCAACTAGACCAGAAACAGGATATGGATATATAAAAGTGGGAGAGAAAAAAGGCGAGTATCATGTAGTGGATAGATTTGTAGAAAAACCAAGTTTTGATATGGCTAAAAATTACATAAGAGAAGGGGTATATCTTTGGAATTCAGGGATATTTGCTTTTAAGATATCTACATTCTTAGAGGAACTAAAGATATATCAGCCAGGGATTTATAAGATTATCTCTAGTGGCTATGAGAATGCACTTGAGAACTTCCATAGTATGCCTTCTATCTCTATAGATTATGGAATTATGGAAAAATCTAACAGGGTAGTTGTGATCCCGTTGTTTAATATCTTCTGGAGTGATATAGGGTCTTGGGATGCTCTATACGAGATTAGAGAGAAGGATAAAGATGGGAATGTAATAATAGGAGATGTATGTCCCTTATATACGAAGAATTCATTAATATTTAGTAACAGTAGACTAGTAGCTACAGTAGGGGTAGAAGACATTATAGTTATAGAGACAGATGATGCAGTACTAATAACTAAAAGAGGGAATGGTCAAGAGATTAAGGATTTGATAGAAAGACTGAAGGCACAAGAGAGAGAAGAAATAGTAAATCATACAGAGATATTTGAGATTTGGGGTAAGCATAAAACTATAGAAGATGGGGATGGCTACAAGGTTAAGAGGTTACTCATAGAACCAGGAAGTTTCCTAGAATCAGATTCCCATAGAGAAAGAATGGAATGCTGGTTAGTGATGAGAGGGATAGGAGAACTAGAGTCTCAAGATAAAAGATATCGATTAAAGGAAGGAGAAAGCTTAGTAATACCAGTCTGTGATATCCATAGGGTAAAGAATCTAGGAGACCTCCCTTTAGAGATCATAGAAATTCAGATAGAAAATAGTTATAATTAGATGTTAAGTCTGTCAGAGCTTTTGTAAGACGCCGAGATTTCGGAATACACAGGCTTGACTTCTAGAGAGAAGTATGTTTTAATTTATTAAGAGGTATAGAGGTATATACCAATTATGGTTAAAAAAACTAGAGGTGCTATTTACCTTGCAATAAAAGATAATATCGAACAACGAATAAAAGAAGGGGAGATACCTCTTGGAGCTAGGTTACCTTCAGAAAGAGATCTCGCTATCGAGTATGGGGTGAATAGAGCTACTATTAGAAGAGCTATAGAAACACTAATAGACGAAGGGATACTGTTTAGAATCTGGGGAAAGGGGACCTTTGTATCTGAACCAAAGATATTTTATACCAGGAGTTTTCTCCTAGGTTTTACTGACAGTATGCTTAGTCAAGGAATAAAGCCAGGAGCTAAACTTATAAAGATTGAAACCTTGAATGCCAATAAGAAACTAGCAGAGAGAATGAATCTTAGTATTGGGGAGAAGATCTATCATCTAATAAGAGTCCGCACAGCAAATGAAGTACCTTTAGCAATCGAGAATTCCTTTCATCCATACAAGTACTGCCCTGGTATAGAGAATTATAATCTAGAGGGTTCTATATATCTTCTTTTAAAAGAGAGGTTTAATATAGAGATTTTTAGGGCGGAGGAATCTATAGAGCCTACAGTAGCAAATGAATCCGAGGCAAAAATTCTAAATATCTTGCCTGGAACACCCCTTTTACTCCTAGAGAGGGTTACCTTTACTAAAGAGAATATTATTGTTGAATATGCCAAGGACCTGTATAGAGGTGACAAATGCAAGTTTGCTTCAGAGATCTTTACAAAGGATGGAGGGATAAGCTACGAAAATCTTGGTAGAAAGTTTTAATAAAAACGTTAGGAGGTGATGAATTGGGAGAAAATTATAAGTCTCATATTTTAAATCCTAGAATTATAAAACTATAAAAAAAGGAGGAATTCTTATGAAAAGAGTTACTGTGATTTGTTTGGTTTTGATTTTGAGTCTTTTTGTTACTTCAGTGTGGGCAGCTTCTGTGAGAACAGGAAATGATATTGTAAGAGTGGTAAGAGTTGGGGGTAAGTTATATTTTGAATACAACGATGGGACAAGGATAACAGAGATAGAAATGGCTAAATTAGCAAAGGCAGAGGGGAAAATAGTGAGCTATGGGATGCCAGATGACTGGGCGAATCTGGGGGAAATCTGGAAAGCTTTCTGTGCTAAGTATGGTCTTACCCATGAAGATACAGATATGGGAAGTATGGAAGAGTTGAATAAATTTGCAGCAGAGAAAGACAAACCAATAGCTGATGTAGGGGATATAGGAATTGCGTTTGGTAGCGTTGGTATAAAGATGGGGGTTTTGGCACCGTTTAAGAATTCTAGATGGAATGAAATTCCAGATTGGGCTAAAGAGGGAAATGGATATTGGTGTACGGAATATTTTGGAACTATAGCATTCTTAGTAAGAACTGACATAGTAAAAAATCCTCCAAAGTCTTTTAAAGACCTTTTAAAGCCTGAATATAAGTTACAGGTATGTATGGATGATCCAAGACAGGGAGCACAAGGACAGTATACTCTTCTGGCAGCAGCTTTTGCAAATGGAGGAGACGAAAAGAATATAATGCCAGGTATAGAGTTCTTTGCAAAACTTAAATCCATTGGTAATTTGAAACCAGTAGAAACTAACCCTGGTAATATACAGCGTGGAGAAGCTCCCATAGCTATAACTTGGGACTTTAGGGCTTTAGAGTATAAGAGGACCTTAGGTGTGCCTCTAGAGGTAATTATTCCAAGGGATGGAACTGCTATAGGGGCTTATGTAGCTATAATTAATAAATATGCGCCACATCCTTATACTGCAAGGCTCTTTAATGAGTTTCTTTTTAGTAATGAGGCACAGATAATGTATGCTAAAAGTGGAGCGAGCCCTATTAGAAAGGTTATAATTCCAAAGGAAATAGCCTCACAACTTCCTACAAGAGCTTCGTATAAAAATGCCAGAGCGATAAAAGACTGGGACACATGGACAGAAACTTCCAAGAAGATACCTGATCTTTGGGAAGAGGAGGTTCTTTCTAAGTAAAAAATATGAAAAGAGGCATACGATATCTAGAAAATAACCTAATGAGTATTATATTGATATCCCCCTTCTTTATCATCTCTTTTATGTTTCTTCTGCTTCCAGCAGTAAATCTTATCAGAGGTAGTTTTATCGATATGGATGGTAGATTTGTTGGTCTTTCTAACTATTATGCGGTTCTCACTAGGAGATACTATCAAATCTCTATCCTAAATAGTTTAAATATTTCTTTGATATCTAGTATTGCTGGACTTGTTATTGGCATCCTTACGTCGTATGCCTTATTTAAAATAAGTGAAAGAACTAAAAATCTGCTTCTTATCTTTACAAATGTCACATCTAATTTTGCCGGGGTCCCCTTAGCCTTTGGGTATATTATTTTACTTGGAACAAATGGAATTATTACTACATTTATTTTAAAACAATTAGGAATTAATATATATGAAGGTTTCTCTCTCTACTCTATTGTAGGTATATCTATAGCTTATCTTTACTTTCAGATCCCATTAGCTACATTACTTATTTATCCATCATTCTTTGCTATTAAAAAGGAGTGGAGAGAAGCTTCTCTTAGCCTGGGGGCATCGGAGTGGTACTTTTGGAAAACTGTAGGGATCCCTGTGCTAACCCCTGGGATTGTAGCGACATTTGTGATACTTTTTGCCAATGCTCTTGGAGCCTACGTCACCCCTCAGGCTTTAACTAATGGAACGTTTAATATAATAACATTGAGATTGGCCCATTTTCTTACTAGTGAGGTAAATCCCGATTATGGAAAGGCTGATGCATTAGCGGTAGTTTTAGGCCTTTTACTTATTCTGTCGTTAATAGTAAATTTAAGGATGAATAGAAGGGCACAATTATGGCAAAAGTGAAAAGAACTAACGTTTTAGAAAAGATAATACTACTTTTCTTCGTTGTATATTTAATCTTGCCAATCTTAGCCATATTAATCTTTAGTGTATCTGATAGTTGGGAGGTAGGTAGCCCTCTTCCGAACTCTTATACCCTCAAGTGGTATTTCCAATCTCTTACCAATAGGGATTTACTAATCTCTATCGGAAGGTCTATGCTTATAAGCTCTATAAGTGTTATTGTTGGACTTATTATAATACTACCAACTGCTTATATAGTTAGATGTAGTCTAAACTTGTTGGAACCTTTCGTAAGATTTTTTACGCTTTTCCCCTATGTGTTGCCAGGGGTTATACTTGCTCTTGGTTTAATACAGATATATTCAAAACCCCCCATTCCTATAGCAGGAACAATATATATACTTCTCTTCTCTTATGTTTCAGTAGGTCTTCCCTCTATGTATTTTGTAATAAGTAATAGCCTACAAAGTATAGATGTTAAAAGCCTCACAGAGGCTTCACAGAGTTTGGGTGCAGGTATGATAGAGACATTCTTCAGAGTAATAATACCAAACATCACTCCAGGAATCATCAATGCAAGTTTATTGACGTTCGCTGGACTTTTAGGAGAGTTTACTCTAGTAAATCTATTATTAGGGGCAAGATTTAAGACACTTCAAGTTTATTTATATACAGCAATGAACACAGAAGGACATATTGCTAGTGTTCTAACAGTGGTATATTTTATAATGGTTACTATAGCTTCTTTTGTTGTAATAAGAATAGTTCGAGGAATCGTGGGAGAAAAGAAAGAAATTCCTATACTAAAGTAGCGAGGGGGAGATAAATGTTCTATCTAAGTGTAGAATCTATTTCAAAAAAGTTTGGTGACTTGGCTGCAGTGGACCATATAACTTTTAGCATAAGAAAGGGAGAATTTATTTCTCTTCTAGGACCTAGCGGTTGTGGAAAGACTACTACATTAAGGATGATAGCAGGTTTTGAATTACCTGATGAAGGGAAAATATTTCTAAATGGGATAGATATTACCTTTTTACCGCCAAATAAACGAAATATAGGTATGGTTTTCCAATCTTATGCATTATTCCCTAATCTTACTGCATACGATAACATTGCTTATGGGCTAAAAGTAAGAAGAATGCCGTCAAAGATTATTAAAGAGCGGGTAGAAACTCTTCTGGAGCTTATTAAACTTACAGGAGTAAAAAATCACTATCCATATCAGCTTAGTGGAGGACAGCAACAGAGGGTGGCTTTAGCGAGAGCTTTAGCAATAGAGCCAGATGTATTACTTTTAGATGAGCCCTTGAGTGCCTTGGATGCCAAGATTAGAGTTGCTTTGAGAGAGGAGATTAGAGAATTACAAAGAAAACTCAAGATAACTACAGTATATGTGACTCATGATCAAGAAGAAGCTTTATCTATGTCAGATTTTGTAATAGTGATGAATCGTGGTAAGATAGAGCAGATAGGTACCCCTTTAGAAATTTACAATACACCAGTAACTGGTTTTGTGGCAAATTTCGTTGGTCAGTTAAATCTTATAAAGGGGAAGGTAATAGACTATAATGAGGGTATTATAGAATTGAATAATGCAAAAATTAAAGTTGCCGTTTCTCATCTTTTAGCCGAAAATAGAGAGCTAGATTTTATGTTTAGACCTGAAAATATAAGGATTTTATCGTATGGAGAAAAGGAGATAAATACATTTGAAGGCAAGGTAACAAAGGTTATTTTTGCAGGTTCAATAATAAAGCTTCTAGTAGAATGGAACTCTTACAATCTATATATAGATATTTTTAACCAGAGAACTGTAGATATCCCTAGAGAGGGAGAGAAGATAAATTTTTCTATTCCTCCTGAGGCTTTGGTACCCTTGAGATAGCTTAAAATTATGGGGACAATGCCTTTACAAAAAAGGGTTTTTATTCTCTCCTGGTGTGCCTATGCAGGAGCTTATCTTTGTAGAACGAACCTGTCAATAATAATTCCAAATCTTATTAGAGATTTAGGGTGGGACAAGGCTTTTATAGGTTTAATAGGAAGTCTATTCTTCTGGTCCTATGCTTTTGGTCAGCTTATAAACGGATACATTGGAGATAGAGTAAATTCCAAGATATTTATATTTATCTCCCTATTCTTCTCCTCATTAATAAATATAACATTAGGTTCTATGAATAACAGGGTCCTCTTTACCATTCTTTGGGGGATGAATGGTTTTCTTCTCTCAATGCTTTGGGGTCCAATCGTAAGAACGTTAGGTTTGTGGTTTTCAGGAGAAGATAATAATAAGATTGGTATTGGTATCTCTACATCTATGTTTATAGGTTACATAATCTACTGGGGACCTATAGGAAGATTAATTAAGGATATAAACTGGAGATTGGTATTCTATATCCCGGGGGTACTGGTGTTAATATTTTCTATATGTTGGATTAAGCTTCTCCCAGATAGAAAAGAGGATGTTAGAGGAAAGGATTTAGATTTTACAAATCTATCTATAAAAAGCCTTCTCACTCTGAGCATACTTTTAGTAGGTATTGCTTGTTTGGTTCAAGGGGTAATAAAAGAAAGTATTGGACTTTGGACTCCAACCCTCCTGAAAGAGACCTTTGGAGAAAGTGTACCATCATTTACATTGTTTATTCCATTTCTCGGTTTACTTGGATTATTTTCTGCTGGATGGATAAATTATAAAAACAATAATAGGGAGGAAATATCAGTAGGACTTTTATACCTCGCCAATCTAATAGTATGCAGTTTTCTATTTGTCCTGTTAGGATTTAATGTCCTTCTAACCATAGCTCTCATAGGTGTATCTTCTGCCCTTCTCTATGGGATAAATGTCCTCTTATTGGCAAATATCCCTTTGAGATTCGCAAGATATAATAGCACATCTACCGTAGCAGGTTTCCTTGACTTTTCTTCATATGTAGGTTCAGCCCTGGCTAGTGTTATTACTGGTATTGTATCTACCCGTTTTGGATGGCAAAAAATTATTCTTTTATGGGGGATATTATCTGCAGTAGGAATATTAAGTGTATATCTAACGCAAAGGAGGAACAAGAAATGATAAGTCTGGATAATTATTTTAAGATCTATCCAAGGATAGTAAGGTCCAATAGTAAGACGGTTGTGACATTAGAGCCGAAATTCTCTAGCTGGCATCTGCCTGAAGGTGAGTATAAAGTTACTCACTATTCAGTAAACTACCCTAGCAAGAATGAATATCAGAGTATTAGCTTAAAACGAGATGGAAATAAGTTTCACATTGAAGGTTTCTTTGAGGGAGAGCAGGAACATATAATCTATATAGAAGTAGGTAGTAGGACGTTTTCATTCTCCCTCTATTCTGTAGAAGAAGACCTATTGTATAGGACACCCTATAAAGGGGATATGCACATACATACCTACTATTCGGATGGAATAGAATCTCCTGCCTATGTGGCTAGTTCCTCCAGAAAGATAGGGTTAGACTTTTTGTCTATAACAGACCACAGAAGATATTTCCCATCTATAGAAGCGATAGAAACCTTTAAAGGTTTAGACCTAAGTTTTAAGATATTCCCGGGGGAAGAGGTTCATCCACCAAATAATCCTCTACATATAGTAAATTTTGGTGGTAGCTTTAGCATCAATGAATTATTCGACAAGGAAAGAGAAGGGTACGATAGAGAGGTCTCAGAGATAGAAGAGAAACTAAAGAAAGAAATTCCTGATATACCTGAACGTTCTCAATTGGCATCATCTATATGGTGTTTCGATAAGATTAGAGAAGGTGGAGGACTTGGTGTTTTTGCTCATCCTTTCTGGCGAGTTAAGGAAGGTTACTATATATCTGAAAGGCTTTTCAATCTTCTCTATGATAAGGAGCCTTTTGATGCGGTAGAGATAGTAGGAGGATATCATATGCATGAGTTAGTTTCAAATAATTTACAGATAGTCTCTTACTATGAAAGGTCTAGAGGAAAGAGTATCCCTGTAGTTGGAGTTACCGATGCCCATGGCTGTGAAACAGGAAGTCTCTTTGGCTGGTACTACACTGTAGTCTTTTCTCCTACTCTAGAACTGAAAGATATTATAGAGAGTATAAGGTTAGGTTACAGTGTTGGGGTAGAAGCAATTCCTCAGAGAGAACCTAGGGTCTATGGAAGTCTAAGGTTAGTTCTCTTTACACAATTTTTGATAAGAGAGATCTTTCCTACTCATGACAAGATATGTGAAGAAGAAGGGAAATTTATGATAAGATATATAACAGGAAAGGCGGATAATAAGGAGCCTGGGTTCTATAAAAGAGATTTAGAGGAATTTTACAAACTATACTGGCAGAGATAGAAAGGAGAGAAGATATGGGAATAAGATTAGTAAAGAACGAAGAATATGATCGAGTCCTTCAGTTGATGACGTATTGCTTTCCATGGCTTAACGAGGTTAAATCTAAGGCTAAAGAGCTTCTGGAAAGGTATATACCTCAAGATGCAATCCTAGGGTACTATGACGAATCTAATGTATTAATTGCAATGCTATTCATTATACCCTTTGATATCTATATCTATGGGGCTTCGTTTGGTATGGGAGGAATTGCTACTGTTTCTTCTATGCCAGAAGGTAGACATGGAGGAAGGGTGGCTGAACTATTGAGAGCTTCATTGAAAATTATGAAGGAACGAAGACAACTTGTCTCTATGCTTGGTCCTTTTTCCTATGAATTTTATAGAAAGTATGGTTGGGAGTTAGGGTTCGAAAGAATAAATTATACAATCCCTATCGAGCAATTCTCTAGTTTCAATAAGAAGGTTGGTACAGTAAAGCCATTCAGAGAAGAGGATCTATCTATTTTAGATGCCATATATATGGAATATGTGGAAAAACATAACTGTTGTGCTATTCGTAACGAACTTCTATGGAGAGACTTTGTCTTACAAGACCCGTATAGAAGAGATTATCCAAGGTATGCGTATCTCTGGTTTAATAACGAGAATAGGGCTAGGGGATATATAGTATATTCCATAAAAGAAGGTAAGATGAATATCTATGAGATGATATATCTAGATCAGGAGGCAAAAGAGGGATTATTTTGGTTTATATTTGCCCATCAGGCTCAGATTAGAGAGGCATCTTGGTCTACTACTCCTGACGAAAGACTCCATTTAGACCTACCTAATCCAAGGATTAAGATAGAGGTCTCTCCGGGGATGATGTTTAGAGTAGTTGATGTAAAAGAGGCATTATTAAACAGGACCTATAGGAAGGATATAAATATTCATTTTTCTATATCTATCTCTGATCGTGATGCTGAATGGAATAACAGAAGCTTTTCAGTTGAGATAAGAAATGGTAATATCGAAGTGAATGAAGTTAGTAGAGGGGAATTAAGTTGTACTATTCAGACATTTAGTCAGATATTCACCGGCTATGTTACTCCAGAGGAGGCATTTATTCGTAAAAAACTTTTAGGTGACGCTAAGGTAGTAGAAGAGATTGGTAGAGTGTTTGAGAGGTCGTATACATTTAATAATAATCCATTTTAGAGTACTTTGCCTACCTAATCTTATTAAGGATAAATGTACCATTTGCCCCAGGGGCCGGAACTGAATAGCTTCAAGAGATAGCATTCTCCTGTATTATCACGCTAAAAGGATAATCGTAATTTTTGAAGTTTTTATCTTTGAATTAGAGGGACAATAAATGACACTTTACTGCGCTTTAAGACATTCTCTCCAATACTAATAGAGAACAAAAGAGGTCGACTAGAAATAGTTCCATCTGAACAATGTGGGATTTAATAGACCCCTTAGGTTTCTTCTAAGGCTTCTACCTTATTAGCATTATACAACTCTTGTTCTATAAATTGAACAGAACATAGATGGTAGTATAGTTCCTTTAGAGCGAGGAGCTCTTCGTGTGTTCCCTCTTCTACTATTTCTCCTTCTTTTAATACGATGATCTTGTCTGCCCGTTTTACAGTAGACAATCTATGAGCTATAATAAAGATTGTCCTTTTTCCTGCCAGATTATTTATTGCCTGTTGAATCTTAGTTTCTGTTTCTGTATCAACAGAGGAGGTAGCTTCATCGAAGACTAAGATAGGGGCATTTTTTAAGATTGCCCTAGCAATTGCTAATCTCTGTTTCTGTCCACCTGAGAGCTTAACTCCTCTTTCCCCTATATGTGTATTGTATCCATCAGAGAGTTCCATAATAAAGTCATGAGCACAGGCAATCTTTGCAGCATTTATTATCTCGTCTATAGTAGCATCCTCTTTCCCATAGGCAATATTTTCTGTTATGGTCCCGTCAAATAAGAACACGTCTTGCATTACTACGCTTATGTTGTCATGGAGTGATTTTAAGGTAACCTCTCTAATATCTATATCATCTATCTTTATACTTCCTGAATCTGGGTCAAAGAAACGAACCAATAGAGACATTATTGTTGTCTTTCCAACTCCAGTGGGTCCAACAAAGGCAACCATCTGCCCAGGTTCCACGTTAAATGAGATATTCTTTAAAATTGGTATACCTTCATTGTATGAAAAACTTACATCTTCAAACGTTACCTTCCCTCTAACATTTTTGAGCTCAATCGCATTTGGTTTTTCTTTAATTTCTGATTCTGTCTCTAATACCTCGAAGACTCTCTCAGCGCCAGCTAGAGCCTGCTGTACATTTTCTATTACCTGACTAAGCGCTGTCACCGGTTGATAGAACATACTAAGATAGAGGATAAAACCTACTATATCCCCTACAGAGATCTTCCCGTGTAGAGCCATAAACCCTCCTACAGAGACGACAGCTACTGTTCCTATTGAGCTCAAAAAGCTTACAGTAGGATGGAATATGGCGCTCAATTTTAAAGCATTGAGAAGGGCAGAGGTATGTTTATAAACCTTATTATTAATCTTATCTAACTCTCTCTTCTGTTGATTGAATAATTGAATCTCACGGATACCGGAGATATTATCCTGAAGCGCGGCATTTAAATCTGCAAGTACTCTCTGTGCCTCTCTAAAGTTAGGAAGGATGCGTTTTGCAAAGGTTGTGCCACCATATACCAGAAAAGGAATAGGTATTAGAGATAAGAATGCCAAGGTCGGATTTACCAAGAATAGTATAATAGCCACTCCAAGTATTATAAGAATATTGGTAAAGAGGTCAGGGACCGCATGAGCGATTAATGATTCAAAATTAGCGGTATCATTTATTACTCTCGACATAATCTGTCCTGTTTGTCTTTCCTGGAAATATCTGAAAGATAACTGTTGGAGTTTATCGTATACCAAACCTCGCATATAAGCAACTAAATGCCAGGCAGCATAGTGAGCTAGATAGTTGCTTAGAAACTGAAATAGAACCCTTGCTATGTATGAAAGGGTAAGGAGAATAGAGAGCCTCATTATATATCTTCTTGGATCAGGATATTGATGTAAGTTTGTAATGATGTCAATAAGCTGCCTTATAAGCCAAGGTCCCAGAAGGTTTATCCCTGTTATAGCCAATGCACTAATTCCTGCAATTACTAGATATTTCCAATATGGTCTAGCTATCTTCACTAGTCTAATTAGATATTTCACAAAACAAACCCCTTTAATATGTGAGAATTTTTTTATGATAGTAATATTTTATCACAATTTCTATGAAGTTTTACTGGCTTCGGGTCTGGCAAGAAACTAGAGTAAATTCCTAATCGATTCTCAAAATAAATAGATAACTCCCCTAGTATCAGGTGCCAATCTTATCTATTTTCTGGTTAGGTTTTTGATTATAGTATATCAGATCTAGCCAGAAAGGAGTCCTCTTCCTGAAAAGTGATTATAGCTCAGGGTAGAATCTTTATTGACAATTATCTTTAAGAAGTGTATTATTTTTACAGACGATGGAGCTCGTCTTAAAGAAGATTATAGTAGCCGGTTATGGCTGATAGCTCCTACAGAATAGCCTCTGTAGGAGCTATTTTGGTTTATTAGGAGGGAAAGAATGAATCTAGATGTATTTTTGAATTTTAGAGATAAGATTAAAGATAATGTGTCAAAGGTAATAGTAGGTAAGGGGGATGTGATTGATCTTGTGATTGTCTCTTTTATATGCGGGGGACATATTTTGTTGGAGGATGTCCCAGGATTAGGCAAAACAATGCTTGTTAAGGCTTTCGCTAGGAGTATAGGATACGACTTTAAGAGGATTCAATTTACTCCTGACCTTCTACCTTCTGACCTTACTGGGATAAATTTCTACAATCAAAAGGTAGGAGACTTTCAATTTAAGCCAGGACCACTCTTTGCCAATATAATACTAGCTGATGAGATTAATAGAGCAACCCCAAGGACTCAGTCTAGCTTATTGGAGGCAATGGAAGAAAAGCAGATCACTGTAGACGGAATAACTAGGAGACTACCTGAGCCATTTATGGTATTAGCTACCCAAAATCCTATAGAGTCCTACGGCACATTTCCTCTTCCAGAGGCACAACTAGACAGATTTTTTATGAGGATAAAGATTGGATATCCAACCAGAGAGGAAGAGGTAGAGATTGTAAACAGGAATAAAAATCCCAGGATGCTTGATAACATAGATAGGGTAATAACCCAAGAAGAGGTAGACTACGTAAGGAGCAACTATAGTGAGGTAAAAGCTACAAAAGAGGTTATGGACTATCTTCTAGATATAGCTGAAAAGACTCGAACGATGGATATAAGTCAACTTGGAGTAAGCCCAAGAGGTACTATAGCTCTCTTTAAGGCAAGCCAAGTATATGCAGCTATAAACGGAAGAGATTACATCATTCCAGAAGATATAAAGGAGATGGCTCCATATGTTTTGAATCATAGGGTCATTCTTAAGGGTATCAGTAAGGATAGAAATATATATTCATTTATCAAGTCTTTGGTGGATACTATAAAAGTACCTGTAGAGGAACTATAAATCTTATGGTATACGTGTTGGTATTTTTGATTATTCTAGGGATAGGGTTAAACTCTCTTTCTAAAAAGTATGCATTGAAAGGGGTTAGATATTCGAGGGAGATATCTAAGAAGATTGTAGAGGTAAATGAAGACTTTGACATAGTCACTGTGATAGAGAACAGAAAGGCGCTGCCAGTGACATTCTTTCAGATTATTGAGAGATTCCCTGCAACTATTCAGTATAGATTTAGGACAGACAGATTTAAGACTGTAGAGTTCCTGTACCATACGATTACCATGTTTCTTCTTCCCTATCAAAGGATTAAAAGAACCTATGTGGCATATTGCGATAAGAGAGGAAGATATATTTTTTCTGATGTATCTCTAATAGCAGGAGACCTCCTTGGTTTAAATACATTTACTAAAGGTTTAGATTATTGGCAAGAGATTATCGCATTGCCAAAACCTGTAGATCTAAGAGAAGAGATAATACCTTATGGAGACTACAATGGAGAATTATCTGTTGAAAGATGGATAATAGATGACCCTACTATGATAATAGGAATAAGAGAATATACTGGGTTAGAACCAGCAAAGACTATACACTGGCCTTCTTCAGCAAGGCATAATAGCCTTATGGTGAGAAAATTCGATTTTACGATGGAGAATACTACTATGATCTTCCTAAATATAGAGTGTGTAAAACCGTTCTGGTCTGGTCTAGATAAAAAGAGCATAGATGATATAGAGAGATGCATCTCTATTACTAGAGGAATAATAGAAACCCTTGAAGAGAAGAAGATCCCTTATGGTTTTATTACTAATGCAATTATGAGCGGACTTCCAGCAGAAAGAAATATGATATATCCTTCCGCCGGTCAGGTTCAATTGAATAATCTTTTAGAATACCTTGGTAGGATGTCATATAACATAAGTATAAGTTTTGAAGACCTAATTCTAACTATGAATAAGAAAGATATTCATTGTTCTACCTATATTATCATAACTCCTAAGATCCTTGATTCCTATATAGATTTCATAAACTCTATAGCTTCAGAGATGACAAGGGTAATAATTATCTCTCTAAGTAGGGATAATCTAGAATGTCTTTCTGAGAATATAATCAAATATGTAGAGAAGAGAGATGATGAATATACGCTATCTCAAACTGATAGGTAATATATCTCTCGTTATAGGTATATTGAATTTCATATTAAGTTTTATAGGCAGGATAACGGCAGGAGAAGTGATATTTGTCGAATTAGTATTACTCTCTCTCCTATCTCAAGGGCTACACAATAGGATATTTCGTAGCCTAGTTTTTCTTATGATGATTATCCCTGTTATCTTTTTTAATAGTTTAGCAGATAGGCTTCTTATTTCTATTGCCTACCTATACACCCTATATATAAATTTTAGAGGACTTACCAAGATAACTTATGGGGGAAGTATAGATGGATTTAAGAGTGCACTTCGTATTATGGTTATAATAATCTCGATCTCTATACTCCTTTCTATTATCTCTCCTTTTAAACTTATACTCTTTAATAGATTGGTATTCCCTTACTTTATGGTGTATCTTGTAACATCTATAATACTGTTGAGAACCCTTAGATATCTAGAATATAATCCAGCAAATAGAGAGATGGATAGGATAAACCTAAGGTATTCAGCTGCTATTATATCTATTAGTTTCCTCTTAAGCCTAGAACCAGTTAGGGGGGTTTTATTTAAAGGCATATCATATGTCTTTCGCCTGTCTGTTGAAATCATTTCTATTGTATTTACTGGTATCTTATGGGTGTTTGGATACATCTTTGAGCTTCTATTTGGCATTATAGGGAGAAAAAATACATTCAAACTGAAGATCTACGGACTTGAGAATAAAGAACTTCTTTCAGGAAATTTGAAGATAGGGAGTAGAATGGGATTGATGAAACAGGTAGAGAAAAATACTAGTTCTTCTGGGGTGATAGATAGAGTACTTTTAGCTATGGCTGGCACAATTATTTTAGCCATAGTCCTCTATATTATAGTAAGGCTATTTCAGAAGTATACTTACAATAGGAAGGAAAAGAAGGAAGATTATGTTGAAGTGAAAGAGTTTATCCTTAGAGAAGCAAAGGGAACAAATCTTTTAGAAAGATTTCTCTCGGTAGTAAGACCTAAAAATAGCTTAGAAAAGATAAGGCTTTATTACAGAAGATACCTACAGGCTTGTAAAGGGAAAGGGATAGAACTTAGAGATAGTGATACTACCCTAGAGATATATAAAAAGTCAGAAGGTTTCTTCAATAAAAATATCATAAAAGAGATGAGAGATATTTATATAGGGATAAGGTATAGTGACATCAAACCAGATTCCACACTGGTGAGAGAATTTATAAAGTTATATAAGAAGATGGATTCTAAGAGAGATAAAAAGTAGTGGACTTGTGTTATTATAAGAATTCCTATATAATTAATAATAAAAGTTATATAGGAGGGACTTATGGTAAAAAGAGAGATAAAAGAAAATATTTATGAATTGCCAGCTATAGATTGGGATAGAAGGCTTTTTGATTCCCTTATCCCTCTTCCAGATGGCACAAGCTATAATGCTTATCTCATAAAGGGAAGTGAAGGGATAGCGCTTTTAGATACAGTAGATCCAAGAATGACCTACCAACTTATGGAGCAACTGAATGATATTACTAGGATTGATTATATAGTGATTCATCATGTAGAACAGGACCACTCTGGTTCTCTTCCCTTTGTTCTTGAAAAATACAAAGAAGCTAAGGTAATAATCTCTTCTAGGGGAAAGGATATGCTGATAGACCATCTCAATATTCAGGAGGAGAGAATTATTACAGTAAAAGATGGAGATACCATATCTCTTGGAGATAAGACGTTAAAGTTTATATATACCCCATGGGTTCATTGGCCTGAGACAATGAGTACATATTTGCTAGAGGACAAGATCCTCTTCACCTGTGACTTTTTCGGTTCTCACCTGGCTACAAACTCTCTCTATGCAACTGATAAGGATAGGGTCTATGAATCAGCTAAGAGATACTACGCAGAGATTATGATGCCATTTAGAACGACGATAAAGAATAATATAGAGAAGATAGGTGCTTACGAGATATCAATCATCGCCCCAAGTCATGGTCCAATCTATAATGAACCATCTTTTATAATTAATGCCTATAAGGATTGGATATCAGATAACCCTAAGAATGTAGTTGTAATACCCTATATTTCTATGCATGATAGCACGAAACATATGGTAGATTATCTAGTAGATTCACTCACCAAAAGAGACGTGGGTTTAGAAAGATTTGACCTATCCTCAGTAGATTTAGGAAAACTGGCAATGAGCTTGGTTGATGCTGGCACTATAATAATAGGGACACCTACGGTTTTGGCTGGCCCTCATCCTAGTGTAGTGTATGCCGCATACCTTTGCAATGTGCTAAGACCAAAACTAAAGTATGCCTCTATCATAGGCTCTTACGGATGGGGAGGAAAGACAGTAGAGTACATACAGAATATACTTACCAATCTAAAGGTAGAAATATTAGAACCTGTTCTTGTAAAGGGGCTTCCTAGAGAAGAAGACTTAAGGGCTATTGATAGACTTGCAGACATAATAGCAGAGAAACATAGACAGTTTGTTTGAAAAATTACAAGAAGAAGGCGAGCTTATATTGTTTCATGCTGCCTTCTTCCATAGCATACTCAGGAAATATCCGTGAACATCTCTATAATCTAAGCAAAATACTTATTATATTATCCCTTGAGTCCTGTAAGGGTTACACTCTCTACTATAGTATTCTGGGTAAAATAGAATGCAATAATGGTTGGAACAACTACTATTGTGGCTGCTGCCATAAGTAGTGGCCATTCTACATAGTTTGTAGACCTATACATCTGCAATCCAAGGGCAAGTGTATACTTTGCCTCACTTTGTAGATAGATAAGTGGGCCCATAAAGTCATTCCATGCCCCTAGGAAGGTAAAGAGAGATATCACTATAAGAATTGGTTTTATAAGAGGAAGCATTATTCTGGAATATATACTAAACTCACTGGCCCCATCTATGCGAGCAGCATCAGACAGTTCCTCTGGGATAGTCATAAAGAACTGTCTCAAAAGGAATATATTGAAAGCTCCTCCGCCGAAAAAGGCAGGTACTATAAGAGGTCTAAAGGTATTTATCCATCCTAGTTTAGAGAATATGATAAATACAGGGATCATTATTACAGGAAAGGGTATAAGGATAGTACTTAGTATGAGCATAAACAGGAAATTCCTGCCTCTCCATTTTATCTTTGATATGCTATAAGCAACAAGAGGCGCAGAGAATAAGACTCCTATTATATTTCCTGCACATATTATAATAGTATTTATTGTATACCGTCCAAACGGTATATAATTTACCGCTTCTATATAGTTATGCCATTTAGGCGGATTGGGCCACCATACGGGAGGATAAGCCATTACTTGAGACATATCCTTTATAGATGTAGTAAACATCCAAAAGATTGGAACCAGAAATATAATACCTATTAAAAGAAGTACTATTCTGCTTACTACCCTTGTCATAAACCATCTTACATTCATAGATTTATTCTCCTCCTCCCCTGTAGAATACCCATCTAGCAGATGTCTTAAAGATTATCAATGTAATTATAAGGACCATAATAAAGAGTATCCAAGCCATTGCCGATGCATAACCCATCTTGCTATACTGGAATGCATTTCTATATAAGTATAGCACATAGAAAAGAGTAGAATTTGCTGGTCCTCCATTGGTAGCTATATAAGCGGTAGTAAATATCTGAAAGCCACCAAAAAGGGCAGTGATTATATGGTATAGAATGACAGGGCTTATCATAGGGATAATAATCCTACTGAACTTTGTCCACCATCCTGCCCCATCTATTTCTGCCGATTCTAAAAGCTCTCTGGGAACATCTTTAATAGATGAGAGAAATATAACAGCTGAACCCCCTGCTCCCCACTGTGCCAGCATTACAAATGCTGGCTTAGCCCATTTAGGGTCAGAGAACCAGCCTGGTCCTTGAATATGAAATACTGTGCTTAAGAATAGATTCAGTAATCCGTAATAAGGATTTAACATCCAAAGCCATATAAAACTCACTGCCACTGCAGGAAGCACATAGGGGAGATATACTAATGTTCTATAAATCCCTATCTCTCTTAGGTCTATATTGAGTAATAATGCCAAACCTAATCCTACCACAAAGCCTATTGGTACCGCTAACCCTACATAATAGAGTGTATTATATAGTGAGGTCCCAAAAAGCTCATCATGGAAAAGCGTATTATAATTTCCACTGCCTATCCATTTAGGGGTCCCTATTCCTACATACTCTGTAAAACTATAGTATAGGGAGGCAAGAATAGGATAGGCAGTGAAGGCTAAGAATCCAAGGATCCATGGTAGCGCAAATAATATCCCATAGAGGGTATTTCTTCTTGATGTACTTGCCTTCACTGCCCTATACTCCTTATTTACCTGCGAAAAACTTATCTAGTTCTGGCTGTACTCTTGCCTCGACATCCTGGCAAGCCTTTAGAGGTGTCTTCTGTCCATTGATAACCGCATCTCTTGCTGCAGTAAGCTCATCCCAAAGGAGAGCACCTACTGGTAGAGGAGGACGGTTCTTTGCATACCTTAATAGGTCTACAAAGAAGGCATGTCTTCTCTCTCCTCTAATATCTTTATCCTTTAAAAGTTCTGCAACAGTTGGTAAGTGTAGTGTTTCTATAGAGTAGGTTTTCTGTCCAATTGGTCCACAGGCAAACTTCATGAATTCAAATGCCTCTTTAGCATGCTTTGCTCCCTTGGGGATACCAAAACTCCATCCGCCAGCCCAGGTGATAGGCTTCTTAGCTAACTCTGCTGGTCTTGGAATGTAGGTTACACCATAGTCAACTCCCCACTTCATCTTGGGAGCAAATTTGTCCATAAAAGCTAAAGTCCAGTCTCCATCTACTTTCATAGATACCATACCCATAATGAATGGGTCCTGAGCCTCAGAACCAAATGCAGAAGAGAATGACTGAATAGCTGCTATACCATATTTATCAGCATAGCTCTTCTGCCATTCAAAGGATTGCACAATACGAGGGTCTGTGATTGTGAGCTTCCTTGTCTTTGGATTATAAAATTCTCCACCAAATGCCCATCCCCAGGTATAATGCCATCCTTGTGCTAACCATGGAATAAATCCTATCCTTAGGAATCTTCCACTTGCATCTTTCTTCGTAAGCTTCTCTGCATATGTATCTAGTTCTGCTATAGTCTTGGGTGGCCCACTAAGGCCCACTTCTCTGATGTGGTCTCTTCTATAGTATAGAGCTCTATCATCTGTATCAAATGGCAATACCCAAACCTTACCATCCCAAGTAGCTTCATCCCAAGCAAAAGGTAGATACTCCTTTTGGAGGGTTTCCACAGAACCGAATGAAGCCTTTATAAGGTCGTTTAGAGGTTCGAGGATTCCAGTCGCTCCTCTTTGAGCAGCGGTAAACCTATCTACAGTATAGATGTCTGGTCCCACTCCACCTGCCACTGCAGTCATAAGCTTAGATACATCTGTTACTGCGCTTGCTGCTACTAGAGTAACTTTTACTTCGATATCTGGGTTCTGTTTATTGAATTCATCTACGATATGTTGAATAGAACTTTTATATGGGTCTCCTGTAAATACAGACCAAAATGTCACTGTAGTCTTAGCAAATGCAAAGGTCAAACTACTCAAAACAAGTAAAGCTGAAATAAACCCTATTAATAGCTTCTTACCAAACATTTACACGCCTCCTTTTCTTAATTTATAAATTTTAATCCTACCTCTTACTTCCCCCTTAAAGATATAAGTCATAAAATCCTAAATTTCTCTTATACCCCTATCACCTCCTCTTCTATAAACGCCTTTACTGTATCTCCTCTCCTTATCTCTATAGGTATAGAGATTTGCTTGTCTTCTAGGTTAGGGTTATTAATCTTCTCTAGGATAAACTTACCTGCCTCAAAACCCATCTGAAAGAAGTCTTGATATACAGAAGTAAGCCTTATCCCAATGTCTCTTAGTATCCTCATACAGTCAAAGCCAACAATCGATACCTCCTGAGGAATCTTGTATCCTCTCTCTGAAAGAGACCTCATAATCCTTACGGCAGTCATATCGTTTATCCCAAAGAAAGCGGTAGTTCCTTCATTTCTAATAGACCTTTCTATTTCATCTATAAATATATTAAAACCTTCTCTTAGTTCCTTTTCATCTTGAGGTGGCATCTGAGGATAAGACTGTATTACACTGGGAGATAACTCATAATCTTCCATTGCCTTTAGATACCCCAATCTTCTATCTCTCACTGAGGTAACCTCATAGTACTCCTCAGAATAGATGGCAAAACATATCCTAGAATGTCCTCTTTTAATAAGATATTTTGTCATCTCATAGCCCCCATTATAGTTATCAGAGACCACCCAGGATGTATTGATATGAGGAAGATACCTATCTATAAGAACGAATGGCTTTTTTGAATCTATCAGATTTCTTATTCCTACGTCTTTATACTCTCCTTCAAGTGTATATAAGATGATTCCTTTTATATCTGAATTAATAAGCTGATTTACCTTTTCTACCTCTATGTCTACATTACCATCAGAACAGAAGAAAAAGAGATGATATCCGCCAACCTTTATAGCTCTTTCTATACCAAGTAAAAGGTCTGAGCCCATATATTTCATATATGGTATTATCAAGGCTATACTTTTTGCCGATATCTTCTCAGGTGCACTACCTACAAAACTTCCGACTCCTTGTCTCCTTGAGATAATACCTTCCGACTCTAATAGACTGAGAGCCTTTCTTATAGTCCCTCGACTTACATTATAGAAATTACATAACTCTTCCTCTGTAGGAAGCTGGTCCCCAGGCTTAAGAGTACCGTTCTTTATCTCTTCCCTCAGGGTCTCCGCTATCTTAGCATATATAGGTAATAAATCCCAATCTCCCAATACCTTTAACATATCTCCTCTAAATGTCTATTGTATATACGACTGATAACAGTATACTATATCATTTATAAGTTTGTCAATCTCTTGCTGTTAAGCTTTTCATAGGATGAGACTAGATTAATCTGTAATTTGAATACTTCTCCATGCCTTCTTTATAACCTCTTCTCTTTCGACATCATCTCTGCTAGACCTTGCAAGTTCAAACAGCTCTCTTTCAACTCGATTTCTATTTTCCAAATAAGTAGCTCTATCTCTTTTACCCTTTTCAACTTGCTCTATGATCTTTCTCTGCTCCTTCCAATAATCAACTGCTGGGCTAATGTTATCTTCACTATAGAAAAGTTCCATATCCTCTACAAACCATAAGGGTTTATATACAGAAAGACAAGGAAGAGAACTCCCAGTGGCAAATATATTTATCTCGTTATCTACAAGTTCTACAATAAGACTACCTGTTGTCTCGCTTGAGATGATACTTTTTGAGTGCATACATATGTTTTTCATCGAACCGTACAAGATGTTTTTACTGTGTAGATTATAATGATACCTTAAGATATCTTTAAAATCCTCTACTGTAAGTCTTTCCTTCTTTTCTCTTAGCATACCCGTAGTTAGATTCTGTCGAAAGTCTCCACAACTGAATTTCGTAATGAGTTTATTCTCATATCTCTTCTTAAACTCTCTTATAGTTAGAGCATTAGAGATGCTTCTAATATCTTTGACCTTTTCTAATTCCCAATAAGAGCCAGCTGTTTCTACAACCCAGGCAGATGTAAAATCAGCAACAAGAAAGGAATTATGATATCTTAAGTCCTTAGTATAACCACACTTTCCACCCTGTCCATAATGCTCTATAAGGTAGATAATGTTATCAACCGCTTCTTTTGCTGTCTTACTCCTCTCAAGGGCAAGCCGTAAGATATCCATTCCTAGAAGTGCTGGTGGACCTTGTCTTTCTTTCGTAAATACTGCTTCGTTTCCTATTACAACCCCATTTTCATTTACCCCCATCTCTGCACCCCATATCCAGGATGGTTTACACAGGATACAGTCATATGTCAATTCAGCTTGATCGATCTCAATATAGGTGCACCTAACCCTTTCTCCCTTCTTATGTTCTTTCCTTGGAACTCGTATTATAATATGAGGCTCGTCCTTTTCTCTATCACTATTTTTACCAAACAAGACGGATCCATTCAATGTGGAATTTCCTAAAGCCACAATAGTGTCACACATTTAATCACCCTCCCATCCCTCTTTTTATAATCTTTCTCATTCTAAGGAATTTAAATCTCTTGCCTCTAATAACCATGGTGGAAGACTCCTTCTCTGTATCGTATCCAAGTCTTTTGTATAATGCCATTGCACCCTTATTCTCAGTCTCTAAATCTAATATCATTCTCTTGCAATCTGTTTCCTTCGCTTCGTCTTCCATCTTCTCTAGAAGCTTAGTTCCTAATCCAAGTCCTCTAAATTCAGGATACACTGCAATATTACTTATATAATAGTCTCCTTCTATGATCTCTCCCAATATCTCTCGGGCTTTAAGTAGATAATGAGCCTGTGTAATGATATCCCATTTGAGATATTTAACTAGAAGCATTCCAGTATTAAACCCTTCCTCCCTTCCCTCATTCCAAGTATACCCAAGAGCCATACCAATGTTTCTACCATCTAGTTCGATAAAATATGAATGTTGGAAGCTAAAAATATTGCTATGATTTCGGAACAGGTTCTTCATTACTTCTTGAACATTATGCCCAAACAATAATGGGAAAAAGATAGGGGCAGAAATTAAAACAAGACTAGAAAAGTCTTGAGCATCTTCAATTCTACCCCTTCTTATAGTAAGATTACTTAAAGACATCTGTACTCTATAGGTTACATCTCGGGATGAAGGTTTTCTATAACTCTTTTTGCCATCTCTTCCTTATCCTTTCTATAGCATATCCATTCAGTAGGGAAAAACTTCCAGTCTTCAGGCTTGGGATAATTGATAAGCTCTGAGAAGTGACCTCCTACCCCTTCAATAAGGATATCTAGGGTACCACCTTCATCCTTTTCAAATTCTCTGATAAATTCTAGTATCTTTTCCTTTCCTTCCTCTGAGAGTCCTGACTCCTCGTTCCAAATCCATTCTGTATTATCCATCTTTCCTCCTTTTATCTTAGGCTTTCGCCTCAAAGATTTTTAATATCTCCATAGGTAACGGGAATATTATTGTAGAATTCTTCTCTACTGCTATCTCTGTTAATGTCTGTAGATAACGCAGTTGTATTGCTGATGGGTCTTTAGAGATCACCTGGGCAGCCTCTAATAGTTTCTGTGCAGCCTGATATTCACCATCGGCAGCTATAATCTTAGCCCTTCTTTCTCTCTCTGCCTCTGCTTGCTTTGCCATAGCTCGTTTCATTGTATC
Source organism: bacterium (assembly GCA_049969715.1). Lineage (GTDB taxonomy): Bacteria > DUMJ01 > DUMJ01 > DUMJ01 > DUMJ01 > JBMFOH01. Next base: position 2,905 of record JBMFOH010000023.1, on the reverse strand, counting down.
TGGTAGTTCCACACTTTTTATTTCTACTGCTGTCACCTTTATACCCCAAGGGTCAGTAGCTTCGTCAAGGAGATTCTTTAATACCTCATTGAGCTGTGCTCTTTGGGCTAACATATCATCTAACTCATGCTGCCCCAAAACCGAACGTAGAAGAGTCTGTGCTAATAAGGTAGTACTGTTAGTATAGTTCTCCACCTTAGTTACTGCTAGAACAGGATTAGACACATTGAAGTATACTACCGCGTCAACCATTACAGGAACGTTATCTTTAGTAATTACCTCCTGTTTTGATACATCTATGGTGAATGTCCTTAGGTCTATCTTCCAAACTCGATCTATACCAAAGGGAAAGATGACATTAAGCCCTGGATTTAATGTTCCTGCTAATCTACCCAATCGGAAAAGTACGCCCCGCTGATATTCTGGAATAATCACTACCATCCCTGGGAGTAGGATAATAGGTACTATAAAGAGAACAAGCAGTAGTCCAAATGAACCGATAGCCTTCTCTAGGATAGTTATCGTTGTGATATTTCTTATACCTATATGGGCTAGAAACCCCCATCCTATGAATATGGCGAGCATAAAGAAGAAGTTAGCATAGATCTTTCTAGTAAATGCTAATACCATCCACACTATCCACCATATGGCTTCTATAACAATAATGGATAGGAAAACTATTGGGACTAACTTCATAAATATCCCTCCCATCTTTTTCTTATATTGTATCATAAAATTATATTTCCAAAGCATTCGTTTTGTGATAGTATAAAAATAAAATAGAAAGGAGTTAGATATTATGCAAGAAAGATACCTAGAGTATATAGAGGATTTAAACAATCCTAAGGTTGATATAAGACTTACAAATCTAAAGATATTAAAAGAGGGGATAGATAAGGGAGATATAGCAAGACCTGAGGTAAATGACTATGCAGTGAATAATCATATTCATACAACCTATTCTTTTTCTCCATATTCTCCTACTAAAGCCATATGGATGGCTTACAAATCAGGGCTCATTACTGCAGGTATAATGGACCATGATTCTATAAGTGGGGCAAAGGAGTTTATTACTGCAGGTAAGATTATGGAAATAGCAACTACGATAGGTATAGAATGTAGGGTAGACTTTTCTAAAACTCCATTAAAGGGTAGAAAGCTTAATAATCCTGACCAGCGGTCTATAGCCTATGTCTCTTTGCATGGTATCCCCCATACCCAGGTCGACAAGGTAAGGGAATACTTATCTTATTATCTTTCTGAGAGGAATAAGAGAAACAGATTAATGGTAGAGAGGATTAACCATATGATGGAACCATTAGACATCCATATTGATTTTGAAAAGGATGTTATACCTCTCTCTATGTATAATGAAGGTGGAAGTATCACAGAAAGGCATATCATCTTTGCTTTATCCCATAGACTGATAGAAAAATATGGGAAAGGAGAAAATCTTGTTAGATTCCTGAAGGAGATATTAAAGATAAGATTAACCAGGAGGATAGAGAACTACTTATTGGATGCGAATAATGAATTTTATGACTATGACCTCTTAGGAGCCCTAAAGGCAGAACTGGTAGAAAGATTCTATATAGAGGCAACTACAGAATGCCCCGATGTAGAGGAGATAGTTAGATTTTCAAAGGAGATTGGTTCTATTCTGGCATATGCATATCTTGGTGATATAGAAGAATCTGTTACTGGCGATAAGAAGAGTGAAAAGTTTGAGGACGAATATCTAGACCTCCTTTTTGATGTCCTTAAAGGATTGGGATTCGATGCTGTTACGTATATGCCCTCAAGAAATACATTGGCTCAACTTAAAAGGGTAAAGGCTCTCTGCGATAAGTATGGATTCTTTCAGATAAGTGGGGAGGACATAAATTCTCCTAGACAACCATTTATATGCGAGAAATTAAAAGACCCTGAATTTAGAAACCTTATAGATTCAACGTGGGCATTGATCGCTCATGAAAGGCTAGCTACAAAAGATATAAATAAAGGACTCTTTTCTAGAGAAACTATAGAGAGATATCCAGATCTCAATAAGAGGATAGAGATATATGCAGAGCTAGGGAAAAGATATAATTACATCTTATAAATAATAGGATAAATAATAGGAAGAGGAGTAACCGCTCCTCTTCCTATTATTTATCCCTAAAATGGGATATAAAATCCAATCCTAGAGCTTAGGGTGTTACTCTCAAAGAAATAGAGAAAACCTCCCTCTAGAGTCATATTGTCTACTTCTAATCCTCCGAAAAAATTACCGCCACTAGCACCTGAAGTTCCATCAGTAAGATAAGCGATCCCTAAGCCAAAATATGGGATAAGAATCTCCCCGGGAAAAGATATTTTATATAGTCCATCTATCCCCAAAAGCGAAAGTACTGTACTATCTGTGGCGTTGAAAGATATAGAGAGTCTACTTCCAAAGGATGGGATAAGCTCTGTTTCCATACTGATTCCAAAGAAGGGTAGATTTGCTCTCCCTATATCTAAGAGATCTATTTTCATCCCTATACTAAATGGGTCCGCCCAAGCTATCGAAGAAACAAAGAGAAAAAAGAATACTGTTAACGCCCCGAAAATTACCTTTACTTTCATCGCTTCCTCCTTTCTTAATAGTTTCTAAGAATAGAATAGCATGAAATTCCTATATAGTCAAAAACTCTGAGGGGGTATAGATCAACCTGCTTTTATTATCTGTCTCAGGGTAGTTAATCTTCTAATATGAGTCTTCTCTTGCTCTATTAGTCTTTTAACTATCTCTTTTTCCTCTCTTTCTACCCCATCTATCAGTTCGTAATAGAATAATAGCGTGTCCTTTTCTATATTCAATGCTAACTCTATGGCCTCTTCCTCACTTTTCATCCTTCTAGCAATCTCCTCTGCCTCCTTCTGA
>JBMFOH010000022.1:0-26872 GCA_049969715.1 bacterium | reverse complement strand
GGATTATAAACGTAGTCTTTAGTATAGATGAAGTTATATTAGATGTAGAGATTTTACCGAATGAAACTTCAGAGACTTTCAAGAAGAAGGTAGAAGAATTGAATAGAGAGTTAGGCTTAGAGGTGTTAGTAACAGATGACCATGCTTCCTATAGAGACGGATTTATGGATACAGATGTAGAGAGACAGTTATGTCTAGTGCATGTGTTAAAGAATATCAGTAAAGCGCTGAATAAACTAGACCTTAGTGTAGAGGAGAAGGAGGTAATAATGGAACTGGCGAGAGCACCCACAAAAGAGGGAGGGATGAGAATCTGGGGTATGTATCTTGAGAAGTTAAAAGAAAGGGGTAGTAGAGACGAGGTAACACAGTTTCTATTAAGGTTAACAGAGAAATGGAGGGACTTAACCACTTATGAAAGGAGGCGAGGAGTCCCTAGGGAGAATAATTTTACAGAAAGGGGTATAGGCAGGACTAAGATAAGGTATAAAACGACAAGGGGGATGAAGTCAGAGGAAGGTTTATTAAATTTTGTATATGTAACTCAGGAGATATGGAGGGATAATGCTAGGGGGAAGATAGACTTGAAGAGTTTAATAGCATAGAGAAAATCTAAAAGAAGACTAAAAAGGGGTAGAAGAGGATAGAATAGATCAACCATTTCTGCAAGAATTACCTGTCCTGCTTTACCTTCCTGGAACAACCTTCTTGTTGTATCATCATCTATAGTAGAACCACAGACAGGGCAGACCACTATTGCCCTAGAAACAGTGCCTTTCTCAGGGTTAAAGTCCTTTGGGAAAGGTTCATAGCCATCTCCAACAATCTTAAACTTTATTTCTTTTCCTTCCACATAAGGGTATAGGCTTACCTTTTTGTTATCTTTTTTTGCCAGCCAAAATTGTCTCAATAGAGGGATCTCTGCATTGCAGGATGGATTCTGGCAAGGGATAGTTCTTGCCCAGATATAGCCAACTGGAATTGAGCCATCCTCATCTGATGGATAGAATCTACCAATCTCTTCTCTTGCCATTTCTAAGACCCAGTTACCCCACTTCTTAACATCCTCTACTAGGGGATTATACTCTTCTTCTCTCTCTATCATTCCATCCTTTATCTTTCGTTTTCTTGGCTTTCCATACTTTTGCGGATATTCTAATGTGCATTTCAATATAAGAACTGCCACTGGATTATATTCACTGGCATAGACTTCACATCCAAGCCTTAATGCCTCTAGCGGAATGGAACCTCCACCAGAAAATGGGTCAAGGACTTTTGGTGGTGTTCCCCCATTAGAAGATAGTATCTCCCTTCTTGCCTTTTCTATAATAATCTTATCTAGAGAGTTTTCCCACTTAGATAATTCTATAATAAATTGTCTCTTACTTTCTATCTCATTGATAGACTCAGGAGATGGGGTGAGGGCAGAATAAGCTGTAGCCCTTGAGCTTGCTAGAGGACGTCTTGCCCACCAGATATGTAGTGTTGATATATGACCGTGGCGAATATTTTTTTCCTTTGCCGATTCCTCGCTTACCTCTTTCACTGGAAATGTATCTTCAATAAAGCTTTTTCCAAAGTGCCCCATAAATCATTTTCCTCCAAAAAAGAGACCTTTTAGTTAAAATTATAGCACAAATAATATTTGTCTAGATGTTATAATAGATAAAAATATCTATCGGAGGGAAGTTTTATGATAGTTACAGTAAGAGGCCCTATAGATGATTCTTTATTAGGTAAGACCTTGGTTCATGAACATATCTTGACTGATTTTTCTGGAGCAGAGAATACCCTAGAGACTAAATATAACGAGGAAGATGTTATAGAAACTATGTCTTTCTATCTTAAGGCTATCAAAGATTTAGGATTTACTGGATTTATAGACTGCACTCCAGCCTATCTTGGACGTAATGTAAAGATTCTCCTTCAACTCTCAAAGATTTTGGATATCCACATACTTACCAATACTGGATATTATGGAGCAGGAAATGATAAATACATACCGAGGTCTGCATATGAAGAGGATAAAAATAAACTGGCATCTCGATGGGTTAAGGAATGGCTAGAAGGAATAGATGATACAAGAATTAAACCAGGATTTATTAAGATAGGGGTAGACCCGAATTATCTAAGTGAAATAGATAGGAAGTTGGTCGAGGCTTCAGCCATTACTCATCTTGAAACTGGATTAAAGATAGCTTGTCATACAGGTGAAGGAAATGTAGCTATAATGGTGCTAGAGGTCATAAAGAGATACAAGGTCTCTCCATCTAACCTTATAGTAGTCCATTCAGATAGTATTGAGGATAGAGATATTATATTTAGGCTCGCAGACGAAGGATGTTGGATAGAGTATGATAGTATTGGCATTAAACCTCTGGATTTTCATATAAGCCTTATCAAAGATACTGTGGCTAAAGGTTTTACCTCACAGCTACTTCTATCCCATGATGCCGGATGGTATAATGTTGACAAGCCGGATGGAGACAAGGATAAAATACGCCCCTATACATATATTCCAGAGGTTCTTATTCCGGCATTAATTAAAGAAGGAATAGATAATAAAACTATAGATATGATATTTATAGAAAACCCAGCTAAAACATTTTCTATACCACAGGAAATGATTTTATGGTATAATCTCAGAGAATTAATTTTGATATCAGGAGAAGATAAATGAATAAATTTAAGATTAGGGTTTACCCCGATGGTATAGAACAAAATGTAGAAGAAGGCACCACTATTATGAAGGCTCTAGAAGAGCTAGGAATAGAACTAGAAACTCTTTGTGGTGGGGCAGGCTGGTGCGGTCAATGTAAGGTTAAGGTCTCTGGGAAAGTAACTACTCCTACCTCTAGTGAGATAAGACTGCTTGGAGAGGAGAGGATAAGGGATGGGTTTAGACTTGCCTGTCAGGCAAGAATACTTGGAAATGTTGAAGTAGAAGTCCCAGAGGAAACAAGAATATATGTCCATCATATCCTTACTAGTGGGGTTACAATGGAGAAAACAGAGTTAAACCCAGCAGTGAGACGTTTCAATGTTAAGCTCCCCAATCCTTCTCTAGAAGACCAACGTCCTGATTTAGAAAGGATAGAAGATTCAGTTGGGTTAGGAATAACCTCAGTAAAGAGGAAGGTACTAAAGGTTCTCCCTAAAGTCTTAAGGGAGAGCGACTTTAACATAGAAGCCATTATCTATGATGGTGAGCTTATAGAAGTAAGAAAGGTTAAAAATAGACACCTGTTGGGAATAGCAGTGGATATAGGAACAACCACTGTTGTAGTGTATCTGGTAGACTTAGAAGGAGGAAACGTCTTAGACGTAGCATCTACTATGAATCCGCAGGCAAAAAGGGGAGCAGATGTAATCTCCAGAATAGACTATGCTTCAAAGGGAGGGTTAGAAGATCTCAGTAACCTCATAAAGGAAGAGATCAATTCTCTCATCTATGGGCTTTGTAGTAAGAATGGAATAGAAAAAGAGGATATATACGATATGACCATTGTAGGGAATACAACTATGATGCATCTATTCCTAGGAGTAAATCCAGATTATATTGCTGTCTCTCCTTATATACCAGTATTCTCTAGGGCACTATTGATTGACGCCAAAGAGTTGGGGATAGACATAAATCCAAATGGAAAGTGCTATCTACTACCTAATATCTCAAGTTATGTTGGAGCAGATACTATTGGAGTAGTATTATCTGCCGGACTGTATAAAGGGAACGGAATAAAACTTGCAATAGACATTGGAACAAACGGAGAGATGGTCCTTAAGGATAATGAGAGGTTTTTTGCCTGTTCCACTGCTGCAGGTCCAGCCTTTGAAGGGGCGAATATCACCTATGGAATGAGAGGAGCAAGAGGGGCCATAGACCATATATCTGTAGATGATGGAGGGCTAAAAATCCATATAATAGACGATGTTCCTCCTATAGGAATATGCGGTTCTGGATTATTAGATGCTATAGCTGTTATGTTAGAGCTAGGGATGTTAGATGAGACAGGGAGAATCATAGAGCCAAATGGAGAGTTATTCAAAGATTTAATCCGTAATGGACCTAATGGAAAGGAGTTTGTCTTAAAAGCTCATGGGAAAGAGATACCTATAAGCCAGAAGGACATAAGAGAACTCCAGTTAGCTAAAGGAGCCATAAGAGCTGGGATAGAGATACTATTGGAAGAGTCTGGGAGAAACATAGACGATATTGATACGGTGTATCTGGCTGGAGCGTTTGGCACCTTCTTGAGCCCAGAGAGTGCAATAAAAATAGGACTTCTACCTCCTTTGCCTTTAGAAAGGGTTAGGTCTATAGGAAATGCAGCAGGGGAAGGAGCTAAGCTTGCCCTTATGAATAAAGATTACAGAAGTATAGCAGAAAATATAGCCAAAGATATCTATTATATAGAACTCTCATCGAGGAAAGATTTTCAGGACAAATTTATGGATGCTATGTATTTTGAGTTTGCAAAATGAGTTATCTAAGTCCTCCTCCAGGTTTTAGAGATTATCTACCCAATGAGGTAGAGAAGATACGGACTGTAGAGAATGCCTTAAGAAGGGTCTGTGAGTCCTTTGGCTATAGAGAAGTTATTACCCCTACCTTAGAATACGCAGAGATTATATCTACAGGTACCAATCTAAAGGATGAGACAGTCTTCTATAGGGTGATAGATAGAGATGGAGCACTTCTCTCTATGAGGCCAGAATTTACTACCTCTATAGCTAGATTAGTAACGACCAGATTTAGAGAGATAAAAAATCCTTTGAGGTTCTACTACATAGGAAGGGTCTTTAGAAACATATCATCACAACCATTGGTTCAAAAGGAGTTTACTCAAGGAGGGATAGAGCTCATAGGGGATGGCTCTATAACCGGGGATATTGAAGTAGTCCTTATCATTGAAGAGATATTTAGATCCTTGGGTCTTCCCATCCACATAGAGATAGGACATGCCAAGATACTACTATCAATAGTAAAAGCTACCGGTACTTCTATAATAGATTATATCAAGAATGGCGACTTTGTAACGATAAAAGATTCCATAGAAGATAGGAATGTTCTTGAGTTTATAGAGGCACTGCCCTTTCTAAGCGGAGGAAAAGAGATTTTAGAAGAGGCGTCTCGGTTTATAAAATATCTACCAGATTTAGAAGCGCCTCTTAGTCAGTTAGCTCAGTTCATCACTGACCTAGACGAATTAGGATACAATATGACAAAGGTAAATCTTGGTATGGTGAGAGATTTTGAATACTATACAGGGATTACTATCGAAGGATATCTAGAAGAACTAGGACTACCTGTAGTTGGAGGTGGGAGATACGATGGACTTTTAGAAAAATTTGGGTTATCTCTTCCAGCCACAGGTTTTGCAATAGGGATAGAAAGGGTGGCATCAAAGATTGAAAGCACAGAGTCTATTCCAGATATTGTCATTGGCTACTCTAATGGTAAATTTAAAGAGGCTATGAAACTTGCACAAAGAGAGAGGGAGAATGGTTTCAAGGTAGGGATATTTTACTGCCAAAATGAAGAGATGTTAAATTCACTGAAAGGTAAGAAGAAGGTATTCTTATGTTAGCTTTAGTATTACCCTCTGGAAGATTATTAGAAGATTGTGTAAGGTTCTTTAAAGGCACCAATGTATCTTTTCCTGGTGAGATATTACAGAGTCGTAGATTATCATTCTCTACAGAAGATATTAAGATTCTTGTCTGTAAGCCCAAAGACGTACCCATATATGTAGAGTATGGAATAGGAGACCTAGGTATAATAGGGAAGGATATCCTTTTAGAACAATCTCCTCCTGTCTATGAGCTCTACGACCTAGGTTTTGGCAGATGTAAACTAGTAGCTGCCATACCAGCAGAAAAACGCCCAGAAGATGTATTAATCAAGGAGGGAATCCTAAGGGTAGCTACAAAATATCCAAAAATAACAAGTGAATTCTTTAGCAAGAAAGGGATCTCCATAGAGATTCTATATCTGAGTGGGTCTATAGAGCTAGCCCCTACAACAGGACTGGCAGATATCATTGTTGATATCGTTTCTACAGGGAGAACCTTAAAAGAGAATAACCTAAAGATATGGGAAGAGATAGCACCATCTACTGCACGTCTTATAGCGAATAAGGCAAGTTTACATATAAAGGTAAAAGAGATAAAAAACTTTCTAGAAAAAATAAGGGGTGGGCTTTAAAGCCCACCCCTTTCTCTCTTGAAGATTACTCTACAGTAACAGACTTTGCTAAGTTTCTTGGTTGGTCTATATCGCATCCCCTCTCTCGCGCCATATAGTAGGCAAGTAACTGTAGAGGGATCACTGTAATTACACAGGAATATATATCATTTATTTTTGGTATATAGAATGTCTCATCACATACATTTTTTAAATCTTCGTCCCCTTCAATACCAAAACCTAGAGCAGTAGCTTCTCTTGCCTTCACTTCTTTTATATTACTTATCATCTTATCTAAGAGGTAACCCTGAGTAGCAAGACACACAACTGGGACTCCACTTTCAAGTAGAGAGAGAGGACCATGTTTCAATTCTCCAGCAGCATAGGCTTCAGCATGGATATAGGAGATCTCCTTAAGCTTTAGAGCTCCCTCTAAGCTAAGGGCATAGTCTAATCCTCTACCGATAAAAAAGACATCATGAGCCTTATAGTATCTTTTAGACAGGTCAATAATAGCTGGTTCTAATTTCTCCAAGACCCTAGAGGCTACATCTGGAATCTTTCTTAGGTCCTCCACAAATTCCTTTATCTTATCAGAAGGAATGGTATTCCTTACCTTTGCTAAGAGAAGCATAAATAGATATATCACCATAAGTTGAGATGTATAAGCCTTTGTAGAAGCTACAGCAATCTCAGGTCCTGCATATGTATATAGGACCTCATCAGATTCTCTAGCGATAGAACTTCCTACCACATTGCATATAGCTATAACTTTTACTTCATTCTCCTTTGCCATACGTAGGGCAGCCAAGGTATCAGCAGTCTCACCTGATTGACTTATCACTACCATTAAACTATCTTTCTCAAAGATCGGATCGCGATATCTAAACTCACTAGCTATATCTGCCTCTACAGGGATACGAACAAACCTTTCAATAAGATACTTCCCAACTAAGCCTGCATGATAAGCTGTTCCACAGGCAACAAAATAGAGCTTCTTTATTCTTCTCAAATCATCTTCAGTAATATTTTTAAATTCTAGTTTAACTAGCCCTTCACTATTCACCCTTCCTCTAAAGGTCTCTCTTAGAGCGTTCGGCTGTTCATGGATCTCCTTTATCATAAAGTGTGGATAACCACCCTTCTCTGCCATAGAGATATCCCAAGATACTACCATTGTTTCCTTTTTCTTCTTATTCCCATCTGAATCATAAACTGTACAACCTGAAGGAGTTACATCTCCTATCTCTCCATTTTCTAGGATCCATATATTACGAGTATAGTTGAGGACAGCTGGGATATCAGAGGCAACAAAATATTCTCCTTCTCCAATACCTAAGATGAGAGGACTATCCTTTCTTGCCACAACAATACGATTAGGCTCTTTAGATGTAACTACTGCTATAGCATATGAACCCACCAACTCCTTAATAGCTTCTCTTACCGCTTCCAATAGGTCTCCCCTATAATGTTCCTCTACAAGATGGACTATAACCTCTGTATCTGTCTCAGAAGAAAATTTATGGCCACGACTTATAAGGGCAGACTTCAGCTCTAGATAATTTTCTATGATACCATTATGTACGAGAGCTATCTCTCCCTTACAATCTGTATGAGGATGAGCATTTATATCAGATGGCTTGCCATGGGTGGCCCATCTTGTATGTCCAATTCCCATAGTGCTAGGAAGCCCAAGAGGGGTTACTATCGATTCAAGCTTAGAAAGTTTCCCTACGCTCTTTTCTACTATAAGTTTAGAATCTTCTACTACAGCTACTCCAGCAGAATCATAACCTCTATATTCCAATCTCTTAAGATTATCTATAAGAATAGGGACAGCCTTTTTCCTTCCTAAATATCCAACAATACCGCACATCTATCTATTCATCCTCCTTTAGATATCTCCACCAGTTATCTTACCAAATTTGGTATATATCTCTACTCTACCCTCTATCTTCATAGCTGCAACATTCTCTGTAAATTGGGCAAGCATCACCTGGCCTGCATCTAACTTTTCAGTATGACTAATCCTTGTCTCCTTACCTCTAGTAAGCCCTATTATAGTAACACCATCTTCAAGGGCTTTTATTGCTACAAAATCAGCTAATCTCCAATCGGTATTCTCATTCATATTCTCATCTCCTCTATAGACCAAATAGTCCTTTAAATCCTAAAAATGCTAAAGACATTAAACTTGCAGTAATAAACGCTATAGGGTAGCCCTTTAATATCTTGGGAACAGGAGCTACACCGATACGTTCTCTCACCCCTGCAAACATCACAATAGCAAGTGTGTATCCTCCACCTACTCCTATAGCATAGATGATAGCTTCTATAAAATTAAAATTATTTATTACATTTATAAGTGTCACTGCTAATATAGCACAGTTTGTAGTAATTAGTGGTAAATATATCCCCATAGACCTATAGAGTGAAGGGCTATTCTTCTTGAGGAATAATTCAACAAACTGGACTAATGCTGCTATAGTAAGAATAAATCCTGATATCTCCAGGTACTCTAGATGCAATGGGAAGAGTACAAAATGCCATAGGATCCAGCTAGCAGAGGATGCAAGTACCATAACAAATACTACCGCCATACCCATGCCTATAGATGTCCCCATTGAATCTGAAACCCCAAAGAATGAGCATAGAGCTATAAATCTTATAAGTAAGATATTATTTACTAAGAGTGCCCCGATAAATATAAGTGCCAGATGGGTAATCATTTGGAATTACCTCCCTTATACCTTTGGAATGCCTGCAAGAATCCAATCGTGAGAAATGCTCCAGGAGGAAGGATCATAAGGAGTATAGGCTTATAAGATAGAGGCATCACCTGGAACCCAAAAAGGGTTCCATTACCTAAGAGTTCTCTTATACCTCCCAGTATAAGAAGTATGAGGGTAAAACCCAACCCCATTCCTAATCCGTCACCAATAGAAGCTATTACCCCATTTTGATAGGCAAATGCCTCTGCCCTTCCTAAGATTATACAGTTCACTACTATAAGAGGAATAAATATACCAAGTATCTTATACATATCAGGAGCATAGGCATGCATAACCATATCTACTATAGTAACGAAGGTAGCAATGATAGTGATGAATATAGGGATACGTATCTGGTCTGGAACCCATCTTCTAATGAGAGATATCATAAAGTTAGAACCTACTAGGACAAATGTAGCAGCTAAACCCATATATACCCCATTCATTGCTGCAGTAGAAACAGCAAGGGTAGGACAGAGTCCTATCATCAAAACAAGGATAGGATTTTCCTTCCACAAACCATTTACAAATGCCTTAAAAAAGTTCATGCTCTCACTCCCTTCTTATAACCAAAGGGTTTTGGGACTGTCCATTTATCTATAAGGGGGGTCAATGCATTCATAAATAGAATACTATATGAAACACCCTCTGGATATCCACCATAGAATCTTACAAGGGTTGTAATTACTCCACATCCCACACCAAAGACTATTCTCCCAAGTTTTGTTATAGGTGTAGTAGTATAATCAGTAGCCATAAAGAATGCCCCAAGGATAAGACCTCCAGCCATCATATTAAATATAGGGTCTCGACCAAGGATTGAACTTAATATCCCTACTGTAAGCACATAGGGGATGGGGGTTCTCCAATCTATTACTCCTTTATAGAAGAGATATCCAGCACCTATCAAGAGTGCTAGAGTAGATGTCTCCCCTATGCATCCCCCTCTATTCCCCAGGAAGAGCGTCAGATATGAAGTGGATATTCCTTGAAGTTTTAGAAGATTTAGAGGAGTAGCTTGGCTTACACCATTGAAAGGAGCCATCCAAGCGGTCATTTCCATAGGCCAAGAAGCTAACAGGAATGCCCTGGAAATCAGAGCAGGGTTAAATATATTAAAGCCAATACCCCCAAAAAGCTCCTTGGCAAGCACTATAGCTATAAATGTTCCAACGATTGGCATCCACCAGGGAACAAGGGGAGACAGGTTTAGTCCAAGGAGTAAACCTGTAACGATCTCACTCCCATCAAGTTCTCTCTTCTCTTTCTTGATATACATTACTATCTTTTCCCAGAAAATAGAGCTAACAATAGAGAGAACTAGAACAACCAATGCATGCCAATTAAAGAATATAAGTCCTGCTATAGTGGCAGGTATCAATCCAATTAAAACCTGACGCATCAAATACCTAGCGTCTTGATCGGTTCTTATATGAGGAGGACTAGAAACATAAAGTTTCTGCTCTATAGACATATAATCACCTTTCTACTTTCTCAAGAAGAGAAACTAAGTCTACCTTTTCTATCGCTCCAAAAGGACATCTAACAAAACAGTCACCACACTTTATACATAAGTCTATGTCTATAGTATGAATCTCTCTGGGTTTTCCCTGAGCAGCGCCTACAGGACATACACGTGCACATATGCCACATCCCTTACATTTATCTGGTATAACCTGAAAAGCAATCAGAGCTCTGCATGACTTGGCAGGACATTTCTTTTCCTTTATATGGGATTCATACTCTTCTCTGAAATACTTTATTGTACTTAACACTGGATTTGGTGCAGTCTGTCCAAGCCCACATAAAGAATCCCGTTTTATTTCATTACCTAACTCTATAAGACGCTCTATATCCCCCTCTTCCCCTTCTCCATTTACAATCCTCTCGAGGATGTCCAACATCTTCCTTGTTCCAACCCTACAGGGAGGGCACTTACCACAGGATTCGCTTTGAGTAAACTCAAGGAAGAATCTAGCCACATCTACCATACAATTATCTTCATCCATAACTATCAAGCCACCAGAACCGACTATAGCTCCTAGCTCTTTTAAAGATTCATAGTCTAGAGGTGTATCTAGGTGTTCTGCTGGAATACATCCTCCAGAAGGTCCTCCTAACTGGGCAGCCTTAAACTTCTTACCTGAAGGTATCCCTCCTCCAACATCAAAGATAATCTCTCTCAAGGTAATCCCAAATGGAACCTCGATAAGTCCAGTATTGGCAATCTTACCTGCAAGGGCAAAGACCTTTGTTCCCTTGCTCTTCTCTGTACCTATGCTACTGAACCACTCTGCTCCATTAAGGATAATTGGAGCTATATTTGCAAGGGTCTCTACATTATTTATAACTGTAGGATTTTCCCATAGTCCTTTGTTTGCAGGATATGGAGGTCTAGGTCTAGGTTCACCCCTACGTCCCTCTATAGAAGCTATCAATGCAGTCTCTTCACCACATACAAATGCACCTGAACCTCTCCTTAGCTCTATATCAAAGGAGAAGCCAGTACCTAGTATATTTTCACCAATAAGTCCGTACTCTCTTGCTTGATTAAGAGCTAGTTTAAGCCTCTCTATAGCAAGGGGGTATTCTGCCCTTACATAGAAAAATCCCTTGCTGGCACCTATAGCATAACCTGCAATCATCATCCCTTCAATCACACTGTGAGGGTCACCCTCTAATACACTTCTATCCATAAATGCACCTGGGTCTCCCTCGTCTCCGTTACATACAACGTATTTAGGACTCCCCTTTGCCTTACGAGTAAGCTCCCATTTTATCCCTGTAGGGAAACCAGCTCCTCCTCTACCCCTTAGCCCTGACCTTTTAACAGTATCTATTACCTCTTCTGGTGTCATACTAAGCGCCTTTGCCAACGCCTGATACCCTTCCCTTGCTATATATTCATCTATGTTTTCAGGATTTATAATACCCATATTTCTCAACACTATACGCTTTTGCTTTGATATAAAATCTATCTCAGAGAAAGAAGGAAAAACCTCTTTAGAGATAGGACCTTGATAGAGGAGTCTATTCACTATTCTACCCTTCAGAAGGTGCTCATTTACAATAGTTTCTGCATCTTCAGGCTTTAGACGGACATAGAATATACCCTCGGGATAAACTATTGCCACTGGCCCTAACGCACAGGTACCTACACATCCTGTATCTACCACATTTACCTCTTCTCTGATTCCAGCTTTCTCTAGTGCATTTATAAGGGCATCCCTAAAACTATAAGCCCCAGAAGAAACACAAGCACTTCCTGCACATACAAGGACATTAGCTCTAACAATAGCCATCTTACGCCCCTTCTTCTCTACTCAATACCCACTCATTTATAATCTGGTCATTTACTATATGACTAGCAATTATCTGTCTAGCTCTTTCTGGATTTACCTTCATATACATAATCTTTGGTTGACCTGGCTTTACTACACTTACCAATGGCTCATACTCACACAATCCTATACAGCCTGTTTGAGTAACTACTACATCCTGTATATTTCTCTTAGCCAATTCATCTAGAATAGCCATAAGTGTATCCCTTGCCCCAGCTGCTATACCACAGGTTCCCATTCCAACTATTATCTTAGTGTTTGCCTCTTGGGTTCTTATCCTTATCTGAGCCTGAGCCTGTTCTCTTATACGTTTTAAATCATCTAAAGATTTCAAATCAATTCACCTCCAGTAAATTCTTTGTAACTATTATACAATACATCTCCTATCTGTTTTAAGGATACAGGGTCTGAAACACCAATTACATCTGCAGAATCAAACACCCACTCATTGTCGTCTCTTTTCTCTCTATATATAAATCTCATATCATTAGCTGCCACTAAGATAGTCATCAGGGTTGAAACAATATCCCCCAAAGGGGGCCTATCAGGATGACTAAGTGGCAAACTAAGCAAAACTACCGTCCCTTTTCCAGGAGTAGACTTTATCTCTAATCTTCCACCAGTAAGGTAAGATATCTCATCTAAAAACGAGACACCTAATCCTACCCTCCGGGTAGTTCTAGTAGTAAAAAAAGGGTCCCGAATGTTCTTTACCATATCTTCATCCATTCCCTTACCATTATCAGTAATAGTAAGGCTAAGTTCATCCTTTTTTCTATCTATAGATAGGACGATCTCTACAAGACTTGCTCCTGCGCTTATACTATTTTCTACTATATCTAAGATATGAAGAGAAAGCTCTTCCATCATTTAAGTGATTTTAACACCTGCTGTATCTTCTCAGAATTCATACGTCCATAAACCCGTCCATTTATCATAACTGCAGGAGCATGACTGCAAGCTCCAATGCATCTTACAGATTCTATAGAAAACTTCCCATCTGGAGTTACCTCCCCCTCCTTTATTCCAAGAAGCTCTTGAAATTTCTCCAAGACCCTCTTGGCACCCTTAACATAACAGGCAGTACCTTCACATACCTGGATCTGATACTTTCCCTTAGGTTTTAAAGAGAAGAAATGATAGAATGTAGCTACCCCATAGACATCTGGGATAGGTACATTCAAACCTTTTGATACCTCTTCCATAGCCTCCTTAGAGAGATATCCAAACCTCTCCTGTATCTCCTGTAACACAGGCATTAAAGCTCCAGGCTTCCCCTGCCAGTTAGAGATTATCTCTCTTATCTCTTTCAGCTGTTGAAAGTCCATCTATACCTCCTTATAAGAGTGTAAGCTTCTTAAAGCCATTCTCAATGCAGTAAAACTTCTTTCCTCTAAAGAGAGCACGGTTCTAGGTTTGATAAAATCTTCTAAGAAATGGGCATCACTAGAAAAGATAATGGGCATATCTGGAGGTAACATCTCCTTTAAACTTACTATCTTCTCTTTTGTGGCAAACTTAGATATCTCAACTGCATCTACGTTGAGGTCTGTAGGGAAAAAACCAAGGGTATAGATAAGCCCAAAAGATTCTCTATCTATGTGGGCAGGTATTGCTATACCACCTAGAGAATGGATCAGCGCCACTATCTCTTCTATAGTAAGAGAGGTGGCACCTAAGAGAAAATGTTCCTCATATCTCAGAAAGTTTGCTTCCTCATCCACTACTAATTGGTCGAAGATATAGTCTTTATTATATGAGACAGAGAGATTGTTATGGATGACCTTTTCTATCTTATATGCATCCTCGATAGTTGAGAATATCCCCAGAATATGGACCTCTTCTCTAGAGGTGATTTCAATACCAGGTAATATAACTATATCCGGGGCGTATTTCAACCCTGCCCTTATTACACTAGAGATATTACCTACTGCATTATGGTCTGTAATGGCAATTATATCGTCACCCATTTCTAAAGCCTTTCTTACTATATTCACTGGTATCATCTCTATCCCTGCACAGGGCGAGAGAAGAGTATGAATATGCAGGTCTATATTAACATTCATCTAATACCTAACTCATATATTTTACCACATAAAGTAAAGGCATCTAAATCACTAGAAAGGAGAGCGATATGCTCGCTTTTTGCCTTCTCTACAGTCTCTTGAGGTACCTCTGCTCCGCAGGCAAAAACTATTCCACTAACACCTATAAGGGTAGCAACTGCTATTACATTTATGTGGGTCTGAACAGTAATCCATATATTACCCTCCTTAGCAAACCTCATTACATTACTTAAGAGGTCTCCAACGTATCCTCCTGTTGGAGTCCTCTCTAGGTCTTCACTGTTTCCAAGATTCTTTAAGGATAATGCTACTGATAAATCTTTTATAGTCATCTTATTTTTCCTCTCTTACTATTTTAAGTAGGCTCTTTGCATATTCTTCAATATTTTCCTTCAATTTAAAGATACAGTCTGTCATCTTAGCCTCTCCTTTCACTATATCTTCAGCTAAAGCCCTACAGTTAGGTGCCCCACAAGAACCACAATCTATCCCAGGGAGCTCCTCTAGGATAGATTCAATCTGCCTCATCTTATTAATAGAATCACTTATATCCTCTCCTAGTTTAAGTAGCTCATCCTGTGGTTTATACTGGCTCTTTTTGAAGTATCCTTTAGCTTTTAACGATTCATAGATAGAATTATCTATTGTCTGAGGGTAGGAGTCCTCTAACATTCTTATCTTAACTCTAGCCAGATATGGATTTTGCACATTGAGCGGACCTCCCACACATCCTCCACTGCACATCCTCCCCTCTATAAAATTCAGACCTCTCAGTTTCCCCAATTCCAGGTCATCAAGTACTCTCAATACATTCTTTACCCCATCAACTACTAGATAATTTAGTATCTGTAAATGCCGTGACTCCCCTCCATCTCTCACCCAGCTTATTCCTCTACCAAATACTGGTTCCTTAGGTCCTTCTTTCACTAAAGGAAGCCTCTTTATGAGATGCCTATATATTTCAGAGACACTAATAGCTCCATTTATATATGAAAAACCTCTACCTTTCTTTATATCTGCTATTTTAGCTGTACAGGGGGTAATAAGAAACACCCCTATATCCTCTTCCCTATATCCCTTAGAAATAGCCTCTTCTCTAATGTATCTTGCTGCTATTTCCTCTATAGAAGCTACCGGGGCAAGATTTTCTACAAGAGATGGATACTTTAGTTGGATAAGTTTTACTACTGAAGGACACATAGAAGATATATAAACCTTGTCAGGATTATTCTTTAAAAGTTCCTGTAAAAAGGATATAGAAGCCTCAGCTCCAAAAGACACATCCATAGTGGCATCAAAACCAAGCCCTTTTATTGCTTCTCTTATCGCATAGGGAGATATCTCTAAACCAAACTGGGCATATACTACAGAGCTTATAAGGGCAATCTTATATCTGTAAGAGGCTATATTCTCTATACCCTCTAAGATAGCTTCTATAGCATGATCAGGGCAGGTAGTAATACACTCTCCACAATCTATACATCTGTCTTCAAGGATAACTGCCTTATTATTCCTCACTCTAAGGGCTTCAGTAGGACAAACTCTGATACAATTGACACAGCCTTTGCATAGCTCTCTATTTATCCTTATCATACTCATAATTTATCCCCGCTTTTCATCTTTTATATAGATAATAGATGTTACCTCTGTTCCTACCCCTACAGTGCTTTTTATATCAAAATAATCCGAACAACTCATTATATTAGAAAGTCCCATACCTGCACCAAAACCAAGTTCCCTCGCCTTAGGAGGAGCAGTAGAATAGCCAGGCTGTTTTGCCTTCTCTATATCTTCTATCCCTGGGCCTTCATCTACAGCCCTTATTTTTATCTTATCTGAAGAGATCTCTGCTATCAACTTACCTCTATAGGCATGAATTACGATATTCATCTCCATCTCATAACTAGCCACTGCAGCCCTTCTTATGATGGAACTAGAAAGACCTAGCTGTTGAAGATATCTCTTTAGCTTACTAGAACCCTCTCCACCATTTATAAAATCTCCTCCCTCCACGGAAAACTCTAACTTTATAACCTTCTCTTTGACCTCTTCCTTCTCTTCCTTAAGAACAGGTAATCTTATTATTATATCAAAAGGAGTTACCATCCCAAGGAAGTTACCATCTCCATCTACAACTGGAAATCTACCATATCCATAGACTCTAAAGTATTCAATAGCATCGGCAAGGGTATGATTTGGCGATAGAGTAACTACATCCTTTGTCATAACCTGCTGAACACACATTTCTTTTTTATTCTCTTCTATACTCTTTAGAAGGTCATACATAGTAACTATACCCACAAGTTTTCCTGTTTCATCAGTAATTGCTACACCATCTAACTGGTTTATCCTTAATATCTCCCTTACCTGAGTTATCTTACGATCAGGTAATACCTTAGGCATATTTGCGTTCATTATTACAGTAACAGGCAGTTTTAATAGACTATAAAATTCCTTTTCTATCTGTTTCATTTATCCTCATATATATCTTGCCGCATGTCTCAAACATAGAGTACTTGGTAACTAGAATAGGTATCTCTGCCTCTCTAGCCAGCCTTAATGTCTCTTCGGGAGGGCACTTCCCTCCTACAAATATAATTGCTATAAGGTCAAGCATCTGGACAGTCCTTATAACCTGTGGCTGGACCATTGCGGTAATAAGAATCCCAGATTCCTTTGCAGTAGCCAGGATATCACTCATTAAATCAGAAGCATAAAAAGAACTTACCTCTTTTTCTAGATTAAACTCCCCATAAAGCACCTTAGCATCTACTATCTCTTTTAATTCCTTTAGCTTCATAAAATCACCTCATATTCATTCCTTGTCTATTCCCTTTACAAATTCCTCTCTCGCCTCTGCTATAGTATAAAGTGAACCAGTGATACAAAGAAACTCTTTTTCTATCTCTAACCCAACTGATATGCCTTCTTTTATAGTAGGCATAATAATAGGCTTCTTCCCTACATCTAATACTATCTTAGCGAGTATCCCCACCTCTAAAGCCCTTTTACTCTTTGGGGCAGTCACGATAATATCGTTCTTTACATAGGGGGCTATGAGGTCTAACATTGTGTAGGCATCCTTATCTTTTAGAATACCCACAATAAGGGTTGGTTTCTTACAGAAAAGAATACCAAGAGATGTCTTAAGCTTTTCTATTCCCGCCTTATTATGGGCACCATCGAGAAGGACAATAGGCTTATCCGATACAATTTCCATTCGTCCTGGCCAGAACGCATTCTTTAACCCTACATACATATCTTCAGATGAAAATGGAAAGGTGTCCTTTATCAATTCAAGCGTCATAACTGAAATAGCCATATTTTCTACCTGATAGATACCCTTTAAAGTAGTAAAAAGCGGTATCTCGACTCTCCGATTCTTGAAGTATATCTCTGTACCAGTTTGAGAAAGCACCCACCAGGAGATAGAAAAATCCCTATTAAGAACATATATAGGAGCATCCAATGCTTTAGCAGTATCCTCTATTACATTAAGGGCATCCCCAGTTGAACCTGTTATCACAGGGGTTCTTCTCTTTATTATTCCTGCTTTTTCTCTGGCAATAAGTGGAATAGTGCTTCCCAATCTATCCATATGGTCCCAATCCACGTTAGTAATTACAGTAGCCACTACGTTATTGACTATATTTGTAGCATCTAATCTTCCCCCTAAACCAACCTCAAGAACAATAACGTCTACCTTCATCTTATAGAAATATAAAAACGCCATCATAGTAAGGATCTCAAACTGAGTTAGATAGAATTCGCTATCCTCTTTTGAGATATCTTCTATATAAGGTAGTATCTCTTCTAGAACCTGAGAAAATGAGTTCTTATCGATTGGAATACTGTTCACTTGAATTCTCTCTCTAGGAGAATGAAGATGAGGAGATGTATATAAGCCTACCCTATATCCCGCACTGATAAGAACAGAAGAGATCATCCTTGCTACTGAACCCTTCCCATTTGTACCCCCTATATGGATTATGGGGATCTTATCCTGGATATTATCTAATCTATCAGATAATCTTCTAATTCTTTCTAGTTCTAATCTAGAACCAAATTTAGATATCCCTTCTATAATATCTAAAGCATCCTGATAAGAGATCATTTCTATGAGGATGACAAAAGAGAGAGTCTATAAAGAAGCTTTTCTTTCTCCTTTAAAAGATTCTCTCTCTTTAGTCTCTCCTTTTCTTTCGCCTCTTCTTTAGCCTTCAAAAGAAATTCCTCATCTTGTAATCTTTTTTCTACCTTTAATATCTGTTCATCTACTTCTAATATTCTCTTCTTTAATCTTTCTATCTCCTCTTCAAAATGAAAACCTTCAGGTTGGAGATATACTTCAAACTCAGGGTGCACACTAGTTACTATTCCCTTTTTATGAGGTAAAACATAGGGAATTACATTAAGGGGCTCTATCTTAGCCAAGGAAGATATTATTTCTCTATTCTTATATAAAAGCTCATAGTGGTCTTGACTATAAACAAACCCCTCTACCTTTTTTTCAAAGGGGATGCCAATCTCCTGTTTTATAGATCTAAGACTTCTTATCACACTATATATAAGTTCTACGCTCTTTGTATTCTCCTCATCTCTAAAAAGTATCCTTTCAGGCCAGCTAGAGGTAGATAGAAATCCTTCTTCCATATAACTCCAGAGCTCTTCTGTAATAAATGGCATAATTGGATGGATAAGCTTAAGATAGTTTTTCAGTACAGTGATCAATACCCAACCAACATATCTAGAACCATCGCGTAAGAGTAATTTGGCAATCTCTATATACCAATCACAAAAGTCATCCCAAAAGAAATTGTATAATAATTGAGATAACCTATTAAAGTCATAATCATCATAAGAAGCCGTTACCTCTTCTATAAGCCTATCTAGAAGGGTAAGGATCCATCTACTATATATGTCTAGCTCATCAAATGATGATGGAGTATTAACCTCCTTTACACTCATAAAAATAAAACGTGACGCATTCCACATCTTGTTGGTGAAATTTCTGGCTCCTTCTAGACGTTCCCTACCTAGATTTATATCCTGTCCTTCACTTATAGTAGAAGTTAAGGCAAATCTTAAACTATCTGCACCATAATCCTCTACCATTTCCATAGGGTCTATCACGTTACCAAGGGATTTACTCATCTTCCTTCCCTTTTCATCTCTAACAAGCCCAGTAATATACACCTCACTAAATGGTATCTTATCAGTAAACTCTAGACCCATCATAATCATCCTGGCAACCCAGAAATAGATGATATCATATCCTGTAATAAGTAGTGATGTAGGATAAAATGTCTTAAAATCCTCTGTAACATCTGGCCAACCTAGGGTGCTCATTGGCCAAAGGGAAGAGCTAAACCAAGTATCTAGAACATCCTCATCCTGGATAAGGTTCTTACTATGGCATCTAGGACACTCCCTTGGGTCCTCCATCTCTACGATAGTCTCTCCACAATCCTGACAGTACCATACTGGTATCCTGTGACCCCACCATATCTGCCTAGATATACACCAATCTCGTATATTTATTAGCCAGTCATGATAAACCTTCCTCCATTTTTCAGGAATAAACCTTATCTCATCATCCCTATCTAATGCTTTTTTTGCCAAAGGTTTCATAGAGACAAACCACTGTTTAGAAAAAAGAGGTTCTAATATTGTATTGCATCTCTCACAGTGCCCTACATTATGGGTATAATCCTCTATCTTTTCTATAAAGCCATTCTCTTCCAAATGTTTTACTATAAGTTTTCTAGCCTCAAATCTATCTAGTCCTGCATATATTCCTGTTTCTTTACCTTCAATCCTACCATCTTCATCTATCACCTTTATACCTGGAAGATTATGCCGTATTCCTATCTCAAAGTCCACTATATCATGGGCAGGGGTTACCTTAAGAGCTCCTGTCCCAAAATCCATCTCTATAGCCTCATCAGCTATGACGGGAAGCTTCCTTCCTACCAGTGGTAAGATAGCTATCTTACCTACATAGTCCTTATATCTGGGGTCCTGAGGATTAACCGCCACAGCAGTGTCTCCTAGCATAGTCTCAGGCCTTACTGTAGCTATAGTAATATAGCCACCATCTATCAGAGGATACCGTATATAGTAGAGTTTATCCTTTGATTCCCTGTACTCTACCTCTATATCAGAGATAGCAGTTCTACATCTAGGACACCAGTTTATTATCCTCTCCCCTCTATATATCAACCCCTTCTTATATAGCCAAATAAAAGCTGTTCTAACTGCCTTGGAACAGCCCTCATCCATAGTAAATCTTTCTCTAGTCCAATCACAACTAAATCCCATCTGTTTCAGTTGACTTACTATATTATCTCTATACCTACTCTTCCATTCCCAAACCTTTTTGAGAAATCTTTCTCTTCCTAAATCATACCTTGTAAGATTCTCCTTTGCCAATTCCTTCTCTACTACATTTTGGGTAGCAATACCTGCATGGTCTGTGCCAGGGACCCATAAGGTCAGGAATCCTTTCATCCTTTTATATCTTACTACTACATCATCTAGAGTAAACCCTAGAGCATGTCCTATATGGAGATTCCCTGTAACATTAGGAGGGGGAAGTACTATAGAGAATACATTATTGTTATCTGTAGGATCAGGAGAAAATATCTTAGAATTAAACCATCTCTCTAGCCATTTGGGAGCTATTTCCTTTGGATTATATACTTTAGATAACTCTTTCAAGGTATCCCTCCTTTAAAAATATCATTGGAAACACTTCATCCATATAGGATACTAATCTTAGATTCAACTTTTCCTTTATAGGTTCAGGAATCTTAACCAAATCACTTTCATTTTCTCTCGGTAAGATGACCTCTCTTATCCCCATCCCATAAGCAGCCAAAAGTTTCTCCTTAATTCCACCAACAGGGAGAATTCTCCCCCTTACAGTGATCTCTCCAGTCATTGCTATATCCTGCCTTAATGGAATCTTAGAAAGGGCAGAAGCCAATGCAGCAGCCATCGTTATACCAGCAGATGGTCCATCCTTAGGTATAGCTCCTTTAGGAATATGTATATGAACATCAATCTCACCAAAGTTATGAGAGATACCTAAGATATTACTCCTACTCTTAACAAAACTGAATGCTGCTTGGGCAGACTCCTTCATCACATCTCCTAGAGAACCAGTGAGTATAAGCTTGCCGCTTCCTTTCATATAGACAACCTCTATAGGAAGTACCTCTCCTCCTGATTCTGTCCAGGCAAGACCATTAGCCAAACCTATCTCTGCCTGTTTCTCTATGGTCTCCTTTTGGAACCTTGGAGGGCCCAATAGTTCTACTAACATATCTTCATCAACATTCAATCTCTTTCTCTTTCCCTCAAGACGAAAAACTACTGCCTTCCGAAAGATCTTAGCCAATTCCCTCTCCAGATTCCTTACTCCTGCCTCACGCGTATACTCCCTTATAATCTTAACAATAATCTCATCCCTTATAAGGACCTTCTCTTGACTGAGGTTATGCTCTTTAAAAAGCTTCGGAAGGAGAAAATATCTAGTTATGTTAAGTTTTTCTTCCTCGGTATAGCCACTCAATGTAAGTATCTCCATCCTATCTAAAAGAGCAGGGGGAATATTTTCTGTAGTGTTACCAGTAGTAATAAAAAACACCTGGGAAAGATCAAATGGAATCTCAAGATAATGGTCACTAAAATTTCTATTCTGCTCAGGATCAAGAACCTCTAAAAGAGCAGATGCAGGATCCCCTCTAAAGTCTATACCCAACTTATCTATCTCATCTAGGAGAAAGATAGGGTTAGCAGAATGTGCCTGTTTCATCCCCTGAATGATTCTCCCAGGCAAGGCGCCCACATATGTCCTTCTATGTCCTCTTATTTCAGCCTCATCCCTTATTCCTCCCAAAGAAACCCTTACAAATCTCCTTCCCAATGCGCTACTTATTGACTGAGCAAGGGATGTCTTCCCTACACCTGGAGGTCCTATAAAACATAATATAGGACTTTTTTCTCCACCTCCATACTTTTTTACTGCTAGAAACTCTACTATCCTTTCCTTTGCCTCCTCTAGACCATAGTGATTTTTATCTAGAGTTTCTCTTACCTTTTTAAGGTCTAATTTATCCTCTGTATATATATTCCAAGGTAGTTCAATAATCCAGTCTAGGTATGTCTTTATTACCCCACTTTCTGGAGAAAATGGAGGAACCTTATTAAGCCTTTCTACCTCTTCCATAACCCTTTCTTTTATCTCTTTAGAAGAAAACTCTATATCCTTTATCTTTTCCTTATAATATGCAGTATCCGAAAGATCGTCTCTTTCCCCGAGTTCCTCCTGGATAACCTTTAATTTTGCCCTTAAATAGTACTCCTTCTGAACCTCCTCTACCTCCTTTTGAACCTTGCTTTGGATATCATCTTCAATCTCTAATATTCTCAATTCTCTTTCAAGGAGGCTAGAAAGCTTAAGGAGCTTTTCCCTTGGAGATGTCATAGAGAGAAAATCCTGTTTCATTGTGCCCTTTATAGGAAGGTTAGAGATTATCATATCGGCAAGTCTACTAGGCTCATCTTGAACATCCTCTAGACTTATAACGCTTTCAGCAGGAAGCTCCTTGTTTAGCCTTATATATTCATCAAACTGGGATAAAACCCTCCTAGATAACGCCTCTACCTCTAGAGAATCTTCTTTTATATCCTCTAACTTCTCCACCCTAGCGATAAGAGAGGACTGATCTATAGAATATATACAATCTAAAATCCTGGCACGATACCTTGCCTCTACCACTATCCTATAACTCCCATCTGGAAGTTTTATCGTCTGTACTATCTCGCCTACTGTTCCTATCTCGTATAGGTCTTTAGGCATAATGTTATCATCAATCTCACTATCCTTCTGAGCCACTATAAATATCTTCCTATCATTATCATTAGATAACTCCAAAGCCCTTATGGAGACAGCTCTTCCCACGTACAATGGAACAATAGTGTATGGAAAGACTACTGTATTCTTTAAAGGTAATACAGGCAATATTTCAGATTTTCTCCTAGGCACTTTCTCTAACCATCCTATCTACATCCTTTTGGGTAAGAAGGAGTGGTTCGCCTTCACCCCTTACTACCTTCTCATCTACTACGCACCTCACTATCTCTGGATGTCTTGGCACCTCATACATTATATCTATCATTATCTTCTCTATTATACTTCTTAGTCCTCTTGCTCCAGTTCCTTGCTTCAGTGCCTCTTCTGCTACCGCAGAAAGAACACCTGGCGTAAAAACCAAGTCTACCCCATCAAGAGCAAGTAATCTTTGATATTGCTTTAATATAGCATTCTTAGGCTCAACAAGGATTCTTATCAATTCCTCCTTAGAAAGGCTATCTAAGGTTGAGATGATAGGAAGTCTTCCTACTAATTCAGGAATGAGGCCAAATTTTATTAGGTCCTCAGGCAAAACATAAGAAAGAATCTCCGAACTCTCCTTACTATTTGTAGATATCACTTCCCCCATAAATCCCATAGACTTCTTTCTTATTCTAGAACCTACAATCTTCTCTAACCCTTCAAAAGAACCGCCGCATATGAAAAGTATATTGGTAGTATCTATTTGAATGAACTCTTGATGAGGATGCTTTCTCCCACCCTGCGGGGGGACGTTGGCAATAGTACCTTCAAGGATCTTAAGAAGTGCCTGCTGAACACCTTCTCCAGAGACATCTCTTGTTATAGATGGATTCTCAGACTTACGTCCAATCTTATCTATCTCATCTATATAAATAATACCCTTTTCCGCCCTTTTTATATCATAATCAGCTACCTGTATAAGCCTTAATAGTATATTTTCCACATCTTCTCCTACATATCCAGCTTCTGTAAGAGTAGTAGCATCCGCTATAGTAAAAGGAACATCAAGGATCTTTGCCAGAACTTGCGCCATCAATGTCTTCCCTGAACCGGTCGGACCTATAAGTAAGATATTACTTTTACTTATCTCTACGTCCTTATTATCTTCCTGTGGAGATAGGATCCGTTTATAATGGTTATAAACGGCTACTGACAAAACCTTTTTAGTCTTTTCTTGTCCTATAACGTACTCATTAAGTCTATTATAGATCTCATGAGGTTTCGGAATCTTACTCCATTCTAACTCTTTCTCT
The DNA here is from genome assembly GCA_049969715.1 of bacterium. Lineage (GTDB taxonomy): Bacteria > DUMJ01 > DUMJ01 > DUMJ01 > DUMJ01 > JBMFOH01. Next base: position 2,355 of record JBMFOH010000022.1, on the reverse strand, counting down.
CTAGAAACACTTGGGGGTAGAAATTCCTCTTCTGCTAAGATATCCATACAGATCCTAACACACTGGTCGCATATATATACCCCAGGACCAGCAATAAGCTTCTTCACTTCATTTTGGCTCTTTCCACAAAAAGAACATCTCAAAGGTTCTTTACTAACTTTCATAATATCCACTCCTATGGTCTCTTCTCTATTATCTCATCTATTATACCGTATTCCTTAGCCTCCTGTGAACTCATAAAGAAATCTCTATCGGTATCGCGCTCTACCTTTTCTAAGGGTTGGGATGTATGTTTGGCTAGGATCTCATTTACAATCTTCTTTAGTCTTAAAAGTTCTCTGGTCTGTATATCTATGTCGGTAGCAGGTCCCTGGAGCCCCCCATAAACAGCAGGCTGATGGATCATAATCCTAGTATGCGGTAGTGCAAATCTCTTACCTTTAGTCCCTGCCGCAAGGAGTATAGCCGCCATACTCGCCGCTTGTCCTATACATATAGTACATATGTCAGCCTTCACATATTGCATAGTGTCATATATAGCCAATCCAGCAGTAATGGAACCACCAGGGCTGTTTATATAGAGATATATATCTTTTTCTGGATTTTCTCCCTCAAGGAAAAGTAACTGTGCCATTATAAGGTTAGCCACCTCATCTTCAATAGGTCCCCCTATAAAAACTATTCTCTCTTTTAAAAGTCTAGAATATATATCATATGCCCTTTCTCCCCTACTAGTCTGCTCTATTACTATAGGAACAAGATAATCAGCCATCATCACTTTTTCTCCTTTATACTATTTACAAGAAATTTCAAGGCTTTATCCTCTATAAGCCTGGTTCTAGCCTCATTTATTATATCTTGAGTAATATTCTTTATCTTCCATCTCTTAATGAGATTATTTATCTCCTCCTCTGTAGGCTCAAGGCCTTCTTTCTCTCCTATATAACGCAAAGCAAGAGTAGCTTTCACCTCGTTCAGTGCATATTGATAATTTTTCTCCTCAAAATCCTCAGGCACCTCTTTATCCTTATATAGGATCCTCTTCCATTCATCAAGGATACTCCTTACCATTATATCAGGTATCTCTACATTAATCACTTCAGCAAGCTTATCCTTTATATCCTGACCTAATTTATATTCTGTCTGAGTTACTCTTTCCCTATATATACTTCCCCTTAGGGCTTCCCTCATAGCTTCTAATGTTTGATAATTAAACCTCTTAGCAAAATCATCGTCTATTGGAGGAAGTTCTATCTCTTTTATACCCTTTATAAGAAGATAAAGTTTGATCTCTTTACCTCTAAGGGATTCTTTAGAGTAGTCTTCCGGGAACCTAGTATCTATCTCATGAGTACTTCCTACCTCAGCTCCTATAAGAGACTCATCATCTCCAGGTGAGAGGATTCCTTCCCCTATCCTTATAATAGAACCTATATCTTGGTTTTCTTCAAAAAGCTGAGATGGGTCCTCTTTAATATCTACTAGGGCATAATCACCTCTATTCAAGGTAGTCCTATCCTCTACGGTCTTCCAAGTACCGAGTCTCTGTCTCATACCCTCTATAAGGTTATCTACATCCTCATCATCTACCACTGGATCTTCCCACGTAAAGTCAGAGACCAAGTCCTTATAATTGTCAATCACTACTTGTGGATAGGTCTCAATAGTAAATGAAAAGATAAGAGGCTTACCATCGCCTCTCTCTATAAATTCAATATCCTTGATATCTAAAGGGGTAACTTTATACTCTGATATCACATTCTGGATACCTTCATTTACCAATCTATCTACTGCCCTTTCTAATAGAGAATCTCTTCCTAAAAGATTTTCAACAAGCTTTAGAGGAGCCTTCCCTCTTCTAAATCCAGGGACTAAAACATTTACAGCTCTAGTTCGTAATTCTTGATCTATCGCCTGAGAAACTTCTTCCCCAGTGTAGGATATCTTTCCTGTAACTCTAATTCCTATTTTGTTAACTTCTTTTTCCATTATACCTCCACAAAAAATAACTCGATAGCATAGGCTATCGAGAGTTTTATCATTATGGAGCGGAAGACGGGATTTGAACCCGCGACCCTCTCCTTGGCAAGGAGATGCTCTACCCCTGAGCTACTTCCGCATCACTATTCTGGTGCGAGGAGCGGGAGTTGAACCCGCACGGGTATTAACCACTAGATCCTAAGTCTAGCGCGTCTGCCAGTTCCGCCACCCTCGCATAATGGTGGGTCGTGCAGGATTCGAACCCGCGACAGCCTGATTAAGAGTCAGGTGCTCTACCAACTGAGCTAACGACCCATCGGTATATATTTTACCAAAAATTTATAAGATTGCAATAGTCACTCAATTGATGTAAAA
>JBMFOH010000021.1:0-31456 GCA_049969715.1 bacterium | reverse complement strand
CGGTAATTTTTTCGAAATTCCTTAAACTCTGTTCGAAAGCTCCAAATGAACTTTCAAACCTTTTTACAAGAAGTCTTCTCATAAAATCGTAGAGGTTAGCCTGTCGTTGGTACTGGAAGTTTTCTTCCTTTGTTAAGTCTGCCTCTAAAAGGTCTATTATTTTACCCTTCTCATAAATAAATGGTTTATATATCGCCCCTTTAAACCCTTCATTATTCTCTGAGCCATCAAAATACTTATTTATAACCTCATCATAAAATGCTGACTGTTCTCTTGTAAGCTCAAAGAACCATTCTTCTGGGTCTTCTATCTTTGAAAGTTCCCTTATCTCATCCTTGTAATAAGGGTTCTGTTGTAAGTCTAGCCTATTTCTCCTTATAGTGACAGGTTCTATTACATCTCTTATTTCCTTTGCAAGATATCGAGATAACGTTTTTACATCCTGAAGATTCACCGCATCTTTTCCAAAGATAGATTTATAATATCTAAAAGCACGAGCCCTCTTCTTGAAGTCTTGGGAAGCACTGTAACGCTTAATATAGGCAAGTTTATCAAAGGTATTTTTAAAGATGGCAAACTCTCCCTCAAGGTCATCACTCAATGATATATTAGATTTCTTTGGTATAACAAATAACTTTAGTAAAGAAAATATATCAGAAGGTTTATTGTTAAACGGCGTAGCGGTAAGAAGGATGACAGTCTTATCTCTGCAGATATTCCTTAGAAGTTCGTAGCTTTCTGTGTCTTGATTTCTGAATCTATGAGCCTCATCAACAATAACAACCTCAATATCTTTGGCTCTAGACACTAAATCTAAAACGTGTTCCAGATCTCCTAAAGAATAGGCTTCCCAGCCAAGGCTTGTAAGATGGAAATCCTCCAAATATTTGCGCCAGCCTGATTTTCTGCTTATATCACCGATAAGTCCTGGAGGTGCAATAACGATACCTCTCTTTTTTAATTCAAAGGCTACTGCGCAGGCAATTACCGTCTTTCCTAAGCCAACAACATCGGCAATAATAACTCCGTTATTCTGTTCAATAATAGACAATGCTTGACTTACTGCATCTAACTGATAATTATAGATTTTATAGCCATTTTCAGAAAGTATGTCCTTAACCATTTGAGATAGGCTTTTACCTTCAAAGGTATCAAGATATGTCTTTAACACATAAGCATAGGCTTCAAATGGAGTGATCTCTTTTATAAGGGTCTCCTTTTCTAAGACCTCTATAAGTCTTTTCCTTACTTCATCGTCCTCTGTAATCTGAACTGCATTTTCCCATAGATTATCAAAATATGCTTCCGCATTTTCAAAGCCGTAATCACTTATCTCTACATTAAACTCATCCTGAAGAGTAAGTCCTGAAGAAGTAAGATTACTACTTCCTGTAATGAAAAGGGTGTTTCTTCCTACCTGTTCTTCTTCAAGTTTGAATATGTATAACTTTGCATGGTTTGGCTGATAAGTCTTCCTGATAATAAGTGTTCCATTTCTTATACACTCAATAAAGAATCTTACTTGCTCATAGAATTCCTTCCGATCGAAGTTTTCTGTATTGATAGAGTTTCTTATGGATTGGAAAAAGTTATAAATCTTTTCTGAATCAGAAAGATTGTTTTTAGATTCACCGTATTCAATTAGACCATAATTTGTCCTATTCACATTAAGTCCTACTAGAATTTTCAATGTAGTATTAGGGTTATCTTTTAGGCCCTCATATAGTTCTTTTAGACCAGAAAAATAGAAAAACCCAACAAGGAACTTTAATTCCCTACTTATTGGTAGAAGCTCCAGGAGTCTTTTTTTAAGGCTCTTAGTAGAACTATTAGTAATAAAGTTATCCATCTTTCCTGCCTCCTCACCCATCTTGTCTATATTATAGGGAAATACTTGTGAAAATGCAACAACCATAGTAGTTGAAGCGTCTTCGCTTCGGTTATTTGCGAACCGAGACGGTTCGATTACTATGTAGCAGGAGATACTTATTGTATAATATCTATTTATGGAAGGGTCTAAAGAAAAAAGAGTAATTGTAATTGGCGGTGGTCCTGCCGGAATGATGGCTGCAGGTGTGGCAGGAAGTAGATGCCTTGAAGTGTCTTTAATCGAAAAAAATGGAATTCTCGGTAAAAAGCTTCTTCTAACAGGGAAGGGAAGAGGTAATATAACAAATGATACAGATATTCGAGGTCTTGTAGAGAATATCCCTGTTAATGGTAAATTCTTATACAGTGCATTTAATAAGTTCTCAAATAGGGACCTTATAGAGTTTTTCAATAACTTGGGAGTTGAAACTAAGGTAGAAAGAGGAGGAAGAGTCTTCCCTGTGTCTGATAGGGCTTCCAGTATTGTTGATGCCCTTAAAAGATATCTAGAAAAGAATAATGTGAAGATAATAAAAGGGAAGGCTAAAAAGATAATTGCTGAAGACAATAGAATTGTTGGAGTCTTGCTTGAGGATGGTAGACTCTTATTATGCGATAGTGTAGTCATTGCTACTGGAGGTATGTCCTATCCTGATACAGGTTCTACTGGGGATGGTTATAGGTTTGCTAAAGAGCTTGGACATACTATAATTCCTTTAAAACCATCATTGGTTCCTCTTGAGATAGCGGAGGAATGGGTTAAAAGACTTCAAGGACTATCCCTCAAGAATGTGGCTATTTCAGTGTTTAAAAAAGATAAAAAGATATACAGTGATTTTGGAGAGATGTTGTTTACCCATTTTGGAATCTCTGGTCCCATAGTTTTATCTGCTAGCTCTCATATGAGAGATATCGTCGGGAACAGGTATAGAGTCGTTATCGATTTAAAGCCAGCTCTTTCCGAAGGAGAATTGGATAAAAGAGTTCAGAGAGATTTTTCGAAGTATTCAAGGAAAATCTTTGCTAACTCTTTGGATGACCTACTGCCTAAGAAGTTAATCCCAGTAATTATTGAACTCACTGGTATCGCACCCGTAAAAGTGGTCAATCAAATCACAAAAGAGGAAAGAATGCTTCTGGTAAAACTCATTAAAAATCTCTCTCTAACTGTGAGAGGTTTTCGACCCATTAGAGAGGCTATAGTTACCTCAGGTGGTGTAAAGGTAGAAGAGATAGATCCCTCTACTATGGAATCTAAGATTATAAAAGGACTATTCTTTGCAGGTGAGGTAATAGATGTAGATGGATATACTGGAGGTTTTAATCTCCAGATAGCTTTCTCTACTGGCTATGTGGCAGGTCTAAACTGCTAGAAAACAGGCTCAGTTTTTCAATCCCCCCATACACAATCTTGACTTTAGGTCTTCTATATGGTAAATTTTAACTAGTGAATTAATTCTTAGGAGGTATACGTAACTGTGTACGCTATTATAGAAACAGGTGGAAAGCAATATAAAGTAAGCCCTGGAGATATACTAACTGTAGAAAAGGTAGATGCTAACGAAGGGGAAGAGATTGTATTTGATAAGGTAATGATGGTAAAAGGTAATGAGGGCGAATCTGTTATAGGTTCTCCCTATTTAGAAAATATAAAGGTGCGTGGCACTGTATTAGAACAATTTAGAGGTAAAAAGATAATTGTATTTAAATATCGACCCAAGAAACACTATAGAAAGAGAAGAGGACATAGACAATATTTTACTAGAGTGCAGATAGAAGAGGTGACTTATGGCTCATAAAAAAGGAGCTGGAAGTACAACAAATGGAAGAGATAGTAATCCTAAGCACCTAGGGGTAAAGAGGTCTGATGGACAATATGTTATAGCAGGGAATATTATAGTAAGGCAGAGAGGAAGTAGATTCTACCCAGGACAAAATGTTGGAATGGGAAAAGATTTTACCCTTTTTGCCCTTACTGACGGCGTAGTCTCTTTTAGAACAAAAAAGGATAAAAAGGTAGTGAGCGTAATCCCTGTATCACAATAGTATGTTTGTAGATGAGGTAAATATTATAGTAAAGGGAGGAGATGGAGGTCATGGTGCGTTAAGCTTTCATAGAGAAAAATTCTTGCCAAAGGGTGGACCTGATGGTGGAGACGGAGGAAAGGGCGGAGATGTCTATATAGTTGGTGATGAAAATATAGATTCTCTCCGTCTTTATATTTCTAAAAGAAACTTAGAAGCAGAGTCTGGTACCTTTGGACAGGGTAATAATAAAAGTGGTAAGAATGGTAAGAACCTTTATGTGGGTGTCCCATTAGGAACCTGTATATATTCTGAGAATAGATTTTTAGGTGAGGTCTTATCTAAATCGGATAGAATTCTGGTTGCCAAAGGTGGAAGAGGGGGAAGGGGTAATAGTAATTTCTTATCTAATAGATACAGAGCTCCAGAGGTGGCAGAGAAGGGAGAGCCAGGAGAAGAAGTAAGGCTTCATCTAATTCTTAAGTCCTTAGTAGATGTTGCTATAGTAGGTTTTCCAAATAGGGGAAAGTCTCTTTTGCTTTCTCTTCTTACAAATGCTCATCCCAAGATTGCAGATTATCCTTTTACTACTACCGAACCTAATTTTGGCGTTTTAGATACAGGAATAAACCTTATAAGGTTTGTAGACCTACCTGCTATTATCAAGGGTTCTTACAGTGGATTAGGGCTTGGGAATAAGTTCTTAAGACATGGAGAAAGGGCAAGGATAATAGTTATACTCTTTGAGACAAGGGAAGAGATAGAGATTATAAAGGAAGAATTGAGTTTATACAATAGAGACTTCCTAGAAAAACATATGATTCTTGTCCCTAGAGAAGACTTGTCTAGCGAGGAGAAGCTATCCTCTCTAAGGGAAGAGATTATAAGATTATTCAATGCTGCAAGGGGGAGAATATCTTCTACTGAGGATTCAGAGTATATAGTAGAGATGGAGCCTGTTGTAATAGAAAAGAGAAATGGAAGGTTTTATATAAAAAATAAGAGCCTTTCTAAAGATATAGGAAGGATAGATTTTAATCAGAGGGATTACCACCTCTTGTTAGACCCTCTCTTTAGAAGATATGGCATTCTAGATGCATTAAAGAGGTATGGAGCTACAGAGGGGAGTAAGGTTTTTATCAATGATATACCATTCGTTGTATCAGAAGGGAGAATACGTTGTGAACTCTGATAGAATAGGTCTGATGGGAGGGACATTCAATCCAATTCATTATGGGCATCTTGTAGCAGCAGAAGAGGCAAGGTCTCAGTTTAGTCTAGATCAAGTGATATTTATCCCTTCCGGACAACCTCCCCATAGGGAACCTCGTTCTATTGCTCCTGCTGAAGACAGATATATAATGACTGCCCTTGCTATAACTACAAATCCATACTTCAATATATCTAGAATGGAAATAGACCGTCCTGGTCCCTCCTATACGATAGATACTGTAAAGAGCTTTAAGCAGTTGCATCCTGATTCAACAATATTCTTTATAACTGGCCTTGATGCCATATTAGAGATTCTTACCTGGCGTGACCCTTATGAACTTGTAAAGATTGTACGCTTTATAGCTGTTACTCGTCCTGGTTATAACCCTGATCATCTAAAGATGCTAGATAGAGAGATATTGGACAATGTGTCACTTCTTGAGATCCCTGGTTATGCAATCTCTTCTACTATGATAAGAGAAAGAGTGGCTTTGGGTAAACCTATTAGATATATGGTCCCTGAGCCAGTAGAGGCATACATAAAGAAGCATGGGTTATATAAAGGATAGGGATTCTTATATATCCTTTCTAAAGAGGTACCTTTCACCTGAGAGATTTGTCCATTCATTAGAGGTAGAAAGGGAATCTATAGCTCTTGCAAAAAGATATGGCGTTAGTTTAGAAAAGGCGTCTATTGCTGGTCTTCTTCATGATTGTGCTAAAGGTTTCTCTAATGAAGAACTAATAAATCTGGCTAAAAGATATAATCTTCCTCTTTCAAGTTATGACCTTTTATCTCCACAGATTCTTCATGCCCCTGTAGGTGCTATATTTGCTCGGGAGTATTTTGGGATAAATGATGGTGAGATAATTAGAGCAATTAGTGTCCATACCACTGGGGATAAGGATATGAATCTCCTAGACAAGATTGTCTTTATAGCGGATTATGTTGAGTATTATCGTAATTTTCCAGGAGTAACACATATAAGAGAACTTTTGAAGAAGGATATAGATAGTGCTATTATATTCGCTTTTAATTTGACAGTGGGATATGTAATGAGGAATAATGGGGTTATTCATCCAAAGACTATAGAGGCTTGGAATTCTATATTAATATCAAAAGGAGGGGAGAAAATTTTTAATGAAGTCTACTCTTGAACTGATTTATGCTACTGTGAATGCGGCGATGGAAAAAAAGGGGGAAGATATAATTGTCCTAGACCTTCAGGAGTTAAATACTATAACAGATTACTTTGTTATTGTTACTTCTCAGACGCCTCATCAGACAGAGGCTATAGTCGAGAATATAGACAAGGTTATGTCTGAAGAAGGTCTCATCCCTTTGCATCGTGAAGGAGAGTATGAGGGTGGCTGGGTGATACTGGACTATGATGTATTTCTAGTACATATAATGGGACTAGAAGAACGTAAGTTCTACAATCTTGAAAGACTCTGGTCTAGGGCAAGGAAGGTGAAATTACCAGATGAAATACTCATTTCTTGAAGTTTTGAAAGAAAGGATACTTGTATTTGATGGGGCTATGGGAACGATGCTAATGGAGTATGGTCTTACCGCGGGCAGTTGTCCTGAAGAGTGGAATCTATTAAAGCCAGAGGTAGTTGAAGAGGTACATAGACTTTACCTAGAGGCAGGTGCTAACTGTATAGAGACGAATACCTTTGGAGCAAATAGGATTAGACTTTCCTCTTATCGTCTAGAGGATAGGGTAAGGGATATAAACCTTGAAGGAGCGAGATTAGCCCGTAAGGTGGCAGGAGATAATGCCTTTGTAGCTGGTTCTATAGGACCTACGGGAAAGATGCTCTATCCGTTAGGTGATTTGACCTTTGAATCTGCCTATAATGCCTTTAAGGAACAAGCCTTGGCACTAGAGGCAGGGGGGGTAGATGCAATAATTATAGAGACAATGACCGACCTTCAGGAGGCTAGGATTGCTTTACTTGCCTGTAAAGAGAATATAAGCCTTCCTGTAATATGCCAGATGAGTTTTGATGAAAACCTTAGGACAGTTACAGGAACCCCACCTGAAGTAGCAGCATTGGTTCTATGGAGTCTAGGAGCGGATGTTGTTGGGGCAAATTGCAGTATGGGGTCTGAAGGCTTATATAAAGTGTTAGAAAGGATGATTATTTCAGGTGTTCCATTTATCAGTATTCAGCCTAATGCTGGGATGCCTGTAATTGAGGATGGAAGACTTATATATCTAGAAACACCAGAGAAGATGGCTGATTTTGCTGTAAAGTACATCCAACTTGGTGCAAGTATTGTTGGTTCTTGCTGTGGTTCTACCCCAGAGCATACAAGGGCTATAAGAAATGCTATAAGTAATATTGATAGGGTCCTTACAGATAAGGGTAATATTACTGCATTTACCTCTAAGACCAAGTTTATACAGATAGATAGGTCTCTACCAGTAACTGTTATAGGGGAAAAGATTAATTCTTATACTGAGGATGGTAAGATTCTTGTAGAAAATAAGGATGTAGAAGGTTTAATAGAGCTAGGAAGGGAACAGGTAAGGTCTGGAGCCAAGGCAGTAGATGTTCATCTCTCTTTACCTGGGGTTGACGAAACCCCTCTTCTGACAGAGCTTATATATGGTTTTCAGCAGTTTGGAGATGTTCCTTTGGTCTTTGATATACAAGACCCAGAGGTTTTAGAGACTGCGTTAAAATTGTACCCAGGTAGAGCCCTGGTAAATTCTATATCTTTGGAGCCTAATAAGGAAAAACTTATAGGACTTGTAAAAAAGTATGGGGCATTGGCAGTAGCTCTTACCTCTGGAAGCGCTAATTATCCTTCTACTGCAGAGGAAAGGATAGGGAACGGAGAAAAGTTCCTTTCAAAACTAGAACCCTTAGGCAGAAGTGGTATTATATTTGATCCACTTGTCTTTCCTGTGAGTGTCTATCCTGAAAGTATTAAGGAGACCTTAAAAGCAATAGAATACTTTAGTAATAAAGGATTTCCTACTATAATTGGCTTAAGCAATGTATCCTTCGGGCTTCCAAAGAGGACCATTCTAAATAGGTCCTTTTTAAGTATGGCAGTATTTAGCGGTGTTGATAGTGTCATATTAAATCCTTTGGACCCTGACCTTATGGATACGCTTATAGCCTCTCAGGTCCTTGCTGGAAGGATACCTCTTCGCGAGTATACTAGGAGATTCGCCCCGAGCCACTAAATCTTTGGAGTAGGTTTCTAAAATACCTATCCGAATGCTCAAAGAATCTCTGATAGGATGGACAGAAGTAGCTATATTTTATCTCCATCCCGCTTTTATCTATTCTAAACTTAGGGCATCCTCCCCAACAGAGTTCAAGCCATCTACAGTTTTTGCATCTTTCATCTACATCATTCTTTCTTTTACTAAAACTTTTATATAGATCACTATCATATATCTCTTCTAGGGAGTTTTCCTTTATATTTCCGAGGAGCCACCTTGGTTCTACAAAAAAGTCACAAGGATATATATCTCCGTTGTGTTCTATAACTAGCGAACCCTGACAGTAGGGGCTGAACATACAGGGATTAACTCCATATGCATATCCTATAAGCCATTCTTCATATTCTCTAACATAGTATTCAGGCTTACCATTGTTATACCATCTATCAAACATACCGACTAGGAATCTGCCATAGTTTGTAGGGTCTACTGAGAATGATGCAATCTTACCCTCTTTGTCCCTTTCTAGACAGGGAATAAATTGCATATACCGTACCCCCAAATCCTGGAAGTATCTGAATAAAGCCTCTGGCTTTCTACTGTTCTTATCAGTTACAACAGTAAGCACATTAAAGTCTACGTCATATTTTTGGAGCAATCTAAGCTTACTAAGAACTATATGGTGGGTTGGTTCTCCATTCTTGGTAACCCTATATTCATTATGGATATCTGATGGCCCATCCATGCTTAAACCCACTAAGAAACTATTCTTTTTCAGAAATATAGCCCAAGATTCGTCTAGCAATATACCATTTGTTTGAAGTGTATTCATTATCCTCTGTCCCTTCTTTTGATATGACCTCTCGAGTTCTATCACCTTTTCATAAAAGGGAAGTCCCATTAGAGTAGGTTCTCCACCTTGCCAAGAGAAGGTCACCTCTTCTGCTACCGAGAGTGCTTTATAGATAAGTACCTCTAAGGTATTAGTATCCATCCTCTTATTCCCACCGTATAGACTCTCTTTTGGAGAATAAAAGCAGTACCTACATGCTAGATTACAATCTGCAGATGTAGGCTTTATAAGTAAGGTAATAGCTTTAGCAGGCATTTCTATCACTTTATTGACTTTCTCCTTCTTAGTGTTATATTCTACAATTATAAATCTTATGAGAAGGGAGTGTAAATATGTATAGAAAAAAGTATATAATTACCCTTGATGCTGGTACTGGAAGTGGAAGGTGTCTGATATTTGACCTAGAGGGAAACCAGATTGCTCAGGCTCAAGAGGAATGGATACCAAAGGAAATCCCAGAGTATCCTGGATCTCAAGAGTTTGATACTAAAGAGGCATGGGAGATCCTTTCTAGGACAATAAGAACAGCTATGGCAAAGGGAGATGTAAAGCCCGATGAGGTCCTGGCTATTACTGCAAGCAGTATGAGGGAGGGAATGGTCCTATATGACAGGGATGGGAATGAGGTATGGGCGTGCACAAATCTTGATGCAAGGGCTGTTGATGAGGCAGTTGAGCTTATAAATTCTGGAGCGGCAGAAAGGATCTTTAAACTCGGGGGCGACTGGGTAAATATTATAGACCCTCCTAGATTCCTATGGCTAAAGAAGCATCTTCCTGAGGTATTTAATAAGATTGGACATATGAATATGCTCAGTGATTGGGTGTTATATAAGCTTTCAGGAAAGATTATTACAGACCCCTCTATTGGTTCAAGCTCAGGGATGTTTGATCTAGCCAAGAGAACATGGGCGGATGAAACTATTCAGCTTGTCGGTTTGAGTAAGGATATATTCCCTCCGGTCTATGAATCAGGTACCATTATAGGAGAGGTTACCAAGGAAGCAGCTCGAGATACTGGGCTCTTAGCTGGAACACCTGTTGTTACAGGAGGGGCAGATACCCAGCTTGCATTAATAGGAGTAAGCGCAGTAGAGAATAATAGTTATGTTATAGTTGGTGGGACACAGTGGCAGACTGCTGTAGTAACAGATAGACCCCTTATAGACCCAAAATTTAGAGTAAGAACCCTGTGTCATAGTATGCCTGGCTTCTGGATGACAGAAGGAATAGGTTTCTATCATGGATTCTCTACAAGATGGTTTAGAGATGCATTCTGCCAATTAGAAAAGGAGATGGCAAGACAGATGGGCGTAGATCCGTACTATTTGCTGGAGAAACTTGCTTCTCAGGCAGCTCCTGGTTCTAATGGAATTATTGCTATATTCTCTGATGTAATGAATGCAAGAAGATGGAAGCATGCAGCTCCTTCATTCTTACAGTTTGATATCTTATCTCCACAGACTTCTGGCAAGAAGGAATGTTATAGGGCATTAGAGGAGAATGCTGCCTATGTGTCTTATGGAAACTATCAAGCCCTCTTAGAACTTACAAATACACCTGCCGATGAGATTGTCTTTTGTGGTGGTTCTTCTAAGGGATTCTTATGGCCACAGATTATGGCAGATGTGTATGGTGTAAGAATAAAGGTACCTGTAGTGAAAGAGGCCACATCTCTTGGTGCGGCAATGGTTGTTGGGGTAGCTATGAATGTTTATAAGAATCTAGAAGAGGCAGTAGAAAGATTAGTGAGATTTGAAAGGGTCTATGAACCTGATATGAAGAATCATAATATCTATCAGGAGTATTATAGAAAGTGGAGAGCAATATATCCAAGGATGCTTGAGCTTACTAACGAAGGCCTATTAAAGCCTATGTGGCGAGCTCCAGGGACATAAGGAGGCAAGTATGTATTATGGAGTAGATTATTATCCTGAACATTGGCCAGAGGAGAGATGGCCTATAGATGCAGAGCTTATGGAGGAGGCAGGGATAAATGTAACTAGGCTTGCAGAATTTGCATGGAGTAAACTTGAGCCAGAAGAAGGTAGATTCGACTTTTCATGGCTAGATAAGGCCATAGATACCCTTAGCAGGCATAATATAAAGGTTGTATTAGGAACCCCTACCGCTAGTCCTCCTATGTGGTTAGTGAAAAATTATCCTGAAGTTTTACCAGTAGATAAAGATGGCCATATAATGGGACCTGGAGGAAGAAGACATTACTGTTATAATAGTCCAAAGTATAGAGACCTTACAAGAAAGATTGTTACCGCAATGGTAGAACACTATAAGGATAATCCAAACATAATTGGTTGGCAGATAGACAATGAACTTGGCTGTCATGAGAGTAATAGATGTTATTGTGATAACTGTTTGGCTAAATTTAGAGAATGGTTGAAGAATAAGTATGGAACCCTAGAGAATCTTAATAACTCATGGGGTACAATCTTCTGGAGTCAAACCTATAATAGCTGGGATGAGATAATACTTCCCAAGAGAACAGTTGGGGCTCATAACCCAAGCCTTTTGTTAGATTTTTCCCGCTTTGTTTCTGACTCGACGATAGATTATCAGAACCTTCAAGTAGATACCATTAGGAAGATATGCCCCGATAAGTTCATTACTCATAACCTTATGGGGTTGTTTGGAGGATTAGATTACTATAAATTGGGAGAGAAGCTAGACTTTATCTCCTGGGATAACTATCCTAAATTTGGGGATAAGGTGCTACCACAGCAGATTGCCTTAGCACATGATGTGATGAGAGGGATAAAAGGGAAGAACTTTTGGGTAATGGAGGAACAGAGTGGACCTGCAGGCTGGGAAGTCTTTGGAGCTTCTCCCTTACCTGGAGAGATCAGACTCTGGGCTTATCAAGGTATTGCCCATGGGGCTGATGCCATTGTCTATTTTAGATGGCGTAGTTGCAGGTTTGGAACGGAGGAGTTCTGGCATGGTATTCTAGACCATGATGGTATCCCTAGAAGAAGGTATCAAGAAGTTAAACAGATGGGGGAGGAACTGAAGGACCTAGTAGATCTCGTAGGGGCTAGATATAAATCAGAAGTTGCTATTATATATTCTTATGATATTAGATGGGCATTTGAGATCCAGCCTAATAATCCAGAGTTTAGCTATATGGAACAGATTCAGAAGTACTATACTGCCCTATTTAATCAGCATATCCCCGTGGATATAATTCCCCCTACCAAGGACCTATCAAGTTATAAACTAGTAATAGCTCCAAGTCTTTATCTTATGACACCAGAGATAAGGGATAATCTCAGTAGATTTGTAAAAGATGGGGGAACCCTAGTTGTTACCTTACGCTCTGGAGTGAAAGACTGGAATAATGTAGTGACAGAAAAAACTCTTCCTGGGGAATTGTCTGATCTTCTTGGAATAGAGATAGAAGAATACTACTCTTTGCCTCAAAGAGGGACTTGCCACATAAAAGGGATATGGCCAGAAAATTACTCCTGCAAAGCGATATGTGAGATGATTGTTCCTAGGAGTGCGGAAATAATAGCTCAGTATGAAGATGGACCATATGCTGGCAGATGTGCTGTCTCTCTAAATAGGTTTGGATCTGGAGAAGCTATCTATATAGGAGTAGACCCTGAGGTTTCATACATAGAATCTCTAATCTTTTGGCTTGCCACTAGATGCAAGCTAGATATAATAGCTATGGGTTCTAAAGATGTAGAGATTACTATAAGGGAAGGGGAAAATGGAAACTATCTATTTATCCTTAACCATAGCGATAGTGAGGAATCTATTAAGATTTCCTTCCCAGGTGAGGTAGAAGAAATAAGATTATCTCCTAGAGAAGTTAAGATTATCAAGAGGTGAAAGATGCTAGAGAAATTAAAAGAAGAAGTATGCGAAATGAATCTAGAGCTTTCTAGGAATAGACTGGTTACTATGTTTAGTGGCAATGTAAGTGGCAGAGATAAAGAAACAGATTATGTTGTTATAAAACCGAGTGGAATGAGTTATAGAACGATGAAACCAGAGGATATGGTAGTGGTAGACATAGAAGGGAATATAGTAGAGGGGGTCCATAAGCCATCTGTTGATACCTATACACATCTCTATATCTATAAACACAGACCAGATGTAATGGGAATTACCCATACTCATTCTAACTATGCTACAAGTTTTGCCGCTCTAGGTTGGCCTATTCCTGTATACCTTACTGCTATGGCTGATGATTTTGGTGGTCCTGTCCCCTGCACAGATTATGCCCCTGTTGGTTCTGAAGCGATAGGAAAGGAAATCTTGAGAGTTATAGGGAATAGTCCGGCGGTACTAGTGAAAAATCATGGGGTATTTACTATAGGTAAAAGTCCTTCTGAGGCATTGAAGATTGCGGTGATGATTGAAGATATAGCTAAGACAGTGCATCTGGCTCTCCTTAAAGGAAAGCCTCAAGAGATACCCCATGAAGAAGTGAAAAGGGCTTACGAGTGGCATCAAAAATATTATGGACAGAAATAGTTAGAGAGTAGAATAAGTGAAAAGTTTCCGCGAGTTTTTGAGAGAAAAAGATGTAATAATATTCGATGGAGCAACTGGTACAGAGCTTTTAAATAGGGGATATCCTCAAGACAAGCCCATTGAATATGCAAACATTATAAAGCCAGATATGGTTCTGTCTATTCATAGAGAATATATAGAGGCAGGCTCTGACTGTATTGAAACAAATACCTTCGGAGCCAATGAATTTAAATTGAAAGCTTGGGGGTATGAAGACCTAGTTGAAAAGATCAATAAAGAAGGAGTAAGGCTTGCAAAAGAAGTGTCTGGAGGTAATGTTTATATAATTGGCAGTATCGGACCTATCGGAAAGCCTATAGGAGAAGGATTTGAAATAGATGAAAAGAGAGCTTCTAGTATATACAAGGGGCAGCTTATAAGTCTTATAGAAGAAGGGCCAGATGGATTAATCTTAGAGACGATGCCATCAACAAGAGATGTAGAGATTCTACTCGAGCTATTAGATAAGCTTTCTATCGATATACCTACTATAGTTCAGTTCTCATTTTCAAAAGAAATGAGTACATCTCTAGGGGAAGACATCTATAGAGTAATAGACTTTCTAAAAGATATAAAGGTTGACGTAATTGGTTTGAACTGTGGAAATGGTCCACTTCAAACGCTAGAGGCCCTCAAGTTATTTGCCCTAGATCTTAAAGGACCTTTTTCTGTACAGCCAAATGCAGGATATCCTCAGCTCGTTCAAGGAAGACTTGTTTACTCTACTGGAGAGGAGTATTTTGCTAGTTTTGTAAAAGAATATATAAAGTATGGGGCGAAGATAGTTGGTGGGTGCTGTGGTACGTCACCGAGGCATATTGCCAGTATCAAAGAGACCCTTAGAAAGGATATTTCAATAGATATCCAAACAGAAGAGATAGTAGAGGAGAAGATAGGGATCATAAGAAAAAATACCTCTTCAGAATTCTCCAAGAAGCTTGGCAAAAAGTTCTTATTCTCTGTGGAGATAAGTCCCCCTAAAGGGATAGAACTTGAGAAGGTGAAAGAGGGGGTAAGACTTTTAAAAAGAGCTGGAGCAGATGCTGTAAATATTTCGGATTCTCCAATGGCTAGGGTAAGGATCTCTCCTATAGCTCTAGCTCATATATTTAAAGAAGAGCTGAATATGGAATCTATACTTCACTTTACCTGTAGGGACAGAAACCTTATAGGGCTTCAGTCCGAACTTTTAGGTGCTGCAGCTTTAGGGATAAAGAATATTTTGGCTTTGACAGGAGATCCTCCATCAATAGGAGACCATCCACAGGCAAAACCTGTCTTTGATGTAAATTCAGAAGGACTGGTTATGATAATGAATAGACTTAACAATGGTACAGACTATATGGGGAATCCTATAGGGCTGGCAACAAACTTTACTATAGGGGTTGCTGTAAATCCTAATGCCGAAGATTTAGATAGAGAGATCGAAAGATTAGAACGAAAGATTGAGAATGGAGCTAATTTTGTAGAGACTCAGCCGATATATGATAGGGAAATTTTAGAAAGATTCTTGGAGAAAATAGATTTTAAACTACCTCCAATCTTAGTTGGAATTCTTCCCTTAAGAAGTTCAAGACATACTGAATTTTTGCATAATGAAGTGCCGGGAATATCTATTCCTAAGAAGATAAGAGAAAGGATGCATAGCTCTAAAGATCAACTGAGAGAGGGTATAGAGATCTCGTTAGAGATAATAGACAGTATAAAAAAGATGGTGGGCGGAATATACCTGATGCCACCATTTGAAAGATATGATATCGCTGGAAAAATTATAAGGGAGTTTATCTAATCGGTAGTTTTATATCTTTAAAGAAAATTTCCTACATTTCTATTGACATCCTATTGATTTTATGATACCCTATAGGGGTATATTGTAAGACTTTTGATTGATATATGGAGGCGAAAAGGAATATGGCACAACCAAGGGTTATTATATTTACAACATCTCATTGCCCGTGGTGTAAAGCAACGAAGCAATTCCTTAAGGAAAAGGGAATAAGGTTTTATGAAGTAGATGTAGAGAAGAACCCTAAGGCAGCAGATGACTTGGTAAAGACAACAGGACAGATGGGTGTTCCTGTTACTCTAATAAATAATCGCCCTGTAGTAGGTTTTAATAAACCCTTATTAGAGAAACTATTGAATCAATACAAGGAGGTATAAAAGATGATAGATATTTCTCTTGAAAAGATACAACCTTTAGATGACAGAGTTCTTTTGGAGAGAGAAGAAGAGGAAGGAAAGACTCAGTCTGGGATTTATATCCCCGAAGCTGCAAGGGAAGCCCCGAGGGTTGGAAAGGTTATTGAGGTAGGTACTGATGAGGATCTCAGAGAGAAGATAAAGGTAGGAGACCATGTGATCTTTACAAAGTATACTGGGGATGAAATAGAAGTTAAGGGTAAAAAGTACCTTATAATTCAGAAGAATGATATCTTAGCGGTAATAAGAGAGTAATTATAGGGGGCTTTGGCTGCAGCCAAAGCCCCCTATAATTGGAATCTTATAAAGATTTTTAGGAATCTTCTAATATTGCCTTGGCTAAGATTTTTTCTGCTATCTCCATAGTTTTTACTGCATCAGAGAAGTTCGAGCTTGGTTGCTTACCTGTCTTTATACAATCAATAAATTCTCTGTTCTTAGCTTGAAACCCAGCATAGATATAGAATTCATTGCTTCCTGCCACCTCTTTTGTATCGTATTCTATACCTTTAGTATCTCCTTCTAGATAGAGATAACCTTTACCTTCTGGGTCTCCCTCAGCCCATGCTCCTGGAGAATGAATCTCTACATTGAAGATTCTTTTCCCACTTGTCCAACTGTTTATCATAATTCCAATGGAACCATTATTAAACTCTAGTATTGCAGATATAAAGTTAATATCCGGAACTAAAACACTCTTTGTAACACTTAGAATCTTCTTTATCTCTCCACCACATATCCATCTAAGAGTATCTATTGCATGAACTCCATCATCCATCATATGGTCTCTTGCCTGAAGATATGGGGTTATATTGTACTTGTAAAATTCACAGACTGCATGGGTTATTGGTCCTTTCTTGAGACATTCTTCCTTTAGTTTTGCTAATAGAGGGACTGCTCGCCTTTGAAAACTTACCTGGGTAATGCAACCTTTCTTCTCTGCCATATAAGCTAGACTTCGAGCCTGATGTATAGTTATCCCCATTGGCTTTTCTATATATAAGTTAAGTCCCTGTTCAAGACACCACATCCATATATCATACATTATATGAGGCTGTCCAATAGCATAGACAGCGTCAGGGGTAGTTTCTTCAATCATCTTTTGATAATTAGTATACCGTTTCTCAATCTTATATCTGTTTCCTGCTTCATTTAAACGTTTCTCATCGATGTCACATATGGCAGATATCTCAACATCATCAAAAGAGAGTAAGGAAGGATAATGGACTCTGTTAGCCATCTCTCCGCAGCCAACAAACGCAACTCTAATTCTTGAATCCTTCATCTCATCCCTCCAAGAATAGAGACCTTGCAAATTTTATATCTTCAGTTATAAGTCTATCAACATCTTCTTTAGCTGTGTATTCTGCTGTCAAACATATAACTCCTCTGTAGTTTCGCTCTTTGAGATATCTGGCTACCCTTGGCCAGTTTGCTAGGCCTTGCCTTCCATTTGTCCAGTATACATCCCACCTTACAACCTCTGCTTCTGGTCCAGTAACCCTCCTCCAGAATGCATTCTTTAGATTTACCATATATAGGTAGGACCATACTATGTCAAGTCCTAATTCAGGCTCTTCTCCATTTAGCGCATTGTGTGCTGCATCCCAGATAACTCCTATATATTTAGGGTCATACTTTTCAACTAAGCGAAGAAGTCCTGAAGAGTTTGGGGCGATATGCGGTCCATAGTGATTCTGGACTCCAACCTTTACCCCATATTTTTCGCATAAGGGTAAAACCTTATCTAGGTCTTCTCGAGCCCTCTTTTCTGAGGCTAAATAACCATCCGGTCCTACAGTGTACATCACTCGGATAATAGGTATTCCAGCTTCTCTACAGGCAGAAAAGGTCTTTTCGTCTGTTGGACCTGCAATACTATAAACCTCTAATCCAAACTCTTTTAACTGTTTTACAAGTTTAGGTAGTTCCTCTTTTACATTTTCTGGCTCTACTTGATATCCAGGACGTACTGGAAACTCTATCCCATCAAATCCTAGGCTCTTTATAAATTCTCCTAACTTTGGAATTGGCATTTTCTGCCATGGCTTTGTAAAAACAGAAAAATAGTATCTCTTTTCCATTCCTTTCCTCCTAATAGATTTTTTCTAGGTCCTTACTTAATATGGTAGGGCACAGATATCTTTCTATATGTTGAATCACTAAATCTGTCCCTTCTTTATGAGATACATATGGTGGCATATTTGGATTATACATCGCATCTGTTAGATCCTGAACTAAGATGCAATCTATACCCCATCTTTTCATCTGTCTTATGCCAAAAGACCTATTTAGTATACACATATTTGTATGAAAACCTATATAGATGAGTGTGGTTATTCCAGCATATTTTAAGAAGCTATATATCTCTACCCCATCATCAGAGACTATATCACCTTTCCCAAACTCTATAGCTGGATGTTCTCTAGTCCAAGCTTTATACCAAGGTTTTTCCTCTGTATCACACCCCCCATCTGAATCATCTATAGGAAGGGGAGGTTCCTCAAACGTTATTGTCTCTTTAGGTTCTATTGATGGTATATCTAAGAGTCTTCTTCTATAGATAGAATCTCTATAAAAATCTATAGTCTCTGAGGGTGAATGTATGATTTGAATCCCATTACTTCTTGCTATACTAGTAATCTCATTTATTCTTGGAACTAATATATCTACCCTTTTCTTGGCACCCTTACACCAGTGGTTATCCCAGATATCACAGAGAAGCAGTGCAACCTTAGAGATTTCGAACTCCTTTTCCTCTACCCTTTCTCGGTTCGAGTCTACTCTGGTTCTTAGATTGAGTCTAAGGACTCTTTTCTCCTTCATCTTAACCTATTCTTTCCTTTCTTAATTTTAGGGGAGAGAGGTCTCTCCCCTAAATGGACTTATTATTTTTTGAAAAAGAATTGAGCAGGGAAGTATGGGTAAGTCCTTAGATGGTCATATCCCCATAATCCTTTTTCTGGAATGTTTCTTAGATTATTCTTTGCTATGATTGGTTGTGGGGCTAGTCCTACCGTTCCAATAGTCCAGAGATTTTCTTCGTTGGATTTAAGGATCTCTTGCCCAAGTTTTATCCTTTCTTTATCACTTAATGTAGTCTGCATCTTCTCCCACAGTTTTAGAAGGTCTTTCAACTCTTTAGGAGGTTCTTCTCCTGCCTTACCTCCAGTAACATACCATTGTGCCCACAGAGGACACCAGGTATTTTCCCAGTCATAATCCATTGGTACCCACCAGTATGGTTGGAAGGGAAATAGAAAAGAACATCTATCGGCAGTCCAGACCCCTACCTGTATAAGATTCCCTTTAGCTCTTGATGGTTGTAATTCCCTAGCTATCTCTTTTATTTCTGTTTTGACCCCAATATTATTCCAATAATGGGCAATCATCTCGAGCATTTTATCACGTCCTGCCTCTGGAGTATATTCTACTAGGAGTTCCAATCTTTTTCCATCTGGTCTTATTCTGTAACCGTCTGGACCTTTCTTTAGCCCCATCTCGTCTAGAAGTTTTCCTGCCTCTTGAGGGTTGTAATCTATATAGGCTTTTGCAAATGACTCTTCATAGTAGGGAGACTGAGGTATTACAGTGACCTGGCGGGGAACAGCTAGACCAAAGTAGAGCATCTGGTTAATCTCGTCTCGATTTATTGCTAGGGACATAGCCTTCCTAAATCTTACATCTCTAAATATATTTCTAAGTACTATATCGTCCTTGTATGTTAGATTGAACATAATGTTCATCTGGGAACCCCATACCCCTGGCCATAAGAGTACTCTATAGTTCCCCTTCTTTTCATTCTCTTTATAAAGGGTATAATTTTCTAGTGCAGTTCGCCTTCCGGCGAAATCAGCTTCTCCTGCTATAGCCTTCATATCCATCATATTTATATCCTGAACTACTCTCACAAAGAGTTTATCTATATAAGGAAGCTGATTTCCAGCTGTGTCTACCTCCCAATAGTATGGATTCCTTTCAAAGGTAAGGTAGTCTAATCCTTTTTTAGTAAGCATAAAGGGTCTAAGGGTAGGTTCTCCCTGGAACCAGTCATCGTATTTTCCAAATAATTGAACCCATGTATTGAGTCCTTCATTTTTAACCCTTTTGTTTAATTCTTCTATAGGTGTGTATTTGGGATGGAATTGCTTTAGATAATGTTTAGGAGCAAAGACTCTCCCTGTTTCATGGGCTAGTCTGTAGATTGCTAGTGGATATGGTGCCGCAAATCTTAATCTGACCGTATAATCATCTACCTTCTCTACCTTCATTAATTTTCCGCCAGGAGACCATTCAATAGGTTTTACTGGATAAAGTTCATCATTTAGTACCATGTCTTCGTACCAGAACATAATATCGTCAGCTGTAAAAGGCTCTCCATCTGACCATCTTAGTCCTTTACGTAGATATAAGGTTAATGTCTTTCCACCATCTGTAAATTTCCATGCCCTTGCCATATGGGGTGTCACCGATGTTCCATCTGTAGCTATCCCTAATAAGAATTCATATCCTATAAAATAATCTGCTTCTCCAGGATTATTGGGAGAGTTGGTAAAAAGATTTGCTGTCCCTCCATAATCTCCTACCTCCTCAACTGGAACAACAACTAGAGGGTCTTTAGGCAATCTCTTCTCAACTGGTGGTAATTTGCCCTGCTTTACTAAGTCAGTTAGCATTGGTGATTCATTAAATTTAATTATCCTTTTTCCTGTGGCCCTTTGATAGTCTGCTGGTGTATTATAAAAGTTAGGGCTAGGAACCTTTTGGGCATAAGACATAGGAATGCTACTGAAGATTAAAACAATACTCAACACTATCAGTATTAAGCTTGAAATATACTTCTCCATACTATATTACCTCCTTGTAAAATTTAAATTACTAGGTTTTATTACTGTACCTCATTCTCATACTCCTCATAAGGTAATCAGATCAGGATCTTATTTAGATAGAGTAGCTTTTATCACCTCCTCTTTTGGACTTCCACAGGACTCTCTTATAATTAACTTAGGCTGTAACATAATATCCTGTGGGTCTTCTAAAAATTTACTCTCCCCCTTTATCCTCTTTAAAATCCATTCAGTGGCAACTACTCCAATAGCATATGAGTTTTGGCTCACTATAGTAAGAAATGGGTTTGTTCCAGATATGTCTTCCACCTCATCAAATGAGACCACTGAAATATCATCAGGAATCTTCAAGTTTAACTCTCTAATCGCCTTAAGGACCCCTACTGTTATAAGTCTATTTCCTCCAAATATCGCTGTAGGAGGATTGTCTATATTTAAAAGTTCTAAAGCATTTCTATATCCGTCATCTCTGTTGTATTTTTCTCCCCACTTTATCAGAGATTCATCTATAGGGATATGTCCTTCTTGAAGAGCTCTTTTATATCCTTCTACCCTATCTACTGCAGTGGATATCCTTGGAGGTCCTACTATGATTCCTATCCTTTTATGTCCAAGGCTAATTAAATATTTTGTTAAATTATAGGACCCATTTCTACTATCACTATATACGCAGTCGACCTGTAATCCCTTGATACATCTATCAATCAATACTAGTGGAACATTTCTTGATATTATCTCTTCTACACTGTTCTTCTTACTACAATCTGCAGGGCTAAGGATAATACCATCTACCCTTTTCCTTAAAAGAAGTTCGATATACATCTTCTCTTTCTGGATATCCTCATCTGTATTACACAAAATAATATTAAAGCCATTCTTTATTGCAGTATCTTCTACTCCTCTAGCTATAGTAGTAAAGAAGGGGTTAGTGATGTCAGATACTATGAGCCCTAAAACCTGAGTTTTCTTAGTGATTAATCCATGAGCCAGAGCATTAGGAACATAGCCAAGTTCTTTCATCGCCCTTTCTACCTTTTCTTTAGTTTCTGGGCTTACGTATTTACTATTATTTACCACTCTTGAGACAGTCATTACAGATACCCCAGCCCTCTCAGCAACCTCTTTTATAGTAGCCATCTGTTAACATTATCTCCTTAATATATCAGTTATAACATTCCATATTATAACATAATTAAGTTAACATTAACAATACCAACAAGATTATACACCATATTAATTTTTATTGTCAAGTGATTGATGACTCTTCAGAAATTACTCATTTCAGATCGTAAGGGATTAAAAAATGAAAAAATTTAGCTTCTAATAGTAACACCATACCC
Source organism: bacterium (assembly GCA_049969715.1). Classification (GTDB taxonomy): domain Bacteria; phylum DUMJ01; class DUMJ01; order DUMJ01; family DUMJ01; genus JBMFOH01. The sequence goes on along the minus strand of JBMFOH010000021.1, from coordinate 9,378 downwards.
CTTTTAATCCCTTCCAATTGTCTTTCTAAAAAGGGATAGCTTTACTTCCTTAAATCCTCACAAAGGCATACTTACTGGAACATTTGGCATATCGACTTTTCCTTTGAAAGAGGCTAGAGATTCCATTATATCCCCTCTTGGAGATAATAGAAAGATATCCTCGAGAGGGGATTAATCTTAATTGAGTGATTTCTGCAGAACATTGACACACCCTCTTGCATTTAGGATTAGAGTATGTTATACTTTTTACTGTTAGCACTCTAACCTATAGAGTGCTAAAATATACCAGAAAAGGAGGCTGATAGAGTGAAATTAAAGCCACTAGGAGACAGAGTACTTGTAAAACCTATTGAGGTAGAAGAGAAAACAAAAAGTGGTATCGTGTTGCCAGATACCGCTAAAGAAAAACCTCAGCAAGGTAAGGTGTTAGCAGTAGGACAGGGAAGGTTGTTAGATAATGGGCAACTTGTTCCTCTTCAGGTGAAAGAGGGGGATAGGGTTCTTTATTCTAAGTATTCAGGAACTGAAGTAAAGATAGAGAATGAAGAGTATCTTGTTTTAAGCGAAAGAGATATTCTTGCTATTATTGAAGAGTAGGAGGTGAAAAGAAATGCCTAAGTTAATTATTTTTGACGAAGAGGCACGAAGAAAGTTAGAAAAGGGTGTAAATACACTAGCAGATGCTGTAAAGACTACCCTTGGACCGAAGGGAAGGAATGTAGTACTCGAAAAGAAATTTGGTTCTCCAACTATTACTCATGATGGGGTAACAGTAGCAAAAGAGATCGAAATAGAGGATCCATTTGAAAATGTAGGTGCACAACTTATAAAGGAAGTTGCAACAAAAACAGCAGATGTGGCTGGAGATGGGACTACCACAGCTACCATACTCGCTCAGGCTATGATTAGAGAAGGACTAAAGAATGTTGCTGCTGGTGCAAATCCTATGATCTTAAGGAAGGGTATTGAAAAGGCAGTAGAGGTATGTGTTGAAGAACTCAAAAAGATGGCTATTCCTATTGAGGACAAGCAATCTATTGCACATGTTGCTACTATTTCTGCAGCTGATTCAGATATAGGTAACCTTATCGCCGATGCCATGGAAAAGGTAGGAAAGGATGGAGTAATCACTGTAGAAGAGGCTCAGACCTTAGGGACTGTTTTAGAGCAGGTAGAAGGGATGCAGTTTGACCGTGGTTATATCTCTCCATATATGGTTACTGATACCGAGAGAATGGAGGCTATTATAAACGAGCCTTATATCCTTATTACCGACAAAAAGATAAGTGCTGTCAATGACATTCTTCCAGTGCTAGAAAAGGTTGTCCAGAGAGGAAAACCCCTAGTAATTATAGCTGAAGATGTAGAAGGGGAAGCTCTTGCGACCCTCGTAGTAAATAAATTAAGAGGTACTTTGCAGTCTCTAGCAGTAAAGGCTCCTGGCTTCGGAGATAGGAGAAAGGCTATGTTACAGGACATAGCTATTCTTACAGGCGGTCAGGTAGTGTCTGATGAGCTAGGAATTAAATTTGAGAACGTAACAATAGATATGCTTGGTCAGGCAAGACAAGTAAAGGCTGACAAGGATAACACTACCATTGTAGAAGGTAAGGGCAAACCTGAGGAGATTAAGAAGAGAATTGCTCAGATTAAAGCTCAGATTGAGCAGACAGACTCTGATTATGATAGAGAGAAGCTTCAGGAAAGACTTGCCAAGCTTTCTGGTGGGGTAGCCGTAATTAAAGTAGGAGCTGCTACTGAAACAGAGATGAAAGAGAAGAAACATCGTATAGAAGATGCGCTAGCTGCTACTAGAGCTGCAGTAGAGGAGGGTATTGTCCCTGGTGGTGGAGTAGCTCTTATTAACGTAATGGGAGCCTTAGACAATATTAGGGTAAGTGGAGACGAAAAGACAGGAGTAGATATCGTTAAGAAGGCATTGGAAGAACCCCTCAAACAGCTTGCTACTAACAGTGGACTTGAAGGGTCAGTAGTAGTAGAAAAGGTAAGGAGTCTCCCTAAGGGGCATGGATTAGATGTAATGAGTGGTGAGTATGGCGATATGATAAAGGCTGGAATTATAGATCCAGTAAAGGTTACTCGTAGTGCCTTACAGAATGCAGCAAGCATAGCAGCTATGCTTCTTACCACTGAAGCTCTTGTAGTTGAGAAACCTGAGGAAAAGAAAGAAACTCCTCCTCCACCTCCTGAGTATTAATAATATCTTTTATAAGGAGAGGGTATCTAGATACCCTCTCCTTATATTTTTAGATTCGATCTTGTTAGATGCTCTATTAATATCTTTGTTCCAATACCTATCAGAATTATTCCGCCTATCATCTCCGTTTTAGCCTTTTCTAGTAGATGTCTTAATCCGTTACCAACAAATACTCCAAAAAAAGAAAGAAGAAATGTTACTACCCCTATTATTACTGCTGAATATAAGATTACAATGTTGAGAATAGAAAAGCCTATTCCTACTGCTAAGGCATCTATACTTGTACTAATTGCTAAGATAAGTAAGGTACTACTATGTCTTGGATCTATCTTCTTTTTATCTGGGTCTTCTTTTATAGACTCATAAATCATTTTACTACCAATAAAAGTTAAAAGTCCAAATGCTACCCAGTGGTCTATCCCTGATATTAACCATCTTAGACTTGAACCAACGAACCATCCTATTAACGGCATAATGAACTGGAATAGTCCAAACGCGCCTCCAATCTTTAGTGCATCAACGAGCTTTATCTCTTTTATCGTTATTCCACTAGTAATAGACACACTAAGAGCGTCCATAGCAAGCCCAATAGCTATTAAAAGAATCGTAATTATTTCCATCAGTTTTAACGTTTTCCTCTTTGAAGTAATACTGCACCTATAATTACCAGTCCCTTTACTGTCCCTTGTAGATATGGAGAGACACCAAGCATATTTAACATATTGTTTATGATTCCAAGTATTATGGCACCAAAGATTGTTCCAGATATAGATCCACTTCCACCTGACATAGGCGTTCCTCCTATGATTACAGCAGAAATCGCATCTAATTCAAAATTAAGTCCTGCGTTGGAGGAACTTATAGAGTTTAACCGCGAAGATAAGAGTACAGAAGAAATAGCTACTGAGATTCCTACTATTACATAGGAGACAAGTCTTACCCTGTCTACATTAATAGCAGCATACTGAGCTACCTTCTCGTTCGAACCTACTGCACAGATATATCTTCCATACCTTGTATTATTTAATATTATGTGAAACACCGCTGCTAATCCTATAAAAATCCAGATAGGAATAGGGACAAAAAGAAACGTTCCCATCCCTATAGATGGATAGATATCACTTATTGAGCGAAATTCACCTGCATTACTGATATATAAAGTTAATGACCTAAATATAGCCATAGTGCCTAAAGTAACGATAAATGGGGCTATTTTCCCCTTTGTAATTAAAAGCCCGTTTATCATTCCTCCAATAATTCCAAGAAGCAGTCCAAAGAGGATAGAGATAACTATTGCTCCTATCTTTCCTCCAAAATGATTTAATACAAGGATAATTATTCCACCTATTAAAGCAGTCATAGAACCTACAGAGAGGTCTATCCCTCCGCCTATAATCACAAATGTCATTCCTAATGCAATGATACCGGTATAAGAGACTTGTCTTAGGATATTTAGAATGTTTTGAACCTGTAAAAAGTATGGACTAGCAATAGAGGATAAAATAAAAAGGACTATCAATGTTAAAAGCGATCCATATTTCTCATAATTTATTCTCTTCATTCCTTCCCTCCTTCTATCCCTTTAGACCAGTAGCATAGAGCATAATTTCTTCTTCATTGATTTCGTTTCCCTCCAAGATCCCAGTAATTCTGCCATTATGTAATACTACTACTCTATTAGACATACCTATGACCTCTTCTAGCTCTGACGAGATTAGTATACAGGATAGTCCGGATATCGCTAGATTGTGGATAAAATTGTATATATCTCTTTTTGTTCCTACATCAATCCCTCTCGTAGGTTCATCTAAGATGAGGACTTCAGGTTCAGGATCTAAGGTCTTAGCCAATGATACCTTCTGCTGATTTCCGCCACTTAGAAATTCTAGCCTTGTATCTATCGAGTGTGCTTTAATCTCGAAGGTATCTCTATAATAGTATGCTTTTTCTATCTCTTTCCTGTGGTCTATCAGACCTAAAGTATAACAGTATCTAGGAAGAGAGGTCAATGTTATATTACTTTTTATATCAAAATTCCTTAAGATGCCTATCCCTTGTCTATCCTCTGAGAGGTAACCTATCCTATACCTTACTGCATCCTCTGGTGAGTCTATTCTACATTCTTTCCCTTTTATAAAGATCTTCCCCTTATTTATCTTCCTAACTCCAATTATTGCCTCAGCTAATTCTGTCCTTCCTGAGCCTATTAGCCCAGCAAACCCCAAGACCTCTCCTTTCTTTAGATTAAAGCTTATGTTATAGAGCAATCCGTCTATTGTAAGGTCTTCTACCTCTAAGACAGTCTCTTCTTTGGGTATTACCTTGGGGGGAAAGATGGTATTTAATTCTCTTCCTACCATCCTCCTAGCCATTTCATCCTCGTCTATCTCTGTTATCTTATTTATGCTTATAAAATCTCCATCTCTTAGTATCATTACTCTATCACATATATCCTTGATCTCTTTTAATTTATGAGAGATATAGATTATAGTAACTCCCCGTTCCTTTAGCTTCCTCATTAGATTAAAAAGGATACTGATTTCATGGAAGGTAAGCGATTCTGTGGGTTCGTCCATTATTAATACCTTTGGATTTTGAGATATCGCTTTGGCAATCTCTACCATTCTTTTCTGAGCAATACTTAGATTTGAAATCTGCTCCTGGGGATCTATCTCTGTATCTAAATTTCTGAATAACTCCTCTACCTTACGAATCATTTCTCTTTTATTGAGTAGAGAGAATCTTTTTATTAATTCATTCCCTAAAAGGATATTTTCATATACCTTTAGAGTACCTACTAGGTTTACCTCTTGAGGAATAGTGGCTATTCCTAAGCTCTTGGCTATACTTGCATCTTTAATCTGCACAGGTTTTTCTTCAAAGAATATCCTCCCTTTGGATGGAGAAAATGTCCCATTCAATATCTTTATGAATGTAGATTTTCCTGCCCCATTTTCTCCTATGATTCCAAAGATTTCCCCTTTTTCTATCGCTACACTTATATCTTTGAGGACATAAACACCTGAGAATTCCTTGGATATTCCTTCAGTTCTTATTATTGGGCTCATTTCTACCTTCTCCTTGTCTATAATTATTTAAAGGCAGCTAGAAAGTCCTTCTAGCTGCCTTTAAACTCTTTAAACTAAGAGATTAAATTAATAGATAGAATCTGGTTCATAATAGTATTTGGCGTTACTCTTTGTTATTAACTCTGCCGCCAGAATAATCTTTGAAGGGATCTGTCTTTGATAGAAGCCGCTCAAATGTTGTCCTCTTAGTCCCATAATGGCAAGGCTAATACCAGTAGCAATCATAGATGGTGGATAAGTAGCGGTAGCACGAACTACTGGATCCCCATCCATAATCATTTTAACTATATCCTTTGATCCTCCTCCACCTACAAAGAGCTTTATATCTTTACGTCCGGATTCTTTGTATGCTTGTAGTACCCCCTTTAGAACATCATCATCACCAGTCCATACTGCATCTATCTGCTTATACTTCTGGAGGTAGTTCTCCATTACCTCTAGACCCTTTTGGGTAGACCAGTATGCTGGTTGTGAATCTAGAATCTCTATATCTGGATAGTTTTTCATAACTGCCTTAAATGCCTCAACCCTTTCAGTATTTATAACGCAGGGGATCCCTTCAAGTATAACGATCTTACCCTTTCCTTTTAATTCTTTTGCTATATACTGTGCTGCTATCCTGCCATATCCAGGATTGTCACCAGCTATATACACATCCTCTACTGGTTTTGTAAGCCCTCTATCTACCGATACTATGTATATGCCTTTCTTTTTTGCCTCTTCAACTACTGGGGTGAGTGGAGCTGAGTCGTGGGCTAAGATTACTAATCCATCTATACCTTTTACCATTAAATCTTCTACCTGACCTACCTGTTGAGATGCTGATTCTGAGGTCACTAGATAGAATTCTATGTTCTTATCCTTATTCTGCCAGTCTGCAATAGCTTTTTTAGCCCACCATACAACACCACCTGTCCACCCATGGTCAGCACTTGGAATAGCTACCCCTATCTTTAACTTCTTTGGGGCTGTAAAACTAGTATTAAAGGAAAGTATAGAAGAGAAGAACACTATGGCTAAAACTAATGCAACTACACGCATCCTTTTCATACAATCCCTCCTTTTTAGTATTTTTAACAATATCATTATACTATAAATGGGAAGTACTAGGGAAGAGCTGATGACTATGTAACTGTTGCAGTTTTGGGTTGAGGTAGAATTTTAAGAACTTTACCTTATCTGTAATTTTGAACATTCGTTCAGTAGTTGACACTTTAATCTCATTGATGATATATTGTTCTTAGGATAGAAGAAGGGAGTGATGGCTGGAAAAGAGGATAAATAGTATTCTACAATGATTTTGGGTTATTTCAGTCAAGTTAACCTGAAAAGGTAGGGTTTAGGTTAAGGAAGTTTTAAGGTTTTCTAAAAATTTACTATCTCAAAGAGGAGGGAAAAGTAATGAGTTACATAGAGAAGACTGGGAAAATAGCCTTGTTATTGTTGGTAATTTCTTTATTAGTAAATTCTTCTATTGTACTAGGAGCAGAGAAAAAAGTTGTAAAAATGTATGCTCAGGCTCTAACCCCTAGAGAAAGATTAGAAGCGGATCGATGGGATCCTCCTAAGTATATGTGGGAATTAGAGAAAGAGTACGAAAAGCTTCATCCAGATGTAGATATCCAGTTTATGCCTGAGATTCCTACTGGTTATGAGGAATGGCTTGTTACACAGATGACAGGAGGGACATCTCCTGAAATAGTCTGGTATCAGCGTGGTTATATAGCTAGAGATTATCAAAAGGGATGGTTTGTAAATCTTACCCCATACTTAAATCAACCTAATCCCTATGTAAAGGGGAATAAGAAGTGGATAGATATATTTCAACCTCCTGTTATAGCTAGTGGAACAGGGCCTGACGGGAATATCTACATGATAACTGGAGATATAGTAGGAACAGGTATTTTTTACAATAAGGATATCTTTCAAAAGGTAGGAGTTTCAGTTCCATCTATATGGAGCCAGTTTCTTAAGGTTCAGAGCAAAATAAAAGCAGCTGGATACATTCCATTTTCTATAAGCATGGATTTGGGAGGAGGAGTACAACTTTGGGGAAGCTGGTGTACACGAGAGTTGCAAGATGTTCTTTATGACCATAAGATGTCAGAGATTAAGGGAGTAAAAGAGCCAGTAAAACGTACATGGAAGCCTGGAGAAAACCTACCACCTCAGGTTATGGTAAAAGCTATAAAGAATGGAACATATAGTCCTAAGGATCCAGAGTGGAAAGAAATGCTCAGAATACTTAAGGATTGGTCTCAATATTGGCCTCAAGGTTTCTGGGCGTTGCCATCAGACGATGTATATAGGCTTTGGGTTACAGGAAAGGCGTCAATGGTATGGTTAGGAAGTTGGATGAATAAACCTGTTCGATTTGATCCTCTCCGTAAATTTGAATGGGGCATATTCCCTAAGATTCCAAAGATTACAAAAGATACGTCTCCTTATGGCGGAGTTGATTTCCCTGCAATGGCTGGAGTAGGCGGTGTCTTCCAATATGCTATAGCTAGTTCTGCTGAAAAACGAGGAGTCCTAAATGAAACTATAGATTGGATGAGATACATAACTGCACCTCAAAATCTAATTCCACTTCTTAATGATCATGGAGGATTCGCACCAGGAGTCAAAGATACAAAAGGAGCAGACCCATCTCTGAAGGTATATACAGATCAGATGGTAAAGTATGGAACTGAAAGAATAGAGCCATTTGATAGTATGCTAACTAGGGAATTTGTAGATAACTTGTGGAAGCTATTACAGCAATATTTAGCTGGTAAGATTAATATAGATAAAATGACTGATGAAGTTCAAAAAGAGATGAATAAGGCAGCAGACCAGCTTTTAGCAGAACATCCAGATTGGGCAAAATAATAAGGATATGATGCTTGTCTATTAAGCGTAGGGGGAAGAAGTTTCTTCCCCCTAAATAATTGGAGGAGATGATTTTATGAATAGAAAAGAGGGATCAAGGACTATCTGGCAAGAAATAACTAAGAAGATGCAGTGCTATCTTCTACTTCTTCCAACCTTTTTGTTCTTACTTACTTTTAATTATTATCCAGCTATATCTGCTATATATCATAGTTTGTTTGATTGGGATGGAGCTAATTTTATAAGATATGTAGGATTAGGTAATTTTATAAATATGTTTCAGGATCCAACTATTCCTCTTTCCTTTCTCAATACTCTTAAATTGACCATTGCATCTCTTATTATTAATCTTACATTCCCACTCTTAGCAGCTGCATTAATTTTCCATCTAAAAGATATGAGATATGCGTATTTCTATCGTGTTTTATTTGTAATCCCAATGGTGGTACCGGGAATGGTAGTTTTTATGATATGGAGATTTATATATAATCCAACTAGTGGGCTTCTAAATCAACTATTAACCTCTTTAGGATTAAGTCAATTGACAAGACCCTGGTTGGGAGACTTTGATCTGGCTTTATATGCTGTGATATTTGTAGGATTTCCATGGGTTGCAGGGACATCTACACTTATATATCTTGCAGGGCTTCAAGCAATTCCAATAGAAATTTTAGATGCAGTCTCTATAGATGGAGCATCGACTTGGACTAGATTCTGGAAGATAGAGCTACCTCTTATAGCAGCTCAGATAAAATTAATTGTTATTCTTACCTTAATTGGAGCGATCCAGGGATTTGTGAACATTATGGTGATGACAAATGGAGGCCCCGGAGAGACCACAATGGTACCTGGACTATATCTGTATAGAAACGCTATGTACTATAACAAAATGGGATATGCTTGTGCTATAGGGACCTTTATTTTCCTTATAATTCTAATTTTGACTTATATAAATTTCAAATATTTAAGATCTAGTATAGAATATCAGGCTTAAGAAGGGAGGAATAAAATAGTGAGAAAAGAGATAAAACATGATTTACCTATTCATATTATTTTAATCTTTTTAGGGATATTAACATTCTATCCCTTTGTATTTACTATCATAACGTCATTTAAAGATAACTTCCAATTTATGCATAATTTCTGGGGAATTACCTGGCCACTCCATCTTTCAAATTATAGGGATGCGTGGAGTAGAAT
>JBMFOH010000020.1:0-37866 GCA_049969715.1 bacterium | reverse complement strand
TATCTAGCATATGGGTCAGCTGCATCACGTAGACCATCACCCAGGAAGTTAAACGCTAAGACTGTTATTATTACAAAGACCCCCGGAAGAAGCAACCAAGGAGAAAGAGCGACAGTTCTAACATTCTGTGCTTCCTGAAGTAATACACCCCAGCTTATTGTAGGTGGTCTTAAACCTAGACCTAAAAAGCTTAAAGAGGTTTCACCTAAGATCATACCAGGGATAGAAAGCGTTATATTTGCTATTATATAACTCATAAATGAAGGGACCATATGTCTCATAATAATCCTCCATTCACTAGCCCCAACTAATCTAGCTGCCATAACAAAGTCTTCTTCCCTTAGAGATAAGAATCTACTCCTAACCACCCTAGCCAATCCAGTCCATCCGATAAGAGATAGTATTATTGTTATGCCAAAGTAAACCCTTATTGGAGGCCAGTGAGGTGGTAATGCAGCTGATAATGCCATCCACAACGGTATTGTTGGGATACTTCTAATAAACTCTATAGCCCTCTGTACAAAATTATCGAACAGTCCTCCATAATACCCAGAAAAACCTCCAATAATAAGTCCCAACACGAAACTTAAGAATACACCTATAAGTCCAATCGAAGTCGAGATCCTTGCCCCATATAGGATCCTTGAAAACATATCTCTTCCCATTCTATCTGTTCCAAGCAAAAATATCGTTCCTTCTTTTACCCCTATAAGATGAATATCGCTTTCCCATCTGCCCCAGAATTTATACGGGTCTCCTCTTCCAAAAAAATCTACCTGGTATATCTGGCTTGGATCTGGTCTATACACCCTTCTTAATGTCTGCTGATCTAATTCTATCTTATAACCATATACAAACGGTCTTACTAGTTTACCATCTCGAAATATATGGATTATCTGAGGGGGAGCATAAGTATATCTTATATCATACTTATTCGGATCATATGGGGATATAAATTCACAGAATATAGCTAGAAGATATATTATTATTAGAATAACGCCACTTATTATTGCCAACTTATGCCTTCTAAACCTCCACCATATTAACTGCCATTGGGAAGCAAGATATACTCTCTCTTCTACAGTAGTCTCTAGTTTTTCTTGCTCTACTAGTTCTTCATCTGCCATTATTCTCCCTCCTTATTCATACCTTATCCTTGGGTCCACCCATCCAAGAAGTATATCTGATATAAGTGTGCCTAGAACTGTGAGAAAACTTAAGAGCATAATGAAACTACCAGCTAGATACATATCCTGACTTTGGAGAGCCCTTAATAATAAAGGACCTGTTGTAGGAAGACTTAATACTACAGCTACTATAGTCTCTCCTGAAATGATTCCTGGAAGAGTCCACCCAACAGTACTTATAAAGGGAATTATAGCCACCCTCAATGGATATCTCCATAGTAATCTTCTCTCCGGAACACCTTTAGCCCTGGCAGTTATTACATATGGCTTATGGAGCTCATCTAATAGATTTGCCCTAAGGGTTCTTATAAGTCCTGCAGTTCCCCCCATCCCTATAACTATAGCTGGAATCCATAGGTGTCCTAACATATCTACAAACTTTGCCCAGCTCCAAGGTGCTTCTACGTATTGAGGTGAAAATAAACCTCCTACACTTGCCCCAAATACAGAATAGGCTATCCACATAAGAATAAGGGCTATCATAAAATTAGGAGTTGCTAGTCCTATGTATCCTAGGAAGGTAAAGGTATAATCTCCAATAGAATATTGGTGAGTGGCTGAGTACATCCCTATAGGAAAGGATAGTATCCAGGTAAGGATTAAAGTGAACGTTGATACCGCTACTGTAAGTCCCAATCTTTCCCATATTAACTGGCTTACAGGCCTATTCCATTCAAATGACTGTCCAAAATCCCCATGTAACATTCCCCACACCCACATAAAGAACTGAACGTAGTATGGCTGGTCCAGGCCATAACGGTGTTTCAATGCTGCTACAGTAGCTTCATCTACTGTCTCTCCTGTCTGGCTCAATTGGGCAATATAGGAAGTAAGGAAATCACCAGGAGGTAATTGAATAATGATAAAAGACACTACTGATATCAACACTAATGTTGGTATCATATAAAGTATACGTCTAAGCACGTACCCAAACATCTCTCTCCTCCTCCATCAATATGAATCGTTTGCAATTAAAATATACCATATAGAATAATGGTCTGTCAATTGAATTATGCCACTTCCTGTAATCACTATTTGAAAAAGAACACCTCCCTAAGAACTTCTCCTTCTATGTTCTCTGCTATCACTTTACCATCTCTAATTATGGTAGTTTTTCCATTAGAAGTATCTATATCCCAAATACTTCCTAAAGCTCTATATTTTTTTATATTGGCATTCTTTATATAGGAACTTCCTATTCTTAGGCCATTATTCCAAGGCTCTACCATTACAATCTCTTCTAATCCTATATATCCTAAGAGCCCTCCCCACGTATAAAGGGGGTCAGAATTTTTTACATCATCTCCATCCCCAGTTATAGCATTATAGTTCTCATGGATATGACCTTCTTCTCGCCATTCTTTTAAGAAAAGATTTATAGATCTCATTGCAAATTCATAAGCAACATTATCAAATCTATATCTTTTTAGCCCTTCATAAACAAGGAAGTTCATAGGTGCCCATATCCTGCCTCGCCAATAATTATTATCTCGAAAAGCCGGATCATCTTTAGGTGTAGTTGGAATTATATATTCTCCCCAGAATTTATTCTCATTCAGCAGATATTTTTTTATCATATATTCTGCCATCTCTTTAGTAGGTATCCCTGCTAATAATGGATAGAAGCATGTAGGAGATACTCTATCAGAAAATCTCCTATCCCAGTACCTATTTGTGTATATTCCTAAATCTTTATTCCATAGCATTGAGTTTATACGTCCTCTCATTTGAAGATACTCTTCCATAAATTCTATCTCATCTTCGTATCTCCCTAGCTCTCTAGCAATCTCAGACAGAGCCCAACAATCTAACGCATAAAGAGAATTTAAGCCAACATCATCTAGCTCCATAGTATTAGTGGTAGTATTAAACACGACATCATCATACATAGGACTGTTGTCTAATCCTGATTCAAACTTTGCCGCCTGTAAGTCGTGATAGTGCCATTTTTCAAGTCCAATAGGATCAGAACCCCATTCTAAAAGTCCATTCTTATTTCCATCTCTAGCGGTAAACCACCACTTGTGCCATAATTTAAGTAGTTCATATGTCTCTTCTAATAATCTTAAATCTCTGTGTTGTAGGTAGACCTTTAGTATACAATAACTACCTACAGGTGGCTGAGACCTATCTTCAGACTTACCGGAGCTTGAACCAAAATTGGGAATAAATCCTCTATCTGTTATCTCTGAAAGAATCGCTTTTATATTACTATAAGCTAAATCTTTATTTTCAGATGAAATCATAAGGGCACTAAAGAATGTGTCCCAGTCAAAAAGCACATAACCTCCCCAATTTATACACCATTCCCTACTTACTGGAGAACATATATGAGGATATTTGTCTCTGTAGATAGTATTCCAAGTGATACCACTAATCATAGCAGGACCTGATCTGTAATCAAAATTTTACCCCCTGGAAGCTTGTAGTATAATTTTATAAAAAACTTCCAGGAGGTGACTTAAATGCTACATTTGATAGCAAATATTTTACTACAATACTCCCTAAATAAAAAGGCTGCCCAGAACATTACATTGATTGCATATGCTATCTTGAAAGCTAAGAGCCTATTCATGAGACAGATAGCTCTTTATCTACCTACAGATGGACTAAAACAGTCTAAAGTTAATAGGGTATGGAGAGATTTAAGATGTTATAAAGCCTTCGTTAACTTTATTCTACAGAAGGTCAAAACAACTCATGTAATTATAGATTTTACCTCTCTTAATGGATACGATGTTAAAATATTCTTTGCATCTTTTCCTTTTAAAGGTAGGTCTATCCCATTCTATGCTAAAGTCCTTAGACAAAAAGATATAGACTCTATGAGGTATAAATCTAGAAATGAATTCATGTTTAAGTGTATAGAAGAGATTTTAACTATTCTTCCATTCAAAAAGGAGATATGGGGATAAGACTTACCAACGGGAAAGAGATAAAGCTTGGGAAGTTAGATAATTGAACCTACTAGATTTAAATGCAGTCTATTATAAAGAGCAATATGAAGAGGAGTTGATACAGAGATATTTAATAGTATTGATGTTTTCAGTGATACTAGGCTTATTTTTAGGGAAAGTATTTGTAGAAAGGCGTAAGGAGTATTTAAAGTATGTAGTTTCTGCGGAGCAGGAATTAAGTTATCTAGGATTACCCATCGTATTAGAATGTTTCAAACGGTCTTTGGAAAGGGGGTGGGCAAAATGATTACAGATCAGAAAATCTTACTAAAATATTATATCATAAATTATCAAAAGGCTTCTACTTAAATCCCCTGATTCCAGCTCTTTCTCTTTATACCTCTAATATAGCCCTACAGGGGGTTGCACATACTCCTTTTATCTTTAATGGAAAGGCGTAGAGTCTTGCCCTCTCTACCTGTATTCCCTTTAGATTCACAAGTGGAGCTAGTATTAAAGCCCCTGAATCAAAGAGTAATTTATTCACCCCTAACTCTTTACCAGGGTGATCAAAGCATGGTATATCTCCACCCAAGATAGATACTCTTCTTTCTACAATCCATTCCATTGCTTCCATTGTAAAATGAGGGCTCTGCCTAATAAAGATATCGTTATTCCAGTAATCCTCCCAACCTGTAGAAATTATCAATGCATCGCCGGCCTTAACCTTATTTTCATAAGGTATGAGCTCTTCTTTCTCTATATGCTCTAAAGGAAATTTAGGTCTAAGTTTTATTATAACTGCATCTTTTATAAAGTCTTCAGGTAATAGCTCATCTATACTCCTTCTCATATGGATTAGATGTGCCTCTGTCTCAAGATAAGTAGATGTAAGAGATGTTAGTAAGAATTCATACTCATCATATCCTTCATTCTCTATGCTTGTTACCTTTCTTATCTTAACCTCAGGTAGGTCTTTATAATGCCACATCCCTTCTCTGATAGTTCCTGTTATATCTATCCACCCCATAAGATGTCTCCTTTTCTATCTTATTTCTATTTCTTTCCCTTCATCTATAGATCTGTGTATACTAGAGAGTATCTTTGTCACCTCTAATCCTTCCTCTAAAGAGGCTATGACAGGCTTATTATTCTTTATAGAATCTATAAATGAATCCAACATCCATACAGGTGCCCCAGTAATACGATTATGAATATCCGCCCAAAGACTAGGAAGTCCTGCAAAATAGTACTTCTCACTTGCATTTGTAATAACGGAATTGGAAAAGTCTATATTAGAGTATCCCTTCTCTCCATAGAGTTCAAATTTAAACTGAGCAATATAGGGCATACTCTCAGGGAGTATCCAAGAAGAAAAGAAATGAGCAATACTGCCATCTTCAAACCTTACACTTGCATCTATTGCATCATAGGTATCAATCCCTTTCTCCTTTAAAACCCTTTTGATTCCAATAGCATTAGTACTTTTTACCTTCTTACCTACAAGCCAAAGTGCCATATCTATACAGTGGCTCATAAGAAACCATCCAGGAGAAGACTTCTCTGCCCAACTTAACATCCTGGTAGGCACATATATAGTATCATTTAATGTTACTCTCATTGCATATATATCTCCAAATTCTCCACTCTTTATAGACTCTTTAGCCATTATAAATGGAGAATTCCATCTATTCTCAAAAGCTACCTGTCCCTTTATTCCCTTTTTTGCCGCTTCTTCTACAATAGCTTCAGCCTCTTTTACACTCATTGCAATAGGTTTTTCTATCATTATATGATATCCTCTCTTTATAGCTTCTAATGCCGGCTGTGTGTGTGCAAAATCAGGTGTAGCTACTATCACTGCATCTAGTTCTTTATCTAATAGTTCCTTATAATCAGATACTCCTTTTATTCCAAAAAATTCTTCTGCTTCCTTAAGAGTTTTTGGATTTATCTCTGCAAATCCTACCAGCTCTGCATCCGGATTTTGCAATACTGTTCTCCCATAGAGCCTCCCTCTGATTCCCATTCCAATAATTCCTACACGAATCATAAATATCCTCCTCTTAGTTAAATTTACTTTAATTTTACCATAATTTGACTATAATTTAATAAAGAGGTAATGAAAAGATGGAGGATTGAATCTTGATAATAGAAAGATTAAAAGGGAAACTAGACAGGTTCAAAAAGAATACTATACAGAATATACTTTTTGCTTCTTACTCTACCCTAATTGTATTAGTTATAATATCATTTATGGTCTTCTTCTATTTTTATACCTCTCATATCCTAACACAAAGGGCAGTAGATGCTATCCAAAGACTTTCAAATTCCATCTCAAAACAACTAGACCTAGAGATACGAAAGATAGATACTGTATCTCTTAATATAGTCTATTCAAATCTGGTTAGGGACCATTTTGAGAGGTATCTTACTGAATTGTATGACCCTACTTTAAAATATATGGAGTCTAAGACCCTTATGGATATCCTTATAGCTATAAGTGGTCCTTCACTCCCAGTCCAACAGATTAATCTATATAGCTTTGATGGCAAGATGGTAGGAGCAGGCTTTTTAAATAGCAGTATAACAGTTAGATTAATTAATCTTTCTTGGTTTAAAAGGGTTTTAGAGTTAGATGGAAAGAAGTATATTTCAGTACCATATAATAGTGCATTCTTTGTTGGAGATGCTTATAAGAATAAGTATTTCGTTTCTCTCTATAGGGTTTATTTTAATAACTTTAGGGAGAGGATGGGAATCGTTGAAGTGGCTCAAGATTACAATCTAATCTTTTCAGGCATAGAGGATATCATTAAGCCTGACTCAGAGGATATAAGAATTTATGTATTTAATGATGAAGGATATTTAGTTTATCCAGTCATATCAAATCCAAAAATGTATAGATTCTATTTTCAAAATATAAAATGGACCCCAGGCACAGATTATTCAGGTTTTCTCTCTATAGAAAATCCAAGAAAAAAAGAAAAAGAGATTGTTGCCTATACTCACTCTAGATATACAGGATGGTCTGTTATTATTGCTCAACCTGCCACGAGGATTATGTTGCCAGTATCACAGTTTACTAGACTTATTCTACTTATAACTATTGCTCTCTTAGGACTTTCTTTAGTTTTTTCCTTTTTAATAGCTAAAAGATTTACAGAGCCAATAAAGAGAATGCATTATATAATAAAGAAAACTAATTTAGAAACACTTGGAGAAGAAAGTCTACAAGGATTGAATAGCAACATCAATGAATTAGAGGAACTAAATCAGTCATTTTACAGGATGAGTAGGGAATTAAAAAAAGCAGTAGACGACCTTGTTATAGCTAAACAGAGAGAGATAGAAGCTAAGATGTTAGCCCTTCAGTCTCAGATAAATCCCCACTTTTTACGTAATTCTCTAACTAATATCAGCATTATGGCAGAAGAAGGTACTACTGAGCCAATTATTACTATGTGCAGAAACATCTCTTCTATGCTTTATTATATCTCTTCAGATTCTACATCCTTAGTTAAGATAGAAACAGAGATAGATTATATCAAACGATATCTAGAAGTAATTAAATTACGATATGGTAAAAACCTCAGATATTCCATAAATATTGATGGTAAGATAAAGGAAGTGAAGATCCCTAAACTGTTAATCCAACCATTGATAGAAAATGCGGTAAGATACGGAACTAATATTGAACCTCCATGGTTTATAGAGGTTAATGGAAATATTATTGATGAAGCCTGGCAGATTACGGTTAGAGATAATGGTCCTGGGTTTAGTGAAGAGAAGATTGAATTCTTAAAGAGGGAGATAGAGATGATAAGGCATATAGACATCTTACCAGATACCAAAAGTATGGGGCTTTTGAACGTTTTTGCCCGTTTATACCTGAGTTATCATGAGAAAGCTATCTTCAAGATAGAAAATAACAAGAATGGTGGAGCTACAGTATCAATAGGTGGTAGTATTACTATAGATTAATACTAATAGATTAATACTAGGAGAAATGTCTGTGGAGGACACTTATAAAGTTATTGTGGTTGAGGATGAAGAAAGGATTTTAAACAATATTATTAAGAAGATTCATCAAGCTAATATGGGGTTCAAAGTAATAGGAAAGGCCCAAAATGGAAAGCAGGCATTATCATTAGTTGATGAGCTTGGCCCTGATGTAGTGTTTACCGATATAAAGATGCCTATAATGGATGGCCTTGAATTATTAGAGAATCTATATTTTAATTACCCATACATAAAGACCGTAATAATTAGCGGATATGCTGAGTTTGAGTATGCTCAGAAAGCCATTCTCTACAATGTAAAAAATTACCTTCTCAAACCAATTGAAATGGAAGAATTGATAAAGACTCTGAATGGACTAAAAATTTCAATCGATACAGAAAGAAAGATAATTAGAGAGAAGTTTTCAGCTAGTGAGGACCTACAAAATCCTAAGGATATCGTTTATATTATAAGAGAATATATTAAGGAACATTATACAGAGGAGATCAACTTTAACTTTATTGCTGAAAGTTTCCATTATAGTAGTAGTTATCTCAGTAGGGTCTTTACCCAGTATATAGGGATAAATCCTTCAAGATATCTAATAGACCTGAGAATCAATAGGGCAAAGTATCTTCTTAAGAATTATAAAGAACTTTCCATAAAGCAGATTAGTGAAGCTATCGGCTATCCTGACCAGAGCTATTTTAGTAGATTATTCAAAAGGATTACTGGCAAAACTCCTATTGAATACAGGGAAGAAATTTTGTAAAAAAAGTCCAAAATATAGTCAGGACTATCCATATACTTCTTGATATAAATAGTTCTATAATTCTTTAAAAGAAATATAAAATCAAGGAGGTGCTTAAGTAGTGAGAAGATTGTTTAGTGTTATATTGATAATCTCTATGTTGATCTCAGTGTTTGAGATAGGTTTAGGTGTAGCTATTGCTCAAACCAAGAAGGATGTGGTGCTTACTGAAATAATATCTCAGGGTTGGACTAATGATGCAGATGAGGCATTAGCCAAAAAATTTACAGAGGAAACCGGTATAAAAATTGATAGACAGATTGTGCCGGCAGCTCAGTATCATGATCTATTGAAGGCTAAGTTAAATGCTGGAGAAGCTCCTGATATATTCTGGAGTCAGACAAATCCATTTGCTATCAAAACTGAACTCGATCCTGAGAAAAATTGTGTGGATTTTACAAATGAAAAATGGGTTAAGGTTATGAACCCTCAGAGGATACCGTCAGTTTCTTATAAGGGTAAGGTCTATGGTTTGACGTTGTGGCCTAACTCTCCAGAGTTTACGTTCTTTTACAATAAGACCCTCTTTAGAAAATTAGGATTTCTAAAACCACCGACCACTTACAAGGATTTTAAGAAGATATGTACTACCATCTTGAATGCTGGTATCACTCCTATTTATGAGTTTACTTCACAAGGTTGGCATCAGGTCTTACCCTTTGCACAGATTGGTGGACGATATCAAGAATTATATCCTGGCTTATATGATAAACTTAATAATAACCAGATAAAATTTGTAGATATATCTACAATGGCTTTAGTCCTGAAGCAGATGAAAGAAACGGCTGACCTTGGTTTTTATGGGAAGGATTTCCTAGCTAACGATGGAACCAAGGCTGTTGAACTACTTGGGACAAGGAAGGTTGCAATGACCCTTGGAAATCCTGGGTTAGAAACGCAGATCAGACAGGCTCATCCAGAGTGTAAGGATGAATTCGGTCTATTTCTGATACCATACGCTGATAACCAGACATATCCTTTTAATCCTAACGGTCCAGCTCGATTTGCATATAAAATGGGGAAACATATCAATGAAGTTAAACAGTACTTTGAGTTCCTTACCAGAAAGGATAATCTTCAATATAAGCTTGACAATACTCCTGAGTGGACAAATATTGATGTCACGGTAGATATAAAACAGAGATGGCTTCCTATGGAAAAAGAACTGATGAGAAAGATCCCTCATAGCAAATATAAGCTTATCCTTCAAAGTGGAGTAAAATATTTTAATGAGCAATGGATGGAAGTAGGAAAGGACATTGAGGCACTGTATATTGGTGCCATCACTCCTGAGCAGATATTAAAGAATATAGATGAAAGAAGAGAGAAGATGGCTAAAGCTCAGTCTGATCCGGCGTGGAAATAGAATAACTAATTTACTTTAGCCCACTGCCATAAGATGCAGTGGGCTAAAACTTCTCTAGGAGGTCTAAACCAGTGAATCAGAATAAGATATATCCCCAGTATTTTATCTTAATACCGTTAATTCTATACATAATACTATTTGTTGTCCCCAGTTTTATGGGCATATATTACTCTTTTACCGATTGGAATCGGTATACTGATAAGATAAACTTTATTGGCATTGAAAATTATAAGACTATATTCAGTTCTGAGGGTACTTATTCAAATTATATATACAATACTCTTAAATTTACTGTCATATCAAATATAGTAAAGATTATACCAGCATTATTTTTAGCATTACTATTGACTGAAAATCTCAAGGGAGAAAATATCTATAGAGCTATACTCTTCTTTCCTGCAATATTATCCTATCTTGTTATTGGACTAATCTTTAGGTCAATGCTTCATCCTACCACCGGATTTGTAAATAAGATATTAGAGATGATAGGACTAGGATTTATGGCTAAAGGATGGCTTATAGACCCCAAATGGGTATGGCCTTCCATCTATGCAGTAGATGCCTGGAGGGGAATAGGTTATGTTATGACTATCTTTATCGCTGGATTACAATCTATCCCTAAATATTACTATGAAGCAGCAGAGATTGACGGGGCAGGTTTCTTTCAAAAATTAATACATATCACACTTCCTATGATTAAGCCTGCAATCACTATAAATCTAATCTTCGGAATTACCTATGGGTTAAGGGTCTTCGATATCATATTTGTATTGACTAATGGTGGCCCTGGGCGAATGACCGAGGTTATTAATACTGCTATCTTTAGAGAATTTGCCCTTGGAACATACGGAGTTGGAACTGCTCTTTCTACAATTCTCTTTGTATTTATGGGGATTATAAGTATCTTTACTGTCGGGGCGATGAATAGGAGGGAAGTTGAACTATGATTAACACTAAGAGAGAGTTAAAGATATTTATTAAATACTTTATTGCCTATAGCTTAAGTTTGATTATTATTATACCCTTTTTAGTAATAGTGAATAATTCCCTTAAGACAAAAGCAGAGGCAGACCTTATGGACCTTTCTCTACCATCTCATTTTCAATGGGAGAATTATAGAGTTGCTTCTGAAAGAGGAAAACTTGGGACCTCTTTTCTCAATAGTCTTTTATACTCAGTTACAGCTACCTCACTTTCTGTGATTATAAATTCAATGGCAGCATTTGTTTTAGCAAGAAATAAGACTAAGATTAATCTGATTTTATATCTTTTCATTGTTCTTGGAATTATGCTACCTAGTAATTTTATTGCACTTATAAAGGTAATGCAGATTTTTCATCTTATTAATACACGGCTTGGAATAATTCTCCTATATGTTGCTACAAATGTTTCTTTTGGGGTATTTATTGTATATGGATTTGTAGGAACTATCCCGAGAGAATTAGATGAAGCAGCAGTAATTGATGGTGCTAACTCATGGCAGTTATTTTTCAAAGTGATATTCCCCCTTTTAAAGCCAGTCTTAGTGACAGTAGCAGTTTTAACTTTTATGGGCATCTGGAATGACTTTATGGCGCCATTATACGTATTAAATAGAGCCAGCCTATGGCCTATGACACTTGCAGTATATAACTTCTTTGGACAGTATGAACAGGAATGGAATCTAGTATTTGCAGATATAGTATTAACCTGTCTACCTGTGTTCATTATATATTTGCTTGGCCAGAGGTATATAGTCTCTGGAATAATAGCAGGGGCTGTAAAAAAATGAAGAGGTGACCATAATGAAATATAAGAATAACTGGGAAGAAACCAAAGAACGATTTAAAAGGTGGTGGAACCACTCAAATTTAGATAGACCTATGATGAGAATCATAGCAAAATTAGAAGAACCGATAGAACCATTAGAACCGGTCCTACCTCCAAACACCCCTCAGGCTTATCATCTAGATGTAAAAAGAAGAGTGAAGGAACTTTATAATTTCTGCCGAACACATCTCTTCTTAGCGGAGGCATTTCCCTATCTAGATATAAATATAGGACCAGGCTCAATGGCCACCTATCTAGGTTCAGAACCTGTTTTCTCTTGGGATACAGTATGGTATAACCCTTGTATTAATGGTGACCTTTCAGGTTATGGTCCATTAAGGTTCAATGAAAATAATCACTGGTGGCAACTTCATCTTGAACTAATATGTATGGCTAAAGAATTGGTAAACGATGATGTCCTCGTCAGTATACCAGATATTATAGAGAGTATAGATATTCTTGCTGCGATGCGTGGGGCACAACAGCTTATTTATGACCTCATTGACAGTCCTGAAGTAGTTAAAGAATATATACACCAATTGGATGACTTATATTTTAAATACTATGACCCAATATATGATATAGTAAAGGAAAAAGATGGAGGCAGCAGTTATACAGTATTTTCTATTTGGAGTCCTGGAAGAACTGCAAAGGTACAGTGTGATTTTTCTGCGGTTATGTCTCCTAAACAATTTCGAGAGTTTTTTATTCCATCACTGCAAACTCAGTGTAGTAGACTGGACTACTCTCTCTATCACCTTGACGGTCCTGATGCTATAAAACATCTTGATGCTATCCTTGAGATAAAGAAGATCAATGCCATCCAATGGACACCTGGAGCTGGTAAACCGGATGGTGGAAGCGAAGAATGGTATCCTATATATGATAAGATAAACTCATCAGGAAAGTCACTATGGATTAGTATTGAAGATGGTGGAAGCGAAGAATGGATAGAAAAGGGAGAAAAACTTGTAAGACGATATGGGTCTAGGGGTTTATATCTTCTTTTCCCAGTGATGAGTAAAGACGACGCCTTTAGGTTTATTAAAAAAGCTCAAAAAGAATGGGATAGCGCTAACTAAAATTCTTCTTGACAATACTGATTAGAATTGATAAAATTCCTTTCGAAAAGGAGGCTTATATGAAAGAAGATTGGGGATTTGAGACATTGGCTTTACATGGGGGACAAGATGTAGATCCATTTACTCTATCTAGAGTAGTGCCTATATATCAGACTACCTCGTATCTTTTCAAAGATACTGACCATGCAGCTAGACTTTTTGCTGTAGAAGAAGAGGGGAATATTTATTCTAGGATAATGAATCCTACGGTAGCAGTCTTTGAAAAGAGAGTGGCCCTACTTGAAGGAGGGGTAGGTGCACTTGCAACTTCTTCTGGACAATCTGCCGAACTTATAGCCATATTAAATATCACCAAGGCAGGAGATGAAATTGTCTCTAGCTTTAGTCTCTATGGGGGAACACATACACTTTTTGCTAGTACTCTTGGTAAGTTAGGAATAAAGGTAAACTTTGTAGATCCAACTGATCCAGAGAATTTTAGGAGGGCCATTACTCATAAAACAAGAGCTATCTATGCAGAAACCCTAGGTAATCCTAAACTTGACACCCTAGATATAGAGGCTGTTGCTAATATTGCTCATTCAGCTAGCATCCCATTGATCATAGATAATACCATTCCTTCTCCTTATCTAGTAAGGCCTATAGATCATGGTGCTGATATAGTAATACATTCAGCTACAAAGTTTATTGGAGGACATGGGACATCTATAGGTGGGGTTATAGTAGATAGTGGAAGGTTCAACTGGGATAACGGTAAATTTCCAGAACTAACAGAACCTGACCCATCTTATCATGGGCTTAAATACATAGAGAAATTTGGAAATTCTGCCTATATAGCCAAGGCAAGACTACAGTTATTGAGAGATCTAGGTCCCTGTATGAGTCCTTTTAATGCTTTCCTCTTCCTACAGGGAATAGAAACTCTACCCTTGAGGATGGAAAGACACAGCCAAAATGCTTTAAAAGTTGCTGAATTTCTTAAAAATCACCCTAAGGTATCTTGGGTAAATTATCCGGGACTTCCAGATAGTCCATACTACCACCTTGCTAAAAAATATTTTGTTAGAAACTTATTTGGGGCTATAATAGGTTTTGGTGTTAAGGGTGGACTTTCTGCAGGGAAGACATTTGTAAACAGTGTAAAGTTGATCTCTCACCTAGCAAATATTGGAGATGCCAAATCATTAGTGATACATCCAGCTAGTACTACCCACGCTCAACTAACTCCTGAAGAGCAACTTGCAGCAGGGGTTACTCCAGACTTTATAAGGCTTTCCATTGGATTAGAGACTATTGATGATATACTCAATGATATAGACCAGGCATTAAGTAAGACATAGATGGAAGAGAACCTATATGTAGAGACCAATTACTACACCTTTGCCTCTCCTCCCGATGAATTAGAGCTAGAGAACGGAGAAAAATTAGGCCCTATTACCCTTGCATACGAGACCTATGGAGAATTAAATAAAGATAAATCAAATGCCATATTGATACTGCATGCCCTTTCTGGTGATGCCCATGTGGCAGGATACCATAGAGGTGATAGAAAACCTGGATGGTGGGACAATATGGTTGGCCCAGGAAAGGCGTTTGATACCAACAAATATTTTGTTATATGCTCTAATGTAATTGGTGGATGTAAAGGGTCAACTGGACCATCTTCTATAGATCCTGTCACAGGAAGACCTTATGGATTAAACTTCCCTGTAATCACTATAAAAGATATGGTAAATGCCCAGAGATATTTGATAGATTATCTAGGTATAGAAAAATTACTCTCTGTAGCAGGTGGTTCTATGGGGGGGATGCAAGTGCTTCAATGGGCAGTAAGTTATCCTGAGAGGATAAGATCAGCAATCCCTATAGCTACAGCTAGTAGAAATAAAGCTATGCAGATAGCCTTTAATGAGGTAGGACGCCAGGCTATTATGAGTGACCCAAATTGGAATAAAGGAGATTACTATGATAAAACTCCACCTAATACTGGACTAGCTATTGCTCGTATGGTAGGACATATCACCTATTTAAGCGAGATGTCAATGGAACAGAAATTTGGTAGAAGACTTAGAGAAAAGGAAAAATATGGTTATGACTTCTCTATAGATTTTGAAGTAGAAAGCTACTTACACTACCAGGGCCTTTCATTTACACAGAGATTTGATGCAAATAGCTATCTATATATTACCAAAGCTATAGATTACTTCGATCTGGCAAATGGATTTGGCTCTCTATTTGAAGCATTTAGTAATTCTACTCATATAAAATTCCTTGTAATCTCCTTCTCCTCTGATTGGCTCTATCCACCCTCTCAGTCAAAGGAACTAGTAAGAGCTTTAGAGGCAAATGGAATAGACGTTACATATAGAGAGATAGAATCAACATACGGGCATGATGCTTTTCTCCTTGAGGCAGAAGAACAGACTAAGATCATAAGTAGTTTTCTAAAGTTTACATACGAGGAGATCAATGAGAAGAGACTATGAGCTTATCTTAGAACTTATTCCTGAGAGATCTAGGGTCTTAGACCTAGGTTGTGGTAATGGAGACCTCCTTGTTCTACTTAGGGAGAAAAAATCAGTAAAGGGGAAAGGGATAGAAATAGATGGGAAAAGGGTCTCAGAGAGTATATCTAAAGGGATCTCTGTCTATCAGGGTGATATGGAAGAGATCCTACCTGAATATCCTGATAAATGCTATGACTATATTATTATAAGCCAAACTATGCAAGAGGTGAGAAATCCAGAATTTGTAATTACTCATTCGTTAAGAGTTGCAAGATTTGTTGTAGTGAGTTTTCCTAACTTTGGTTATTGGAAGATAAGGTATTATATCCTCTGTAGAGGAAGGATCCCATCTATTGGGACCTTTAATTATAACTGGCATAAGACCCCTGATGTGCATCCGTTAAGTATAAAGGATTTTGAAGATTACTGTAAGATTAAAGGAATAAAGATAGAAAAGACCTTTTACCTTGCTGGA
Source organism: bacterium (assembly GCA_049969715.1). GTDB lineage: Bacteria > DUMJ01 > DUMJ01 > DUMJ01 > DUMJ01 > JBMFOH01. The sequence continues at coordinate 21,730 of JBMFOH010000020.1, read as the reverse complement.
GATAGGGTTATACACCTATGCCCTAATTTTTTTGCCACTTCAGGCCTCTACGTTATATCTCAATCATCATAAATTCCTGAAGAGAGATATCTCTCTCCTGTATCTGGGAGAATTACTACTATTAACTTGCCTGTGTTTTCTTCTCTTCTGGCTACTTGGATAGCTGCATAAGCTGCAGCACCGCTTGATATTCCAACTATAAGCCCTTCCTCCTTAGCTAATCTCCTAGAAGTCTCTATAGCATCTTTATTGGTTACTGTTATTATCTCGTCTATGATATCTCGATTTAATACCTCAGGGACAAATCCTGCCCCTATACCTTGTATCTTATGGGGGCCGGCCTTTCCACCAGAGAGAACTGGCGAATCGGCAGGTTCTACTGCTATAGCTTTAAATGACGGCTTTTTTGCTTTTATCACTTCTGCCACCCCTGTCAATGTTCCACCTGTCCCTACCCCACTAACTAGTATATCTACCTCTCCCTCAGTATCCTTCCAGATCTCTTCCGCTGTAGTTCTTCTATGTATCTCTGGATTGGCTGGATTTCTAAATTGATATGGGATAAAATAATTTGGATTTATTCTCGCTAGTTTTTCTACCTCCTCAATCGCTCCTTTCATCCCTTTCTCTCCAGGGGTGAGGATTAATTCTGCCCCCAATGCCTTAAGCAATTTCCTCCTCTCTATACTCATTGTTTCTGGCATTACTAAAACACATCTGTACCCTTTAACTGCACACACCCAGGCAAGGGCTATCCCAGTATTTCCACTTGTTGGTTCAAGAATAATAGTATTCTTATTTATCTTTCCTTCCCTTTCTGCAGATTCTATCATACTTACCCCTATCCTATCCTTTACACTTCCTCCTGGATTGTAGAACTCTAATTTAGCTACTACAGTAGCCTCTGTATCTCCTACTATTCGATTAAGCTTTACCAAAGGAGTATTTCCTACCAGTTCAATGAGATCTTTAGCGATTCTTTTCATATACCTCCTCCTATCTAATTTTGAGAAATTATATCATATTAGTATAGATTCGTAAATATGCAAATGTTGATTTTCACCAGTAAAGTGATAGAATATTAAAAACTTAAAAGATTCTTTTGGAGGTGTAAAATTTAGATGGAGATTGATATTGGTAAAGGAAGATGGGCTAGAAGGTCATATGGATTCGAAGAGATATCGATAGTTCCAGGAGATATTACTGTAGACCCAGAGCTTGTTGATGTCTCTTTAAATATAGGGGAGCTCGGATTTGATATTCCGATACTAGGGGCTGCTATGGATGGGATAGTAGACCCTTATTTTGCTGGAATAATGGGAAAGCTAGGTGGGTTAGCTGTCTTAAACCTACAAGGGATTCAGACCAGGTATGATAATCCCAAGGAGGTTTTGGAAAGGATTATCTCTGCTCCACAAGAGAAAGCCACAGAGGTAATGCAAGTTATATACAGGGAACCAATAAAAGAAGAATTGGTTTATAAGAGAATTAAAGAGATAAAAGAAAAAGGTGTTATTGCTGCCTGTTCCTCTATTCCCCAAGAAGCAGAGAGAATGGCCAAGATAGCAGTAGAGGCAGGAGTGGATATATTTGTAGTACAATCTACAGTGATTACAGAGAGACATCGGGCAAAAAGTTATACGCCATTAAGCCTAGAGAAATTCACTAAGAGCATTTCCATCCCTGTGATAGTAGGAAATGTAGTGAGTTATAATGTAGCTATGGAGCTCTTTGCTACAGGTATAGCTGGAATACTTGTAGGGGTAGGACCTGGAGGTGCCTGCACTACTAGACAGGTATTAGGTATAGGGGTACCTCAAGTAACTGCTATAGCTGACGTAGCATACGCAAGAGATGTATTCTATCATAAAACTGGCAGATATGTAGCAGTAATTGCTGATGGAGGTATGAATACTGGTGGAGATATAGCCAAGGCTATAGCCTGTGGAGCGGACGGAGTAATGCTTGGACAAGCATTAGCAAGAGCCGAAGAGGCTTTTGGAAAGGGGTACCATTGGGGTATGGCAATGAGTCATTCTGCACTTCCAAGGGGCACACGGGTCTATACCGGAACAACTGGAACACTAAAGGAGATCCTTTTGGGACCCGCAAAGAGGGATGACGGAACCCAAAATCTAGTTGGAGCGCTTAAAAACTCTCTGGGGGTCTGTGGAGCTATAAACATAAAAGAGATGCATCAGGTAGAATTAGTAGTTGCTCCATCGATAAAGACTGAAGGGAAAGTCCTACAACAAGCACAAAGGGTAGGAATGGGCAAATAGATTGATAAGATAAAGAAAAGGTCTATAGATAAGGACGCCTTTTATCATTGAGTTTAAAGGCGTCCTTTTATTTTAGGCTTGCATTCTATGGTATTATAATAAAATATGAAACATAGGTATCTTCTCTTTGGTGCATTACTATTTGTTACTATTATCTGGGGAGCTACATTTGCCTTAATAAAAGAGGCGTTAAAAAGTGTAGCCCCATTTTATTTTCTTGCTATTAGATTTACTATAGCAAGTATCTTTATGTTTTTTATATTTAGAAGAAGTTTTAAGGAACATCCTATTCCTTTTTCTTACCTTTTAGGGGGGATATTTTTATTCCTAGGTTATGCCCTACAGACAGTAGGACTCAAATATACCACTGCCTCCAATGCTGCATTCATTACAGGATTAAGTGTAGTCATCGTGCCATTATTAGAGGTTCTCTTTATGAAGAGAAAACTCCCCTTTTTCTCCTCTTTAGGAGCATTATCCTCGACAGTAGGGTTATGGCTCCTCACTGGAATACAGAGTATAGCTATTAACTACGGAGACCTCCTCACTTTATTTTGCGCACTGTGCTTCGCATTTCAGATAATTACCATAGGAATTATAGCTCCTGATGGCAATTCTGGAGTAATTGCTACCACCCAAGTAATGATTGTGACAATATTAAGTTGGCTTTCTACATTTATATTTAAAGAAAATATAGATATCCATCTTTCTTCCACTGCAATATGGGCAATCTTAATAACTGCTATATTCGCCACTGCCTTAGCCTTTTATATCCAGGCCCTTGCTCAAAAGGAGATAAATCCTACTACTGTAGCCCTCATATTTGCTACTGAACCAGTATTTGGTGGAATATTTGGATATTTAATATTAGGTGAGATATTAAGAGTTACTGGTTTTATCGGAGCAGGACTTATTCTAGTAGGAATGATCCTAACACAAATACCAGAAAGGGGAATGCGATGAGAAGGAATCTTGGCTTTCTCTTTCTTATCCTTACCGTTTTCTTCCTAAATCTAAGCGTAGGATTAAATAGTTCTATATTTAACAACTTCGTATCTCAGGAATTAAAACTTGAGCCCAGTCAATTGGGTATATTAGAAGCTTTCAGAGAGACTCCTGGGCTTCTTATAGCATTCATTACCGCCATCTTAATTTCTTTAAAGAAGCAACACCTAGCATTCCTATCATTTATTCTTGTAGGGATAGGTTTCAGTCTATACTCAAGAGTAACAGATTTAAGTGGTCTTATCTCAGCCGGCATAACCTGGAGCTTAGGCTTACACTGCTGGATGACATTAAATCCTATATTCACATTAGGTCTAGTATCGGATAATGAAAGGGGAAAGAGTCTAGGAAGTATAACATCTGCATCTTCGTTTGCTAGCCTTACCTCTATGGGTATAGTACTCATATTGGGTAATAAGATACCTTATAGGAGCTACTATCTCTTAGCAGGGCTATTTCCCTTGATAAGCTCGATCCTTATATTGAAGGTCCCTTATACCTCAAGAACCAGTATAGACCCTCCGCCCCTAGTTTTTAAGAAGAAATATACACTTTATTATATATTAAACTTTTTAGACGGCTCTCGTAGGCAGATCTTTGCAACCTTTGCATTATTTGTCTTAACAAAGATATACAAGGTTCAAGTTCAATACGTCGCTCTTCTTCTTATAGTAAACAGTATAGTAAATATGATAATGGCTCCAAATGCAGGAAAACTTATAGATAGATTCGGAGAAAGACATATTCTAGTTTTAAGCTACCTAGGAGTATTGTTTATATTCATAGGATACGTACTTGCTCGTTCTGTAACAGTTCTTTCTGTCCTCTATTGTCTAGACAATCTTCTCTTCAACTTCAGTATAGCATTAACTACCTATATAGCTAAGATATCTCAACCTGAAGACCTCTCTCCAAATATTTCTATGGGTACAACTGTAAACCACATAGCTGCAGTAGCGATACCTATCGTCGGAGGAATGCTCTGGGAAAGATTTAACTATCAAACGATGTTTCTGTTGGGCACAGTAATAGTAGGTATCTCTATGTTGGCATCTACTAAAATAAAGATCCAAATTGAGTAACCATATTTATGGTATAATCTAATTAAAAAGCTCGGAGGTGTGTATGGAACTTGAAATTATAAAGATAGAAAATCCTAATAGTTACAACTTTATCCTTGGGCAGTCTCATTTTATAAAGACTGTAGAAGATATCTATGAAGCAATAGTAGGTTCTGTTCCTGGTATAAAGTTTGGACTTGCCTTCTGTGAATCTTCAGGACCTAGATTGGTAAGATTTGCAGGAAACGACCCGGAGCTTACAGATTTAGCAAAGACGAATGCTTTTAAGATAGGAGCAGGGCACTCTTTCATCATCTTTATAAAGGATGCCTTTCCAATAAATATCTTAAGATCAATAAAGGAGGTCCAAGAAGTATGTAACATCTACTGCGCCACAGCCAATCCTGTAGAAGTTATAGTGGCAAAAACAGAGCAAGGAAAAGGCATCCTTGGAGTAATTGATGGAGCATCCCCCTTAGGTATAGAAACAGAAAAAGATATAGAAGAGAGAAAATCTCTCCTACGACGATTCGGATATAAACTTTAGCTAGCTACACTGTGAGTAGCCACAGGAAAGACATCTACCACAGCTTTCCTCTAGAAGATACGTTCTCTGTCCGCATTCTGGACAGATAAGAAGCTGAGGATTAGTCTCTCTCTTCTCTATCTTGCCAAGGTCCACTAGATATTCCTCTAATACATTCGCTATATCTGAGAGGACAGATGGTATTCGCTTTCCATCCCTCCAGTAGCCACCATTTGGATCTACGATACTCCTAAGTTGGTCTATAAGAAAAGAGGGGTCCTCCTCCCTTACAAATACTGCGCTCATAAGTCTAGCAAGGGCAGTAATCCAGGGGATGCTGGAGGCATCCTTGGTATTTATAAATATCTCAAATGGTCTCCTCTTACCGGATTCCTCTATCTCATTGAGTGTGATATAATACGAAGCCCTTGGAGTCTTTATCTTATAAGTAATTCCCTTAAGCTTATGAGGTCTTTCTGGTTTTCCTCTTTTAGGTAACTTCTCTTCTGTCTCCCTTATAAGGATTCCTTCTCTAGAACCCTCTCTATAAACAGTCAAACCCTTTACCCCTGATCTAAGGGCATCTAGAAAGAGATCAAAGAATGAATCTATAGGATAATCCCTGGGCACATTTATCGTCTTAGATACACTAGAATCTACATAATAACTTACCGTTTTGAGCATCTCTAGATGAGCCTCAGGGGGAATATCATATGCGGTCTCAAAATACGAGGGAATAGGCCTATCTCTCTTATATTCCTTAAAAAGTCTATAGGCATAATCCATTACTTCATATTCCTCGAAGATATCTCCTTTAATAGAATCAGATGATACCTTTACCCTTCTTTTGTATGATAAGCTAAATATAGGTTCTATTCCACTTGATACATTGTTAGAAACTACCGAGAGTGTACCGGTAGGAGCTATACTTATAAGATGTGAATTGTGGATACCATTTTCTCTAATAAGCTCCCTTACCTCTTCTGGAAGACGCCTTACAAACTCTCCCTGAAGATACTTTTCCCTATCAAAATACTTAAATACACCTCTCTCTTTAGCTAATATACTAGAGGCAGTATAGGCAGAATCCCTTATAGTCTTTACAACAAGTTCAGCCTGGGTTCTTCCTTCTGGAGTAGAATATCTTACCCCAAGCATAGCTAATGCGGACCCCAATCCCATAATTCCTATTCCCATACGTCTCTTACTCTTTTCTTCCTCTTCATATAAAGGGGTCGGATATTTACTTATCTCTATCACATTATCAAGAAGCCTTACTGCAATAGGAACATATCTTTTTAATTTCTCTAGATCGAACCTTGCATTCTCTGTAAATGGGTCTAGGACAAATTGGGTAAGATTAAAGCTTCCCAGAAGGCAGCATCCAGCAGGAGGAAGAGGTTGCTCACCACAGGGATTTGTTGCCTGGATATTTTCCATATAGTATAAGTTATTCAATCTATTTATAGTTGAAAGATTGATTACACCAGGTTCAGCATAGTCATAGGCACTCTTTACAATAAGATTCCATAGGTCTCTTGCCTTTACCACCTTATATACCTTTCCAGCAAACTTAAGTTCCCAGTCTTTATCATTCATTACTGCCTCTATAAATTCATCGGTCACTGCTACACTTATATTGAATTGAGTAAGAACACCAGGAGTATGCTTGGCAGTTACGAACTTTTCTATATCTGGATGGTCTACATTTAAAAGCCCCATATTTGCTCCCTTACGAGCATTGCCAGTAGTAATAGTTTTAGTTTCTGCATCGAATACGGTCATAAAAGAGACAGGTCCACTGGCTATTCCACCTTTTGTCCTTACCTCTGAGCCTTCAGGTCTTAACGTAGAAAAGTTTGCTCCTGTTCCTCCTCCAAATGAATGGATAATAGCATTTAATTTCACTGCCTCAAAGATTCCTTCTATAGAATCCTCTATAACAGGGAGAGTAAAACAGTTAAAAAGGGTCTGCTGCATTGTAGTCCCCATACCAGCTAAGATACGCCCACCAGGCAAAAATTTAGTATCCTTCATAAGGTCATAGAACTGCTCTTCCCAAAATCTTCGTCTTTCATCCGTCTCTTCTACCTTACTTGCAGCAGTAGCTACTCGTTTTAGATTATCATCTATACTCTTTTCGTCTTTCCACTTATACTTTCTTTCCCACACCTCTTGAGAAAGTCTATCTAACTCCATTTTATCCTCCACTTAATAGCTAGAATCATATCTATATTATACAACAGGATAGATTTATAAGCTTGACATTTCTATCTCCCCCTATATAATATCTCTGTAAGATAATTTTATTGATGGAGGAGGAATTAATAATGAATAAAGGTATAAGAATTATCTCTATAGTATTTTTGGTACTATTGATAGCTAGCGCCTCGTCTATTGGTCTTGCTCAAAAAAAGATAATAAGAATGGATGCTAGGGAGTATTATCCAAGAGAAAGACTTAGTACAGATAGATGGGATCCCCCTACCTATCTGTGGAAGCTAGAGAAGGAATATGAGATATTGCATCCTGATGTAGATATCCAATTTGTAAGACCTCCAGAAGGTATGGATGCGGATGTATGGTTAACCACCCAATTAACAGGAGGAACAGCCCCTGAGATATCAGAACAACTGTTTTCTGAAGTTAATAGGAATGCATATAAAGGATGGTATGTAGACCTAGCCCCATTTCTAGAAAAGCCCGATCCATATGTAAAGGGAAATCAGCATTGGAAGGATATATTTCTAGAAATAGCAATAGCTACAGGGAAGGCTCCGGATGGGAAAAGTCAATATGTACTTCCAACAGGTATCACAGGGACAGCAATATTTTATAATAAGGATATTTTCAAGAAGTTGGAGATAAGGGTCCCTAACACTTGGAAGGAGTTTATAGATATTCAAGCCAAGATAAAACAGGCAGGTTATATACCATTTGCATTTCCTATGGCAGGAGAAAAGATGAGAGCTAATTGGAGTCTTAGGACTATCCAAGATATGATACTTGATTCTAAGATGGCAGAGATCAAAGGAGTTAAGGGTCAGGTAAAAAGAACAGCAATAGAGGCTTCTGCTATAAGTCAAAAAGAACTGGTTCAGGCAATAAAGAGAGGAGTATACAGTGCTAGAGATCCACAATGGCAGGAACAGTTAAGGCTTTTCAAGGAGTGGTCTAAATACTGGGAGGATGGATACTTGGGGGTAGATTCCCAAGGAGCTTATATGCTTTTTATAAATGGACAGGCTGCTATGATGTATGAGAGTGCAGCACAGATAAAGCCTGTAGAAGTAGATCCTTTAAGGAAATTCCAGTATGGCTTATTTTATTTTCCTAGGATTACCAAAGAGAGTTCTAAATATGCCACTGGTATCTCTGCAGCAGCGGTAGGAGGAGTAACTGGAGCAGGGGCATGGATAATTCCATCTACTACTAAGGACAGAGGGTTACTTAATGACACTGTAGATTGGTTGATGTTTATAACAGCTCCACAAAACTTCATTCCTATGGCAAATGATTTAGGTGCAGCTGCCCCAGCACTAAAAGCAAGGAAAGGCTTAGACAAAAGGCTAGAACCATTTGTCAAATCTCTAGAAAAGGGTGTATTTAGGGTAGAATCTTTTTATAGAGGTCTAACCAGAGAATACGCCGAATCATTCTATCAGATACTTCAAGAATATCTAGCAGATAAAATAACACTACAACAGGCAGGAGAACAGATTCAGGGGGAAATGGAAAAGGCAGCAAATGCACTTATAGATGCCCATCCAGAGTGGGGAATAAAGAAATAAAAGCTCTAAATAAGGATAAATGATAGACCTTTTTAAAGAGATATTCAAAAAGAGAAATTGCTATTTATTGCTTCTGCCTACTTTTATTTTACTCTTCATCTTTGAATACTATCCAGCAATCTCTGCTGTGTATCATTCCTTTTTTGATTGGGATGGATTTACATTACCTAGATATGCAGGACTGGAAAATTTCATTCAATTACTCTTTAAAGACCCTGTAATGTCTGTCTCAGCAAAGAATATAACTATCCTTACTATCTTTAGAGTACTGATAGCTATTACTCTCCCTCTATTAGGAGCAGAACTAGTATTTAATATTTTCGATGTAAGATCGGCTTATGTTTATAGGGCTTTATTCGTCATTCCTATGGTTGTACCCTCTATGGTAAACCTTTTAGTGTGGAAGTTTGTCTATAATCCTCAATATGGACTTCTAAACCAATTTCTAAAGATTATAGGTGTACCCAATCTATGTAGAGCTTGGCTTGGTGATTTCTCTACTGCTCTCTATGCAATATTATTCCTTGGGTTCCCTTGGATTTCTAGCCTATGGTTTTTGATCTTCCTAGCAGGGCTTCAGAATATCTCTTCAGATATATTCGATGCAGCTAAGATCGATGGTGTTACAGGTTTGAAAAGGATAAGATTTATAGATATACCATTGATAGCTGGCCAGATTAAATTGGTTCTTATATTAAGTATTATAAATGCTTTACAAGGTTATGCAGGGATAATGGTACTTACTAATGGCGGTCCAGGAAATAGCACTATGGTTCCCGGATTATACCTATACAATAATGCCTTCTACTTTAATAAGATGGGCTACGCCTGTAGTATAGGAGTAGTACTCTTCTTTATCCTCCTTATACTTACATATATAAATTTAAAATATGTCAAAACATCAGAAGGGAACTAATGAGCAAGAGATATAGACAGATAGGGCATGATCTACCATTCCATATAGTAATAATTTTTCTTATCTTTATAAGTCTCTATCCATTTATATTTATGGTTATATCATCTTTCAAGACTACAGAAGAGGTCTTTCATAATTTCTTTGGTCTCCCATCCTCTCTAGAATATAGAAACTATACTGATGCATGGAAGGAGGTCTCCCCATTTCTATTAAATACGATATTAGTGAGTGTAGTAACCATGTTAGGAGTTCTAGTTCTATCCTCGATAGATGCCTATGTTTTTGCCAGGTTTACCTTTCCAGGTAAGGAAGGTATCTTTATATTACTCTTATCCTTACTTATGATTCCTGGGATACTTACCCTTGTACCTCGTTTTCTAGTTGTTAGGGATTTAAAATTGCTAAACACCTATTGGGCACTTATACTCCCATACATATCAGGGGGCCAAGTAATGCCTGTATTCATATTACGGAGTTTTTTCTCCTCCCTTCCTAGGGAATTATTCGAGGCAGCCAAGATTGATGGAGCCTCTGAGAGTCAATGTTTCTTAAAAATAGCATTACCCTTATCTAAATCTATCCTATTTACAGTGTCTCTTATGAATTTTCTCAATACATGGAATGAGTACATCTGGCCACTTGTCACAGTAACCAGGGCAGAGCTATTTCCTATAACAGTAGGGTTGGTTGTATTTCAAAGTAGATATGCAGGAAGTGCAGCATGGGGTCCCCTCTTTGCTGGATATACGATAGCTGCCTTACCGATAGTAATATTATTCCTCCTTACTATGAAGTATTACATAGCAGGGATAACGAGTGGTGCTTTAAAGGCTTAATGAAAGGAGAGAAGTTATGAAGGTCTTATTCATAATTATAGACACCCTAAGGGCGGATCATTTAAGCTGCTACGGGTATAAGTTCAATACAAGCCCTAATATAGATAAGCTAGCAGAAAAAGGAGTCATATTCTATAATGCCATTGCAGATGGAATTCCTACTACTCCAGCCCATACTACCATATTTACTGGGTTGCATAGTATTACCCATAAGGTAGTGTCACATGGTTCAGATGAAGTTCTTGACTCTAGTATCCCTCTATTGCCAGAGATACTTAGAGATAATGACTATAGAACCGCAGCAGTCGATAACCTATTTAATATAAAACCTTGGTTTGCAAAAGGTTATGAATACTATATAAACCCTAAGACGAAATTTACTCACTCTATCAGAGCAGAAGAGATAACTTATGAAGCCATAAGGTGGCTTAAAGAACATTACAGAGAAGATTTCTTTTTATTCTTACATTATTGGGACCCTCATTCTCCATATCTTCCCCCAGAAGGATATAAGGGTATCTTTTATAAAGGTGAAGACCCATTTGATCCAAATAATAAGAGTATGGATGAAGCTAAAAGACAGATACCTTATCCTTTCTTTAAAAAGTGGCACTATGACCTGTTAGGGAATCCAACAGATGCAGATTATATAATAGCCCAATATGATGGAGAGATAAAGTATTTAGATGACTCAATAGGAGAACTACTAGAGTATCTTAGAACTCTAGGGATAGAAGAAGACACCATAATTATAATAACCGCAGATCACGGGGAGAATATGACTGAACATAACTTTTTCTTTGACCATCAAGGGTTATATGAACCTACTATTCATATTCCTCTTATAATGAAGCTTGGAGACAGATTTACTAATAGAAGAATTGAAGCCTTGGTTCAACATATAGATATAGCACCTACCATCTTAGATCTACTTAATATCAAGAAAAATATAAGATTAGAAGGGAAGTCTCTTCTACCTTTAATAAAAGGGGAGTGTAAGGAACTTTATACAGAGGTTGTATCTACAGAATGCACATGGAGAGCTAGTATATCTATTAGGACAAAGGAGTGGAAGTTTATAAAGACAATAGATCAAGGTCTATATGAAAAACCTCCTAAAGAACTGTTTAATCTTAAATATGACCCTAGAGAAGAAAATAATTTATATGATAAAGAAAAAGATATTGTAGATGAACTAGAACTTAAATTAACTAGATGGATCGATGATAAGTTAGGAAGTAAACCTAACCCTATAATGATTCAGGCATCTAGAGGACTTCCAACTAGGAGATGGGTAGAAAATACCCTTAAAGAGATGCACCTAACCTGGGATGAATGGGTAGAAAGACAAAGATTTATATAAGGTAGGGGTTTACCCTACCTTATATCATCTACACTTATAACCTTACCTGTATCTAGAGACCTAATAGCTGCTTCTATAACTCTTTGAGCCTCTAGTCCTTCTACCCCTGAACCATCTATCTCTTCAGGCTTTGCCCCATCTACTATCTGTTTTACAAAACTATGTATTCTATCTCTAAATGTATCATTAAAGTCTCTAAAGCCACCAAAGATTGGGTTTGTATAAACTGTTTTCTCTAGATTACCTGCAGGATAGAGAGTTGCTTCCTTCCACATATCCTCTATTACAAGGCGTCCCTTTATTCCTGCTACCTCGCACCTTTCCATAGGATGACCCCGTTCTATATCATAACTACTAGTGAGATGCCCTACTGCGCCACTCTTAAATTTCATATTTATAGATGCAGTAGACCAAATAGTTCTTCCTGGCGCTTTCATTGCAAAGCACTGAACTTTATCTACTGGTCCGCCAAATTGTTGCATTATATTTACAGAGTGAGGATTTAAGGCTTTTAAATGATAATACGGAGATTCAAAGTCGTGTGGTTTACCTATCCATAGAGACATATTTATAAAGAGTAGGTCTCCTATCTTACCTTCATCAAACCACCTTTTGGCAACTCTAAATGCTGGGGTAAATCTATGGTTTAGATTAATCCCAAAACAGAGATTTTTCTCTCTCGCTAGTTCGACCATCTTTTTAGCTTTCTCTATATCATTACATATTGGCTTCTCACATAAGACATGGCAACCTGCCTCTAATGCCTGTATTGTTGGTTCAAAATGGTCACTACTATACTCATAGCCGCCTGTAGCGACACTACAAAGATCAGGTGAAAGCTCTGAGATCATCTTTTGAACATCTGTATACCAAGGCACTCCTAATCTTTTACCAGTTTTCTCTGCTCTTTCAGGTATAATATCACAGACCCCAACAAGCTCAGCTAATGTATCTTCCTTATAGATATCAGCATGCAAGTTTCCTATTGGACCAAGTCCTATCACACATACCCTTAACATAACATTTCCTCCATAAATCCTATTTCTTATTTCTCTCTGCCAGTAACGCCTGTATCTTCTTTGCCGCTTCAGGAGAACCTATATATAGGGTATCATACGCCTCTTGAGAAGACTTGAATGGGCCCTTACCCTCAAATCCATGCCAGTCTAGATTTGTATACATAGGGTTTGTCCTACCTGTTTCCTCTTCTCTTTTCTTTATATGTGCATGCATTCTATTTTCTAAGAATTTAACAACCTCTGGTTCTTCCTCAGCAAGATTGTGGTTCTCTTCAGGATCTTTAATTAGATTATAGAGCTCTATCTCTGGTTTAAAGTGAAAGTCAGGTTCAAGGGCATGGATAAGTTTCCATTCAGGAGTACGCCATCCATGCTTACGCATCCATGTACATTCTGTTATATAAAATTCTGGTTCAGCCTCAATGCTCTTCCCTTTCATAAGAGGGACAAGGCTTCTACCATCGAATCTGATATTTGTTTCAATCCCCATAAGATCTAGGACGGTTGGCATAATGTCTTTAAGCTGCACATAATCATTGAATCTCTTTTTGGGTGGAACCCTTCCTGGAAATTTAAATACAAGGGGAACCCTCAATGTGCAATCATAAAGACCATGGTGATCGAAATAACAATCGTGGTCATAGAGGGTTTCTCCATGATCGGCTGTTATTACTACAAGAGTATCTTCTTCTATCCCGAGAGATTCAATAGTAGTGAATATATTCCTTATACAGGCATCCATATAGGCTATAGCACCATCATACTGGGCTATTATATAGTCTTTATCTGTACATCCAGGTGGAAACCAGGTAAGAAAGAAATCACGGAATGGCTTAAATGCATACACAGGCTCTAAAGATTTGTTATTAGGGTCATATTCATCTCCATCATAGAACATCCTTTCAAATGGACTTGGAGGTAGGTATGGGGCATGAGGGTCCATATGTCTTAAAAATAGAAAGAATGGTTTATCCTCTTTTGCTAGACGTTTGAGCTCTGGTATTGCTACAGCATTGAGATTCTCTGCCTTTGGGCTTCTTCCCTCTGCATAAGAACCCCAACCTGCATATTCAAGATAGTTTTGAAATCCCCTAGAAGCAGGATTGCCTTTAAACCCAACACAAGTTGTATTATAACCATCTTTAGCTAGAACTTCAGGAAGAGTTGCTACCCCTTCGGCAAGGTCTCCTTTATGTCTAAGAGCTACTACATTTGTTCCAAATGCATCCAAACCAGTAAGCATATTTGAATAACCTGAAGTTGTCGGTATATGAGTACTAAAGGTATTCATAAATACACATCCATCTTCTGAGAATCTATCAATATGGGGTGTAGTAAGTCTATTGTATCCATATAAGCTCATATGGTCTGCCCTTAGACTATCTATACCAATTAGAATTAGATTTGGCTTCTTCATAAGGTTCCTCCTTAACCTATCTAGCACCAAGATATTTTAGACAGGCATTAAGATAGCCATAACTTTCTGAGGCTATAGCTACAACCTCTGGGAGTGGAAGTTGTAATGCCCCTATAATTTCTAGCACTACAGGTCCAGAGTATCCACCTTCTACCATAGCCTTACAGTAGCCCATTAGATTTATATCTCCTCGACCACAAGCCTGCATCATAGGTGCTCCTGGACCAGTATTACGACCTTTACAGTCACGAATATGTATATGTTTTACTCTAGAAATTACCTTCGGTAGTGCCTCTTCAGGAAGCTCTCCTGCACGATATATGTGGCTTGGGTCCATATCTATACCAAAGGCAGGAGATTCTATCCTTGACATAGCTTCTAAGGTAGTAGGGGTATTATATATAGCACATCCTACGTGTGCTTTAACGCAAAGAGTTACCCCATATTTTTCTGCCTTTTCCGACATCTTCTTCAATTGATTTATAGAATTCTCTAGATCTTCTGGTACATTGGACTTTCCACCAGGACCTACATTTATTACTGGTATTCCTAATTCTACCCCAGCTTCAAAAGCTTTTGTTAGTCTATCTTCATCTAGCGATGCTACCTCCATAGACAAGAATTTTAACCCATTATCTTCGACTATCCGCTTAAGCGTAGACGCCTGTTCCTTCCATCTATCTAATTCTAGATGTTCACACATTCCTTTTATTGCAGATATCTCTACCCCGTCATAACCTGCTAGTTTTATATATTTACATGCGGTAGCAAAATCAAAACCACCAAATAAGACAGAATTTACACCTAATTCTATCATCAGACCTCCTCTACTTCTACAATGCTATTAGTTTCCCAAGACTTTATAGCTGCCTCTATTATAAGTTGAGCTTTTAAGCCATCCTCACCTGAACCGTCTATCTCATTGTATCTTGCCCCTGATTCTATCTGGTCTATCCATACACCAATTCGATCCTTAAATGTTTCACTAAAGGAGCGCATACCGCCAAGATAACTATAGGTCTCTGTCTCTATACTAAATCTATTATAGAAATGTAAATGTTCACAGGCATCTTCTAAAACAAAGCGACCTTTTGAACCAACAACCTCACACCTTTCTAAACCATAGCTTCCACCAGCATCATAGCTTCCTGTAAGTGTTCCTATTACACCATTTTTGAATTCTAGAAGTACTTGAGTATTAGACCATATTGTTCTTCCCTCTCCCTTTTTCATAAATGCTACTACCCTTCTTACATCTCCACAGAAATATCTCATTACATCAAAAGAATGAGGATGAAGTGCCCTTAGATGAAACCAAGGAGAAGACTCATTAGGATTATTAATCCACATACGCATATTTATCATATTGATCTCACCAAGTCGTCCCTCTTCTATCCACTTTTTTGCCCTACGGGCTGCTGGAGTAAATCGATGGTTAAGGTTAATCCCATAAGGAATCTGTTTTGCCTTTGCTAAAGCTACCATCTTCTTTGCACATTCTATATCGTTGGAAATAGGTTTCTCTCCAAGGACTGGTATCCCAGCCTCTAAAAGTTCCATCGTTGGAAGAAAATGGTCCCCACCATTTTCTTTTCCAGCAGTTGTCATACTACAGGCATCAAGATGAATACCACTAGAAACCATTTCTTTTACACTATAAAAAGCTCTTGCACCATATTTCTCTGCAGCTCTATCTGCCTTCTCCTTTATTATATCGCAGACGGCTACAATCTCTGTTTTGGGATTCTCCATATAAACCCCTGCATGGATATTCCCTATGTTTCCCATTCCTACTATCCCAATCTTTAAAGTCATTTGAAACCTCCCTTCATATTATTTTCTAGAGATTATAGTCTACATCTTAAAAAAATTCAATATAAGAACATCTGTTCACTAATATCAAAAAGAAGACATCTCTTTTATTCATAAAGATTCTATTATATAATCTTATCAAGATGATGAAGGGTATAAAAACGCTTAATAATTTTTCTATAGTAACTCTAATAATATCCTTCCTATTCCTAGCTGTATCCTCTAAGGCTAACAATAGCTGGATCCCACTTTCTTCTGTATCGACATTTATTGAATCTCCAGGGCCTAATCTTCTCCTTACTAAAAGGCGTATAGTAGAGGTAAAATCAGCAATCTCTACACGTAATCAGATTGCTCTTGCTGCTTACAATGACCTTATTAGAGAGGCAGACCAGTTACTTTATTCAAATCCTAACCCTATTCACGGGGTAATAAAAATTCCTCCTTACTATTCTAGTAAGAGAGAAATACAGCGGATGTTTTCTAGACAGATAGGAACAGACGCCCTCTCTGCCTATACATTAGCCCTTGCCTATGCCTTTTCAGAGAAAAAGGCTTATGCGGATAAGAGCCTTGAAATTCTACATGCATGGATAGAAAATTGTACTAAGCCAGAAGATGGAGGAAGCCTCTGGGATATAATTACACTCAGTAGCACTAAAGAGGGAGACACCCCTATTGTAATCTCATATCATTTTCCAAAATTCATAATGGCTTTTGATATTCTACAGGGGTTAGGAGTTATCTCTAATGAAGATAAAACGAGATTTAGAATTTGGCTTAAGCCTTTCGTAGATTATATCTGTAAATATAAGCCACTATTGCCAAACAACCATCTAAGTTGGAAGGCACTGTTCCTTCTTAATGCAGGGAGAGTTTTAGGTGATGTGAACGTGTTTAGTGAAGGGTTAAATACCCTTAGACATGCCCTAAGGATTCAAATCGCATGGGATGGGTCTATGCCACTTGAACTCATAAGAAGAGATAGAGCTAGTTCTTATACTCTTATGAATCTAGAAGCCTTGGTCCAGGGGATATGGATAGCAGAAAATCACGGTGTTTCCATACTACAAGAGACACATTCTATATTGGGAGGAAATATTAGAATGGCTTGTAAGAATTTTAAAGACTTTCTCCTTAATCCCTTCAATTGGCATTCTAGATATAAACTCATCATCCTGTCAAAAGAGATTAAATATCCAGGCTCTTCTTCAGACTGGGCTTGGGTCTTTGAGATACCTCTAAATTGGTATCCTGATGATTCAGAATTAAATCAACAGGTGAAAAGTATCATAGGGGATAGGATCTATGGCAAATATCCTTTTGAGAGTTATACGATGCAGTTTGCCACCTTATTATTCCATAGACTCTAAATAAACGCTAGTATTGTGACCTTTTCTTTCTATAATCTTGAACATTCGTTCAGTAGTTGACACTTTAATATAGATAGTGATATAGTATCCTTACTAAAATTTAGAAGGGTGGTGATAGAAACTAGAATTTAAAAGAATTTAGAAATAGAGAAGGTTAATTTATTAGAACCATCCCAGTTTAGTTTACCCTGAAATACAGGGGAGGTTTTAGAAGAAAAAAACAAAAAAGGAGGATTTGAAAGTTATGAAGAAGTGTCTAGTAGGATTGGTTGTGTTGAGTTTGGTGTTTAGCATTTTTGTAGGCTTTGGTTCTATCTCTTTTGCTCAGAAGAAGTACAATGAAGCTCCGATGCTTGCTGAGCTAGTAAAACAAGGAAAACTTCCGCCGGTAGAAAAGAGATTACCTGAGAATCCATTTGTGGTTGGTCCTGGAGTTTTAATACCCAGAAAAGACCTTCCTGATTGGAAGGTAGGGAAGTATGGTGGAACAATAAGAACAGTTCATAGTGTTGCAGACTGGGCGCCAGATGTATTTGTAATGAATAATGAACCCTTACTTAGTGCACCTGGTATAGGGACTCAAGGTATTAGAGGTAACATACTTGAGAGTTTCGATGTTAAAGATAATAGAATCTTTACGTTTAAACTAAGAAAGGGATTAAAGTGGTCTGATGGGTATCCGGTAACTACAGAAGATATAAGGTTTACATATGAAGATGTCCTTCTAAACGAAAAACTTACACCTGTATTCCCTGCAAAATTCAGAGTTGGCAATAGTATGGACGGAGAACCGATGAAATTGGATATACTCGATGAGTATACCTTCAAAGTTACCTTTCCTAAGCCCTATGGTGGATTCTTGAGAAACCTTACTATTGAAAGTTGGGTTGGATACACTGATCTATTAAAGCCAGCTCACTACTTAAAGCAATTCCATATTAAGTATACCCCTATGGAAAAATTAAAGCCTTTACTAGAGAAGGAAGGACTAAAAGATGAATGGTGGCAATTATTCAATCTAAAAGACTTTACCAATTGGGAACAGACACAGGCTAAGAGTATTGGATTTCCTGTCCTTACTCCATGGATATTAGTAAAGGCATCTGGTGGAGTATATGAATGGGACAGAAACCCATACTACTTCAAGGTAGATACTGCAGGAAATCAACTTCCTTATATAGATAGAATCGTCTCAACTCAGGTTCAAGACGTAGAAATGGCTAATATGAAGGTATTAACTGGAGATGTAGACTTCCTCCGTGAAAGTACTGCTCTAGTGAAGCTTCCTCTCTATAAACAGAATGAAGAAAAGGCTGGGTTTAAAGTAGTTCTCTTAGATATGCATGTAGATTCTAGCGCGTTCTTCCTTAACTTTACTTATAATGATCCAGTTTGGCGTAAGATCGTTGGAGATGTAAGGTTTAGAAGAGCAATAAGCATGGCTATAAACCGCAAAGAGATAATAGACAGTGTCTACTATGGATTTGCTTCTCTACCTGAGACAGTTCCAAGTGAATATAATGTTGCTGAAGCTAATAAACTCTTAGACCAAGTTGGACTTTCCAAGAAAGATGCAGATGGATTCCGTCTTAGACCAGATGGTAAGCCATTTACTATTCTAATCGAATGTGGAGCAGAAGCTCCTGACCTTATGCCTGTGGGAGAACTTCTTGTAGAGCACCTCAAGAAGGTAGGTATTAAAGCTACTCTAAAGAGGATCGATCCTCAATTGAGAGGACAGCGTTGGGCTGCGAAT
The DNA here is from genome assembly GCA_049969715.1 of bacterium. Taxonomy (GTDB): domain Bacteria; phylum DUMJ01; class DUMJ01; order DUMJ01; family DUMJ01; genus JBMFOH01. The sequence goes on along the minus strand of JBMFOH010000020.1, from coordinate 2,573 downwards.
GAGCTCCAAGCTTCAATAATGTGGTGTCATGACCAAGGTTGGAACAATGGTTGGACATCTGGTACTTTCCTTGCTCCAGAATGGAGTAGATGGTACGATACAGCTGGCAAAGAAGGTGAAGAACCACCAGCTTGGGCTAAGAAGGCTTGGGAATTAGATAAGAAGAGATGGGAAAGTGTCACTGGTTCTGATGAGTATAATAAACTCTGGAGAGAAGGACTTGCTTGGCATAAACAATATTTACCGCTTATTACTATTGTAGAGAAGGTAAAATATCCTATGATAGTTTCTGCTAGAATGGGTAATGTTCCTCGTTCTGGATTTGCTATTGCTGCTAATTTTAGTGCGGAACAGTTCTTCTACGAAAAGTAAGAAACTATTTAGGGGCTATTGGGAGTGAAACCAATAGCCCCTAAATCTCATTAAGCCTATGTGACAGGAGGATTAGTAGATGTTAAATTATATTATCTATCGGATAGCTATCGCGATTCCCTTATTGCTTATCCTTTCAATTGTTTCTTTTATCATTATTCAACTTCCACCAGGTGACTATTTAACCACATATATAAACAATCTAAGATTATCTGGAATTCAACTTAATGAAGATGAAGTCGTTCGTCTTAGGGAACTCTATGGTCTAGATAAGCCTCTATATATGCAGTATTTCATCTGGATTAAAAATTTTATGAAAGGTGACCTGGGTAGGTCTTTCCAATGGAATCGTCCGGTAAATGAGATCTTAGCAGAGCGTGTTCCAATGACTGTTATTATTTCGCTATTAACTACTATCTTTGCTTGGGTAATTGCAATTCCTATCGGAATATATTCGGCAATTAGACAGTATTCTCTTTTTGACTATATATTCACCTTTTTAGGATATATAGGACTCTCTATGCCTGGTTTCTTATTAGCTCTCATTCTTATGTGGTTTCTGTTTGTCAAATTTGGCTTCAGTATGACAGGGCTTTTCTCCCCTCAATTTGCTACAGCTGGTTGGAGTTTTGCTAAGTTCATTGACCTTCTCAAGCATGTATGGTTTCCAGTAATATTAATTGGAATGTCTGGAACTGCTGGACTTATCCGTACTATGAGGGGTAATCTACTTGATGAGTTAAGAAAACAGTATGTTATTACTGCTCGTGCCAAAGGCTTACCTGAGAGGAAACTTATATTTAAATATCCTGTGAGGATAGCAATAAATCCTCTAATAAGTACTATTGGATGGATGTTACCTGGTATAATCTCCGGAGAAACATTGGTCTCTATCGTCTTAAACATTCAGACAGTTGGTCCTGTACTACTAAGAGCAGTAATGTCACAAGATATGTATTTAGCAGGAAGTATTACCTTAATTTTGAGTATATTAACTGTTGTTGGTATGTTGATATCTGATATCCTACTTGCCTGGGCAGATCCTAGGATAAGATATGGAGGGTTAGGAGAATGAAAGATTCAAAAGACATCTTTGATAACATTGAAGAAGAACTATACAAAGAAGAAAAGATATATTATGCTTCTCAATGGCAATTAATATGGTGGAAGTTTAGAAGACACAAACTTGCCATCTTTGGAGGGGTTATTTTATTTTTATTATATATTATTGCTATATTTTGCGAATTCCTTTCTCCTTACACCCCAGTTACTAGATTTGAAGGTTATCAGAATGCACCTCCTGTAAAGATTCATATCGTAGACAATGGAAAGCTACAAATGCCATTTATTTATGGATTAAAAAGAGAATTGAATATGAAGACATTTCAGTATGAATTCACAGAAGATAAAACGCAGAAATACTATATCCACTTTTTTGTTAAGGGAGAACCATATAAACTTTTAGGAATATTCCCTACTGATAAACATCTACTTGGTGTGGAAGGGACTCCTATCTTTCTGTTTGGCGCAGATAATATGGGTAGATGTCTTTTTACTAGAACCTTTTATGGAGCTCGTATTTCTCTCTCTATAGGATTAATAGGAGTATTTCTAAGTTTTATCCTTGGTGTAATCATAGGCGGAATTTCTGGATATTTTGGAGGGACAGTAGATATCTATATCCAAAGACTTATAGAGTTTCTTAGTTCTATACCTACAATCCCTCTTTGGTTAGGATTATCGGCAGCCTTACCAAAAGACTGGTCAGTAATAAAGACTTATTTTGCCATCACTATAATTCTATCTATAGTAGGTTGGTGTGGGCTAGCACGTGTAGTAAGAGGAAAGCTATTAAGTTTAAGAGAAGAAGACTTTGCATTAGCTGCCAGATTAGCTGGTGCTAGTGAATGGAGAATTATAACACGACATCTATTACCCTCTTTTACTAGCCATTTGATAGTATCAATCACGCTATCTATTCCTAGTATGATTTTAGGTGAAACTGCTCTAAGCTTTTTAGGGTTAGGAATGCAGCCTCCAGCAGTCAGTTGGGGTGTATTATTACAAGATGCGCAGGATATAGCTGCAGTAGCTCTTTACCCATGGAAATTACTACCTTCTCTTTTTGTAATAATAACAGTCTTAGCGTTTAACTTCCTGGGTGATGGTCTACGTGATGCAGCTGACCCATATGCTAGATA
>JBMFOH010000019.1:0-38289 GCA_049969715.1 bacterium | reverse complement strand
CCTCCATTCTTTTTAAAAGAGAAAATTTTTAATATATTATACTATACCCGCGGAATATAGGTATATCTATATAATGACAAATAAAAATAATTCACTCTTATATACCGGAGATAGATAAGTTCATCTACTATGAGGTCTTTGAGGAGCCCTCCAATGCAATTGCAAGAGAAAAACAAGTTAGAGGGGGCTCTAGAAAGAAGGAAATTGAACAGAAATTACTCAATTAAAGTGAGATCCCCTCTGGAGGATATCTTCTCATTTTAGAGGAGAGGAAGCTCCATTCCTATTCCCAGTTAGTAACTCTACCATTGCTAGGGTCCTTAGTTTTATATGGCTAGGACCTCTAAGAGTGATCCTTAAAACCATCTCTTTAAGCGTCATACGTTTAGGAAAGGGGAAGATAGAGTTACCTAAAGTAGGCAGAGTAAAGATAGGAATAATAGATGGTACTAGCTTTAGATAGAATTGTGCTGCTATTAGAAGCTAAATTTCCCATTTTTTTAAACCCTTACAGTTTTAAAATGAGTAATTGCTGACTCAAAGAAGCTTTTCGATACTTCTCATAAAATCAATAAAATCCTCAAGATCTTCTTTCCTGTTTGATCTTCTCAATATCTAACTTTATTATGGAATTAATTCCTTTAAAGATTGATAAGAAATGGATTCATTGGCAAGTGCCTTTATTGAGGACTCTTCTATAAGATTAGAGAAGAACTCCTCATCTTTGGTAATATCAATCTTCCATATTTGAAGATACTATTTAAGAAAGAGTTAGGCGCAAAGTTTAAGACTTTTACATCGATAATATCTATAGGTACCTCCTCTTCTTTGATATTATTTAAATAGATTCCTATATCGATATCTCTAAAAGAAAGCCCATCTAAAAATGAACCAAATAAATAAGCAAAAACAATATCTGACTCTCTTAATAAGAGTATCTTTAACCTTTTCAATTATCTCTTCTCTTATATTCTGTTTAAAAGAATGATATTCTCTCATAATAATCACCAAGTCTTATGTTGACTCTTCAACTTTTTGCGTGGCAAATAAATCTTAAAATAGCTTTTTATCAAAAATATTAATGATACAGGCATTTCGACTGTAATATTAAATTATATAATTACACAGGCTAGAAGCCCGTGCTTTTCTATATCTTGGGGGTTATTTAATCCTAACTCACCGCGATCAAAAGCACTTATTTATATACAAATTCTTCTACCCATCGAGTCTTTTTACGCCACTTCTCCCTTGTTTTCACCCATAGATCTAGATATACCTTTTTACCAAGGATCGATTCGAGCTCCTCTCTAGCAAGAGAGCCTATCTCTTTCAGTTTCTTTCCATCCTTACCTATAATGATCCCTTTCTGGGAATCCTTCTCTACATAGATTATTGCCTTTATGTAGAAGAGATTATTCCTCTCAATAAACTCATCTAGTACTACTGCCACACTATAAGGAACCTCTTGATATGTGAGTTGTATCGTCTTTTCTCTCACAATCTCTCTTATCCTATCCTCTATAGGTAGGGTAGTAATAGTGTCTTGCGGATAATAGGCTGGACCCTCAGGGAGATACTCTCTTATAGTATCCTCAAGAATCTCTAGGTTCGTCCTATAGAGGGCAGATATAGGAATCACCTTATCATACCTTTCTAGCTCTATCTCCTTCTTTACTTCTTCCAAAGGGTCCTTGGGTAATAGGTCAGATTTATTCACCACTAATATCTTTTTCACACTATATTTAGGCAATATATACCTATCTATATAGATGTCTTCCTCCGTGACCTTAGTAGCGTCTACTATAAAGATGATAAGGTCTATATCATCTTCAAGGGCTTCAATAGCCTTCTTCACCATATGCTCACCAAGATCATCCTTGGGTTTATGTATTCCTGGAGTATCTAAAAACATTACCTGTAGGTCCTTTCTATTCATTATCCCAAGGATATTTGTCCTGGTGGTCTGTGGTTTTTCAGAAACGATACTTACCTTTTCTCCTATAAGAGCATTCATAAGGGTAGACTTACCAACGTTTGGTCTTCCAACTATAGCAACAAGACCTGATTTCAACATATAGATTACCTCTTTTTATGAAACATAGAACCTAGAATAGTTTTTACTCCAGAAAAAGCAAGTTTTGTAAATGTTGAATTTGAATTAAACATCTCATCCAAAGCATTTGCAACAAAATCTAGGTCTTCATAAGATACTATTAAAGGTGGTTCTAGCCTTATAACATTGGGATTATTCAAGGTATAGGCAGTTACTATATGGTATCTATTTAAAAGCTCTCCAGCCACCAGAGAGCCAATATATTCCTTGGCAAATCTTGTTACAGCTCCTCCCGTAATCTTGTCTAAAACTCCTTCTTCTGGCTGATTAAACTCTATACCAATGAGTAAACCTCGCCCTCTTATATCTTTTATTATTGGGTACTTTTCTCTAAGAGTATAAAGTTTATTAAGAAGATACTCCCCCTTCTCTCTTGCCTGTTGGGGAAGATTACTCCTTACTATTATACCTATAGAGGCTATTCCTGCTGTCATAGCCCAGCTATTCCCACCAAAGGTAGATGTATGCAAAAGGCACCTCTCCATACCTCCAAAACCATTCTCCCATACCTCCTCTGTAGTTATAAATGCACCTATCGGCATTATGCCACCACCCAAAGACTTGGCTAAGCACATAATATCAGGAGAAACATTCTCTCTCTGACAGGCAAACATATATCCTGTCCTTCCAAAACCTGTCTGAATCTCGTCAATTACAAGTAGTGTTCCATAACTAGTACAGATATCCCTTACATCTTTAAGGTATCCGTCTGGAGGAACGATAACCCCTCCCTCTCCTTGGATAGGTTCAACTATAAAACAGGCACAGTCTCTATTCTTTAGGACATTTTCCAATGACTCTGCATCCCCATAAGGAATCATCTCCACATCCTGTAAAAGAGGTTTAAATGGCTCTTGATACTTAGACCTCCCTGTCACAGAAAGAGCTCCAAATGTCTTGCCATGAAAAGAATTGTTACAATAGACAAACTTCTTTCTTCCAGTCGAAATTCTTGCTAACTTTAAAGCACCTTCTACCGCTTCCGCTCCACTGTTAGCAAAGAACGTATGTTTGAGGCCTTTTGGAGCTATTTGTGCTAGATTATATGCTAATCCAGCAGAGAACTTATTAAGTGAAGCCTGGAGTATATTTGGTACATCCTTTATCCTCTCCAAAGCTTCAATCACCTCAGGATGATTATGTCCAAGATTGAGAGCGCCATATCCACCTAAAAAATCTAGGTATCTATCATTATTATTATCCCAAAGGTAAACCCCTTGAGCCTTTACAAAGTTTTTATCAAAATCAAGAAGAGCTAACGTCTTGGCGAATCCTGAATTACTGTACTCCTTATAGTACTCTCTCACCTTTTCTCTATCGAGGGCTAGTATCTCCTCTATAGAAAGAATATCAAAACTCTTCTTTTCGCTCACATTAATATACACCTCCTATCTTATAAGATTTCTGAAATCTCTTCTAGTTTTATTTGGGGTATCTTGTCTATATATTTTCTAGATTCCTCTAGCCATTTTCTATTTATAATTATCTGATACTCTATCTGTTCTCTAGATGTTCCCCCATAGGTATTTCTCCTTGATATAGACTTCTCTAATTGGAAAAATTCAGGTTCAAGTTCTGTAAAATATCCTCCAAATCTGTTCCATTCCTCTTTCGATAGGAAAGAAAAATCTTTATTCTCCTTCTGACAGTAATTTACTATCTCTTGGACTATATGATGTGCCTCCCTAAAGGGGACCCCTTTATTTACTAAAAAGTCTGCTATGTCGGTAGCAAGAAGGAACATTGTCTTTTTTAGATAGTGCTCTATACTATCTCTATCAAACTCTATATGTTCTATAAGACCTCTTGTAGTCTCTAATATAAGTAACAGGGTATTTGAGACCTTAAAGATAGCTTTTTTATCTAATTGTAGATCCCTATTGTAGGTAAGAGGAAGTCCCTTCATTATATTAAAAATAGATGTCAAATACCCCAGGAATTCTCCAGCCTCTCCCCTTATTAACTCTGCCACATCAGGATTTCGTTTCTGGGGCATCATACTACTTCCTGTAGTATAACCTGAAGCGATCTTGACAAAGGAAAAAGAAGGATTACTCCAAAGGACAATCTCCTCTCCAAATCTACTTAGATGGGTAACCAGAAGGGTAGCGTCAAATGCATACTCTAGAAGGTAATCTCTGTCACATACAGTATCCATACTGTTATCTGTAGGTTTATCGAATCTTAAAAGTTCACTAACAAATGTTCTATCATATGGGAAGTCTAGTCCTGCAAGTGCTCCAGAACCAAGAGGGCACTCATTGATTCTTGGGAAAAGGCTATAGAATCTAGAGAAATCACGCTTTAACATCTCTACATAAGCCAACAGGTGATGAGCTAGGAGAACAGGCTGAGCAGGTTGTAGATGGGTAAAACCAGGAAACACTATATCTAACGAGGCCACAGATAGATCAATAAAAGCCTTTATAAGAGCTCTTAATGATTCTAGCGTCTCCTTTAATTTGTCTCTCAGATATAGCCTTTCATCTAATGCCACTTGGTCGTTCCTACTCCTTGCAGTATGCATCTTTTTGGCTGATTCTCCAATAAGAGATGTCAGTGTCATTTCAATAGCAGTATGGATATCCTCATACTGATATATATCCTGGATACCTACTTTTTCTATCCTTTTGAGCCCTTCTACAATAGCTTTTGCCTCTTCTAAAGACACTATCCCTCCTCTATATAAAGCCAAAGTATGAGCTATACTCCCTACAATATCAAAATAGAACAACTCCTTGTCCTCACTTATAGAATAGGTAAAGGTCTTTACAATATCATATAGATCTTCTTTACCTGACCAAAGATACATCATGTCATCTCCATAGATTTAAGATTCTATCCTCTAATAGTGGTAACATCTCATGATATTCGTCTAAAGAAAAGACATTATAATCTATCCCTTCTGGATACACCTGGAGTGCTTTGGTTATGGCATCGGCTAGGTCTATAGCGGTCAATGTAGGAATCTGCCACTCTACAGCCATCCTTCTCAACTTGAAGCCAAATCTGTTTGAATCCTTACCCTTTGTAGGTGTATTCAAGACAAAGTCTATTCTATGCTCCTTAAAGAGCTGTTCTATCTCTTCTATGGACGAAATCCTAGTAGAGTTCACATCTTCAGACACTAACCACTCATATGTACCAGATGTGGCATATATAGCATATTTACTATTCTTAAGCCTTTTTAATATAGGCAGGGCTTCTTCTCTGTCTCTTTCGCTAAGAGATACAATTGCTCCTAAGTTTCTATTTAGCTCTATTCCCGAAGCTATCAATCCTTTCAGGAGTGCCATCTCAAATATGGGATCTATCCCCATCACTTCGCCAGTAGATTTCATCTCTGGTCCCATAACAGGGTCTACTCCTATAAGTTTACCAAAGGAAAAAACAGGTACCTTCACTGAATAATATGGTGGGTCTCTCAAGATACCTTCTCTAAGTCCTAGGTCCCTTAGACTTTCACCTAACATTACCCCTGTAGCAATATTTACAAGCGGGATACCTGTTGCCTTGCTCATAAAAGGGACAGTCCTACTAGCCCTCGGATTTGCCTCAATTATATATACCCTATCATTTCTATCTATTGCAAACTGTATATTTATAAAACCCCTTATATCCAAAGCCTTCGCTATTTTATAGGTATATTCGAGCATAGTCCTTTGAACATCTGGAGATAGAGAAAATGGAGGATATACTGCAGTGCTATCTCCAGAATGAATACCTGCCCTCTCTATATGCTCCATAATCCCAGGGATAAATACCTCTTTCCCATCGCATATGGCATCTACCTCTGCCTCTTTACCAACTACATACTGATCTATCAGTATGGGATAATCAGGGGAGATTCCTAACACATATTTTACAAACTCTATAAACTCTGTCCTATTATGTAGGATCTCCATTGCCCTTCCCCCAAGGACATAGGAGGGTCTTACTAGGAGAGGAAAGCCTATCTCCTCAGATACTGCAATTGCCTCTTCTAACACCATTGCAGTGTGTCCCTTAGGTCTAGGAATGTTTAATCTTTCTAGAAGTACATCAAATCTATTTCTATCTTCTGCTATATCTATACTGTCAACGGAACTTCCAATAATATCAAATCCTGCATCTTTGATCTTTTTTGCCAGGTTTATCGCTGTCTGTCCACCTAGTTGGACAATCACACCTTTAGGATTTTCTTTTCTCAGTACATTTACAACATCCTCTCCTCTCAGCGGTTCAAAATAAAGTTTATCCGCAGTATCAAAGTCTGTACTCACTGTTTCAGGGTTATTATTTATGATAATAGATGTAACTCCCCTCTCTTTAAGAGAAAATACAGCATGCACGGTACAGTAATCAAACTCTATTCCCTGCCCTATCCTTATAGGTCCAGAACCTATAACACAGACCTTATTCTTATTATCTTCTCTATCTAAAACCTCATCCTCTTCTTCGTAGGTAGAATAATAATAGGGAGTAACAGCAGAAAACTCTGCTGCACAGGTATCTACCATCTTATAGACAGGATGGACCCTTTCTCCTCTCTCAGTTTGAACCTTTTCTAATGGTTCCCTCTTACACTCTGATATATAGGCATCACTCATACCAAGTTTTTTTGCTAGAGGAATCAGGGATCCATCTCCCTCTTTTAGTAATATCTCAAATTGAACAATGTTCTTTATCTTATTCAAAAAGAATGGGTCTATACTACTGAGTCTATGTATCTCCTCTACTGTCCAATTCCTCCTCAATGCCTCTGCTATAAGAAATAACCTTTCATCATCAGCTTTTTTTATCCTTTCAGAGATTTCATCATTGGTTAGAAGTCCCATCTCTGGCCTTATAAGTCCCTCTCTACGACCCTCTAACGACCTTACCGCCTTAAGCAATGCCTCTTCAAATGTCCTACCAAGAGCCATTACCTCTCCAGTAGCCTGCATCTGCGTGCCTAGTTTCCTATTCTTTATAGGGAATTTATCAAAGGGCCAACATGGAATCTTTACAACTACGTAATCCAGTGCAGGCTCAAATGCAGCCACCGTTTCTTTTGTTACCGGATTCTTTATCTCCTCAAGGAGTAAACCTATTGCTATCTTAGCACTTATCTTAGCTATCGGATATCCTGTAGCCTTAGATGCCAATGCACTTGAACGACTTACTCTGGGATTTACCTCTATTACATAATATTTTGTACTCTTAGGATCAAGAGCAAATTGGATATTACAGCCACCTTCTATCCCTAGGGCATCTATTATCTTTAAAGAGGCACTTCTTAGCATCTGATACTCTTTGTTTGTTAAGGTTTGACTTGGGGCTACTACTATACTGTCACCAGTATGAATACCCATTGGGTCAAAGTTCTCCATATTGCATACAGTGATACAGTTGCCATTACTATCCCTCATTACCTCATACTCTACCTCTTTCCACCCCTTTATACTTCGTTCAAGAAGGACCTCTCCTACCATACTGGCATTCAAGCCTTTAGATACAGTTTCTTCTAACTCCTGCCAGTTCTCTACAAAACCACCCCCTGTTCCCCCTAAAGTATAAGCAGGCCTCACAACAAGAGGAAGACCAACAAGGCTGGCAAAATCCCTTGCCTCATCAAGATCTCTCACTATCTTACTCTCAGGGATAGGTTCTCCAATCCTTACCATAAAATTTTTGAATAGCTCTCTATCCTCTGCATTCTTTATTGCAGATAGAGGGGTACCTAAAAGTTCTACATTGTATTTTCCTAGGATTCCAAGCTCATATAGCTGAACTGCTAGATTCAAGCCAGTCTGTCCTCCCAACGAAGGAAGCAATCCATCTGGTCTCTCCTTCTGAATAATCTTTTCTATTGCTTCTACCTCTAAGGGTTCTATATACACCTTATCGGCCATTACAGTATCTGTCATTATAGTAGCAGGATTACTATTTACAAGAACTACCTTTATCCCCTCTTCTCTTAAAGACTTACAGGCTTGAGTACCTGCATAATCAAACTCAGCCGCTTGACCTATCACTATAGGGCCTGAACCAATAACCATTACCTTCTTTATATGCTTCTTAATGGGCATAAACCTTCTTTATACACTCCTTTACAAATTCTTGAAAGAGGAATTTAGTATCTAATGGGCCAGGAGAGGCTTCAGGATGGAATTGGACACTCATTATCGGTCTTTTCGTAGATTTTAATCCCTCTACTGTATGATCGTTAAGATTTACAAAACTCACTATGATGTCACCATCAAGTCCTTTAGGGTCTACAGCATAACTATGATTCTGTGATGTTATATATACCCTCCCTGTAAGTGTATTTTTTACTGGATGATTAGCCCCTCTATGCCCAAACTTTAACTTATATGTATCTCCTCCTAGAGCAAGTCCTAATATCTGATGTCCTAGGCATATACCAAAAAGAGGAGTCTCCTCCTCTATAAGTCCCTTCACTGTATCTACAATGTATGACAGCCTCTTTGGATCTCCAGGCCCATTAGAGATCACTACCCCTACAGGATTGTATCTTAAGATATCCTCTTTTGTTGCCCAGGCAGGGACAATAATAACCTCAAATCCAAGTTCCAATAGAGCCCTCACTATCCCTTGTTTTACTCCACAATCTATTAGTACTATCCTTTCACTATTATTGCCTAGGATTGTAGGCTCCTTTACACAAGAAGACCTTACAAAATCAAAGTCCTCTATGTGCCAGTTTTGGATCTGGTTCATAAGAACCTTTTTCTCATCTATAGAGAAATCTCTAGAAGAAATAACTCCTCTCAATGTCCCAAAGGTTCTTAGTTTTCTGGTTAACGCCCTCGTATCTATGCCAGAAAGACCCACTATCCCAGAGCTTCTTAAGTAGGTATCTATATCGTAGTCTATACCCCAATGACTTGGAGCATTGCAGTATTCCTTAACAACAATACCTCTTAATAAAGGAGCTTCTGATTCCCTATCCTCTAGCTGGATTCCATAGTTCCCTATAAGTGGATATGTAAATACTAGTATCTGACCCATATAAGATGGGTCAGTTATTGCCTCTGGATATCCTACCATAGATGTATTAAATACAACCTCTCCTATGGCTTCTCCTTGAGCACCAAACGATACCCCTTCTAATAATGTGCCATCTTCAATTAAGAGAAACCCCAAATTACTTAACACCTTCTTTCATTACACTATATAGTATCTCTATCCCATCGAGGACCTCTTCTTCCCTTATCACTAAGGGAGGTACTATCCTTATAGTATTCTTACCACAAGTAATAATAAGGAGCCCCTCCTTTATACACCTTTCACAGATACTTCTAGCACTATTTTTCACATCGATACCATACATAAGACCAAGCCCTCTTATCTCTTCTACATCCTCTAGAAGGCTAAACCTCTCTCTAAGGGTTTTATCAAGGAATGTCCCTACTCTTTCTATTTGAGGGAGTAATTTTTCTACCTCATCTAAGACCACCTTAGCTACACTAGTAACAAAAGGATTTCCTCCAAAGGTAGAGGCATGGTCTCCATAATGTATCGACTCTGCCACCTTTTCTTTTATAATGGTAGCCCCTATAGGGAACCCCCCTCCTAACCCTTTAGCGAGGGTAAGTATGTCAGGGGTTACATTAAAATGCTGAAAGGCAAACATCTTCCCAGTCCTACCTATTCCTGTCTGTACCTCATCAAATATAAGGAGGGCATCATATCTATCGCATAAAACCCTTGCTTTCTCTAGAAACTCCTTCCTTGCGATATTTATGCCTCCCTCTCCTTGAATAGGTTCTAGGATTACCCCACAGTAACTTCCCTCTTTGAGAGTTTTTTCCAGCTCATCAATATCCCCAAATCTTATAAATGTTACTCCTTCTAGAAGAGGTTTAAATGGGTCCTGATACTTTGACTGTCCTGTTACAGAGAGGCTTCCTAGAGTCCTACCATGGAAGGAATCAAAAGTAGATATAAATTTATATTTTCCTTTATTCTTTCCCCATCGTCTTGCAAATTTAAGAGCTGCCTCTACTGACTCTGTTCCACTATTACAAAAGAATACCTTATCTAGACCCGTCAGATTCACTAATCTCTTAGCCAATACTACCTGGGGTTTATTGAAGTAAAGATTAGATATATGGACAAGATTCTTTATCTGAGATATTGCCACTTCAATAACCTTAGGATTTGAATAACCAAGAGAATTTACAGCTATCCCACTTGCAAAATCTAAATATCTATTCCCATCCTCATCGAAAACATAAACCCCCTCTCCTCTCTCTATTACGAGAGGAAACCTCGTATATATAGGAACTAGATACTGTTTCTCTTCATTAAGGTCCATCTTTACTCCTCTTTATCACTGTGCCTTGATTGATATTGTTACCTATCCATACCTCTTTTACCCCAGAGATAATCGCTTCTATGCTAGACTTAGTCTTTGGTATCATCCCTTCTTTTATTATACCCTTTTCTATAAGAGATTTCGCCCTCTCTATATCAAGTTCAGGGATAACATTCTTATTGCTATCCATTATGCCAGAAACATCTGTAAAGAGAAGAAGTTTTTCTGTCTTAAGGGCTTTACCTATCTCTATAGCTACAAAATCTGCATTTACATTACAGGGGAGACCATCTTCTGTCTCTGACACAGGGGAAAGAACTACAGTAAAACCTATATCAAGTAGCTTCTGTAAAGGTGATACATTTATCCTCTTCACCTCCCCTACAAATCCAAGTTCAGTCTTTCGTTTTGCTACTATAAGCCCTAGGTCTCTTCCACTTATACCTAATGCATTAATCCCCATATGACAGAGGAGACTAGTGATCTGCTTATTGACAAGACCACTTAAAACCATCTCTACTACCTCCATCGTTTTCCTATCGGTATAACGTTCTCCTTCTATAAAGTATGTTTCTATGCCAAGCTCAGAGAGAAAATTAGTTATCTGTTTGCCTCCCCCATGCACTAGGACGAATGGCTTATCATTAATTATCCCCTTTATACCCCTTATTGTCTTTTCTAAAGCTGATAGATTTTCTGCTATACTTCCACCTAACTTTATAACCGAGCTCATGAAAGATAACTTCCGTTAATATATACATAGTCTGGAGTGAGGTCACACCCCCATGCTTTTCCAGAGGCAGAGCCATCTCCAACTATGATTCTAACTGACACCTCCTTACTATCTAAGATCTCCAATACCTTATCCTTATCAAAATCAATCCCTACGCCATCCTCTACTACCTTTATACTTCCGATATATATCTTTACCTCTTCTGGATCAAAAGGGTCAGAATTTGCCCCTAGGGCACTTATTATTCTTCCCCAATTTATCTCTTTTCCCCAGATGGCAGCCTTAAACAGATTACTACCAACAACAGCCCTTGCCATTCTCCTTGCAGTAGATTCATCTATAGCTCCATCAACCTCCACCTCAATAAGCTTAGTGGCACCTTCTCCATCTTGGGCTATCTTACGAGCAATCTCTATCATAACCTCTTTTAAAGCCTCTTTAAAAAGAAGAAACTCCTTCTCTTGAGAGCTCCCTATCTTCTTATTTCTAGCCATTCCATTTGCCATTATAATTACAGTATCATTTGTACTAGTATCTTTATCTACAGTAACAGCATTTAAAGAGACATCTATAGCCTCTTTTAATGCTAGATGAAGGAGGGTGTTATCTATATCTATGTCTGTAGTTATAAAACTAAGAAGTGTAGCCATATTAGGATGGATCATGCCAGAACCTTTGGCACATGCTCCTATCCTTACTACCGTATTCCTCACCATAAAGGAGGTATACATCTCTTTTACAACCCTGTCTGTGGTAAGTATTGACCTTTCAAATAGTATTCCTCCTTCCTTAGATAATCCTCCCACCAGAAGGGGGATCTTATCAATAATCCTCTCTACTTCCAACCTCTTTCCTATAACTCCAGTAGATGCTACCCCAAAGCTTTCTACACTTTCATTTAGACTAGAAGAAAGAGCGTTGAGAAGTTTTTCAACATCTATAAAACCCTGTTTCCCAGTACAGGCATTAGCGCATCCACTATTCGCTATAATGCCTTTTAATACTCCTCTTTTTATGTGTTCCATAGTGATAAGTACAGGTACTGCCTTTACCTGGTTCGTTGTAAACAGTCCACTAGCAGTAGCCGCTACCTCACTCATCAAAAAGCCTACATCTAGACCTTCCTTCTTTATCCCTGCAGATACTCCATTAGCTAGAAACCCTCTAGGGAATGTAATACTCATGGGAAAAGAGGGGCTATATTGAGCCCAAGATTTTCTGGAAGATTATACATTATATTCATATTTTGAATCGCCTGTCCTGACGCCCCCTTCATAAGGTTATCTATAGCTACTGTAACTATCACCGTCTCTTCTTGCACCGATAGACCTATATCACAGAAGTTGGAACCCCTAACAGATTTAGTGGAAGGGAACGTACCTATAGGTAAGATACGGACAAAGTAGTCATCCCTATAGAAATCTAGGTACTTTTTATACAGAGAATCTATATCTATCCTTTCTCTTATTGTGGCATAGATAGTGGTAAGTATCCCTCTTGATATTGGTGCTAGAGAAGGGGTAAAGGCAACCTTTATGCTATTTCTTGCCAGAAGGCTAGCCTCCTGTTCCATCTCTGGAATATGTCTATGCCTTCCTACATTATATGGCTTTAGAGCCCCTTCCATCTCTGAAAAACTCATATCTGTAGACCCTTTTCTTCCAGCTCCAGATGTACCGGATTTTGAATCCACATACAACCATCTAGTACTTAGTAGGTCTTCCTTTAAGATTGGAGCTATCCCGATAAGAAAACTTGTAGGGTAGCATCCGGGATTAGCCACAAGTCTAGCATCTTTGACCTTTTCTCTATTAAGTTCTGGCAATCCATACACTGCCTCTCTAACAAGTTCAGGATAGGGATGGGTAAAGTTATACCAGGTTTCATAATCTTTCAGGTCCTTCAGTCTAAAATCAGAACTCAGGTCTATAACCTTCTTTCCTGAATTCACTAAAAGGGAAGCCTTCTCTACACTAAATCCTGATGGAAGTGCAAGGAAGGCAAGGTCAAACTCTTCCTCCTTTATCCTTTCGAACTCTTCCTCACTTGTAAGATTAATAGGAGCAAACCTCTCTATATGGGGATAGATTACACTAAACTTTTCCCCAGAATAGGTATGGCTAAACAACCTTGTCACCTTAACCTCTGGATGATTTAGAAGAAGTCTAATAAGTTCTAGTCCAGTATAACCTGTAGTCCCCCAGATAGCTACCTTGATCAAGGTCTCTTCCCTCTCTTTCTAGCAGAGGCACTAAGAGGTAATCCCCATACATAGATAAAACCTTCTGCCTTTTTCTGATCAAAGATATCTCCCTTTTCATAAGTAGCAAGTGCCCTTTCATAGAGGGAGAATGGAGAGTTTCTCTTTGCTACTATTATATTCCCTTTATAGAGCTTTAAAGTAACAGTTCCACTAACAACCTCCTGGGTGGTATCAAAAAATGCCTCTAATGCCTCTCTTGTATGAGAAAACCACAACCCATCATAGAGTAACTTTGAATACTCCTTCTCAAGGTAGGATTTCAGCATTATTAAATTTCTCTCCATAACGAGATGTTCTAGCTCTTTATGAGCATAGATGATGATAGTTGCAGCTGGTACCTCATAGACCTCCCTAGACTTTATACCCACCAGTCTGTCTTCTATCAGGTCTACCCTTCCTATTCCATGCATTCCTCCTAGACTATTTAATGCCTCTATAATCTCTCTTAGGGAAAGTTGTGTACCATTTAACGCAATAGGGATACCTCTATCAAATTCTATCTCTACATACTCTGGCTTATCAGGGGCAGAAACAGGGGATTTTGTCCAGACAAATGGCTCTTCTGGTGGTTCTACCTTTAAGTCCTCTAATATTCCTGATTCTATACTCCTTCCCCACAGGTTTTCGTCTATACTGTATGGAGATTTCTTGGTAACAGGGACAGGAATATTATGAGCAGCGGCATAATCTATCTCTTCCTCTCTAGAAAAACCCCACTCTCTTATAGGAGCAATTATCTCTAAGTCAGGGTCTAGCGCCCTTACTGATACCTCTATCCTTACCTGGTCATTCCCCTTTCCTGTACACCCATGGGCTATTGCATCTGCATTATAATTCTTAGCTACCTTTACAAGCTCTCTTGCTATCAATGGTCTAGAGATAGATGTAGAGAGAGGATACTTATCCTCATATAGTGCATTAGCTTTTATCACCCTCTTTATATAATGGTTGACAAATACCTCCTTTGCATCCACCACTACTGCGTCAACTGCACCTATATCTAGAGCCTTCTTTCTTACTGCTTCAAGGTCTATAGGCTGACCAAGGTCAAGGGTAAGGGTTATCACCTCGGCATTGTACCTTTCTTGGATCCACTTTATAGCAACAGAAGTATCAAGACCTCCTGAATAGGCTAAAACTACTCTTCTTGCCATCTCTTCCCTCCAAAAATTTAATCTAGTTAATTATACAAAGAGAAGGACTTTTATGCAACTGCAAAGGGAAATTGACAAAACCTGTAAAATCTAATATCCTATAGGATAGATAAGAGTAAAAGGAGTCTTAAGTATAAGAGATGAGTACACTTCAATTTCTTCCTTTAGGTGGAGCAAATGAGGTAGGTGCCTCCTCATACTATATTGGTAGTGGGGAGAGAGGTATTCTTATGGACTGTGGAATAAGGGTGAAAGAGGTAGGAGAAGCATCGTTACCTGAGGTTCATAGATTAAAGGACTTGAAGGTTGATATAGTCCTTATTACCCATGCTCACATAGACCATATAGGGGCATTACCTATTATTCATAAGATGTTTCCCGATGCAGAAATCTTTGCCACAAAACCAACAAAAGAACTCTCGAAGCTTATGCTCTTAGATATGGTAAAAATAGGAGAACAGCAGGGGGTTAGTCTCTTTGGTATAGATGATGTGATGGAATGTACAGATAGTATAAAGGAAATCCCCTTTGATGAGATGGTTGATTTTAATGGCATCAGATTTATCCCTAGAAGAGCTGGTCACATCTTAGGTGCCTGCTACTACATAATAAACTTTGAAGGTTACAGATTCTTATATACTGGAGATATCTCCATTACCAATCAGTATACAGTAGAGAGTGCAGTTCTTCCTGAAGAAGTAACTCAGTTAGATTTTGTTATTTCTGAAAGTACATATGGCAATATACTCCTTCCATCAAGAAGGGATGAGATTCGTGCCTTTATTATGGCTATAAAATCGATCCTAGCTAAGGGTGGAAGGATTCTCATCCCTTCCTTTGCCTTAGGGAGGTCCCAGGAAATTATCCTTATACTTTTAAGTGCAATTACCAATAGGGAGTTACCTCCTGGTTTACCCATTTATATAGATGGGCTCGTTAGAACTATCACTCAGGCTTATACAGACCTAGGGAATTATCTTCCAGAAAGATTAAAGAGTTTCATTATGAATAGTCGTCAGGACCCATTTTTAAGAGACCCAGTAGTTATTGTCTCATCATCAAGTAAAAGAAGGTCAATTGTAAAGGATACTAGACCCTCTATTATCATTGCCTCAAGTGGTATGCTCACTGGTGGTGTATCCCCTATCTATGCAAGAAGTATCTTGCAGGAAGAGAACTCGGCAGTATTTTTTGTTGGATATCAAGATGAGGATGCTCCAGGAAGGAAACTTTTGGAATTAAAACAGGGTGATATGATTATGATAAATGGTGAAGAGATTCCTATCCTCTGCCAGATCGACCAGTATAAGCTGAGTGCTCATGCAGATAGTGGAAGTTTACAGAATTTTCTAGCCAGGTTCCCAAGTTATTCACTCATTCTAGTGCATGGAGAGGCAGAGGCAAGAGATCATCTCTTTAATGCATTAAAGACAAGTCGAGTTGTCTGGAAACCGAATAATGGGGAAGGCTTTGATCCACTTTCAACTCCTACATGGATTACGCCTCAGGCAGAGAGGCAAGAAGTAATAAGGATAGAGAGGGCAAAGGCAACTCCCACTATAGAAAGAAGGGATGATAGGATAGCCCTAGTATTTCCAAGTGGATACAGTAAATTTTTTGATAATATTGACGAGCTTAAGGCACAACTTGTCAGAAGCCCTGACAAACTTACGATAAATATCGCTGGAAAAGGAAAAAGTAACTCCACAGAAGAGGATAACTAATTCTTGATGGTTCTCTTAGCGTTTTACCCTTCTCCGCTTAGTAAGGCGCCCTTGGTCCTATATAGATTATAATAACTCTTTATTAGTCTTGAGGAATAGAAAAGGTTCCTACTCCTTCTTTCTAGCTCTAGCTCTATTTTTTTAAGATGAAGCGCTATCTTCTCATTAGCTTCTAGGAGCTTGAAGCTATCCTCTTTGCTAAGAGCTACCTTTGGCATAAGGGAGATAAGTTTACCCCTTTCTATGACAAGTCGAGATATCTCTAATGGATCAAATATAGAAGTAATATTCTCATCTATTTCATTGATTTTGGAGATAAGTTCTTCTCTACTCAAGTTCCTTCACCTTTTCCCATCCTGAGAGTAAACCTTCTAGTAAGTTTTTTACCCTCTCTACCCCTGTAACATCTCTACTCATATTACTTACAGTCAATGTATATATAAAATAGTCATATAGTCTTGAAAGGTTCTCCGATATCTCCTTCCCATTTTCCATATCCAAGACGCTTAATAGATACTCTATGATCTTACAAGCCTTGGAAATATCTTCACTAAAAAGCAAAACATCATTATCTTTTATCCCCTCTACTGCCTCTTCTAAAAGCCTTATACTCTTTCTGTAGAGTAATATTATCCTGTCTAAAGGCGTACTTGTAAGAATTTTAGTAGTTTCATACTGTTGATATGGACTAACTATTGCCATTTATTTCCCTCCTTGTTTTTGAAGTCCTGATACATAACTAGAGATGAAATTACTCTGTGATTGGAGAGTAGCTATAGTAGTTTCTAATGCAGCATACTGTCTTATGAGGTCTTCTTCATATAAAGAAAGTCTCTGGTTTGTATCCTGGATAAGCTCATTTAGCTCTTTATACTGACTATCTAAGCTATTTATTGTATAAGGGATAATGCCAGTTACATCTTTTGTATAGTTTGACAGGGTATTGTTAAGTCTTACCGCTATTCCTGCAGTATCTCCTGTAGTTGTATATCCATATGATACCTTGAGGCTTGTAGTTGGAGCTTGACCTAGTATAAGTTGCCCTGTAGTATAATCTAGCCTAAACTGTCCTGGGCTTGGACTTGTATTACCAAATACCTGGGTAAGTAATGTTCCATCCGCATAAACCATAGGCCGAAAGTCATATGAGATAGGCTTATTCTTTAGATAAAAGGTTGTATTGGATCCATCTATACTTCCTGTAGGTACCTCGTCCTGAACAAATGTACTAGCTTTAGAGAGCAGGTCCGCTACAATCTCTGGATTCTCTGTTAATGCTTTATTCAAGGCATCATAATCTATCTGAAGTCTACCTGCCAATATATCATCTATAGAGACCTCTCCAGGTTTACCTAAAGAGATCCCTATGTCTTCTAAGGAACGGATATTTGAAGATAAGGGGGCACCTGGAGTGCTATCTACTGTACTGGATATTATACTTCTTAATTGATCCTCTATCTCTTGTAATGTTGAATCATTCCTTAGAAGTCCAATCTTAAGTTTATCATTATACTGTTCTATTTCAAAATTCGTCATCTTTGCCTTTTCCTCATCAGTTAAGAAGGTGATACCTTCCTCTCTCTCTTCAGTAAGCTTTGTTCTTATATACGTGATGGTATCATTATATACAGTCACAAAGTTTTGGATATTAGTAATGGCTTGGCTCGTATCGTATGCTATAGAAAGTACTGCAGTACCTGTACTCTTTATATTTAGAGTAACCCCAGAAAATAGGTCTGAAACCTGGTTAGACTGTCTAGTGATAGTCCCTGATATTCCAGAGACTGTAAACTTAAGGTCAGTAGGAAGCAAGGTAGAGGCTCCTCCAGTATTATTAGGATATTTTACAGTACCGTTAGGATTTAATACACCAAGAGAGACAAAGACATCATTACTACCAGAGAAGTCTACACTATCTATAGATCCAGTATTGGAGAGAAGGACGAGTCTATAGTTGGTTCCGTCTGTCTCTATGCTGGCATTAACCTTACTACTTATATCAGGATCAGTATTTATGACATTTACTATGTTTTGTAACGATGCAGATGTACCCACATTTATCGTCTTTCCATTTATAGTTATATCTCCTGTAGAAAAATTTATAGGAGTAGTATCTGAGGTTTGAACATCGCTTTGTGACCTTCCCAATATCCCTAATGCAAGAAGAACATCGTTGTTTGTAGTGCCAAACCATATCCTATTTGAGGTCCCAGTATTTCTAGATGTAACAACTAGTCTATAGTCATTAGAAGATATCTGAACTACACTAGCGTATACACTCTTTCCAATATTAGCGTCTTGATTTATCGCCTGGGCTATATCCAGGAGAGATGCCTGAGTACCAACCGAGATAGTAGTCCCATTTATTGTAATATATCCTTGAGTAAATGTAATCTTATCACTCTGACCGGTATAGGCATTTCCAGTGACTGTATGCGAACTGGCTATACTAGAGATATTAAAGGTATAATTTCCGAGGGGGGCATCACCAGTGGTAGAGGCTGTAAGGATGGATTCATTTGTTGATGTTCCTTTTTTTGTAACAATACTGCTTCTGTTGGTAAGTCCTGCTATTACAGTCTGAAGTGTTGAGAGCTTTGTTTTTACATCATTCCATGCCTCTTCTTTCCATCGAATCTCTAACTGTTCATTTTGATACCTTGTTACTGGTGCCTTGGCAGATGCCATAAGTGCATCTATTATGCTCTTGGTATCTAAGCCTGTAGCAAGTCCCCATACATTAAACAAACTATCAGCCATTTCTATCACCTACACCTTTTTATCTATCAGATTTGATATCCTTAAAAATTCTGCAATCATATTTAAGATCTTCTCAGGAGGAAACTCTCTAACAACCTCACCTGTTTCAGTATCTATAATCTGAACAATTATCTCATTGGTAGGTTTATGTATCTTGAATCTAAAGTGCATATCAACAAGTTCAAAATTCTCTGTCTTGCTGTTCTTATCTGTATTTTTCTCCAAAGACTTAGGTTTAGTCTTTGGATTTACAACTAATGCCGTTATATTCTCTTTTACGTTCCCTATCGGTTTACTTTCCATAACTTCCCTGACATATTAAGATTTATTTAATATTTAAAATCGGATGGATCTATAGAAACTTTAATTTCCTCTATATACCACTACCCTATTTCTTCCAAGCTTCTTGGCTTCATATAATGCTTGATCCACTTTCAAGAAGAGGTCATTTATGTCTTCTCCATCTTCAGGGAAACCTGCCACTCCAAAGCTAACAGTAAATCTTTCAGGACCATCGATCTCGGTAAGAGGAGTCTCTTCTATCTCTTGTCTTATCCTTTCTGCTACCTTTTGGGCATCTATCTTATTTGTATTGGGGAGTAGTATCATAAATTCTTCTCCTCCATACCGGGCAACTATATCTTTATCCCTCACATTAGCTTTTAGAATAAGGGCTAATACCTCAAGGACCTTATCCCCTACTTTATGCCCATACGTATCATTAATAACCTTGAAGTGGTCTATATCTGCCATAATAAGAGATAATTGTGTCTTAGATATCTTTGTCTTTAAAAGTTCGTCCTTGAATCTTTCTTCAAAGAATCTCCTATTATAAAGGTGGGTAAGTGGGTCGGTTATGGCAAGCTTCTCTGCATTGTCCTTTTCCAGTTCTACCTCAAAGAGCCGCATATTCAACCGGGCAAGAGCCATCTCTAGCTGTTGGCTCCTTTCACTAAGTTCTTCATTAAGGACATTTATCTCCTCTAGGGCATCCTGTAATTCCTTTTCCTTCTTACTTATTTCCTGAAGGTCAGTAACTACATTCAGTGTACCCACAATATTCCCATCTATTTTTAGAGGACTTGAAGTCAGTAAGACGGGGATAACACTATTAGCTTTTGAGAGCATCTCGGTTCTAGTTGATTTTATCTCTCCACTAAGAGCCTCATTGATTTGAACAGCTATCTTTGCCCTTTCTTTTAGAGGGAAAAGGTCTAGGGTATCACTTTGCAAAACCTCTTTTTCTAGATATCCCAACATCTCAGCCAACTGAGGATTTATAAAGTTAAATCTCCCATTAGTGTCTAAGATAAATATACCATTTGTTATCTGCTTAAGGAGGGCATCAAGATATGCATACTCTTCCTTTAACTTTGACTCCCTTTCTACTATAGCGTCTCTCATCTTACCAAACGCTTCAGAAAATTCGGAAAATTCTCTATATCTACTTGGTGGAGGAATCTTAGAATAGTTACCCATACTATATTCCTCAGCAAGTTGAACAAGATAAGATGTTGTGGCTAATATCTTTCTAAGAAGAAGTATAACGATGATTATAATTAATATTACTAAAGAGATGGAGAAAAATAATGAGAATCTAAGATTTTCTCTCTGATGCTTTAATATAATATCTTTATTAATATAAAGCACTATCCGCCAAGAAGAGTTCTCTATATCTCTTATTCCTCCTAGATATTTTTTACCCTCTATTTGGTATTCCCTGAATCCTATCGTCTCCGTTGGGAACCTATTAAAAAATCTTCCTATAAGAGTAGGGTCTTTGGAAAAGAGCACAATACCTCTATCATCTACAATAACTATCTCCCCCTTTTCTAAGAAGGATACTGAAGAGACAAGATAGCCAATTCTACCACCATTTAATGACATCCCCCCTGCTATAACCCCTTTAAATCTTCCATTTTTTATAATAGGAACCCCTAAGACTACTATGTTTGTATTTATAAGAGACTTGAAACTTCCAGCAAGATATGGTCTTAAGGTTTCCTTTGGCTTTTTAAAGTAATCTCTAAAACTTACATCCCGTCCTACAAGGAGCTCTCTATTTTTTGGGTAAGCCCTCTTTATGATGCCCTTTTCATTGGTTATTATTATCCCATCATCAAAGAATGATAAGGTGTAAGAAATAGTATCAGGTTCCATCTCATCTTCAATGAGTTTGAGCTCCTTTATCTTCTCATCTAATAAAGTGCTAATGCTTTCTTCTACTAGAGTAGATATGGCTCCTAATGTCTCGTATGCAGTTTGAATGGCATATTGGGTGTTTCTTATAGAGAAAATAGGAGCAAATATACCTCCTGTTATAACAAAACTCCCCACTAGTATAAGTACTAAGACATTAATTATAGAGACCTTTCTATTATGGAACAATCCTTTCATACTCTGTATCCATCAATGGTGACGATATTATAAAATCTGCAGATGCCAGATTGGAAGCTATCGGAATATTCCACACCGTTGCTATCCTCAATAACGCCTTTATATCTGGATCATGAGGAAGAGGTTCCAGTGGGTCCCAAAAGAATACTAGGATATCTACCTCTCCTTCTGCTATCCTTGCACCAATCTGCTGGTCTCCTCCTAAAGGACCGCTTTTAAATTTAGTTATCTCTAAACCAAGCTCATCCTCTAGCAACCTTCCAGTTGTGGCTGTGGCATAGAGTTTATGCATAGATAAGATATCTATATTGGCTTTTACCCAACTGAGAAGTTCTCCCTTCTTATTATCATGAGCAATGAGAGCTATTCTTTTCTTCTTGTCTATCTTTATACTATGACTCATTGTAATCCTCTAGGTTCTTCCTAAAAAGGTCTGGAACCTCCCTACCTATACCTATAAGATGTATCTCATCAAAAGTATGATGTGACCTTTGCAAGAAGTCTAGAATAGTCTCTACAATTATCTTTGTTCCTAGCTCAGGAGGGAAACCAAATATTCCACAGCTTATAGCAGGGATACTTAATGTTTTTATATGATTTCTATAAGCTATCTCTAGCGTGCTTTGGACTGCCCTTTTAAGCTTAATTTCCTCATCCCCTTCCATCCATCTAGGACCTACCGTATGGATAACATACCTTGCCCTTAATCTACCCCCAGATGTTATAGTCGCTTCTCCAGTAGGTAGAGGACCATTCCTTCTTACAAATTCATTACTTTCCTTTTGTATAATTTCTCCTCCCCTTCTCACAATAGCTCCTGCCACTCCTCCTCCGTGTTGAAGGTAGTTATTAGCAGGATTTACTATTGCCTCCACATCCTCTAAGGTAATGTCTCCCTCTATTACCTTTAACCTTACACCTTTAATCTCCTTTTCAAGAATAACCCTATTCATCTTATTTATTTCTCCTTATGCTGTAAACAGAGATAGCCTTTTAAAAGTCTCTAGTTCTTCCCTCTTACCCAATTGGGCATTTTTTATGGCTTTTTCTAATATCTCTACAGAGCCATCATAGAGCCTTCTATCTACAGGGTATGGGTATCCATCCTTACCTCCGTGGGCAAAGCTGAATCTTGCCGGGTCCTTAAAACTCGGTGGTTGTCCATATATTATCTCGCTTATAAGCGAGAGAGCTCTTAATGTCTTTGCTCCAACCCCTGGATACAGAAGAAGACCCTGAAAATCAGACGGTGGATTCTGATATGTACTGATCAGGATACTCTTTAGGTTCTTTGTCTGGATATCCTCTCCTGTAATAGGATGATGTGATGGAAGATGCAATACAGTTTTCTCCCAATCTTGTATCGTTTTATCGGGAGGCTGTCTAGTAAGTTCAGTAATTATATTCTGTGTATTCCTGCTTTCTTTTGCTACAAGATTGAGGACAAAAGACTCAAGATTCTCTGAAGCTATTGCATTGTGAGGTTCCTCTACAAAGCTTTTTACCTCTTTTCCTAACCAGTGATATCTTCTTGCATATCTAGTAGCTGGATTCATCCCCTGCTGAATAACTGTCCACTTATCATCCTTGGTAAAGACTAACAGATGATGGTATAGTTGATATCCATCCTGAATAGCATTGTTATCAACCCTTGCTACAAGCCGACTTATATTTATCCACCGTTCCGGAGAAAAACCAGCCTTTTCTGCTAGCTTTTGGATCTCTAATGGCGTATTTAAAGCAGTCTTTCCTTTTCCTCCAACAATAAATATCCCAGTCTCTAGAGAGAGTTCTCCTAGCCCTTCCTTAAGGGCTGCCCCTGTAGTGGTGGTAAGACCACTAGAATGCCAGTCAAAGCCCAAAACACAACCTAATGCCTGAAACCAGAACGGATTGGAAAGAGCTTCTATTAGTTCATCTATTCTATTCTCTATCACGAAGATAAGGACGATTTCTCTGGCAAGTTTCTTCATCCTCTGAAATAGCCACTTTGGAGCATCTCCATAATGAAGAGGAAGCTCAGCATAACTGCGTTTGATACTCACTGTCGAATCCCTCTTTTATAGGGTTTAACTTCTTCTATAGGTATAGTAATAACTTGAGACTGGCTAAAAGAGCTCTCCCTTCCTGCAGGGTCAACCACCTTAGTTACAATATCTACTTCTCCTCTATGGATAGGGATATCCTTTACAACAAAAAACCCATCAGAATAGGCATCCCCAACTCCACTTTGAATTCCATCTATAAACACATAGACCTGAACCCCAGGCATAGCATTACCACTTAGGTCTAAAGTATTATTTTCTAATGAGATATGGATATCCTTGATAACCGGAGGAGAGATTACATCCGGCGGGGGAAATACGTATAGTGGTGGAATGATGATACGAAACTCTACCAGGTCAGAAAGAAAGGTGTTATTAATCCCTTTTCCCTCAGGTAAACTTCTCCAAAGGTTGTCTTTGAATCTTGCCTCTACACGATATCCAGGTCTTATATAACCACGAAACAGTGGAGGCATAGCCTCTAGATAGGAATCATTGTCTACTGGAGATATTATCATCCATTGAGTAGCGGTCCAAGCTCCTTTCATCTCCGATGTATAAGAGTGTCTTATAGGTATTATCTGAAATCCACCTGAATCTTCTGGGGTTGCTTGAGATGGGCTTCCTCTATAGACAGGACACGTTGAAATGTCTATAACTCCAGGATGATTTGCCCTCACCCTACTTGGAAGAGAGAATATTGTACCTCCAAATCTACCTATCCCTTTTACTGGCCTAGAGACCTTGGCAATTACCTCTTTCCATCCGTTTTCATAACAGGCATAAACATTTCCGTCGATATGATTCTCAAAGAAAAGCTCAGTAGGCATAACCTCTGGTTTTTGGACAAGTATTACTATTCTATCCCCTAAACTAGGAATAAAATTATCAGGTAGGTCTACTAGAGTGTTTCCCTTTTCTAGGTATACCTTATTTCCCACAAAAGGGGAGTACTCATTGAATATTAATGTTCCACCTATTATATTTGTTACTATTCTACTATCAACCTCGGTCAGGTTTGTCCCCTTAGGAAGAATACTTATAGTCCTCCCAGACTTCTCGACAGGGCTGAAAGGGTTTACCCCACTATCTCCCACCTTTATATGGATAGCATTTGAAGCAGTAGCAGCTACTACTCCATTCTCTATATATCCACTGGCTCTAAATGCATCTATATTATAGGATAATGCTGGTTTTAGAACCTTTCCAACAGGATACCAAGAAGTCCATCCGTCTATACTTATATCTATAGGACCCATATAATCATTCAGTATCCTGATGCGAAATACCTCAATATTGGAGCCAGCATATGCATAACTCACAATTAGTAATAATATGAGGATAAAGGATATAAGAAGTACTTTCCTCACAATAAACTAATCACCTTCCTTTGAAGATAATTTTACTATTATTCATAGAAAAATCAAGTCTTGTTGTTTTTTGTTGCAGTCTAGCATAAAATTACTAATAATTATTTTTATGCTAGGAGGAGATATGAAAAAGATTTTAATTATAGGAAATGGAGTTTCTGGAATAAATGTGGCAGGTCAGATAAGAAAAATAGATAAAGATATAGAGATAGATGTCTTTACCGATGAACGATATCATTACTATCCTAGGCCTCGTCTTATAGAGTTGTTAGCAGGAAGGATCGGTGTTAACGATATATATTTCTACCCAGACCAATGGTATAAGAATAATGGGATAAATATCTACTTAAATACCCCTATAAGAGAGATTGAGCCAAAAGAGAATAAAGTAGTAGCTTTAGATGGAAAGGAGTTCTTTTATGGGAAGCTTGTTATAGCTAGTGGAGCATCACCCTCTCTACCTCCTATTAAAGGGAGAGAAAAGAATGGGGTATTTAGCATAAGAAAATTAGAAGATGTATTGTCTCTTAAAGAAAGAGTTAGGTCTAGAGGAGAAGCAATAGCGATAGGTGGAGGACTCTTGGGTTTGGAGATAGCCTCTGCCCTCCAATCTTCTGGAATAAAGGTCACGGTTTTAGAACTTCTCCCTTGGCTTTTACCAAGGCAGTTAGATAAGGTAGGAGGAGACTTCCTACAGAAGATGCTAGAAGATAGAGGATTGGAGATATTCACTGGAGTAACTACTGAAGAGATTTTGGGAGAAATAGAAGTTTCAGGCGTACTAACAAAGGATGGAAATACTATCAAAGGAGATACAGTAGTCATTACTGCAGGGATAAAGAGTAATATAGAGCTAGCAAAAATTTGTGGCGCTAATACAAATAAGGGGATAGTAGTAGATGACCACCTAAGAACCTCTATAGACAATATATATGCCTGTGGTGATGTAGCAGAGTGGAATGGGAAAGTCTATGGCATAATCCCATCTGCTCTGGACCAAGCAAAGGTAGTTGCCCAGAATATTCTAGGGGAGAATGTTACCTATAAAGGGACGGTCCCTTCTAATATGCTTAAGGTCGCTGGGATAGACCTTTTTTCTATCGGTATGGTAAATCCAGAAGAGGGATACGAAATAGTATCAAGATTAGATGACAAGAGGAATATTTACAAGAAATTTGTCATAAAGGACAACAAGATAGTAGGGGCTATAGTTTTGGGGGAAAGAAAAAACGTCCAGCAGATTGAAAGGATTATCGAAGAGGAGATAGATATATCTAACTTCAAGGATTCTATATTAGAGGATGATTTTAACTGGAGAGACATTTTATAATTTCCCTTGAAAACTTATATCTATTTTGATATACTTAATAATGCTATCGGGGCGTAGCGCAGGTTGGTTAGCGCACCTGCTTGGGGTGCAGGAGGCCGAAGGTTCGAGTCCTTTCGCCCCGACCATTTACTCTTGAGATGGAGGCAGAAAACACATTGATAGGTTCTACCCATTACGATGTAATTATAGTTGGAGCTGGTCCTGCAGGTATATTTGCTGCTTATGAGCTAACCAGGTCTAATCCCAGGATAAATATCCTTCTTATAGAAAAGGGCAAACCTCTGGAAGAGAGAACTTGTCCTTCTAGAGATAGTAATAAGCAATGCTATCACTGCAATCCCTGTAGTATAATGAGTGGATGGGGTGGGGCAGGAGCATTCAGTGATGGAAAACTTACCCTTTCTTCAGAGGTAGGAGGAAGACTCTTTGAGTATGTAAAAGAAGAGGAGCTTAAAAATCTAATTCAATATGTAGATAGTGTATACCTAGACTTTGGAGCACCAGAAGAGGTATTTGGAGTAGACGAGGAAAAGGTTCACTTCTTCCAGAGAAAGGCAGCAAAGGCTGGTTTAAAGTTGATTCCTACTATGGTTAGACATATGGGGACAGAACGATGTAAAGAGGTCCTCTCTCAATTCTATGATTATCTCTCTTCTAGGGTAGATATCTTAACTGGATCCTATGTTAAAGAGATAATAACAAATAAGGATAGAATAAAGGGGGTAAGAGTCGACTCTAAGGTATTTGATGGAGACTATGTGATAGTTGCCCCAGGGAGAGATGGAGCAGACTGGCTGATTCAAGAATTAAAGAGACTAAACCTTGATACTATAAGGAATCCTGTAGATGTTGGTGTAAGGGTAGAGCTGCCGGCAGTAGTAATGGAGGAATTGACCGAGACCTTATATGAGCCAAAATTAGAGTTTTACTCTAGGTCCTTTGATGATAGGGTCCGTACATTCTGTATGAATCCTAATGGTGAAGTAATAACTGAGTATAGTGACGGAGTTATAACTGTAAATGGACATAGTTATAAGGATAGAAAGACAGAAAATACCAACTTTGCCTTACTGATAAGCACCACATTTACAGAACCATTTAAAGAACCGATATCCTATGCCAAATATATAGCAAGATTAGCCAATCTCCTTGGGGGTGGAGTCCTTGTGCAGAGATTAGGAGACCTTATTTCAGGTAGGAGGTCTACTGAAGACCGAATAAAAAAAGGAATAGTAAAGCCAACACTAGTATCTGCTACCCCTGGTGATTTAAGTTTTGTTCTTCCATATCGGCATCTCACAGGAATATTAGAAATGTTAAAGGCATTGGATGAGCTTGCCCCTGGGGTTTACTCTAGATATACATTGCTCTATGGTGTTGAGGTGAAATTCTATTCAGTGAGGCCAAAGCTAAATAGCTCTTTAGAAACACAGATAAGGAATCTCTTTGCTGTAGGCGACGGAGCAGGAGTAACTAGAGGGCTAGTTCAGGCATCAGCATCGGGAGTAATTGCAGCGAGAGAAATAGCAAAGAGGATAGGAGTGGAGATAGATGGGAGTTACAGCAGTAATAGGATTGCAATGGGGAGATGAGGGAAAGGGGAGGATCGTTGACTTTCTTGCTCAAAGGTCTGACGGTGTTGTAAGATACAACGGTGGTCCCAATACAGGACATACCCTAGTAGTAAATAGTGAGGTGTTTAAGTTACATCTTATTCCATCAGGGATACTATATAATGATAAGACTAATATAATAGGCAATGGAGTAATAGTGGACCCTGGTGCTCTTATAGAAGAGATCAATGAGTTAAGAGAGAGGAAATTTTTTAATGGAAGACTTTTTATATCAGATAGGGCACCTGTTCTTTTCCCATATCACAGACTTATAGATGAACTAGAAGAATCTATGAGAGGTAGTTTCAGTTTGGGCACGACGAAAAGAGGTGTAGGACCTGGTTATACAGACGATATAAACCGTTCTGGCTTGAGGATGATAGACCTTGTCTCAGATGGCTTCGAAGAAAAGCTGAGAAGAATATGGGCCCTCAAGGTAAAATTATCTCCTAACTTGGAAGGAAGACTAGAGATAAATGACGTAATAAGGATTTATAAAAATTATTCTAACATTTTAAAGCCTTATATAGTAGATACTGTGAGGCTACTGCATAGATTACTTTTAGATGGCAAAGAACTCCTCTTTGAGGGAGCACAAGGCTTCTTACTTGATGTAAAGTTTGGTACCTATCCCTATGTAAGTTCTTCAGAAAGTAGCGTAAGTGGAATATTCTCAGGTTCAGGAGTAAATCCAAAACAGCTAAGAAAGGTTTATGGGGTAGTTAAATCATATATGACAAGGGTGGGTGCTGGGCCATTCCCCACTGAGTTAATAGATAGTTATGGGGAATACTTAAGGGAAAAAGGAAAGGAATATGGGACTACTACAGGAAGACCTAGAAGATGTGGATGGCTCGATGGAGTAGCTACAAGATTTTCTTGTGAGGTAAATGGAATAGATGGTATATATATTACTAAACTTGATGTCTTAGAAGGGTTAGAAGAGGTAAATGTGTGTGTAGGTTATGTGTACGATGGGGAAAGACTTGATTATTTTCCTGCCTCCTCAGAGATACTGTCTAGATGTAAACCTATATATGAAAGATTACCTGGGTGGAAAATGGATGGGAGAGAACTCCCTAAAAATGCTGTTACCTTTATTAAATTTATAGAGGAGTTTTTAGGTACAAAGGTATTGGGCGTAAGTATAGGGCCAGAGAGAGAGGCCTTTATAGATTTATGTTAAGTAATTTGATATAATTTAGATACCGGGGCGTAGCGCAGATGGGAGCGCGCCTGTTTCGGGTACAGGAGGCCGAAGGTTCAAATCCTTTCGCCCCGACCAGTTTTATATTGGGGGTTGAGAATGAAAACATACACCGAAGTTTCAAACTTGAGATCTCAGAAAAGGATAGAGATAATAAATGTAAGTTCTCAGGTGAAACAGGTAGTAGGAAGAAGTGGAATAAAAGATGGGTTCATATTGGTATATTCTTTACATACTACTACTGGTTTATATGTAAATCAAAGTGAGAGAAACCTTGAATCTGACCTTGAGGCGTTTTTAGAAAAGATAATTCCTCAACAGAACAATTATAAACATAATGCAATAGATAATAATGCAGATGCTCACCTGAGAGCCATAATGTTAGGTAACCAGGTTATTCTGCCATTAACAGGTGGTGATCCCGATTTGGGGGTATGGCAATCTGTACTCTTTGTGGAATTGGATGGTCCACGTAGAAGAGCATTTGTTATTAAGATTATTGGAGAGTAAAGAAAGAGGAGTGAGAGAATGGGCATTTCTGAGGATAGGTTAAAGGCTTTAGAAGGAGCTATCAATAAGATAGAGAAGGATTTTGGTAAAGGAGCAATAATGAAGCTTGGAGAGATCTCTAGCAGGCTCCAAGTTGAGGTGATTCCCACTGGTTCTCTTGGGTTAGATATAGCTTTAGGTATTATGGGCATTCCTAGAGGTAGGATTACTGAGATATTTGGTCCAGAGGCATCAGGTAAAACTACCCTTGCCCTCCATATAATAGCAGAGGCACAGAAACAGGGTGGGATAGCTGCGTTTATAGATGCAGAACATGCCTTAGATCCAATATACGCTAGAAATTTAGGTGTAAACATAGATGAGATGTGGATATCTCAGCCTGATAGTGGGGAACAGGCTTTAGGTATTGCTGATACCTTATCTTCTAGTGGAGCAGTAGATATAATCGTTATAGACTCAGTAGCTGCATTAGTCCCTAAGGTAGAGCTGGAAGGAGAGATAGGAGATCAGTTTATGGGTTTACAAGCTAGACTTATGTCTCAAGCTCTTAGGAAGTTAGCAGGGACGTTGAGTAAATCTAAGACTGCCTGTGTGTTTATAAATCAGTTAAGAGAGAAGATGCAAACAGGTTATGGAGGTGGAGGAAGTCCAGAGGTAACTCCAGGTGGGAGGGCACTTAAATTTTATGCCTCTATAAGATTGGATATAAGAAAAATAGAAGGGATAAAGGAAGGAGAAGAATCATTAGGAAATAGGGTGAAAGTAAAAGTAGTAAAAAATAAACTTGCCCCTCCTTTTAGACAGGCAGAGTTTGATATACTCTATGGGAAGGGGATATCAAAAATGGGAGAATTAGTGGATTTGGGGGTAGAAAACAATATAATAACTAAGGCAGGCTCTTGGTTCTCTTACGAGCAAGAAAAATTAGGCCAAGGAAAGATACGAGCAGTAGAATACCTAACTCAGCATCCAGAAATAGCTGCTACAATAGAACGTCAGATCCTTGAGAAGTCGGGGGTTTTAGGATGAAAAATAGCGAGGTGATTAAACATTATTTGGAGTATATTAATAGCTATAATCGCTTCTATCATCGGAGGAAGCGTTGGTTATATCTACAGGAAATACAGGGCAGAAGGTATAATAAAGGAAGCAGAGAGGTTAGCAAATGAGATCATTGAAAAGGCAAAGGATGAGGGTGAAAAGAAGAAGCTTGAGATTATTGTATCAGCTAAGGATGAAGCTGAAAGGATAAAAAATGATACTGAAAGACAGCTTAGGCAGAAGAGGGGTGACCTCCAAAGACAGGAACGAAGACTTTCACAGCGAGAGTTAACATTAGAGAAAAGACAGGAAGGTATTGAAAGGAGAGAAAGGGCGTTACAAGCTAAGGAAGAGTCTATCAATCAATTGTACCAAGAGGTAGAGAGTATGAAAGAGAAACAGCTTAAGGAATTGGAGAGGATTGCTAATATGTCTACAGAGGAGGCAAAGAGTATGCTTATAAGTAGCATAGAAGCTGAAGCAAAGAGAGAAGCCCTTTCTAGACTCTATGAGATAGAGATGGAACTAAAAGAGGAAGCCACCAAAAAAGCAAGAGAGATAGTTGCTACTGCCATTCAAAGGTGTGCTTCTGATGAGGTTGCTTCTGCCACTGTATCGGTTGTTACCCTTCCCAATGAGGAGATGAAGGGTAGGATTATAGGAAGAGAAGGGAGAAATATAAGGACCTTAGAAACCCTTACTGGGGTAGATCTAATTATAGATGATACCCCAGAAGTAGTAGTATTATCAAGTTATGATCCTATAAGAAGAGAGATAGCTAGACTCTCTCTAGAGAGACTTATCCAGGATGGAAGAATCCACCCTGGACGTATAGAGGAAGTAGTAGAAAAGGCACAGCAAGAGGTTGAGGGTAGGATAAAAGAAGAGGGAGAAAGAGCTGTTTTTGAAGCCAAATTAACAAGAGTCCACCCCGAACTTGTAAGGGCTCTGGGAAGACTCATATTCAGAACAAGTTATGGACAGAATGTCCTACATCATTCCCAGGAAGTTTCTAGATTGGCAGGTATAATGGCTGTAGAGTTAGGATTAGACCCTACATTAGCTAAGAGGGCTGGATTACTTCACGATATAGGAAAGGCGTTAGATTATGATGCAGAAGGGCCACATGCCCTCTTAGGAGCTGAGTTTGCTCGTAAGTATAATGAGAATGAGATAGTAATAAATGCAATAGCTAGCCACCATGGTGAAGAACCTCCAAGTAGTATCGAGGCAGTGTTAGTTCAAGCGGCTGATGCCATCTCAGCTGCAAGACCAGGGGCAAGGAAGGAAACATTAGAGGCATATATAAAACGTATAAAGAAGTTAGAAGAACTAGCAATCTCCTTTCCTGGAGTAGAAAAAGCCTACGCATTACAGGCAGGACGAGAAGTAAGGGTAGTTGTTGAACCAGAGAAGATAGATGACCTAACAGCACTCGGTTTGGCTAGAGATCTAGCCAAGAAGATAGAAGAGGAACTTGAATATCCGGGACAGATAAGGGTAGTAGTGATAAGAGAAACGAGAGCGATAGAATATGCCAGATAACGTAATAAGGGTCCTTTTTGGAGGAGATGTGGTTGGTAGACCAGGAAGAGAAACTCTGGCGAAGGCTCTAAGAGAGATAGGGGAAGAGAGCTCGATAGATGTAATAGTAGTAAATGGAGAAAATTCTGCAGGAGGATTTGGTATCACTAAAGATGTAGCAGAAGAGCTCTTTTCCCTCTCAGTAGATGTCATTACCTCGGGGAACCATATCTGGGATAAGAAGGAAGGAGTAGGTATTATTCGGGAGGAAGAAAGAATCTTGAGACCATTAAACTATCCTCCCGATGTACCTGGAAGAGGTTCTATCGTATTGGAGTTGTTTAATGGAGAAAAGATTGGTATCATAAATCTTATGGGGAGAATCTTTACTGGGGTACAGTTGGACTGCCCCTTTAGAAAAGGGAAAGAAATTGTAGAAGAGATGCATAGGGAAGGGATAAGGAATATAGTTATAGACTTTCATGCTGAGGCTACCTCAGAGAAGATGGCATTATGGAGGTATCTAGATGGAGAGGTAAGTGCTATCTTTGGCACCCATACCCATGTACAGACTGCAGATGAAGAGATCTCTCCTCTAGGTACTGCATATATATCTGATGTAGGAATGATTGGACCTGCTGATGGAGTGATAGGAGAGGATAAAGAGATAATAATAGAGAGATTTCTTACTTCACTCCCTAAAAGGTTTAAGGTAGCAAAAGGGAGGACCCTCTTTAACGGTATATTACTAGATATAGATATAAATTCTGGCAAGGCTATATCTATAA
This sequence comes from bacterium, assembly GCA_049969715.1. Taxonomy (GTDB): domain Bacteria; phylum DUMJ01; class DUMJ01; order DUMJ01; family DUMJ01; genus JBMFOH01. The sequence continues at coordinate 5,415 of JBMFOH010000019.1, read as the reverse complement.
AAAGAATTAGAAAATATTATAAGGAGGAATGAAGATGACGACATTGAAGGTTTCAGCAAAATCTAATCCAAATTCAGTAGCTGGAGCTTTAGCAGGGGTAATAAGGGAAGAAGGTTCTGTAGAGATGCAGGCTATTGGAGCAGGAGCAGTAAATCAGGCAGTAAAAGCAATTGCTATAGCTAGAGGGTTTCTCGCTCCAAGTGGATTAGAGGTTATATGTATTCCGGCATTTGTAAATGTAGTGATAGACAATGAAGAAAGGACTGCAATAAAGTTTATTGTTGAGCCCCGTAAGTAAATATAAATGCCAACAATCTTGATATCTAATGATGATGGTGTAGGTTCGGTCGGGCTCAATGCCTTAGGGAGGGCATTGAGTAGATTAGGTAGGGTTGTAATTGTATCTCCAGACAGACAACGAAGTGCCAGTGGACACTCCCTTACTGTAGAAGAGCCTATAAGAGTAAAAAGAATATCTAGTGAGCTTGAGGTTTGGGTCACTACAGGAACCCCTGCAGATTGTATTCTTCTTGGGGTATGTGAGATTATAAAGGATAAGGTAGATATTGTGGTTTCTGGGATAAATCATGGTTCAAACGTAGGGATAGATATTACCTACTCCGGGACAGTTTCTGCTGCTATGGAAGGACTTATAAATGGGATTCCTTCCATAGCGGTTTCTTTAGCTTCTTATAAGGTATTAGAACCTACTCTTTTTGATATGGCTGCTAACTTTACCACTAGACTTGCAGAGGCAGTAATAAAGGTTGGGCTTCCTAAGGATGTGTTATTAAATGTAAATATACCTGCAATTGAAAGACCTAAAGGGGTAAGGTTTACCTATCAAGGAGCTAAAAGGTACGTTCCTAATATAGTTAAACGCTTGGACCCCAGGGGAGAACCCTATTATTGGGTTGATGCAGTTCCTGTCAGCAACTATGAACCAGGTAGTGACGTTGGTGCTATAAAGGAGGGTTATATATCTATCACCCCTATAAAGATAGATATGACCGACTACAACCATCTAGAAGAGATAACTCAGAGCTATGAAAGCCTTGTAAATGAATTATGAGGTATGGGATTACTATATTAATTATAGTAGGGATAGCATTGTTAAGTTGGTGGCTGTGGAAATCATCTTTAGAAGAGACCCCTGTATCTAAAGGTCCAAAGATAGTAGTAGAGGGAGGAGAGGTAATAGGAATGACTAAGGGAAGAAAGATCTTCGAGTTAAAGGTAGATTCCTTTCAGAATAAAACAGAAGAGAGTGCTATCCTAAAGGGGCATATCGACGGGAAGGTGTATGATGAAAAGGAGAATGTTATTGTGTCTTTTAGTGGAGTAAACGGAGAGATAGATTTCACTAACAGTAACTTTAATATCTATTCAAGGGGAAGGATTAAAGGAGAAGGTATCGATGTAACAGCTGATACCCTCAGTTGGACTAACAGTAAGACTCTATTTGAGGCAAATGGTAATATTAAGGTGAGATTAGGCTCTTATACTGCTAGATGTAATAATATTAGAGCTAATTTTTTAACCCAGAAGATAGAGTTATGGGGAAGCCTTGTAGTGAACTTTTAAAAAGGAGGAGTTATGCGTAAGACCCTTATTTTGACACTCTTACTACTATTTATAGTGCCAATCATCTTATATGGACAAAAACAAGTCTCTACTCAAAGTGGGAAATTGTATGGTGACAAACTCGTGTATGATATGAAGACCAAGCTCCTTAAAGTCGAAGGGAATGTTAGGGTAGAATTAAAGGATGGACCAAGGATCTGGGGTAATTCACTTGACTTTAGTCAAGACAAGCAGACTATGGTAATGCCAGGGCCAGTGAGGATAGAAATAGAGAAGATAAAGATTACAGGGGTAGATATGCAAGCAGATCTAAATAACAATAGGATCCTCTTGAACAAGGATGTAAAGATATTGACCCTGGATGACAAAGGGAAAACCACTGCCACTATAAACTGTTCTAAGCTAGACTACAATACAAGTACAAAGGAGGCTAGGGTAGAACAGGTAAGTCTGGAACAAGAAGGAACAAAGGCAACTGCTGATTCTGGTACATTCCTCCTCGATAAGAATCAGTTTAAGTTAACTGGTAATGTAGTAATCCTAAGAGAAGACCTAACATTAAAGAGTACAGACGCAGTCTTAGATACAGATACTCAGGTATTAGAAGCAACTGGCTCAGTAGATGTAGAATTTCAAGTTAAACAACAGTGAGTTATAAGCTCCTTAAGGTATTCGGTTTTGCAGAAAAGGTACACCTAATTGATATAGAGAAACTGTTAATGTATAATATCAAAGGGATAATTTTTGATATAGATAATACCCTTGTCCCTTGGGGTTCTTGGGAGATACCCAAGGAGATAGAAGCGTTTATAGAGAAGATGAAGGAAAGAGACCTGAGGGCTTGCCTCTTATCTAATTCTGATAAGAGAGAAAGAGCTTTATTCATTAGTAGGAGGTTAGAGCTTCCTGTGATTTTTATGGCTTTAAAACCTTTTCCTATCGGATTTAATCGAGCATTAAAGGTTTTAAATCTAGATAAGAAAGATGTAATATCTATTGGAGATCAGTTGTTTATGGATGTCTTGGGAAGTAATATAGTAGGTATAAGGCCTATATTAGTTAAGCCATTAACTAACAGGGACTTTCTCACTACAAGATTACTAAGGATTATCGAGAGAAGATTTCTACCAAAGATTGTAAAGGAGGCAGAGAATTTTGGATATACCAATTCTTGATGAAATATTAAGGGTAACTCATAACAGATACATACTAACTATAGCAGTAGCTAAAAGGGCAGAAGAGATACATGAAAGTGCCACCCTATCAATTAGAAGATTAAATCCCGTAAGCGCGGCGATAAAAGAACTAGTTGAAGATAAGATAAAGATCAAGTACCAGTAGGAGAGGTGGCTGAGTGGATTAAGGCGCTCGCCTCGAAAGCGAGAGGGTAGAATTACCCCGTGGGTTCGAATCCCACCCTCTCCGCCATCTAGCTTTTCTCTAGAAAGAATCTGTGAATCCTCAGGTCATTTGTTAGTTCGGGGTGAAATGCGCACACCAACATATTTTTATACTCTGCCATCACAATCTTTTCATCGTCAAGTTTACAGAGGATGTTAACCTCTGGTCCTACTGTTTCTATATAAGGAGCACGGATAAAGATTCCTTTAAAAGGGGGTTCTCCAATGATAGGTATTGAAAGATTCCTTACAAAACTTTCTCTCTGTCTGCCAAAGGCGTTCCTTTTAACAGTGGCAGGAAATACTGGAATGCGGCAATAAGATTTTCCCTCTACTTCTTTGCAAAGAAGTATCATCCCAGCACAGGTTCCAAAAACCTTCATACCCTCTTCTATTCTCCTCCTTATCGGTTCAACCAAGCCTCTTTCTGCCATAAGCATCCCAATAGTAGTACTTTCTCCCCCTGGAATTATCAAAGCATCTACCCAATCTATCTGGTGAGGATACCTTATAAATAACACCTCATGTCCTAATCTTGTGACTGCATCGGCATGTTCGATTACTCCACCTTGCAGGTTTATAATCCCAACATTCATAGTTACCATCCTCTTTCCTGTAGCATTACCTCTAATTTAGCTATCTCTTGTCCAGGCATTGCTTCTCCTAACTCCTCAGAGACCTCTAAAAGGGTTTTAGGGTCATCATAGTAAGTGCAGGCTCTTACTATCGCCCTTGCATATGCCTGAGGGTTACTAGATTTAAATATCCCTGAACCTACAAATATCCCATCTGCCCCCAATATCCTCATCAAAGCAGCATCACTTGGAGTAGCTATGCCCCCAGCAGCAAAGTTTACTACTGGAAGCCTACCTGCGATCTTGGTCTCTAACAAAAGGTCCAATGATACCCCATACTCCTTAGCCATTTTAGGAAGCTCATCGGCAGGGGTAGAAACAACCTTTCTTATCTCCTCCTGTATAATACGCATATGCCTTACCGCCTCTACCACATTTCCTGTACCTGCCTCCCCCTTTGTCCTTATCATTGCTGCTCCTTCTTGGATCCTCCTAAGAGCCTCTCCTAGATTGCGTGCCCCACAGACAAATGGAGTTACAAAATGATGCTTTAGGATATGATATGATTCATCTGCTGGTGTCAATACTTCACTCTCATCTATAAAATCTACTCCAAGCTCTTCTAATATCATTGCTTCTCCAATATGTCCTATCCTTACCTTAGCCATTACTGGGATAGAGACTGCCTCCATAATCTCTCTTATCTTGTAGATAGGTGCCATCCTGGCAACTCCTCCAACAGCTCTAATATCTGCAGGTACACGCTCAAGAGCCATCACCGCTACTGCCCCTGCTTCTTCTGCTATTATTGCCTGTTCCTTGGATGTCACATCCATTATGACCCCACCCTTAAGCATCTGGGCTAAGCCCTTCTTTACTTCCCAATTTCTTCTTTCCATCTTATTCGCCTCCAAAATAAAATCCCCAGGGTCTTCCCTGGGGAGAAGCAACAATCTTTAGTAAAAATAAACACTTCCTTGCCCATTCGGACTATACCGTTGGCTCCGGATTCTCACCGGATCAACCGCTGAGGCTGATGGGCTCGTCCCAAAAATAGGCATCACCACCAGTCGGGAATTCAGGAAAAATCCTGTCACCCTGCCCCAAAGAAAACCCTATATTAATTTTAAATAAATTATATATCATTCTGGATATACTTTCAAACTCATTACCGAACTAATGCCTTTAATATCTCTCCTATAAACATCCTATGATAATCTTTTAATGGATAGTGTTCACCTATACCTTTATCTATAAAATTTTCAGGATTTATATCCTGGTAGTATATCTTCTTACATATAAAAACTAGTCTAGCTTCATCAAAGAAGACAGTATTATGATCTCTATCTTCGATAGGAGTTAAACCAGTAAGTTTGACTTTATCTACCTCCCTTCCAGAATATGAACCACATATATTCAAAGCTTCTCGATACTCTTCAGAAAAGAAGGAGAGGGTAAAAAAATCCCCCCTATTGATAAAATTGTACGTATATCTAGTAGGCCTTATGAAACAGAAAGCAACATCCTTTCTCCACAGGACACCTAAACCACCCCAGCTTGCAGTCATCATATTGAATGAGTTGATATCTCCAGCAGTAATAAGCATCCAATCTTCACCTATAAGTGTGAACGGATTAATGACTAAATCCTTTATAGAAGTAACCATATGAGCCATCTACAAATACCTCCTTAAACTAGTTTTTTGATATTATATCACGATAACAGGATTAGAGGATCAGCAGGAAGGAGCTGATCTGTAATCAAAATTTTACCCCCTGGAAGCTTGTAGTATAATTTTATAAAAAGCTTCCAGGAGGTGACCTAAATGCTGTATTTAATAGCAAATATTTTACTAC